>JAFUNS010000029.1 GCA_017472925.1 Bacteroides sp. | reverse complement strand
GCTTCACAGGTACATTCTTGATTGAACCTAAGCCAATGGAACCATCTAAGCACCAATATGATGTTGATACTGAAACTGTAATCGGTTTCTTGAAGGCTCACGGTTTGGAAAAGGACTTCAAAGTTAATATTGAAGTTAACCACGCAACTTTGGCTGGTCATACATTCGAGCACGAATTGGCAGTAGCTGTTGATAACGACATGCTTGGTTCTATCGATGCTAACCGTGGTGACTATCAAAACGGTTGGGATACTGACCAATTCCCAATTGACAACTACGAATTGACTCAAGCAATGATTCACGTAATCCGTAATGGTGGTTTCGGTAACGGTGGTACTAACTTCGATGCAAAGACTCGTCGTAACTCAACTGATTTGGAAGATATCTTTATTGCTCATATCGCCGGTATGGATGCAATGGCACGTGCTTTGGAAAGCGCAGCTAAGTTGCTCGAAGAATCTCCATACAAGAAGATGTTGGCTGATCGTTACGCTTCATTCGATAGCGGTAAGGGTAAAGAATTCGAAGAAGGCAAGATGACTTTGGAAGATGTTTACGCATATGGTAAGCAAGTAGGCGAACCTAAGGTAGTAAGCGGCAAGCAAGAATTGTACGAAGCTATCTTGAATATGTATTGCTAATCAATATATCGAAGATTAATAATGAAGGTGGATGAACAAAAAGTTCATCCACCTTTTTTGCACTATGAGTTCTAACAAAGAAAACGATGTTTTATGAATAAGAAAACGTCGATTAACAATCCGCTAACCGACGTTTTCTTGTTTCCAATCAAATCTATCAATATAAAGGGATATTGATATCGAATTCGGAATCATAGTCTTTCAAGCATGGATGCTTGGTGTCCTTTTCGGAAAGAATCACTTTATCTACAGGTATACGCCAATCAATACCCAAATCAGGGTCGTTCCATGCAATGCCTCCATCAGCTTGTGGAGCATAAAAATTGTCACATTTGTATTGGAACAATACTTCATCACTCAATACGGCAAAGCCATGGGCAAATCCGCGAGGAATGAACAATTGGCGATGGTTTTCTTCTGTAAGTTCTACAGCAACATGTTTCCCATAAGTAGGAGAGCCCTTACGAATGTCTACAGCTACATCAAGTACAGCACCTTTTATTACACGTACCAATTTACTTTGGGTAAAAGGTGGCTTCTGAAAATGTAATCCTCGAAGTACTCCATAGCTTGAGAAACTTTCATTATCTTGTACAAAAGTTGTTTTACAGACCTTTTCCTCAAATTCTCTCGCAGAAAAGCTTTCGAAAAAATAGCCACGAGCATCTTTGAAGATACGAGGTTCTATAATGACAACCCCATCTATTGCAGTTTTAATGACTTCCATTACTCCAATCCCAGTTCTTTAATAACCTTCAATAAGTATTGTCCGTATTGGTTTTTGAGCATAGGCTGTGCCACTTCGCGCATTTTTTCAGCTGAAATCCAACCCTTACGGAGTGCTATACCTTCCAAACAAGCGACTTTCAATCCTTGACGTTTTTCAATCACTTCAATGTATGTACTTGCTTCAGCCAACGAATCATGTGTACCTGTATCAAGCCAAGCAAAACCACGTCCTAATGTTTGTACTTTCAATTCTTTATCTTCAAGGAAGCGTTGGTTTACAGTAGTAATTTCCAGCTCACCTCTAGCGGAAGGCTTGATGTTCTTTGCCACCTCAACCACTTTATTAGGATAGAAATAAAGGCCCACTACAGCATAATTGGATTTTGGATTAGCGGGTTTTTCTTCAATGGAAAGACAGTTACCTTCCTTGTCAAATTCAGCCACACCATAACGTTCAGGATCACTTACCCAATATCCGAAAACAGTAGCTTTATTTTCTTCATCTGCCGCACGTACGGCTTCCTTCAACATGGCAGAAAAACCGTTACCATGGAAAATATTATCTCCTAAAACCAAACATGCTGAATCATTGCCGATAAACTTTTCTCCAATAATGAATGCTTGCGCCAATCCATCGGGTGAAGGTTGTTCGGCATATTCAAAATTAACACCATAATCACTACCGTCACCTAATAAACGTTGGAAACCAGGCAAATCATGTGGAGTGGAAATGATAAGTATATCACGAATTCCAGCCAACATAAGCACTGAAATAGGATAATAAATCATGGGTTTATCGAAAACGGGGAGCAATTGTTTGGAAACTCCTTTCGTTATCGGATACAATCGAGTGCCAGACCCTCCAGCGAGTACAATACCTTTCATATTAGTTTGTTTTAGTAATTTGTTATAATACTGAATGCAAATATAATGTATATTCATTGAAAAAAGATGTTTTTATTGAATTATTTCGCTATCTTTGCCCCATTATTTTTCTTTAAGAGAATATATTATGAGCGTAAAAAATAATCATCTTGTTATTATGGCCGGTGGAGTAGGTAGTCGATTCTGGCCTATGAGTACACCCGATTTTCCTAAACAGTTTATTGATGTAATGGGCTGTGGTAGAACGCTGATTCAGCTCACATTCGACCGTTTCAAAGATATTTGTCCGGCAGAGAATGTATGGGTTGTAACCTCTGAAAAATATGCAGAAGAAGTAAAGAAGCAATTGCCTGAAATTGCAGACGACCATATATTACGAGAGCCATGCCGTCGAAATACAGCTCCTTGTATAGCATATGTAAGTTGGAAAATTAAAGCTCGTAATCCTAAAGCAAACATGGTGGTAACCCCCAGTGACCATATTGTGATGGATGTAAAGGAATTCCAACGAGTAATCACTTCTGCCATGAAGTTTACAGCATCATCAGACGCAATTCTTACATTAGGCATGAAGCCTAATCGCCCAGAAACAGGATATGGCTATATTGAAGCTGATTTAAGTTATCCCTCCATTAACAACAAGGAAATTTATCGTGTAGACTCTTTCAAGGAAAAGCCTAATTTAGCTACCGCCGAGAAATATATAAAGAAAAGTTCATTTTATTGGAATTCCGGTATTTTTGTATGGAATGTAAGTACCATTATCAATGCTCTCCGTGTATATCAACCGGCCATTTCCAAAGTATTTGAAAGTTTACTTCCTTATTACTATACAGCAGAAGAACAAGTCCTCATTAATAAGGAATTCCCCACATGCGAAAGTATTTCTATTGACTATGCCATTATGGAAAAGGCTGAAGAAATATTTGTCTTCCCAGCCAACTTTGGATGGAGCGATTTGGGTACATGGGGGTCCTTACTATCTAATTCGCAAAAAGATGCTCATGGAAATGCACTGATAGGTGAGAACATCCACATGTACGAATCGCGTAATTGTGTAGTGCATACAACCCAAGAAAAGAAAGTGGTCATTCAAGGATTGGACGGTTATATTGTTGCCGAAAAAGATGATACGTTGCTCATCTGTCGGTTAACAGAAGAACAACGCATCAAGGATTTTTCGGCTGAATAATTATTTGATTGCTTTTAATACAGCTTCATAGTCGGGCTCGTGTGTTATCTCCGGAACAAGTTGAGTATAAATTACTTTCCCTTCCGGATTGATAACAACTACGGCTCGTGCCAGTAATCCTTTAAGAGGTCCATTGGTCATAAGCAATCCATATTTATGGCCAAAATCAGAATCATATCGATAGTCGGAGAGAGCTATTACATTGTCAATACCTTCCGTTACACAGAAACGATTATGAGCAAATGGTAAATCTTTGGATATGCACAAAACTTTGACATTGGGTAAACTTGCAGCCATTTTATTGAACTTCCTTACCGAAGTGGCGCATAAGCTGGTATCAAGACTTGGGAAAATATTCAAGATAAAGCAACTTCCACGATTTTCTTTCAATGAAAATTCAGTGAGATCCGTTTGAATTAAAGTAAAGTCTGGAGCATTGCTGCTTTCTTTAATGAAATGTCCTGCTAATGAAATGGGGGTTCCTTTAAAAGTTATTGCCATATATGTTCTTTTTAGAATGATATATGGCAATAACAATTATTAGGAGGGAAATGTTTATTTTCTACCTTTATAGATAAGATATCCTACAACAAGTACACCTACTCCGATAAAGATGTAACCTAATTCGTGACTATACTTGGTTACAGTTTCCATCAATTGTTCTTCGGGTACAACCGATTGCAAATAATAACCGATAGCAGCTAATATAGTATTCCAAATACCAGCTCCCAATGTGGTATAAAGTAAAAATGTAGACAATTTCATTTTAGCCAATCCTGCAGGAATGGATATCAACTGTCGTACTGCCGGAATCAATCGTCCAACAAAAGTAGATAATGCACCATGCTTTTCAAAATACGCTTCAGCATGTTTTACCTTTTCTTCATCAATCAGACAGAGATGTCCCAATCTGCTATTTGCAAACTTATATACGATAGGACGACCTACGAAATAGGCCAAATAATAATTGATTACGGCACCAATATTAGCTCCCATAGTGGCAAAAAGTACAACTAAAAACACATTCAGGTCACTGTTGGCTCCTGCAGCTTTGTAAGCAGCAGGGGGCACTACAACTTCAGATGGAAAGGGGATGAACGAACTCTCAATTGTCATCAATAATGTAATAGTCCAATAGTTCAAATGGTCAAGACACCATTGTATAAATGTAACAGATTCCATAATTATAAATTAAATTCATTTAAATCAATATTCTTATCCTTATTTCGTTCTTGCATATCATTAATCATCGTCCGAAGCATTTGAGCATTCTTTTCGTCCAACTGATCATTTTTGTATAATCCTACAGCTTCTCTTAAACAAGCAAACCCACCCAAATGGTCACCAATTTGGAAATAACTATATGACAATTGCACTATCCCTTTCTTGACACTATCCGGATATTCCTTCATGGCTTTCTCGCACCACTCAATAACTTGTGGATGTTGCTTTAAAAGGAAATAAGATAATGCTATGGCATAAAGCATATTCTCACGTTCATCATCCGGACAAATTTCTTCAGCCTTTTGGAACAAATATTCAGCAGACTGATAGTCACCAACATTCAGATAAATAGATGCTTTATGCAAAATAGCTTCAAAGGCTAATGGATCATACTCCAATGAGAAGTCAATAAACTTCATTCCTTGTTCAAGCTCTCCTAAATTACAATAACATTCAGATATGTTTCGATAGATTTCTGCCTTTACATAATTGGATATTTGGGGATATTCAGTGAGCCACTCTGTATAATAGTCAATAGCACGATAGAATTTTCCAAGACTAACATAACATTGAGCCAACTGAGAAAATATACGGTCTTTATTATTAAAAGATGTCTGAGATATTTGTTCGTAAATTCTAATAGCTTCTTCGTAATTTTCTTCCTGCATATAGCAATATGCCTTCAACTCACAGGATTCCTGATTATTCTCATCGATTGCTAAAGAAAAATCAATAGCTTCATGGGCTTTCAGAAAGCAGCATTGCGCCAAATAGCATTTAGCCAAACCATTCCAATATTTAATAGAGTAGGGGTGTTCATCCACACTCATTTGAAGTGCTTTTTCAGCTTCTTGAGGATTATCGAAAGTCATGCAGTATTCACACCATAAATCTCGATATATCTGACTATTTTCTTGATTATATCCTTTTTCCTCTATTTTTGATAGCCATTGACGAGCGTATTCCTTGTTATTGACATCCATGTAACAAATGACAATATCACTAAGAATTTGCAATGATTCACCTTCGGCTTCTGCCAGTTCCTGATAAATGCATTCAGCTTCCTTATATTTTTTTTCTTCAATCAACAAATCTGCTCTCAAGAACAACACTTCCCGATCAGTTGTGTCTTCAATCAAATTGAACAATTGTTGGGCTTCTTCTTTATTGCCATTGAAATATAACGTGCGTATTTTATATATCAAGGCATCTGTATTGTTAGGATGTAGCTGAAGGGAATATTCCATTACTTTATCGGCTTCTGTTTCTTTTCCTATATATATATAGTAGTCGGCCAAATCCGTCAGTTCATCGGTATCAAAATAGATGGGGGTATGGTTTTTCACCATACCCTCATATTTAGCTATTAATTGTTTGAAATCAGGTTCTTCAAAATATGAAGAAAGATCACTTCTCATCATTTAAATAGCATTATTTATTAATTTTGCTCCATGTATCCTTTAATGATACAGTACGGTTGAAAACCAGATGTTCTGGTGTTGAATCCTTGTCGACATTGAAATAACCGATACGTTGGAATTGCAGATAATCCAAAGGTTTGGCATCAGCCAAGAATTTTTCAACATAACATTCAGTCAAAACTTTCAACGAATCCGGATTAATCATTTCTTTCATGGCTTCAAGTGCATCGCAATTCTTGGCTTCACGAATAGCAGCCATTTCATCACGTGGATTTTCCACTTTCCACAAACGGTCATACAAACGGACTTCTGCTTTAAGACAGTGATTACAACTTACCCAATGCAAAGTTCCTTTTACCTTACGGCTACTTCCCGGCATACCAGTTTTGGTGTCAGGATCGTATTCTGCATATACTTCAACGATATTGCCATTCTCATCTTTCTTGCATCCTGTACATTTAACAATATAAGCATTCTTCAAACGTACTTCTTGACCAGGTGTCATGCGGAAATATTTTTTTGGAGCATCCTCCATGAAGTCTTCACGTTCCATCCATAATTCACGACTGAATTCAATTACATGGCTTCCAGCTGTAGGATCTTCAGGGTTATTGATGGCTTCCATTTCTTCCACTTTTCCTTCCGGATAATTGGTAATAATCAGTTTCACCGGATTGATTACGGCTGATACACGAGTCGAACGGGCATTGAGATCTTCACGGACTGCACTCTCCAACAAGGCGAAATCATTTAACGCATCGTAAGTGGTATAACCAATCTTGTCAACAAAGTTACGAATCGATTCGGGAGAATAACCACGACGACGGAATGCGCAAATAGTCGGCATTCGAGGGTCATCCCAACCGTTTACCAAACCTTCTTTAACCAACACAAGCAAATTACGTTTGCTCATCAACGTATAATTGAGATTCAGCTTATTGAACTCATACTGACGAGGACGGTTGTCATCCAAATCTTGTTCTTCTTTAACCCAATCTACAAATAAATCATATAAAGGACGGTGAGGAACAAATTCCAATGTACATAATGAATGAGTCACACCTTCAAAGAAATCACTTTGTCCATGAGCAAAATCATACATAGGATAGGCTTTCCATGTATCACCAGTTCTATGATGCGGATGTTTTACCACTCGGTAGATAATAGGATCACGGAAATGCATGTTAGGACTTGCCATGTCTATTTTAGCACGCAAAACCATCTTTCCTTCTTCTATTTCACCCGTATTCATTTTTAAGAAGAGTTCCATACTTTCTTCAACCGGGCGGTTACGATAAGGACTTTCTGTTCCTGGTTGAGTGGGAGTTCCTTTTTGTGCAGCAATATCTTCAGAAGATTGTTCATCAATATAGGCTTTTCCTTCCTTTATTAGACGGATGGCAAAATCCCACAATTGTTGGAAGTAATCAGATGCATAATATTCATTTCCCCACTGGAAACCTAACCATTGAATATCTTCTTTTATTGCTTCTACATATTCTACATCTTCCTTCGTAGGGTTAGTGTCATCAAAGCGTAAGTTACATACACCACCATAACGAGCAGCTATACCAAAATCCAAGCAAATGGCTTTGGCATGACCTATATGCAAATAACCATTAGGTTCGGGTGGGAAACGTGTTTGCACACGATTTCCATTCTTACCTTCTCTCAAATCATTTTCAACGGCTTGTTCGATAAAATTCAGGCTTCTCTTTTCAGTAGCCTCTGTAGTATTCATTTCAGTCATAGAATATTCTTTTTATATTTTGAATTGCAAAAATACACATTCTTTTTGGTATATACATTATTTATAAACGATATATCGTCATTTTTTTCTTCATAAAACGATGTTTTCCTTCCAAAAGTACGATGTAATAAGGAAAATGTATTTACAATTTACAGCTTAAATATTTACAGAAATAAGTCAAAAAATAAAAATGTCATTAATTTGCACAAAAACACTTGTTTCTCGGAGAATATTTTGTACCTTTGTCACATAAAAGCATTATCGTATATGTATTGAAGAGGAAATTACCAACAAAATGACAGTAAATGCAAAAATATGTTGTATGACATGTTTTTTTATTTGGCCACCTCGAAAAAAGCTACGATATTTGCACCGTTATCCTGAAAACAATCTTTTTACCTTAAAAAAAACTAATACCTATTGAAAACTAAAAAGGAGTCTTTGTGAAAAGATTCCTTTTTTATTTAATACAATTAGAGAACTAATTTTCCTTGTAGTTTTTACCTATATTCTGTTCCAAATGGAATATTTCAGCATTTATTCACTTTATTTTGCAACTTTATAAAAGGTTAATTACTAAATTTGCAACCAAATTATTAGGTTTAGGATAAAGAATGAATATAAGACATAAAAACCTCATTACATTTCTTTTCATCATGCTGTGGAATTGCTGTCACACCGTATATTCACAGCAAATACAAGGAGTTGTAACCGATTCGCTTACAAATGAGCCGCTACCATATATTTCCATTTATTATGAAGGTAAAGGAGTAGGTTCCATCACCGATATAGATGGTAATTATCGTGTGGAGACCCGTAACGGATGGAATGAATTGACATTTTCAGCGGTAGGCTATATCACAAAAGTAGTAAAAATAATCCCAGGACAAACCAAACAGCTCAATGTCAAGTTGCGCCCGGATGATGTTTTGTTGCAAGAAGTGGTTGTAAAACCTAAAAAAGAACGCTATTCGCGTAAGAACAATCCAGCAGTGGAGATGATGAAAAAGGTTATTGCTGCCAAAAAACAAACACGTTTGGAAGAAAACGATTATTACCAATTTAATCGTTATCAGAAAATCACCATGGCTCTAAACGATGTTACTCCTGAAATGCTACAAAATGGGGTTTATAAGAAAATGCCTTTCCTAAAGGATCAAATAGAATTATGTGAAGAAACCAACAAACTAATTTTACCCATTTCTGTGGATGAAACCGCTTCACAACAGCTTTATCGTAAGAATCCAAAGAGCGAGAAAACCATCATTAAAGGAATCAGCTCAACTGGAGTAAACGAACTGTTTGCAACAGGCGATATGCTTTCAACCATTTTGAAAGACATTTTTACCGATGTGAATATTTACGATGACGATATTCGTTTATTACAATATCCTTTTATTAGTCCTATTTCATCGAGTGATGCCATATCCTTTTATAAGTATTATATCATGGATACTACGTATGTAGATAGGGATAAATGTTTCCATCTGTCGTTCGTACCCAACAATTCACAGGATTTCGGTTTCACCGGACATCTATATGTACTTGCCGATTCTACTTTCCGAGTTAAAAAATGTACATTGAATCTTCCCAAGAAAAGTGGTGTGAATTTCGTGGATAATATGAACATTATACAGGAATTCGAAGAATTACCAAATGGAGAATGGGTATTAAGCACTGACGATATGATAGTAGAAATGACCATCATGAAAGTCATGCAAGGTTTCCAGATACGTCGTACTACCCGATATAGCGATTATGCTTTCGATGAACTTCCAGAACAATTATTCAAGCGTAAAGGAAAGGAAATTAAGGAAGCAGATGCCATGATGCGTGGAGATGATTTCTGGAATCAATACAGACAAGTACCGCTCTCACAAACTGAAAGTTCCATGGATTTGTTAGTCAAGCGATTGGAACAGATGCCCGGATTTAAATATGTAATATTTGTATTGAAGGCATTTATCGAGAATTTCGTGGAAACAGGAACAAAAGATCATCCAAGTAAGGTTGATATCGGACCTATCAACACCATGATTTCAAGTAACTACATAGATGGTATGAGATTAAGAGCCAGTGCTCAAACCACCGCAAATCTGAATCCTCATCTTTTCTTGAAAGGATATTATGCTTACGGATTCAAAGACCATCGTTCCAAAGGTATGGCCGAAGTAGAATATTCGTTCAGTAAAAAAGAATATCTACCTCGCGAATTCCCGAAGCACTCTGTCACCGGTACATTCATGTACGATGTAATGGCACCTACTGACAAGTTCTTGAAGACGGATAAAGATAATGTATTCACCTCTTTCAAGACAACTACGGTAGACCAAATGATGTATGTACGAAATGTTGCCTTGAAATATGAGCGCGAAACAGAATATGGTTTCAAAACAACCCTTGAGTTGAAAAATACAAACGATGAGCCGACTGGTAAATTGGTATATATGCGGAATGATGCAGCACAAACTATTGTGCCCGATATTACCACCACCGAAGCATCGTTGACTTTACGTTATGCACCAGGTGAGACATTTATTAATACCAAGCAAAGACGTATACCTGTATCTTTCGATGCACCTGTATTCACACTTTCACATACCGCCGGATTTAAAGGTGTATTAGGAGGTGATTATAATTATAACTTGACGGAATTGGGTATTTATAAACGTTTCTGGTTCTCGTCCTGGGGAAAAATTGATTGCTACATAAAGGGTGGGGCACAGTGGAATAAAGTTCCGTTCCCATTACTCATCATGCCAGCAGCCAACTTATCATACATTTTGCAACGTGAAACGTTCAATCTTATTAATAATATGGAATTTTTGAACGACCGTTATGCCTCACTCGATATAACTTGGGATATGAACGGAAAGATTTTCAATCGTATTCCGTTAATCAAAAAGCTCAAGTGGCGCGAAGCTTTTGGTTTCAAGATGCTTTATGGACAACTGACCGATAAGAACAATCCATTCTTGAATCCCAATGACGGTGATTTGTTTGTTTTCCCGATGCGCGATGGGCAATACACCAGTTTTGTAATGGATAAGAATAAGCCCTATATGGAATGGTTTGTTGGGGTACATAACATATTTAAGATATTACATATTGATTATGTGCGTCGTGTAAATTACAAGTATCATCCAAATGTTAACAAATGGGGTATCCGTTTCATGGTGATGATGACGTTTTAAAGCTAAAAAGTTGGTCAACTAATTACAAAATGTTGACCAACTTTTTATTTTTCCTGACCAACATTTGCTCAAAAGTTGGTCAATGTTTTCCAATTATAACAACATTTATTATATTTGTGCCATAAAATTATCTGATATGGCACAACCATTAGCAGAGCGTTTGCGACCGCGAACACTCGACGATTATATAGGACAGAAACATCTTGTAGGCGAAGGAGCTATTTTACGCAAGATGATTGATGCCGGACGTATATCTTCCTTTATTCTTTGGGGTCCCCCGGGAGTTGGTAAAACTACGTTGGCACAAATCATAGCTCATAAATTAGAAACGCCTTTCTACACACTTAGTGCTGTGACGAGTGGTGTAAAAGATGTGCGCGATGTAATTGAGAAAGCACGTAGTAATCGTTTCTTCTCTCAAGCAAGCCCCATTCTTTTCATTGATGAAATCCATCGTTTCAGCAAATCTCAACAAGATTCTTTATTAGGTGCTGTAGAAACAGGTGTGGTAACATTAATAGGCGCAACTACGGAAAACCCTTCGTTTGAAGTGATTCGCCCATTGCTTTCCCGCTGCCAACTATACGTACTGAAATCTCTTGAAAAGGAAGATTTGCTGGAGCTTTTACACAATGCTATTGTCAAAGATACCTATTTAAAGGAAAAGCATATCACGCTGAAGGAAACAGATGCTATGCTTCGTTATTCGGGTGGTGATGCACGTAAGCTACTGAATATATTGGAACTTGTTGTAGAAGCCGACAATGAATCAGATGAAATTGTAATTACAGATGAAAAGGTGGTAGAACGCCTACAACAAAATCCTTTGGCTTACGATAAGAATGGAGAAATGCACTACGATATTATTTCAGCATTCATAAAATCTATTCGTGGAAGTGATCCTGATGGTGCTTTATATTGGTTAGCCCGTATGGTAGAAGGGGGAGAAGATCCTGCTTTCATCGCCCGTCGCTTGGTTATTTCTGCATCCGAAGACATCGGATTGGCCAATCCTAACGCCTTATTGCTTGCCAATGCTGCATTTGACGCGGTAATGAAAATAGGTTGGCCCGAAGGAAGAATTCCTTTGGCAGAGGCTACTGTCTATTTGGCTACCAGTCCTAAAAGCAATTCAGCATACGAAGGTATTAACGGTGCATTGGAGTTAGTTCGCTCCACAGGAAATTTACCGGTACCCTTGCATCTACGAAATGCTCCGACAAAATTAATGAAACAGTTGGGATACGGAAAGGAATACAAATATGCCCATGCTTATGAGGGACATTTTGTTGAGCAACAATTCCTGCCCGATGAAGTTAAAAACACCCGTATCTGGCATCCACAGAACAATGCTCAAGAAACAAAACTGAAGGAACGAATGTTAGGATTATGGGGTGAACGTTTTAAAGAGTGAAATTACCTAAAAGATTTAACATAAAGAATGATTCTATGAAAATAGTTGTCTTGGATGGATATGGCTTAAATCCCGGTGATTTGTCATGGGAAGCTATGCAGTCATTGGGAGAATTACAAGTATACAATCGAACTTCACCTTCGGAACTATTGGACCGTGCTAAGGGTGCCGAAGTACTGATTACTAATAAAACGGTGATTACTGCTAAAGATATGGATGCATTACCTCAATTGAAATACATTGGAGTATTGGCTACCGGATACAATGTGGTTGACATCGAAGCAGCCAGATCAAAAGAAATTGTTGTAACCAATATACCAGCTTATAGTACCCGTTCGGTGGCACAAATGGTGTTTGCCCATTTGTTGAATATCACTCAGCGTGTTGGCTACTATGCCAAGGAAAACCGACAAGGAAGATGGGCTACAAATGCGGATTTCTGTTATTGGGATACACCATTGATTGAACTTGATGGTAAGAGAATGGGCATCATAGGTTTTGGTAATACCGGTCAAGCTACTGCTGCCATTGCTATTGCTTTGGGTATGAAAGTATGTGTATATAGTTCTAAACCGCAATTTATGTTGCCTCAAGGTATCCAGAGAATGGGACTTGATGAACTTTTCCGTGAGTGCGATGTAGTGAGTCTTCATTGTCCTCTGACCGACAATACCAAAGAGCTGGTAAATGCTGCACGACTGAGTACCATGAAACCTACTGCTATCCTTATTAATACAGGTAGAGGTCCTTTGGTGAATGAGCATGATTTGGCAGATGCTTTGAACAACGGAGTAATTGCTGCAGCCGGTTTGGATGTTCTTTCCACCGAACCTCCATGCAAAGATAATCCATTGCTTACGGCACGCAATTGTTTTATCACTCCACACATTGCATGGGCCACAAAAGAAGCTCGTATCCGATTGATGGATATTGCAGTAAATAATTTGAAAGGATTTATAAAAGGAAATATAATCAACAACGTAGCTAAATGAAAAGAGAAGAATGCATAAATAAAGCTGTTGCTTTGTTCAAGGAAGGGTACAATTGTTCACAATCTGTTGTAGCTGCTTTTGCACAGGAATACGGTTTTACACATGAACAAGCCTTGAGAATGTCGGCTTCTTTCGGTGGAGGCATTGGAAGAATGCGCGAAACATGCGGTGCCGCATGTGGACTATTTATGTTAGCTGGATTGGAAAACGGTGCGATTGATGGAGCCGACAAAGAAGGAAAAGCAGCCAATTACGCATTGGTCCAAAAATTAGCTGAGATATTCAAATCCAGAAACGGCTCCTTGAAATGCGCCGAATTACTTGGACTGACTAAAAATGAACCAATTGTATCAACTCCCGAAGCACGTACAACTCAGTATTATGCCAAGCGTCCTTGTGTAAAAATGGTGGAAGAAGCAGCTCGAATATGGTGCGAACATCTTGAAGAGAGTCAAAATATCACAAAAAAATAAAAAAAATAGATAGAAAACGAAAGTTTTTTATTAAAAACATGTTGAATAACATACTTTTTGTATATTTGCAGCTGAAAAAGAAACACAAACATTCGTTTACAAATAGCGAATGTATCTATGTTTAATTAAAAAATAGCAGATTAAAATGTTGAAAGAAAAAGCAGGTGTTTTGGCCGGACAAATCTGGGAAACACTTAATGGCACTGAAGGCTTGACACAAAAGCAAATCAAGAAAGTAGCTAAGATGAAAGCTGACAAGGATTTTTTCCTTGGATTAGGCTGGTTGTTGAGAGAAGATAAAGTTGTTATCTCTGAAGTGGAAGGCGAAATCTTTGTGAAATTGTCGTAACCAACTTTTTGTGACTTAATAAAAAATGCGTTGGAGCATCACTTTGTATGTTGTCCAACGCATTTTTTTTGTATCTTTGCAACTAAATAAAAATAGTAAAATGAAACATATCCGCAATTTTTGTATTATTGCACATATTGACCATGGCAAATCAACATTGGCCGACCGTCTTTTAGAGTATACTCAAACCATTAAAGTAACCGAAGGCCAAATGCTTGATGACATGGATTTGGAAAAGGAACGTGGTATTACCATTAAGAGTCATGCCATCCAAATGGAATACACCTATAAAGGAGAAAAATATGTCCTCAATTTGATTGACACCCCAGGACACGTAGACTTTTCGTACGAAGTATCCCGATCCATTGCTGCTTGTGAAGGCGCACTGTTGGTAGTCGATGCTTCACAAGGAGTTCAAGCCCAAACAATTTCCAATTTGTATATGGCTTTGGAACACGACCTCGAAATCATTCCGGTCATGAACAAATGCGATATGGACAGTGCCATGCCCGAAGAAGTAGAAGACGAAATCGTAGAACTCCTCGGATGTAAAAGAGATGAGATTATCCGTGCTTCTGGTAAAACCGGTATGGGGGTTGAAGATATCCTGAATGCAGTGATTGAACGTGTTCCTCACCCTAAGGGAGATGAGGAAGCACCTTTACAAGCACTGATTTTTGACTCGGTATTTAACTCTTTCCGCGGCATCATTGCCTATTTCAAAATTGAGAATGGAGTAATTCGTAAAGGCGATAAAGTAAAGTTCTTCAATACCGGTAAGGAATATGATGCTGACGAAATTGGAGTATTGAAAATGGACATGATTCCACGCAACGAACTTCGTACCGGCGACGTAGGTTACATCATCTCGGGTATTAAGACATCAAAGGAAGTAAAAGTAGGGGATACCATTACCCATATTAACCGTCCATGCGATAAAGCCATTGCCGGATTCGAAGAAGTGAAACCAATGGTGTTCGCAGGGGTATATCCTATCGAAGCAGAAGATTATGAAAATCTTCGTGCTTCATTGGAAAAGCTCCAATTGAACGATGCTTCACTTACGTTTACTCCCGAATCATCCGTAGCTCTGGGATTTGGTTTCCGTTGTGGTTTCTTGGGGCTACTTCACATGGAAATCATTCAGGAACGTCTTGATCGTGAATTCGACATGAATGTCATTACTACTGTCCCTAACGTATCATACATGGTGTACGATAAACACGGTGAATCAAAGGAAGTCCACAACCCGTCGGGTATGCCCGAGATTACAGCTATCGACCATATTGAAGAACCTTATATTCGTGCATCAGTCATCACCACCACCAATTACATTGGTCCTATCATGACACTTTGTTTAGGCAAGCGTGGTGAATTAGTAAAACAGGAATATATTTCGGGTAACCGCGTGGAAATTTTCTACGACATTCCTTTGGGAGAAATTGTTATTGACTTCTATGATAAATTGAAGAGCATTTCTAAAGGATATGCATCATTCGATTATCACATGAACGGTTTTCGTCCATCCAAGCTTATCAAACTTGATATTTTGTTGAATGGTGAGCCCGTAGATGCCCTTTCAACCCTTACACACGTTGATAATGCCGAAGCTTTTGGTCGTCGCATGTGTGAAAAGTTGAAGGAATTGATTCCTCGTCAGCAATTCGATATTGCTATCCAGGCGGCTATTGGTGCCAAGATTATTGCTCGCGAAACCATTAAGCAAGTGAGAAAAGATGTGACAGCCAAGTGTTACGGGGGTGACGTGAGTCGTAAACGTAAGTTGCTCGAAAAGCAGAAGAAGGGTAAGAAACGTATGAAACAGATTGGTAACGTAGAAGTGCCACAAAAGGCATTCTTAGCTGTACTTAAACTGGATTAAAGAATATTATAGTGGATGTGTCGAAATACACATCCACTTATTTTTTTAGGGCGCGGATCTTTTCGCTTTGCTCAACAATACGTCATGGATTAACACGGTTTTTAGTGTATGTTTACATCTACTCTATCCGTGCAATCCGTGTAATCCGTGCCAAAATTATAATATGACACACCCACCTTTTCTCTTATACCCACCGAAAAAAGTGGGCTTTCCCAATAAAATATCAGTTAAAACTTTATAGTCTCCGATAATTCCATTATATTTGCACATATTTTGTAATGTTGAGTTTGCAAAAATGGCCGATATAATCAAACATCGTGGTATTGTGGAAAACATAAACGGTTCGCACATCCAAGTGCGGATTGTACAGACATCGGCATGTTCGGCATGCAGTATCAAAGGGCATTGCAATGCTTCCGAGAGCAAGGACAAGTTGATAGATGTGTATGACAATCATGCTGCCGACTATCATAAAGGACAAAATGTAATGGTAAATGGAACCACTTCGATGGGTATGCAAGCCGTCATATTGGCTTTTGGCGTACCCTTTCTTGTGTTGTTTATAGCCTTATATGCCACGATTCAGATAACCGGCAACGAATTGACTGCTGCAGTGGCAGGTTTATTGGCATTGGTTCCTTACTACCTTATTATATATATGTGTAGAAAGAAACTGAGTCGGAAATTCTTTTTTACAATTGAACCTATAAATAATTAATAATTAACTAAAAACGTATGGATTTAATTCTAATTGCAGTAATTTCATTAGGTGCGATAGGCTTGATTTCCGCAGTAATCTTGTATGCCGCATCAAAGAAATTTGCTGTGTATGAAGACCCGCGAATTGCTCAGGTAGCCGAAGTGCTTCCTCAAGCCAATTGCGGTGGATGCGGTTTCCCAGGATGTGCTGGTTTTGCTGGTGCTTGTGTAAAAGCAGCCGATTCCGGTTCATTGGAAGGATTGCTGTGTCCGGGTGGTGGAGCGTCTTGTATGGAAAAGATTGCATCCATCTTGGGAATGGAAGCCGTTGCCAGCGAACCGAAAATTGCGGTTGTAAGATGTAACGGTAGTTGTGAAAATCGTCCTCGTATTGCCAAGTACGACGGTGCACAATCGTGTGCTATCGCCCACACTACCAGTGGGGGTGAAACTGCTTGTACTTTTGGCTGCTTGGGTTGTGGAGACTGTGTGGCTGCATGTAAGTTTGATGCCATCCACATGAATCCAGAAACAGGTTTACCTGAAGTAGACGAAGACAAGTGTACAGCATGTGGCGCTTGCGTAAAGGCATGTCCACGTTTCATCATCGAAATCCGCCCGAAGGGTAAGAATAACCGTCGTATGGTAGTGATGTGTGTAAACAAGGATAAGGGCGCTATTGCCAATAAGGCTTGTAAAGTTAGCTGTATTGGTTGCGGTAAGTGTGTGAAGGTTTGTCCGTTCGAAGCCATTACGCTCGAAAACAACTTGGCATACATTGATCCGGCTAAGTGTAAGTCATGCCGCAAGTGCGAACCGGAATGCCCGAAGGGTGCTATTCATGCCATAAACTTCCCTCCGCGCAAACCTAAGGCTGAAGCTCCGGTTGCTGATGCTGCCCCTAAAGCTGCTCCAGCTCCTAAAGCCGAAGCTCCTAAAGCTGAAGCATAAGTAAATCAAGTAAAAACAAAAAAAAGATATAACAGTGAAGACATTTAGAATTGGTGGAGTACATCCAGCAGAAAATAAATTGTCAGCAGGCAAAGCCATTGAAACCCTTGCTCTTCCTAAGCAAGCGGTATTTCCTTTGTCACAGCACATCGGTGCTCCTGCCACAGCACTCGTCAAAAAAGGCGATGCAGTAAAGGTAGGTACCAAGATTGCTGAGGCTGGAGGCTTCGTTTCTGCAGCCATCTTCTCTTCTGTATCGGGTAAAGTAAATAAGGTGGATGCCATTGTTGACGCAAGTGGCTATCGTAAGCCTGCCATCTTTATCGATGTAGAAGGTGATGAATGGGAAGAATCAATCGACCGCAGTACAACACTGGTGAAAGAATGCAACCTCAAGCCAGAAGAAATTGTAGCTAAAATTAAGGATGCAGGCGTAGTAGGTATGGGTGGTGCATGTTTCCCCACTCACGTAAAATTGTCGCCTCCTCCGGGTTGCAAGGCAGAGTGTGTCATTATCAATGCCGTAGAGTGTGAACCATACCTTACAGCCGACCATCAGTTGATGCTCGAAAAGGCTGATGAAATCTTGGTGGGTGTTAGCATTTTGATGAAGGCTGTCAACGTAACAAAGGGTTACATTGGTATTGAAAACAACAAGCCAGATGCTATCAAGTTGATGACCGAAAAGGCTGCTCAATATCCGAATATCGAAATTGTTCCGCTTAAGGTACAATACCCACAAGGTGGTGAAAAACAATTGATCGATGCAGTTATTCGTCGTCAGGTACCTGCACCTCCGGCAATTCCTATCAATGTAGGTGCCGTAGTACAGAACGTGGGTACAGCCTATGCTGTTTACGAGGCCGTACAGAAGAACAAGCCATTGTTCGAACGTATCGTAACCGTTACAGGTAAGTCGGTTAAGAATCCATCCAACTTCCTCACCCGTATGGGTACACCGATGAGTCAGCTGATTGAAGCTGCCGGTGGTTTGCCTGAAGATACCGGTAAGGTTATCGGTGGTGGTCCGATGATGGGTAAAGCATTGCTTAACATCGAAGTACCTATCTGTAAGGGTAGTTCGGGTGTACTTATCATGAACGATAAAGAAGCTGCCCGTGCTGCAGAAAATCCATGTATCCGTTGTGCCAAGTGTGTAAGCGTTTGTCCAATGGGACTGGAACCATTCTTGTTGGCCACTTTGTCGGCTAAGAAGGATTGGGAGAGAGTAGAAAAAGAAGATGTAATGTCGTGTATCGAATGCGGCTCGTGTCAGTTCACTTGTCCATCACACCGCTACTTGTTGGACTATATCCGTTTAGGTAAGGGTACAGTAGGAGGTATCATCCGTGCACGTAATGCTAAAAAGTAAAAGACAATGGCAAATAAATTAATTGTATCATTATCACCCCACGTGCATAGCGGTGACAGCATACAGAAGAACATGTATGGTGTAATGATCGCCTTGGTTCCTGCGTTGCTGGTTTCGTTGTTTGCGTTTGGTTTGGGTGCATTGGTGGTAACTTTGACATCGGTTGCTGCCTGTGTGTTCTTCGAATGGGCCATTACCAAGTTCATTTTGAAGAGAGAAGCTTGTACCATTTGTGATGGTTCGGCTGCATTGACAGGTTTGTTGTTGGCATTCAACTTGCCATCCAACTTGCCTATTTGGATTATCATTATCGGTGCATTGGTTGCCATCGGTATTGGTAAGATGACTTTTGGTGGTTTGGGATGTAATCCGTTCAATCCGGCATTGGTAGGTCGTATTTTCCTCTTGATTTCATTCCCTGTACAGATGACATCTTGGCCTACAGCTGGTCAATGGACATCGTATTTGGATGCACAAACAGGAGCTACTCCGTTGGCACTTATGAAACAAGCCATTACTTCGGGTGATGCATCTGTATTGGAACAATTGCCAAGCGCTATGAGCTTGTTGATTGGTATTCCAGATAGTTGTCAGATGGGTGCCGGTTGTTTGGGTGAAATCAGTGCTGCAGCTTTATTGTTAGGTTTTGTCTACATGTTGTGGAAGAAGATCATTTCTTGGCATATTCCAGTATCTATTTTGGGAACTGTATTTGTCTTTGCAGGTTTGATGCATTTGGCTAATCCGGTTTATGCCGATCCTATTTCTGTATTGTTCACAGGTGGTTTGATGTTGGGTGCTATCTTTATGGCAACCGACTATGTCACTTCACCTATGACTCATAAGGGTATGATTATCTATGGTGTAGCTATCGGTTTCTTGACAGTAGTAATCCGTAACTTCGGTGCTTATCCGGAAGGTATGTCATTTGCTATCTTTATCATGAATGCCTTTACACCGCTGATCAATACCTATTGTAAACCTAAAAGATTCGGGGAGGTAGTAAAGAAATGAAAAAGTTAGAATCATCTTTGAAGAACATGGCTATCGTGCTTACAGGTATCGCTGTAGTGGCCGGAGCCTTGTTGGGCTATGTCAATGAATTGACTAAAGGTCCTATTGCCGAAGCTAATGCCAAGGCATTGAGTGATGCTATCCAATTGGTGGTTCCTGGATTCGACAATAATCCTGCCGAAGCACCCGAAAGCATTGAGTTGAATGGTGCTACCTATAAGATTTATAAGGCTACCAAAGGTGGTGAATTCATCGGTGCTGCCGTTGAATCATCAGCCAATGGCTTTGGTGGTGCCTTGAATGTATTGGTAGGTTTCGATAAGGAAGGTAACATTATCGATTACTCTTTGTTGAGCCATGCCGAAACCCCCGGTTTGGGTTCTAAGGCTGCAGACTGGTTCAAGAAAGGACAAAAGGGTGACATTACCGGAAAGAATCCGGGACAAGCTCCTTTGACTGTCAAGAACGATGGAGGTGAGGTAGATGCCATCACAGCTTCTACCATTACTTCACGTGCTTTCTTGAGTGCAGTAAATGCTGCTTATGCAGCCTATAGCGGACAGAATGTAGACACTACCAGTGGTGCAACCCAACAGGCTACTGCTACTGAAACCGAAGTGAAAATGTGCGAAAACGATTCTACTAAAGTATGTACTGGCCAGTGTGGTCATCATCATGAATAATAAAGAAAGGAGAACAGATTATGAATAATTTTAAAGTATTGATGAACGGGATTATCAAGGAAAATCCTACGTTTGTACTCCTTTTAGGTATGTGTCCTACTTTGGGTACCACTTCTTCAGCCATCAACGGTATGGGTATGGGTTTGGCTACCATGGCCGTATTGGTATGTTCCAACATTGTAATTTCTTGTATTAAGAACATCGTCCCTGATATGGTGCGTATTCCTTCCTTCATTGTGGTGATTGCTTCATTGGTAACTATCCTTCAGATGGTGATGCAGGCTTTTATACCAGGTTTATATGCTACATTAGGCTTGTTCATTCCGCTGATTGTGGTGAACTGTCTGATCTTAGGACGTGCAGAAGCTTTTGCAGCCAAGAATGGTCCGATTGCTTCTATGTTTGATGGTATCGGTATGGGACTTGGTTTTACCATTGCACTGACTATTCTTGGTGGTGTACGTGAATTCTTGGGAACAGGTAAGTTGTTCGACATTGCTATATTGCCGGAAGAATACGGCATGTTGTTGTTCGTTCTTGCTCCGGGTGCGTTTATTGCATTAGGCTACCTGATTGCTATCGTGAATAAGTTAAGAAATGCATAACCCGTAAAACAGAAAGAATATGGAATATATATTGATATTTATTACCGCTATTTTTGTGAACAACGTCGTGTTGTCACAGTTCTTGGGTATTTGTCCGTTCCTCGGCGTATCGAAGAAAGTTGAAACGGCTACGGGTATGGGTGCTGCCGTTGCTTTCGTATTGGTGATTGCAACAATTGTGACCTATTTGATTCAGCACTATGTGCTCAATCCTTTCGGCTTGCAATATTTGCAGACCATTGCTTTCATTCTTGTGATTGCAGCATTGGTACAGATGGTAGAAATTGTTTTGAAGAAAGTGTCACCGGCTCTTTATCAAGCATTGGGTGTATTCCTTCCTTTGATTACTACCAACTGCTGTATCCTCGGTGTGGCTATCCTCGTTATCCAGAACGACTATGATTTGTTGACCGGTGTTATCTATGCATTCTCTACTGCCATTGGATTTGCATTGGCTATGGTGTTGTTTGCCGGTATCCGCGAGCAGTTGAGTTTGGTAAACGTTCCGAAGGGAATGGACGGTATGGCTATCGCATTGGTTACAGCCGGTTTGTTGGCTATGGCATTTATGGGCTTCTCGGGAGTCGATAAAGGTTTGGCTGCTTTATTTGGTGTATAATCTAATTTGAATAAAGCAATATAAAAGTCTGATGTTCAACCATCAGACTTTTTTTTATTAAAATTAAATGGTCAAATATATCATTAATTCATTTTTTATACTTATTTTTGCAATATATAAATAATCGTTAGTTATGAAAGATAAGATTTTAGTAACAGGAGGAACAGGCTATATTGGATCTCATACAGTAGTTGAATTACAAAATAGCGGTTATGAAGTAGTAATAGTGGATAATTTATCCAATTCACGTGCTGATGTGGTTGACAATATTGCTAAAGTTTCAGGTATTCGTCCTGCGTTCGAAGCATTGGATTGTTTGGATTATGAAGGTTTGGATGCTTTGTTTACTAAGTATAAAGGTATAAAAGGTATTATACATTTTGCTGCAAGTAAAGCTGTAGGAGAATCAGTACAAAAACCTTTATTATATTATCGTAATAACTTGGTTTCACTCATTAACTTATTGGAGTTAATGCCAAAGCATGGAGTTGAAGGAATCATCTTCTCGTCTTCATGTACTGTATATGGCCAGCCAGATATTCTTCCGGTTACAGAAGAAGCACCAATTAAGGTTGCAGAATCACCATATGGAAATACCAAACAGATTAATGAGGAAATAATTCGAGATTACATCAAATCGGGAGCACCTATTAATGCTATCTTGTTGCGTTACTTCAACCCAATTGGTGCACATCCAACAGCTTTATTAGGTGAATTACCTAATGGTGTACCACAAAACTTGATTCCTTTCCTTACACAGACTGCTATTGGTATCCGTGAAAAATTAAGTGTATTCGGTGACGATTATAACACTCCTGATGGTTCTTGTATTCGTGACTATATTAATGTAGTAGATTTGGCTAAGGCACACGTAGTGGCTATGGACCGTATCATGAAACAAAAGCAAGAAGAAAAAGTTGAAGTCTTTAACATCGGTACAGGACGCGGACTTTCCGTACTTGAATTAATTCATGCATTTGAAGAATCAACTGGTGTCAAGTTGAACTATCAAATTGTAGGTCGTCGTGCCGGTGATATTGAACAAGTTTGGGCAAATCCTGACAGAGCAAATAATGTATTAGGTTGGAAGGCTGAATCTACCATCGAAGATACCTTACGTTCTGCATGGGCTTGGCAAAAGAAATTAAGAGAAGACGGTATTCAATAAGATACCATCTTAATAAAAAATATTAATGAACAACAACGTTCTCATAAGCGTTGTTAATATGCAAGTTTTCTGCAACCTCTTGTAGATATGTGAATATGTGGATGAGGTAAGTTGTGCTAAATGTACAGACAGATACTTGTAAAGTAGTTTTGTCGTGTTTTATTTTGTGTTTGTGTTGTGGTTATTCCCCTGCGTGAGTAGGGGAATAACTTATTTATGACCATCCTATTAAAAAAAATACTATATTTGCATCATCATCATTTAAAACCCATTAACCATGAAAAACAAATGTTTATTATCTGCATGGATTACAAGTTTATTTATCACTCTAACAGCTTGTAATAACCAGCCTATTCCTCTAGTTTATAATGTAGAAAACACGTCTGATGGATTTCCTGCAATAGAACTGCCAACCTTGGAGCAAGCTGTAGAGATACAAACTTTGCCCGATCCTTTTGCATGGGCAGACGGTAGTGGTCGTTCCACCAAATTCAAAGATTGGAAACGTCGCCGATCAGAAATTATTCAGCAAATGCAACATTATGAGTTAGGTCCTAAGCCGATGGTATCCAAAGATAGCCTAGAAGCATGGATGGATTCAGATACCCTTGTGGTTATTGTGCATGAAAAAGGGCAGACTCTGACGTTAAGAGCTTCCATCAAATATCCAGAAGGTGAAGGTCCTTTCCCTGCTATCATCGGTGTTGGTTTTCCTACCGGATCATTACCTCGTGAAATATTTGAAGAACGAAACATAGCTGGCATTGCTTTCAATTTTACTCAAGTAATGTCACATACACAAAAAAGAGGAGAGGAGCCTATCAATAAGTTATACCCAGAACACGTAGCAATGGGAGCATACAGTGCCTGGCCATGGGGAGTTAGCCGATTGATTGATGGTTTGGAGATTGTTGGTGAAGCGTCACGCATTGACCTATCACATATAGGAATCACCGGTTGTTCTTTTGCTGGTAAAATGGCCCTATATGCAGGTGCATTCGATGAACGTATTGCATTGACCATTGCTCAGGAACCTGGTGGTGGTGGAATGAACTCATGGCGTGTTTCTGAAACCTTGGGTAATGTAGAAACATTAGGAAGAACCAATCGTTCATGGTTCTTGGAAAGTATGTTCCAATATGCAGAAAAGAATGTAAGCCGTTTACCGATGGATCATCATGAACTTGCTGCCTTGATTGCTCCACGTGCATTACTTGTATTAGGCAATCCTGATTATGAATGGTTAGCCGAAGAATCAAATTACGTATCTTGTCAGGCCGCTCGAAAGGTATGGGAAGCCTTTGGTATTGAAGACCGAATGGGATTTTCTATCGTAGCCGATCATATGCATTGTATGTTACCCGAAAGCCAATACCCTGAAGTAGAAGCTTTCGTCGATAAGTTCTTACTTGGCAAACAAGAAATAGATACCCACGTTACCAAAGCAGAAATGTTTAAAGACGTGGATTACCAGAAATGGATGCCATGGGCATTGGAGTGATTACTCCAATGCTCGTTGACGACAGAAACATCCGCTGAACACTTCATCAACATAGGGAATAGATTCTTTGAAAATTCCATAAACGGAAGAACCCGATCCGCTCATCGAAGCATAGATTGCCCCCATGTCATATAATTTATCTTTAATGGCTGCTATTTCAGGAAATTGTGGGAATACACTTGCCTCAAAATCATTTTTTAATTGGTCTTTCCATGTTTCTATGGGTTGTTGAATAATCTTTTGAATGGAAATAGCAGGCTGTTGCGGACGTGTCAACGCATAAGCTTCCTTAGTAGAAACAAAAATATCGGGTTTCACCAATACTAAGTAATAACCTTTCAATGACAAGCTGATAGGAGTAAATACATTACCAATCCCAGTAGCAAATACTGGTTTATTTTGGATGAAGAAAGCACAATCAGCTCCCAAACGAGCAGCATATTCTTCCATTTGAGCGATTTCAAGGTTTAGTTTGAATTTTTCATTCAGTAGTTTAATCATGAAAGCTGCATCAGCAGAACCTCCACCTAAACCGGCTCCAGTTGGGATATGCTTATACATATGGATATCTATACCGGTTATGTGTGGAAAGTCTTGTTTCAACAGACGATATGCTTTCACTACTAGATTGTGTTCAGAATCACCTTCAATGGGAGTACCACTTAATTTAAGTGTATATTCCTTATCTTCTTCCAATCGGGTCACTTCCAAAGCATCTTGCAAGGGAATAGGATAGAACACAGTTTCCAAGTTATGATAACCATCAGGGCGCTTTTCTGTGATGTTAAGTCCCAAGTTAATTTTTGCATTCGGATATGTAATCATAAGTCACTGATAAAATTGTTAATTCCTCTGTTAATAGTATTGTTATTAAAATAACGCTCAAATATAGAGATTTTATTTTAGAAACAGCTATATTTGCATTCCTTAAAAAATCCAAATGGCAGAACAAAGAAGAAATACCCGTTCTACAAGAACGGCCAGCAAAGCAAAACCTGTAGATGAATACGGACATCTACAGCCACAGGCTCCCGAAATCGAAGAAGCGGTTTTGGGTGCGTTGATGATTGAAAAAGATGCTTATTCAATAGTTAGTGAAATCCTTCGTCCGGAGTCTTTCTATGAACATCGTCACCAGTTGTTGTACAAGGCTATCACTACATTAGCTATGCGCCAACAACCTATTGATATCTTGACGGTAGCCGAACAACTACGAACAACCGGCGACTTGGAAGAGGTTGGTGGTCCTTTTTATATTACCCAGTTAAGTGGTAAGGTAGCGTCATCGGCACATATAGAATATCATGCACGTATCATTGCACAAAAGTTTTTAGCTCGTGAACTGATTACTTTTACCAGCAATATACAAACTTTGGCATTCGATGAGACACAAGATGTGGATGAACTCATGCAACAAGCCGAAGGGAAGCTCTTCGAGATTTCGCAGAAGAACATGAAGAAGGATTATACACAGATTAATCCGGTTATTCAGGAAGCCTACGAAATGTTGCAGAAAGCGGCTGCCCGTACCGATGGTTTAAGTGGTTTGGAAAGTGGTTTCTATGCCCTCGACAAGATGACATCCGGTTGGCAAAATTCCGATTTAGTAATCATTGCTGCCCGTCCTGCCATGGGTAAGACGGCATTCGTACTTTCCATGGCCAAGAATATGGCTGTAAATGCCAAGATTCCTGTAGCTTTGTTTTCGTTGGAAATGAGTAACGTACAGTTAGTCAATCGTCTAATTGTCAACGTATGCGAAATTCCGGGTGAGAAAATTAAAAGCGGCCAGTTGGCGCCATATGAATGGGGACAACTGGACTATAAGATTAAAGAACTCTATGATGCTCCATTATATGTAGATGACACCCCATCGCTTTCTGTATTTGAACTTCGTACCAAGGCTCGTCGTTTGGTACGCGAACATGGAGTAAAGATTATCATCATCGACTATTTGCAGCTGATGAATGCCTCGGGTATGTCGTTTGGTTCTCGTCAAGAAGAAGTCAGCACCATTTCTCGTTCACTAAAGGGATTGGCCAAAGAATTGAACATCCCCATCATTGCCTTGAGTCAGTTGAATCGTGGTGTAGAAAGCCGTGAGGGTATTGACGGTAAACGTCCACAGCTCAGCGACTTGCGTGAATCGGGTGCCATCGAACAAGATGCCGATATGGTATGTTTTATTCATCGTCCTGAATACTATAAAATTTATAGTGACGAAAAAAACAACGACCTTCGAGGTATGGCCGAAATCATCATAGCCAAGCATCGTAACGGTGCGGTAGGCGATGTACTTCTCCGTTTCCGTGGAGAATATGCACGCTTCCAGAATCCGGACGACGAAATGGTGGTACCTTTGCCGGGAGAACAACCAGGAGTTATTCAATCCAAAATCAATAAGAGCAAAGGTGGTAATCATGTTCCTCCACCACCGATGGATGCACCTCCGGCCGAGAATCCGTTTGGTGCCCCGATACCCGATGGCCCATTGCCATTCTAATGTACATTTTAAAAAAAGTTGTAAAACATCCTTCACATCTGTCACGCTCTCGTAAGTAATTGTGAGTCAGCGAATAGTTGTGAAGGATCTTATGTTTCACCCTCTTTCACATCCTTCACAAAAACACGATGCTTTCTGCTCGATAACTCATCGTTTTCGTGTGCATAAACCATCGTGTTTGTAAAAGCCTTCCGATTGGGCCACTTTTGTGAAGGATGTGAAAGAACGAAATAAGCCCTATCCTTCACAATAACTCGCTGATTGCGTAATACTTATACAAGTGTGACAGATGTGAAGGCTGTTTTCTAACCTTAATTAATTTTACTATCTATTTGTTTTTCGCACTACCTTCTTCGAATAATTTTCTTCAATTAAATCATATATTTAAGAAAATATTTATCTTTGAAGAAATAATATTCTTATTTGAGCGTTGCATTGTAAAAAAGAAAACGTATCTTTGCAATGTCTGGCCGGAGAAATGGCCGGATATATAAGAAAGCGCTTTTTGCTTTATCCTAACACTGAAATCGCCAATTTCTAACAAGAGGATAGAGACAATAGCAACGCTCATTCTGTATTTATGTATATAATGTTAGCAGGTTAGCCATTATTGGCTTTTGCTCATTGTATATGTTCCAGTGTGAGAATATTGTTTCTTTTGTTCATTCTTGTGGGGCGTTTGGCGATGCCTAGTGTTGATGAGCAGGACAAGTCTCACACTTTCTTTGTATAGTTACCTTCATGTTTATCGCCAGAATTCGGAGACTTACAGGCATGTTAAAAGTATAGATGCTTATGGAAAAAGAAGTTATGTATGTACCTCCGATAGTGGAAGTCATCCAAGTGGAGGTGGAAAAAGGGTTTGCCAACTCTTTTGATGGTGAAAAAGGTGGCAGCAATCCATTTTAATTCTAAATGAAATCTATAATTTAAATTGTTTAGTTTTATGAGAAAATTTTATTTAGGCATAGCATTAGCTATGGCCATGGCAAGTTGTACCCATGAGGAAATGGTCAACTCAATGAGTGAATCAAGACTCAATGTAACAGTAGAATCTGTTAACGAACATTCGCGCGTAGGCTTTGAGAAAGATGAAGACTGGTCTTTTTTCTGGCACAATGGAGATAAAATTTGGGTAAATGAAGGTATTATGAGTACCAATGATGCCGACAAATCAAAAACGGCAACGTTTACAGGATATGGAGTCAATACAAGTTCGGGGTATGCCGTTTATCCGTATGCAATGGCCGAAGATAATGTAAATGGAAGCCAATTGACGTGGAATTTTCCGTCAACATATACTTACGATGATGTTGATGCAGACTTTTTTACTTCTGCACAAGGCATTCCAATGTATGCAAAAGTGAAAGACGGAAAAGCGTCGTTCAAGCATTTGGGAGCGATTGTCGCATTTAAGTTCAATGACTGGGAATTTACCGGCGAACATATCTTCACACTTACTTCATCCAAAAAGATTTCCGGAGCATTTACTGCTGATTTGTCTGGTGAGACTCCTGCTTTTGCCACTACAACTGATGGCGAGGATATGGTAACTGTTACCTATAATCGTCCGACAAATACAAATGAAACAAGTATTGTGTTATACGTTCCTATTCCAACGGGAACTTATGACCTTAAGGTAAAAGTAACCGTTGACGATGTGACCAAGTTTACGAAAAAATCAAGTAATAAGACTGTAAACCGTGGGGATATTGTTTGGGCTGAGATAGGTGAAAGCGTATTGGTAGGTGACAATAAAGATGTTAAGGAGGTAACGTCTGTAGATCAAATAAATGACCAGGTTCTTAGCACAACTAAAGATGATTTGACCGTACAAGTTACAGGAGAAGTAACAGGTAGTCAGACTATCGAAATTCCAGCATCTTTGGATACCAAGACTACTACTTTCATGTTTGAAAATGTAGCAGATGATGCTGTTATTACTATCAACAATGAAACAGGTGGAGCATACGATGGTAAAGTAATCATTGAAGTCCCCGTTGGTGAAACAATACCTACAGTAAATGCCAATGTTCCTAACGGTGAAGTATATATCAAACAAGGTACGGTTACTACACTCGTTGTTTCTTCAAAGAAAAATACGACTATTATCGGCACTGGCGTAAAAGTAGAAAAACTATCTGTCAATCAAGGTAATGTAAGGGTAGAAAAAGACAGTAAAATCAGCGCAATTGAGAACAACACGAATGGTACACTTTATATTACTAATGCAGGAGGTACACTTCCTGTAACATTGCCAGACAATACAATCGTTGTTTATGAAGATACAGAACATGCTGTTGTTTTGAATGACAAGTATTCTACCGACAATATTACTGAATTGATGAGTTATGGAAAGGATGTATTGAATACAAATGAATTATCGTTTACTTTGTCAGCAGGTCAGTATGAAGAAGTTGTAAAAGTTACTGGTGGTAAGAATATCACATTTGAGCCTAAGACGGTAAGTCAAGAAGTTTCAATAGCTGGTCTTGATCATCAATCGAATGGCACTCCTTCTACTGTTATTGTGAAGAATATTACGCTTGACAATACTCTTCAAACAGAAGGTTGGTTTACAGGTACTGCTCAGAATATCAAGCCATGTGTTGGTGCTTGGGGAGGTAACTTCACTTTCGATGGTTGTAAGTTCATTGTAGAAGGTACATCAGGTAAGGAAACAGGTGTAATGACTTGGTGGATTGTTAATAAAATGTCGTTGACTTTCAATGATTGTACATTTGAAGGTAAGGATAATCACGCAAGTGCTCGTGCTATGCAGATTTACGGCGATGCGGATTTGACAGTAACTAATTGTACATTCAATACCTACAAGGATTATTCTTTGAAGTATGTAGCGAAAGAAGGTAATGTTGCTACATTCGAAGGTAACAAGATATATAATTCACAAAATTTTGTTCAGTTAGGCTCAGCTCAATATGCAGGTAGTAAATATACTGTAAATCTCAATAATACAACTTTAGGTGATGGAATTAACCTTTATTATATTGATAATGACGAAGACCAAAAGGTGTATATCGATGGCTCATTGGTTGTGTCAACAGATGCTCAACTTCTTTCTGCATTGACTGATGCTACAGCTTCGGATATCAAAATTTTATTGGGAGCAGATTTGAATTTACCTCAAGATAAAGATGTTAGTGCGGCTAATGTGATTATTGATGGTAATAATCATTCAATTCAAATCACATCTCATTATCACAATTTGTTTGCTGATTTTACAAACAGTAATGCAAAGTTGGTTTTAAAGAACTTGAAAGTGAAAGGTGCTAAAACAAAGACAACCGATGGAAGTCCAATTAGTACAACATGGGATCTTTATGACATCAGATTCAATTGTGATGTGGAAATGACGGATGTAGATTTCGACCAATGTGTTTGTATCGCTAATGGAGCTGACGCAGTTTTGAATAATGTGAACATTACAGAAAATACAAATTCAGGGCTTTATGCTATGTGGATAGAAGCGAAAGGCTCTACGGTAACTATCAATGGTGGTAAAATTGATAATGCTAATGGTCGCGGTATAAAAATTGATGAGCAGTATATTGAAAGTACAGGTGGTACGGTAAAGAAAACTGTATTGAATGCTACAGATACAAAATTTATTACCAATGCAAAGGCTGCTATTATGGTTAAGTCAAAAGCGGGTGCAGAAATCAATCTTAAAGACATCAACATTGAGAAGGTTGAAGCTGACAATGTGAATGCTGTTTGGTGTGATGAAGATGCAGCAGAATATAATGATCTCATTACTGTTAAAGGAGGAAGTAAGATAGTTGAAGGACAATAAGAAAATAACCCTATCCTGACAAGATAGCTTATTACGCATAAACATTATATCGAGTAGAAGGAAAACAAAGGATGGTTTATCTTCTACTCGATTTATATTAGTATTTGATAATTTAAATTGAGGTTATAAAAGACTATTCTATTATTTTGTTATGTACTTAAAATTTTTCCATAGTTTTCTTGACCAAATGTTTAAAACAAAAACGAAAAAGCCAAACTTTGCTTTTTCTTCTCGTCCATTTCTTGTTTCATTCTTTTAATGGCCGTTTGGAAAAAGAAGGAGATGAGATGCTCGTCCGTCCGTTCGGTACGAATGAATCGTAAGGCATTGATATACTCGGATTTACTTTCCTGTGTAATGATGACGATGGGATGACCTGCTTTGTGTAAAATGAAATTTGAAAACAATCGGCCGATGCGTCCGTTACCATCGCGGAAAGGATGGAGATATTCGTAAAAGCCATGGAAACGGGCAGCTATAATCATGGGATGAATCTTGTTCTCTTCCAATGCCCGTTGGGTAGAAGATAGCAGTTGGGGAATTCGGGCTATCAGTTGTTCGTGTTCACCAAAGATGGTATCGCCAGCACACATGTCGGTTTGAGTATATTCTCCTGGTTGGGCATCGGGATAACGATAGGTGAGGGTGTGCTCCGTTAATATGCGATGCGTTTCTTTCAATAGTTCTTCTGTCAGAGGTGTTTCCGGTTGGTTGAAAAGAAATTCGTAGGCTTTGAAATGATCTAACATTTCGAAAGCTTCGAATAAAGTTTTTCCTTGCGGAATTACTCCCAACCCTTTTTCTTTCAGTTCTCGGGTGTCGTTTACGGAAAAGGAATTTCCCTCGATGGCACAACTATGGGCAGAAAAGAGAATTTCGTTATACTCCTTTAAATCAGAAACCGCCATTCTTTCTGTTACCTTCTGCCGATAAGCCATCAACAAGTTTTCGTATTCCTTTATTTCTATTTCGAACATAAACGATAGCATTTTGATTTGCAAACTTACACATTTAACTTTGAACATCCAAGATTGTTTCAGTATTTTATCCGAATTATTCCATAAGAATAAGAAAAAAGCATTATCTTTGCAAGTCTTTATAGAAAAACAAAAAAAATATCATATATGAATATCTCTTATAATTGGCTGAAAGAATACGTCAACTTCGATTTGACTCCGGAAGAAGTAGCTGCTGCACTGACTTCCATCGGATTGGAAACAGGGGGCGTAGAAGAAGTCCAAACCATTAAAGGTGGGTTGGAAGGTATTGTTATCGGCGAAGTGCTGACTTGCGAACCACATCCCAACTCAGACCATATGCACGTTACTACCGTTAACTTGGGACAGGGAGATCCTGTACAAATTGTATGTGGCGCAGCTAATGTAGCTGCTGGACAAAAAGTGGTAGTTGCTACTTTGGGTACCAAGTTATATGATGGCGACGATTGCTTCACTATCAAGAAATCGAAACTTCGTGGGATTGAATCGAACGGTATGATTTGTGCCGAAGACGAAATAGGTATCGGTACCAGTCACGAGGGTATCATTGTACTTCCTGCTGACGCTGTACCAGGTACTCCCGCCAAGGATTATTACAACATCAAGAGCGAGTATGTGCTCGAAGTGGATATTACTCCTAACCGTGCTGATGCTTGTTCACACTACGGTGTAGCACGCGACTTGTATGCTTATTTGATTCAGAATGGTTATCAAGCTGAATTGAAGCGCCCGTCGGTAGATGCATTCCAAGTTGAAAACAATGACTTGAATATTGAAGTGGAAGTAGAAAACGTAGAAGCTTGTCCACGTTATGCAGGCGTTTCCATCAAGGGAGTAACCGTGAAGGAAAGTCCCGAATGGTTGCAGAACAAGTTGCGCCTCATCGGTCTTCGTCCAATTAACAACATCGTCGATATCACTAATTACATTCTCCATGCATACGGACAACCGCTACATTGCTTCGATGCCAACCAAATCAAGGGTGGAAAAATTGTGGTGAAGACTTGTGCCGAAGGTACCAAGTTTGTAACTCTCGACGAGGTAGAACGCAAGCTTTCTGAAAAGGACTTGATGATTTGCAATACCGAAGAGCCGATGTGTATCGCCGGTGTATTCGGTGGATTGGATTCGGGTACTACAGAAAAAACAACCGATGTATTCATCGAATCGGCTTACTTCAACCCTACATGGGTACGTAAGACTGCCCGTCGTCATGGTTTGAGCACCGACTCATCCTTCCGCTTCGAACGTGGTATTGACCCGAACGGTACACTTTATGCTTTGAAGGAAGCTGCTCTCTTGATTAAGGAATTGGCCGGTGGAACCATTGCATCCGAAGTAAAGGACAATTATCCTAACCCGATAGCAGACTTCGAAGTAGAATTGACATACAACAAGGTAAATACCTTGATTGGTAAGGAAATTCCTGCAGAAACTGTAAAGAGCATCGTGACAAGCCTCGAAATGAAGATTGTAAACGAAACTTCAGAAGGTCTTTCTTTGCAAGTACCTCCTTATCGTGTAGATGTTCAGCGTGATTGCGACGTGGTAGAAGATATCCTCCGTATCTATGGATACAATAATGTGGAAATCCCGACTACCTTGAAGTCGAGCTTGACTACCAAGGGCGAAGTGGACAACTCACACAAGTTGCAAAACATCATTTCAGAACAATTGGTAGGATGTGGTTTCAATGAAATCCTCAACAACTCATTGACCGCAGCCGGTTATTACGAAGGCTTGGAAACATTCGCTCCGGCTAACCTTGTACACTTGATGAACCCATTGAGCAACGACTTAAATGTAATGCGTCAGACACTCTTGTTCGGTGGTTTGGAAAGCATCCAGCACAATGCCAACCGTAAGAATGCCGACTTGAAGTTCTTTGAATTCGGTAACACTTACTTCTTCAACGAAGAAAAGCGTAATGCTGAAAAGGCTTTGTCGCCCTACAAGGAAGAATATCATTTGGCTTTGTGGGTAACCGGTAAGCGTGTAAGCAACTCTTGGGCACATGCCGACGAAGCTTCAAGTGTTTACGAACTCAAGGCGTACGTTCTTAATATCTTCGCTCGTTTGGGCTTGAACTACGGAACCGTAGTATTCGGTAACTTGACCAACGATGTATACGCAACCGCTATCACCGTTCATACTCGTGGCGGTAAGTTGCTCGCTACATTTGGTATCGTAAGCAAGAAACTCCAGAAGAAGTTCGACATTGACAATGAAATCTATTACGCAGAAATCAATTGGAATGAATTGATGAAGGCTATCAAGACTTCGAAGGTGAACTTCAAGGAACTTACCAAGTTCCCGGCCGTTAAGCGCGACTTGGCACTCTTGCTCGACAAGAAGGTACAGTTCTCTGAAATCGAAAAGATTGCTTACGAAACAGAAAAGAAACTGTTGAAGGAAGTGGCTTTGTTTGATGTCTACGAAGGAAAGAACCTTGAAGCAGGCAAGAAGAGCTATGCGGTAAGCTTCACACTTCAGGATGAAAATGCTACTCTGAACGATAAGCAGATTGACAAGATTATGCAGAAGTTGATTACCAACCTGCAGAATAAATTGGATGCCAAATTAAGATAATAAGTATAACAAATTAAAATATTATTCCCATGGGAAGAGCGTTTGAATATAGAAAAGCAGCAAAGCTGAAAAGATGGGGCCACATGGCCAAGACATTTACACGTTTGGGTAAACAAATTGCTATTGCCGTAAAGGCTGGTGGACCAGACCCAGATACCAACTCTACACTTCGTGGTGTAATCGCTACTTGTAAGCGCGAAAATATGCCGAAGGATAACATTGAACGTGCCATCAAGAATGCGATGGGTAAGGACCAGAGCGATTACAAGGGCATGACATACGAAGGATACGGACCTCATGGTATCGCAGTATTCGTGGATACATTGACCGACAACACTACACGTACCGTAGCCGATGTACGCTCGGTATTCAATAAGTTCGGTGGTAACCTTGGTACTACAGGTTCGTTGGCATTCTTGTTCGACCACAAGTGCGTATTCACTTTCAAGAAGAAAGACGATGTGGATATGGACGAACTTATCCTCGACCTGATTGACTTCAATGTAGAAGATGAATACGATATGGACGAAGAAGAAGGTACAATCACTATCTATGGCGACCCGAAGAGTTATGCCGCTATTCAGAAGCACCTTGAAGAATGTGGCTTTGAAGAAGTGGGTGGTGACTTTACATACATTCCTAATGATACAAAGGATGTAACTGCCGAACAACGTGAAACCATCGACAAGATGATTGAACGCCTCGAAGAATTCGATGATGTTCAGACCGTTTACACCAATATGAAACCAGCTGAATCTGAAGAATAAAATGAAGCTAACTTACAAGACCCAAGGTACTTGCAGTAGCCACATTGAGTTAGAAGTTGAAGACGGTATTATAAAGGAAGTTTTTTTCTGGGGAGGTTGTAACGGAAACCTTCAAGGCATCAGCCGACTGGTAAAAGGCATGAAGGTAGAAGATGTCATCAGCCGATTGGAAGGAATCAGATGCGGAAACCGTTGGACATCTTGTCCTGACCAACTTTGCAAGGCTTTGCATGAAATTAGATAAAAGTAAGAGGTTGCCCAGAGTGAGGCAACCTCTTATTTTTTAGGACAATCTCCATTGTCCCTCCCGTATTGCACTTTCACAAGCTCATACTGGAATGATCTTAATCTACTACATGAAAAACACAACTCTATAACACTATAGGTTTTTCATTTGTTCACTCCAATATGAATTATTTTTTGCACAACGCCTTGAAATCACAATAGGTACATTTCTCTTCTACTTCAGTTTGAGTAAATGGAATGTCGGGATGGAAAATCTCATCCAATAGTTCTTGTAACTTTTCTCTAAACTTCGATTCATAAATACTGAAGTCGGTAACTTCTTCTACCACCTTCTCTTCCTTTATCTTAATGATGGGTGAATAATCATCCGAAGCTGCCCGATTAATATATAACAAAGCTGGAGCTATCTTTTGAGGAGATAGCTTACTCATAATACAAGCATACAAGAAAATTTGGAAGATATACCCCGAACGGTTCTTGTCACGCACAAACAACGAATCTACACTACAAGGAGCATCAGCACGTCCACCGGTCTTATAGTCCACAATACGCAAGATACCATCCTTACTATCCATACGGTCAATAAATCCACCAATACGGGTACGGAATTCACCCGTAGGAGTGTGAACCATAATCGTTTCATACACATCCTTTTCCGTATCTTCAAAGGTAAAGGGAGCGTAGGCATAATCATGCTTGAGCAATTGCTTCAAATAGCGGACAATAACCGCCGAATTGATAAGTTGGGTACCATTATATTCCGGCTTTTCTTCGTTCGGTATATGAAAGAATTTTTCTTTAAAAGCATTGTCCACATAACTTTCCAACTTCACGGGATTCTTCAAGAATAACTCGATAGCCTCTTTATTAATAACCTTTCCATGAGACGTCAAGTCTTTATAAATATACTCTGCCGCTTGATGGAAGATACTTCCAAAAGTAGCCGAATCAATATCTGAACTAACCTCTTCGGGTGCTTTCAAATGAGCTACATATTTGAAATAGAAACGAAGTGTACAATCCAAATAGCAATTCAAGGCCGAAGGAGATAGCAATGCATTCTTATTGGATCGCAAGCTAAAACGATGCAACATCTTACGCATTACGTCATTCGTCTTAAGAATGGTAATGGACGTACTTCCTTGAGGAGATTGTTTGGCTTGTAAGGTTAATAGTTTGATGGGATAATCCCATTCTACCAAAAATTGAAGCATAAATCGGCTCCATTCACCACGGTTTAATCCATCGGTTGAATTGTTGTACATCAAGGTCACTTTCTCTGCTCGTTGCAACATACGATAGAAGTAATAAGCGTATACCGCTATTTTATGTTCGATGGTAGTCATACCGAAAGCTTTCCGAAGATTATAAGGGATGAAAGAGGAGTCCCCACCATTCTTCGGTAATTGTCCTTCATTAGTAGAGAGCAATATCAAATGGCGAAAATCGAGGTTACGAGTTTCGAGCACACCCATTACTTGCAACCCAATTGCAGGCTCTCCATGGAAGGGTATATTGGTCGAAGAAAGTATTCTGATTATCAGTTTCCTATAGGTATACGATTGAACCATCAATTCACCCTCTTCAAGTAGCGTACGGAATCTCCCTATAGTAGTATAAGCTTTGAATAACGATTCCCGATAAAGTTGGTTGAAAGCCTCTTCTTGTTCTTGTTGTTGTTCTTCTTCCGCATCTGCATCTTTCCGGTAGATAATTGCCACTTGTTGCAAGACTTCCAACAAATAGTCAGTCAGTTGCAAATTACCATTTACGGGAGTAAACAGACGATCCAGAAATTCATCCTTCTTCAATTCACCGGGCAACGGATAGAAACGGTTGTCCTTAGTCAAGCTCTTTTCCAAAACTTCGGCTTCAGAAGTCAGTTGTCGAGTGTATGGATGTTTCAATACAGCAATGACTTGTTCAAAAAGGAAACGTCCGTTCTTTGGATTGAAACCTTGAATCTGCAAGTCGAGCAATGCAACAATGAAACTATATACAGGAGTCTGTGAAAGTGGAAATCCCATAGTAATGTTTACATGCTTCACCACTTCGGGTAATGAATGAAGTACCGGTTGCAACAAGGATTCATTGCAAAGTACAACGGCGGTTTCCTTTTCATGCTCTGTCAGATTCTTCCGAATCCATTCTGGAAGATAGCGTGCCTGGGCATTCTCTGTGGGTGAAGATATATATTGAATTTCCTTAGGATTGTTCAAATGATTGAAATGGGATGCATCGAGCGGAGAGGGGAATTCTTTTAAGTTCTGTTTGATAAATACGCCCGCTTCGTGATGTTTTTTATTCATATAAAACTCATCGTAATCCCAATAGAACAATGCCTTCCCCGCATCTCTCAATTGTTTGAAAAGTCCTTGTTCTACCTTATTCAACACATTGAATCCTACAAAAACATAGGTATCATAAGGTAGATTGTCGATGTTAAATGTTTCCATCACTTCCCGATAAAGCATACCTTCGTAAGCTATGTTTTGCTGTTTTAGATTCTCCTTGAATTGTATATAAATATCACCCAACACATCCCATAAGGAGATAAAACGCTCTTTCAAAGCCGTTCTACGTTCAATGGAAAAGTTCTGGAAGAATTGTTGGATAGCCGCTTCCTGTTCCGGTTCCATGTATGAGAGGTCGTCCATCATATTTTTCAATTCCTTCAGGTTGCTGAAGAGGTCTTTGGTCTTTGCCTGATTTTTATCGGCATCATCAAAATCACTGATAAGCAATTCCCCCCAGAAATAAAAATCATCCAAGGTTTCGTTGCTTTGAGTGATTTCCCGATAAACCTTATACAACTCGCACACCAATTTCACCGAATCGGCTACTTCCCATGACGACAAACTTCGGAATAATTCGCTAATGGTGATATAGGCGGGCGACCAGATAGGCCTTCCTGCCTCCTTTGCCAAATATTCATTGAAGAACAAGCTGGCACGTTTATTGGGGAATACTACAGCCGTACGCGCCAAATTTCCGTTGGTCCTACTATATAAATCGCTTGCAACTAATTTCAAGAATGTTTCCATATATCAGTTTACTTCTTCCAATTCATTATTAAATACATACCACAAATACCCACGAATGTGCGAATATCCCATGCTGGCCAACAGACTCATGTAATCGCGCACCTGCTTATGATAGGAGGGACGTTTCTTTCCAAATTTAAAATCTACCACAACTACTTGTCCATCCTTCATCATCACACGGTCGGGCCTGCGGGTTTGTAGTTCTCCTTTTTCTGTATAAATGATGGCACATTCGTTATATAACTCCCATTTCCCCGAGAACCATTCTTTAACCTTGGGATGTCCCAATGCCCAGGTAGCCAACTTCTGAATTTCCTTCTCTTGTTCATCGGAAGTAATGACACCTTCCATACGCAACCTTTTCAAAGCCAAAGGAATGTCGGCTGAGGTGTTGATATAAGCAAACAGATTATGAAGCAATTCACCTTGATGAATGTACTTTGCACTCTCTTCCTCCTCACCGTTGATAAACTCAGCCGAACGATTGGATTGCTTGAATTCAATGGGTGTATCTATACTTTCCATACACACATGTGCGCCCTCTGGTTTTACCAATAATTTATTGGTCACCACTTTTTCTTTTTCATCTTCAGACGGACATACTTCACCCCATTCATACTTCACATCGCCATTTCCCATTTCATTGGCCACACAGGGAGTTTGAATAATGGATTGTAACATCAGTTCCGAAACCGTACCTTCCGGCTTTTCGCCTTTACACCAAACTATCAGATTAGTCTTCGGACGGGTAAAGGCTACATAAAGCAGGTTCAGATTATCCACCCACAATTGGAGCCTTTCTGCAAGGAAATCATTATGGTAAACCGACTCGTTCATAGTAGAACCATAGTTCACCGGCACCAAATCAAGTGCATTGAAAGGAGATTCTCCGGGAGCACACCACACATGGAAGTTCCGTTCATTTTCCATCTTCCAATCACAATAGGGAAGAAGCACGGTGGGATATTCCAATCCTTTCGATTTATGGATGGAAAGAATACGTATACCTTCTATCTCGCCCGATGGAATGGTCTTACTACATAGACTCTCTTCCCAATGACGGATAAAGGCGGTAAGTTCCGAAGAATGATCATTCAAGTATTCACTCACTTTATCGAAGAAAGAGAACAGATAAGCGTCCTGTTCCTCGATAAGCGACAATTGGAAGATATTAAACAATTTCTCCAACAATTCATAGAGTGGCATCAAGCGCAAGGTATTCACATGCTCTATAAACTCTATTGGCAAGTAAGCTTCTACATCGTGTAACAATAAGGTATTTAAATCAATATCCTTTTTCAATACTTCATTCTGATAGGAAGCTACCAATTGTGCCTTGGCTATGCGATTCTCCGGTTCATTCAGATAACGGATTGCATCCATCATCATACATATGGCCAACGATGCATCCAGGCGGAAAGCCTCATCAGAAACAATACGATAGGAGGTATGTTTGTCAAAGTAATCCGCTATCAAAGGAATCATTCGGTTCTTACGAATCAAAATGGCCATATCGTTCAGTTTGACTCCCTTTTGCAAGAGACATTCCACTTCATCGGCCAATTGTTGGAGGGTATCTTCTTCGTAAGTGACATCTTCCTTCTTACTAAGAAACGATACTTTAATGTATCCTTTCTCTTCGCGCTTACAAGTTTCTTGAACTACATCCTTGTAGGCTTGCTTCAATTCTTTACAATCCTCTTTTTGTTCCTCTTTATATTTTCCGTTCAACCATTCGGATGCTGCGGTAAAGAGGTTGTTGTTGAACTTTACAATGCGTGATTCGCTTCGCCGATTGGTATTCAACGTCTTTTCTTCTATTTTAAACGGACCAATCTTTTCCGTCAAGCCATTCAAAATACTCCAGTCACCGTTTCGCCATCGATAGATGGATTGCTTTACATCACCCACAATCAAGCTATTGGCTCCTTGCGCCAAGCCTTCCAACAATAACAGCTTGAAGTTGCCCCATTGCATCCGCGATGTATCCTGAAACTCATCTATCATCACATGATGAATGTTGGCACCTATCTTTTCAAACACAAACGAAGGGTCGCCTTCACGGACAATATTATGCAAAAGTGCATTGGTATCCGCCAAAAGAAAACGGTTCTTCTCATGGTTCAATTCTCGAACTTCATCATCTATATTGCTCAGCAAGCGTACATTATTTACATGTTGAAGCGAGAGACGACATGAGTTTACAATACCATTGTTCGTCTTACGGAATCTCTCCGCTTCACTCAACAAGGGCAACAACTCTCTTTGCACCAAGTCAATGATTCTACTCCGTTGCTTATGGCTCTTCGATACCCAATTCTCTGCATCATTCAAATGCTTTTCAGCGGTGGTGTTAAAGGCTTTCTTACCCAATTCACCGTTCATCAGTTTATGAAAGTAACTGGTTATACCTTTTTGTTTATTGGCAAGATCATCCGGAGTCAAGCCATTCATCTCCAATGTATCAAAGAATTGTTGGGCAAAACCTTTCATCTGTTCCAGAGCCTCTTCTTCCAAAGCATTGAGTATCTTCCGATAGTTCTTGATGCAATCCTTATCCTCTAATGTTTTTCGTAGAGCCGCACCTTTTTCTATATACTCTTCTTTAAAGATATCCTTTCCAAACTCCTTTATTTCACTGGCCACATTCCATTGTTTGTCGTTTTGTATTCGCTCATCAATGTAATCAAGCAACCAATAAAGCACAGGCGAGTTCCTATCAAGCTTTTCTATCATCGAATCCACCGCTTCACTCAATGCATTCAGATTATCGAGGTCAATGTTCAGATTAGCGCCCAATTCCAGTTCACGCGCCAAGTTACGCATGACCGACTGGAAAAAAGAATCGATAGTCTCTACGCGGAAACGACTATAGTCGTGAATCATCAGCGTCAAGGCTTCATCAGCCTTTTGTCTGATTTCCGCTTCATCCATATTCAACTCTTCCTTTAACTTATTCAAGTAAGGAGCTGAATCTTTATCGTTTATGCTAATTCCATACAGTTGGCTCAAGATACGTTCCTTCATCTCGGTAGTTGCTTTATTGGTAAACGTTACCGCCAAAATATTCCGATATGCCTTGGGGTTACTAATCAGCATCTTCATATATTCTACTGCCAGAGTAAACGTCTTTCCCGAGCCGGCCGAAGCTTTATATACAAGTAATTGGGAGTTATTTGCCATAATTTGAATTTTCAAGTCTCTAGTCACAAAATTACTAAAAACATTGAAATTTCATATGTAGTCCGAAATCTTTTTTGGCATACGATTATATCAACCGATTAAATTATCTACAGGAAGATAAATACTTGTTTCCACAAGTATAGAATATAAAATTTATCCCAAGAACCTATTTTTTTTACACTTTTAGAGTCATATTATAATTAATAATTTTACATTTGCATTATTAACTAACTAAATACATATGAAAGGAACTGAGTAAGAGAAATTAAAAAGTAATCGAAGAAAAAAGATTTTCATAATGAGAATAAATTTGGTATACATATTACTGATTATAGATCTGTTATTATTAACAACTGAACTATCTGCACAATCTTTAAAGACTGATACTGTTCAGGTGGGTGAATCCCGATTATCTATAAACTTACCATTGAGAAGAAAAAAGAATATCACAAATTATGAAGAAGGCATATTTATTGACTATATATTTAAGAATGGCGCTATAATAACATTATTTAGTGGAAGTAATCAAAAATTACCTCTATTAGATAAAGAAAAAGGTTATTTCCCTACAATAAAAAAAGAAGTAAAGCATGGAATATCAACAATGGGTATGTTGGATGGAAAGTACTGGCGTGAGGATTCTTGCGACTGTATTAGGATTCTCTACGACAATGTTGGTTCTGAAGAACGTCGAATATTTGATTATATATTAGACTCTATCCATATAATTAAAGAATAAGTTACTTTTATAATATCTATGAAAAATTGGTATGTTTTTATTATAGCGTGTATAATTCTAACAGCGTGTAAGAAACAAGAAAATCCTCTAAGAGAGATTCTTTTAGAAGAAAAAGAATGGTGGTATGATAGCGACTACTTTCCATTACACATGTCTTTATATGGTGAACTGGAAAAAGATACTATACATGTTATAGTATCTGATGTTGGTTTAGTGGAGGATATAGGTATAAATATAATTCCATACGAGATATTCCCTGAATTATTGTATAATGAAATTGTAAAGAATAAAGGTGTTATAAATGTAAAGAAGAATATATACGAATGGTATCGTACTCATTCTATTATAGAGAAAAATCACATAGTAGATTCTATATATGCAGACAAGGGAATATCTGGTTTATTGGACTATGCCATAGACGATAACGGGAAATTGATACGAAATGGAAAGGAAGGCAATTACATTATATATCTATGCTATCAACATAATATTTATTTTTTCTCTGAATATAATGGCATGTATACATATGTTAACGCTAAAACCATTAAAAAGAATATTTCCCTTTTTAACCAATCTACAAAAATCAAGAGATACTATCAAACAATAATAAATGGAGAGTATACCAAATGAAATATAGAACATGAATATTATTTGAAAAACAATTTTCCAAATATTAGATTAATTTCGAGTTTTTAATAATAAGAATTTTACCATCATATTATGAAACGTATATTGTTACTTCTTCCATTTATTTTGATCGCTTGTAAAAATCATAAGAATTACATTTCAGAAGAACTCATTATTTCAAATGATAATAGTATTAATACCATTGAAGGAAGTCAATTTTTTGATAAGTTAAATAATGGAGATACTCTTAAGATTATTAATTATAGACATTATTGTGAATTCGGCCCTTATGAAGAAACATTCAAGATATTTCATGAAAGTCCAGATGAATCATTAAGATGTGAATATAGTATGGAAAAAGGATGGGGTACTATGAAAAAGGGGACTGCTATGGTAATAGGATTCGGAATAACAGATAAAGCCGTAAAATCTTATTTGATATTCGAAAATGATGTAATCAACAAAAAGACAGGTAAAGATGATGAAAGTTGCACATTTTATGAGTATTTTGATATCATTTTGAACAATGACACAATTAGTTCCGCTCACTCCGATTGTAGTTATAAAGGCTTTGAAAATTTTCGTGATGCTTTAAAGGAAAAAGTAATTTATATAGATTCATACAAACACGATTTCATATCACCTAGTTTTTATTGATTTGTAACTCATAAAATTTTGAGAGAGAATTAGGAAACGATACACCTATTTCAGGAAGAAGGAAAATTATTCCTTCAAATCCTGATATAAGAAACGCTTGATGCTCTTTTTAGCGGTCTTTTCAAATTCTTCGGGGTAAAGCTTTACACGGGTAATTTGTGAATAGACAGGAAGGGTCTTGTTCATTTCCATACGATGTTCTTCCATCACACGATCTATGTCCTGCTCAGAAAGGCCATTAGCAAACGCTTCATCCTTATCTGCATAGACCAATGCCACGAGTTTACCTTGATTCAAAATAATGAGCGACTCTGATACATAGGGGAGGTTGTTCAATTTTGATTCTATCTCTTCGGGATAGATATTCTGACCGGAAGCTGTAAGGAGCATGTTCTTGCAACGACCTTTGATAAAGATGTATCCTTCTTCGTCTATCACGGCCATATCACCCGTATGCAACCAGCCATCATTGTCTATAATCTGATGGGTAGCCTCTTCATTCTTATAATAGCCCAACATCAAGTTTTCACCCCGACATACCAATTCACCGGGTACAACCGAAGGGTTGGGTGAAAGCACTTTAGCCTCCATGCGAGTAGCTACTCGTCCACAAGAACCGGTCTTGCAATGTTTCCAATCATCGTGTGCAATGATAGGACCACATTCTGTCATACCGTAAGCCAATGTATAAGGGAAACGAATGCTACGTACAAAGGCCTCTACTTCAGCATTGAAAGGAGCACCTCCAATAATGATCTCGATAAAGTTACCGCCAAATGCTTCGATGGCATATTGATTGACGCGCTCCCTGATTTTATCGTTAATAAAAGGAACCTTCAAAAGAAGCTTACCTAAACCGTTGTCTACCTTTGGAAGAACATTCTTCTTGAAAATCTTCTCTACTACTAACGGTACGCAGGATATCACCCGGGGACGGATTTCAGCAAACGATTCGACAATGATTTTGGGCGATGGCATGCGGGTCAGGAACCACAAATGAGCCCCTGCGGTAATGCCATAAAGGAAATCGAACACCATACCGAATACATGTCCCAAAGGAAGCATGGAAACAATGTTGTCTCCCGGACGGATGTCTATCTTTTCACTACAAAAGAGTACATTCGACAAGATGCTACGATAGGGAAGCATCACACCCTTGGAATAACCAGTTGTGCCTGATGTATAATTGATAATGCACAAATCTTCAAGGGATTCTTCCCGACGATAATGAATGTCTTCTGGACGGAAACGACTAGGGAACTTCTTTCCAAAAATCTCATTCAAATGATTGCGTGCATAAGTCAGTTGCTCCGAGCGGGAAACCACTACATCAAAGTCCTTCATCTCGATAATACCTTCGAGCAAGGGCATGTGGTCTTCGTTCAAATTCTCCCAAATTTGATCACCAGCAAACAAGGCACGGGCTTCGGAATGATTGACAATATTATGAATTTGGTCGGGCTTGAACTCGTGGAGGATAGGTACAGCTACGGCACCATAGGTAATGATAGCCAAAAAAGTAACCGTCCAATGGGCACTATTACGACCGCAAATAGCTATTTTGTCTCCAGGTTGGATACCTGCACCCTCCATAGCAATGTGGATTTTCTCTATTTTTCTTGCTACATCATTATATTGTAAAGTTGCCCCTTTGTAATCGGTAAGTGCATCCTGGTTCCAGTTAGTTCTTATGCTTCTTTCGATAAGGGCAATAAACGAAGACTCTGTACTTTCCATATCAATTATTGCACACTTTTTACTTTTATGTGCACAAATATAATAAGAATGCTCCCCTGAAGCATGTTTCAAGGGAGCATTTTAGTATATTTTAACGGTATCTTACTTTGCGAACATCTTATAGTCCTTTATACCACCAGGAACATTACTTTCCATTCGTGGCAAATATTGCATGCCGCTTATAGTATGTTCAGCGCCCAAATCGATAATGAAATAGTGAGGATATTGCTTGCCTCTTTCTGTTCTCCAATAAGTGGATTCCTGCAAGTCAAATACTTTATCAACTGAGCAGTTTACACGCGATACATCTTCGCTATCGGCATAAAGAACAGTCCATGGCTCACGTGAAAGGCGTTCACCTTTTTCGTTCAACACATACATTTCGGCCATAGCAGCCAATTCCTTACCATCTTGCGCATTCATAGCTACCAAACCAAAGTAACGTGCCTTTACAGGAGCATCGAACTTCACTTCTTGCCAACCGTTACCCGGTGCAAAGCTACCTTCGGCCACTTGCTTCACGTCAGAATAGTCCATATTTTGCAATACAGAGGCATCATCATGTTTCAACGGCTTCTTAATTTGAAGATTGTCAATCATCGGTGTAGTCAAACCTTCGCATTTCACTTCCTTCGGACCTACGATATCAAATACCACAATTTCGTTTTCGCCCTTCTTCAACCAGCAACCCGGTACATAGAGAGTTTGTTGAGGACCGATTTCCCAAATTCTACCTAAGGCATAACCATTCACGTAAACCAAACCTTTGCCCCATGTTTCAAAGTTCAAGAATGTATCACTAGGCTTCTTCACCTTGAATGTTCCACGATATACACCCGGAATGCGTTGGCCCTTGTCATCTGTAAGAGATTGGATAGGCTTAAAGTTCATACCTTGGTAAGTTTCAAGCTTGTCTTCAATGTTGAATACTTCCCAATTCTTCAAATCGCATACAAAGTCATAACCACCCATATCAACGGTAAGTTCCACTTTGCCTACAATACCCTTGAAGTCCTTGATGGCGCGACCGAAGTTGATACGACCCATAGCTTCCACAAGAATATCGAGTTGGGCACCCTTACGACAAGCAGGCAATGTGATTTGCTTTTCACCCATACGACGGTCAATCTTACCTATGAGCTTACCATCAATGTATACTTGAGTATAGTCGTGTGCATCCATCGTCAATACCGACTGACCTTTCAATTCTGGAAGGGTAGTGCGATAAAGAATACTACCGAAACCTTGGTCGTATTCTTCCATGGTCTTGATGTCTCTATCCTTCTTAGCAGTAGGCAGATTATCGAAAAGGGGAGCCATTTCTGTCAATTGGAAAGCAGGAATAGCAATAGGTTTAATCAGAGCCGGAACTTTAGCTTGCTTCTTTCCATACATATATTTAGCCAAAGTCTTGCGAAGTTCCCAATACTTAGGAGTGGTTTGTCCCGATTCGCTGATAGGAGCATCGTAATCGTATGAAGTTACGTCGGGAGCAAAACCAGGAGAGTTAGCACCAGCCCAATGTCCCCAGTTAGTACCTCCGTGAGTCATATACAAACTGAAAGAAATACCCTTTGACAACATTTCATCAATACCGGCAATCATGTCAGCAGCTGGACGGGTTTCGTGGTTAGCACCCCACTTGTCAAACCATCCGCTCCAGAATTCACTACACATTAATGGTGAATCCGGACGAAGCTTCTTCAACTTGGCAAATTGTTGGTCAATGTTGGCACCTGTACCAAAATTCATGGTCCAAATCAAGTCATCCAAACCATTATTGGTAAAGTTCGATGCCCAGTCACATTGGAAAAGGGTTACATCGCCAAAATTCTTACGAACAATGTCTCTTACTTGAGATACATATTTTTTATTGATGCCGTACGAACCATACTCATTTTCCACTTGAACCATGATGATAGGACCACCATTCTGAATAGTGAAGTGCTTCACTTGATTGGCAACTGCCTCTTCAAAGATAGCTACACGCTCAATGAAATATGGATCGTCTTCACGCAAGCGGATATCTTTCTTCTTCAAAAGCCACCAAGGGAGACCACCCATTTCCCATTCTGCACATACATACGGACCGGGACGAAGAATAACATACATATCGTTTTCCTTACATAATTCACAAAATGCAGCCAAATCATTCTGCCCTTCGAAATTAAACTCACCCGGTTTCTGCTCGTGCGCATTCCAAAATACATAGAGACAAACTGTATTCATACCAAGTGCCTTGCAAAGCTTGATACGTTGGTCCCAATAAGGGCGAGGAATACGTGGATAATGTAACTCGGCAGCTTTTACTACAAACGGTTCACCATTCAATAGGAAAGTTCCTTTACCAGCCACAAAGCTATTTTCTGTACTTTGGGCATTCGCACTGGTTGCCATTCCAAATAGGGACAAACAAAGTGCAATTGTTGTTAATAGTTTCTTCATGATATATTTTAATTTCAATAAATATTCAATGATACAAAGATAGTATAAAATACGTGAGTATTTCGCAATACTTCATTCAAAAGAGAGATATAAATCGGTCAAAAGATATTTTTTCAGTCAGGAATAAAAAAACATGGTTCAAAATCTTGTCAGTTAGAAAAATCTCCGTATATTTGCATCCGAAATCAAAAAGGGGCATTAGCTCATCTGGCTAGAGCGTTAGACTGGCAGTCTAAAGGTGACGAGTTCGAGTCTCGTATGCTCCACAAAAAAGGATGTGTCAGGTAAGGCGCATCCTTTTTGTTTTATATAACTTTAAACCATCATCACCGTTATGCGCTTTCTAAAGAACACCTGTACCGACCCTTATTTCAATATGGCTTTCGACGAGTATTGCCTGGAGCACCTTTCATTGGAAGAACCGGTTTTCTATCTTTGGCAAAACCGTCCATCCGTCATTATGGGAGCCAATCAGGAAGTGAATACGGAGGTGAACTTGGCGTATTTGAAAGAGCATGACATAGCTTTGGTGAGACGAGTGACAGGAGGAGGGACCGTATACCACGATTTTGGGAACCTGAACTACACCATTGTGGGAGAGACAAAAAATTTGGAACACGATTATCCCCAATACACTCATTGTATACTCAAAGCCCTTCAATCATTGGGCATTCCTGCCACTCTTTCCGGACGCAACGATATTTTGGTGGAAAACAAGAAAGTATCCGGATTGGCCAAGCGGGTATACAAAGACAGACTGATGGTGCATGGAACACTTATGTTCGATGTAGATTTGGAGGTGCTTACCCAAGTATTGTGTCCACCCCTTACCAAATTACAGAGTAAAGGAATAGCCTCCGTACGAAGTCGGGTAGCCAACTTGAAGGAACTCTTGCCCCCTGGAACAGACATTTCCTCATTCAAGAATCAATTGGAAGAAATCCTGTCCAATCATTATACCGATAAGGTGGTAATCATGGGAGAAAAGGAGGTAGCACAAATCAAGCTATTGGCCGAACAGAAATTTGCTCAATGGGAGTGGATTTATGGGCGTTCTCCGAAAGCCACGCTAACCCATTCGGCACACATGGCATGTGGTACCGTCAACATCCATTTGTCCGTAGAGAAGAATCGTATTGTTTCGTGCCACTTTGGAGGTGATTTCTTGGGGTATTTGCCCACATCAGCATTGGAAGAAAGATTGAAAGGCATTCCCTACGATGCAGAAAGCATTCAGAAATGCCTTTCCTCGTTCCATATTAACCAATATTTTGATGGTATGACCGTTGAAGAGTTGGTAGGACTAATGATGCAATCCGTCTAAGGTTAGCCTTCTATCTCACTCAACTCCAACCATCGCATGGTCTTTTCGTCTATCAGGTCATTGAGTTCGGGCAGGCGTTTGGATTTCTCGGTCAGTTCGTCTACCGAAAGGGTTCCGCTACACAGGGCAGCTTCTATCTGAGCCTTTTCTTCTTCCAATTGGGCTATCAGGCCTTCCAGCTCTTCAAACTCTTTTTTCTCCTTGAAAGTCATCTTCCGCTTGTCATTCAAACGTACGCGGGCGGTCTTTTCCTCCTTGACCTTCTCTTGTTCCTTCTCGTGTTGCTCCTTGGCTTCTTTCCAATCCCGATAATCCGAATAGTTGCCAGGGAAGTCACGAATATCTCCTTGCCCCTTAAAAACCAACAGATGGTCTACCACCTTATCCATAAAATAGCGGTCGTGGCTCACAACAATTACACATCCCTTGAAGTTTTGCAGATACTCTTCCAACACTTGCAAGGTTATGATATCGAGGTCGTTGGTAGGTTCGTCAAGCATCAGGAAGTTGGGGTTCCGCATCAATACCGTGCACAAATACAATCGGCGCTTCTCACCACCACTCAATTTATACACATAATTATGTTGTTGCTCGGGAGCGAAAAGGAAGTGTTGTAGGAATTGGGATGCCGTCAGGCGCTTGCCATTGCCCAACTCAATCACTTCGGCTATGTCTTGCACCACATCAATCACCTTCATCTGCTCGTCAAACTTCAAGCCCTCTTGCGAATAATAGCCAAACCGAACGGTTTCACCTATATCCAGCTTTCCGCTATCCAGTTTCTGTTCGCCCATCAATATCTTGATAAAGGTGGATTTCCCCGTACCATTATTGCCTACAATACCCATTTTTTCATAGCGGGCAAAGATGTACGAGAAGTCTTCCAATATCTTCAAATCTCCGAAACTCTTGTACAAGTGGTCGGCTTCGAATATCTTTGAGCCTATGTACGAGGCTTTTACATCCAGTTTTACATTGCGGTTATCAAAGCGTTGCTTAGCCACCTTCTCCAATTCATAGAAGGCTTCTTCGCGATAGCGCGCCTTGTGTCCACGCGCTTGTGGCATACGGCGCATCCATTCCAACTCGGTGCGATACAGATTGTTGGCCCGTTCTATTTCCACGCTGATGGCATCTATCCGTTCCTGACGTTTCTCCAGATAATAGCTATAGTTTCCTTTGTAGGAATAGATTTGCTTATTGTCAATCTCATAGATTTCAGAACATACCCTGTCCAGGAAATAGCGGTCGTGGGTTACCATCAGCAAACTTAGGTTTCCCCTACGTAAATAATCTTCCAACCATTCGGTCATATCCAAATCCAGGTGGTTGGTAGGCTCATCCAATATCAGAAAGTCGGGTTCATTGATCAGTACATTGGCCAAGGCTACGCGCTTCAATTGGCCACCCGACAATTGTCCGATTCGTTGGTCAAAATTCCGAATCTTGAGTTGGGAAAGAATCTGCTTGGCCTTTCGCTCATAGTCCCAAGCCTTTTCTTGTTCCATGCGTGCCAAGAGGTCTTCCAACCCCGGGTTCCCCTCGGTCTCCATACACTTTTCGTATTCCTTGATCAGTTGTACAATGGGTGTACCGTGATAGAAACAGGCCTCGAGCACGGTCAGTTCTTCCGGATAGTGAGGGTCTTGCTCCAAGTAACCCACTTTCAGGTCGCGTCTGTACACTATGCTTCCTTCATCGTATCCTTCCTTTCCGGAGAGGATGTTCAGAAGCGTAGTCTTACCACTTCCGTTCTTGGCAATCAACCCGATGCGCTGACCTTCGGCTACACCAAACGAAATCTGTTCAAACAAGACCAAATCACCGAATGACTTGGTCAATCCGTCTACTTGTAAATAGGGTATAGGCATAGGTTATTCCTTCAAGCTTTTGTTAATAGAATCAATGTAATCCAGAATTTCCACCCGCCCTGTTTTCTTTTCAGAAGACGAAAGGAAGTAGGGGGGAAGTTCTTCCCATTGTTCACTCAGTTTCTTCATGTAGGCTTCTACATTGGCTTTAGCCTTGCCTACCGATACCTTATCGGCCTTGGTAAAGATGATGGAAAAGGGAACGCCATTCTCGCCCAACCATTCAAAGAATTCCAAGTCAATCTTTTGCGGATCGTGCCGCACATCAATCAGCACAAACAAGTTGGTCATCTGTTCGCGTTCAAGCACATAGTTTTCAATGATTTTCTGAATCTTGTCCACTTGCTTCTTGCCTCTTGCCGCATAGCCATAGCCAGGCAAGTCCACCAGATACCATTCTTTATTCACCAGAAAGTGGTTGATAAGCAATGTCTTTCCCGGTGTAGCAGAGGTCATGGCCAATTTGGACCGATTGGTCAACATGTTTATCAGGCTCGATTTTCCCACATTAGACCGACCAATGAAGGCATACTCCGGTAAATCTCCTTTCGGGCAAAGCTCTACCTTGGTATTGCTAATCACAAATTCTGCGCTCTTAATTTCCATATATATTTTTCTTATTATTTATACTTAACAATGAAAGGCCCACAAACGTCAGGAAGCCATTGAACATCAACATCTCATAACCAAACTGATAGCCGGTGGCCACAAATACCGCCCTATCTATGGCAAAACAGATAAAAGGCGAGGCTATGGCCACATAAGGCACAAACCGGTCGCGCGGCTTCAGGTGGGTAAATAGGCCAAATACAAACAAGCCCAACAACGGACCATAGGTATACGAGGCTATGGTATAGATGGCATCGATGATGCTATCATTATTGGCCGCCTTAAACAAGAGGATAATCCCGATGAATACCACCGATATACCCAGATGCGCTTTCTTACGTATGCGTTCCGCCTCTTCCTCTGTACGGTTGTCAAACCCCACTATATCAATACAGAAACTGGTGGTAAGTGCGGCCAGGGCCGAATCGGCACTACTAAAGGCCGCGGCTATGATACCAATGGTAAAGAACACCAGTACGGCAAAGCCCAAGCGTCCTTCGGCCGCAAAGAAGGGGAGGATATCATCACCCGCCGATGGCAAGGCCAACCCTTGTTGGGAAGCGAGCAAAAGCAACAACACGCCCAACGAAAGGAAAAGGAAGTTCACCGGCACAAACGATAGTCCGTAGCAATACATGTTCTTCTGGGCATCCTTCAAACTTTTACAGGTGAGGTTCTTTTGCATCATATCCTGATCAAGCCCCGTCATCACAATGGTAATGAAAATACCACTGAAGAATTGCTTGAAGAAATTCTGCTTGCTTGCCCAATCATCGAATACAAAGATGCGGCTATAGTCACTCTCCTGAATGGCTTGCACCATGCCTCCCACACCCAAGTCCATCTGCATGGCCACCTGGTAAAGTATCAATCCCAAAGCCATCAGCAAACAAAAAGTTTGGAAGCTATCCGTCCACACAATGGTCTTGATACCGCTCTTTCGGGTGTAGAGCCAAATAAGGAGCACAATGCCCGTCACCGTGATAGAGAAAGGAATCTGGTATGCATCAAACACATAGTGTTGCAAAATGAGGCACACCAAATAGAGTCGGGCAGCTGCCCCGATAATTTTCGATAGGAGAAAGAACGAAGCCCCCGTCTTGTATGAACAAAGCCCGATGCGCTCCTTCAGGTACGTATAGATGGTAGTCAGGTTCAGCCTATAGTAAAGAGGTAACAATACATGGGCTATGATGAGATATCCCACAAAGAAGCCCATACACGTCTGCATATAGGTCATGTCAATACCGCGTACCATACCGGGTACCGATACAAAAGTCACTCCCGAGAGCGATGCGCCAACCATACCGAAAGCCACCACATACCAGGGCGACTTGCGGTTTCCTCGGAAGAAAGCATCATTATCCGCCCGTTTGCTGGTCAGCTTGGCCACTACCAACAACAGGGAGAAATAAACAAGTATAGTCAGTAGAATATAAATTCCGTTCATGTTTTTTATTTTAGTTGCAAATGTAAGGAAAATCAAGTAAGTTTGCATCCATTATTAACGAAGATTTTCATCATGAGCCAACAATATCCATCCATGCTGCTCGAGAAAGCAGTAGGAGAATTCGCCAAGCTACCGGGAATCGGACGGAAAACCGCCATGCGATTGGTGCTTCATCTGCTTCGTCAGGAAAATGCCGTAGTCGAAGCATTCGGCCACTCCATCCTCACCTTGAAGCGCGAAGTGAAATATTGCAAGGTTTGCCATAACATTTCCGATACGGAAACGTGTTTAATATGTGCCAACCCCAACCGCGATGCCTCCACCATTTGTGTGGTAGAAACGGTTCGTGATGTAATGGCCGTGGAAGCCACCCAGCAATTCAAGGGCTTGTATCATGTATTGGGTGGAGTCATTTCACCCATGGACGGTATCGGACCGTCGGACTTGCAAATCGAGAGCCTGGTAGAAAGAGTCAAGTCGGGTGGGGTGAAAGAAGTGATATTGGCCCTCAGCTCCACCATGGAAGGCGATACCACCAACTTCTACATCTTCCGCAAGCTGGCTCCCTTCGATGTCAAGATGAGTGTCATTGCCCGTGGCATCTCCATCGGCGATGAGCTGGAGTATACCGACGAGGTCACTTTGGGGCGATCCATTGTAAACCGTACATTATTTACCGGAAATATTTAAAGATCATGAAAGAACAAATCAAACATCTGTTGAAAATACAAATCGTAAGTTTCGTAGCCTTGTGGGCTTTACCCTTGCTATTGGTTGTTTTATACGAAACAAGCGTCTTGCCCGAAGGCCTCTATGCCGGACATGTCCAAACGGAATACATCTTGCAGAGTGCCACCATTCTGCTCACCATCGGACTCATTCCTTTCTCCCTGCGCCTGTTCAGCTTGAACCTGGTGAAGCGCATCAAAGAACTTCCCTTGACCGATGCATTGAAGAGTTACCGCATCTGGAGCGACATCCGCTATTGCCTGCTTTTCGTTCCCGCCATGCTCAGCCTCTCGTTCTATTACCTCACGCTGAACACCACCGGATTGTATTGCGCCATCATCGCCTTGATAGCTTCACTTTTCTGTGTGCCATCATACAACCGCATTGTGAACGAACTCGATTTACCCGAAGAACTGGAAAAATAAGATGGAAATGCTTCAAAAAGACGGATACCGTTTGCGTGCTCCCGAGCCGGAAGATTTGGAGGTGATGTACCTCTTCGAGAACACCCCTACGCTCTGGGAGGTGAGCAATGCTACCGGCCCTTACTCCAAGTTCTACTTAAAGCAATACATCGAGCAGCATCAGAACGACCTCTATACCGACCGTCAGTTACGCCTTATGATAGAGAATCCCACCCATCAAGTAGTGGGTATTATCGACCTGTATAACTTTGAGCCGTTCCACAACCGGGCCGAGGTAGGAGTGGTGGTAGCCGAACCCCATCGAGGCCAAGGGATAGGGAAGAGGGCCCTGCAATTACTATCCACCTATTGCTCGGAATACTTGGGTATTCACCAGCTATATACCTACATCGATGTAACCAACGAGCCTTGCATCAAACTGTTTGCCGGATGCGGATTCAAGGAGTGTGCCCACCTGAAGGACTGGATGCGCACCGGTACACAATACCGCGATGTAAAAATGATGCAATGTATCCTTTAATTTAAAGCATAAGAATAGGGGTGCGTCATTCCACACCCCTTATTCCTTACTCCTTATACGCTTGGGGCGACCAGTCCCAGTATTCGTCCCATACCACGTTTTTGTCATCCTGTGGGTGTCCCCCTATTTTGTCATTCTGACGACCATCGGGAAGGAAGGATCTGTATAGGTGCGCAAAATAAAACTGATTAACTGATTAACTGATTAACTGATTACTGATTGCATAAAGGAGCCTCATCAAGGCTCCCCTAAATGATGGACAATGGCTTCTACTTCACGCTTCATGAAATGTTTTCTACGGGGATTGTAGTTCATCCGCTCCAGGTCGCGGCAAAGGGGCTTGCAATGGTTTATCCATCGATAAAGGTTCTTTACGGCGGTTTCTATACAGCTGTCGGGTGCATAGAGCATGGCGAGTTCGCTTTTAAGACAAGTACGGGGTGTAAACATGGGGTGATTAGGATTGATTTATCAGGGTGGTTGATTGATGTACAAATATAATGAATAACTACCACATTTACAAATAGATAGAGTGAGTTGGCGGACATTGGCGGACAATGGGCTTACAAGATGTTGTATCTTTGTAACACGAAAAGGGAAATACGACGTTTCTTAGCGCGCAGAACGACGCTTCCCACTTCGTAAAACGATGTTTCTTCACCACAGAGTTTCACGGAGGATTTCTTTCACCACAGATTACACAGATTTTATATTTAATCTGTGGTAAAAAAATAAATCTGTATGAATCCGTGTAATCTGTGGTGAAACTAAACTAAAAACTAAACTATTATGAGCAACAACGAAAACAACAACAAAACCATGTGGGGCAAGATTCTCCACGTAGTAATCACCATTTTAACCGCCATTGCAACCACCTTCGGGGTGACATCGTGCATGGGGCTATAAAGACAAAGAAAGTTAAGTCTTCATGGTACATAAAAAAAGTGGATGTATCCTCACGGACATATCCACTTTTCCATGGCCGATAGAGTATCACTACTTTAAGGCCATCAGATTTTACATTTTTAAATTATTATCATTAAAATTTATCGTCAAATTTCTCGATGAACTTCGTGACCTTCTACATAAATGGCACTGAACGGACGCGAAGGACAAAGATTTTCGCAAGCTCCACAACCTATGCAACGTTCGGTATTGATAGCGGGAATCTTAGGCGATTTAGGATCGTTGGCATCCTTAGGAACCATCTGAATGGCACCGGTAGGGCAGTGGCGGGCACAATTGCCACAACTTACACCATCGGTATTGACCACACAATTCTTTTCTACCCATACGGCATGACCTATCTGGATAGACGACTTTTCGGCACGGTCGATAGGACGAATGGCTCCGGCGGGACATACCTCTGAACACTTGGTACATTCCGGACGGCAATAACCACGTTCGTAAGAAGCCTCGGGCTGCATGAGCTTCATCATATCGGTAGAAGGACGAAGCACCTGGTTAGGACAAGCCTGCACACAGAGTTGGCAAGCGGTACAATGCTGGGCAAAGTTACGGGCACTCAAAGCACCGGGAGGTACGATAGGAGTTTCGCGAAGAGGTTTCTGTTGGCGAGATACGGCGGCCAAACCACCATCCAATTTCTTCTTTTGGGCTTGCGATACACCTACGGTAGTAGCGATGGCGGTAGCGGTCATAAAGGCACGACGACCGTTGTCTACTTGTGCCGAAGAGCTCTTGGCTACGGCCTTCTTGCGAGGTACATATTTAATGGCACCTTTCTTGCACTTATCTACACAATCCAAGCATACCACACAACGGCTATAGTCTATGGCATGATTCTTGGAATCAATACAAGCAGCTTTGCAATTGCGGGCACAAAGACCACAACTATTACACTTCTGGGTATCGATAACCGGCTTCAACCAAGAGAATCGTGAGAAGAAGCCCAGTACGGTACCTACCGGACAAATGGTATTGCAATAGGTACGTCCGTTGCGCCAAGCAAGAACCACCAAAGTCACCAAGGTAACCACGGCTACAATCAGGGTAGCACCTCCCTTGATCCATACTTCGGTAGAGTAGAAGGCATAACTACCTGCTTGTTCGGCCCAACCGGCAAACAAGTTGTTGCACCAGAGGTACAAGGGGGATACGAGGTTGGAAACCATACGGCCATAAGCACTATAGGGAGCCAACAAAGCTACCAGGGAACCTACACCGGCCACCATGGCCACCACAAAGATGGCAAGCATGGCATAGCGCAACCAGGAGAGGGGCTTGGAATAAGAAAAGCGGTTCTTCTTGGTCTTTCCGGCAATCCATGAAACAATGTCCTGGAACACGCCCAGCGGACAGATGACCGAACAATAAATGCGGCCCATGAGCAGGGTGAGCAACACCAAGCCAACCACTACACAAACATTCAACGCCAACAGGGCAGGAAGGAACTGAATCTTAGCCATCCAGCCAAACCACGTATGAATGGTCCCCGTAAAATCGAGGAAAAGCAAAGTTATGAGGGTGAAGAATACAATGGCAAGGATTCTTCTGATTTTACTATTCATCATATTATAAGGTTTCTTGTTTCAACTTTTCTACAAACTCATCGATACGCTTCAATTGTGCAGGGATATTGATGCGTTGCGGACAATGCTTGTCATGGATACATTTTCCACATCCGATACAATGACTGGCCTGACGCAACTTGGGCACACTACGGTCATAGCCTACCAGGAAGGCTCTGCGGGCTTCGCGATAGTTAGGGTCCTGACTATCCTTAGGTACATTACCCTCGTTTACACACTTGTTGTAGTGCAACAAGATAGCAGGGATGTCGATACCGTAAGGACATGGCATACAATACTTGCAATCATTACATGGAATGGTAGGATATTGCAACATGAGCTGGGCGGTATCTTCCAAGAAGTCCAATTCGTCGTCGGAAAGATATTCCAACGGTGAGAAGGTCTTGACATTGTCGATAAGGTGTTCCTTATAGGTCATACCACTTAATGCACAAAGCACACCCGGCCAATGTCCGGCAAAGCGGAAGGCCCACGAAGCCACACTTTCATTGGGACGACGTTGTTTGAAACGGCCCACCAAGTGGTCGCTCAAACGGGAGAGGCGTCCGCCTAACAAAGGTTCCATGATAACTACCGGTACACCTCTCTTTTCCAGTTCCTGATAGAGGTATTCGGCATTGACATTGCGGCCCGATGCATGGCGCCAATCGGCATAGTTCATCTGGATTTGAACGAAATCCCATTTCACATCCATATTGAGCACATAGTCGAACACTTCCTGCTGGCCATGGAAAGACCATCCCAAGTTACGAATGCGTCCGGCTTCGCGCTCCTTAATGAGGAAATCGAGCACACCATTGTTGATGAAACGATTATTGAAATCGTCCATACTTCCACCAATGGAGTGGAGGAGGTAGTAATCGATATAATCTACTTGAAGTTCCTTGAACGATTGTTCATACATCTTCTTGGAGTTCTCGAACGAAGAATGACCGAAGTTGGACATCTTGGTGGCTACAAAATACTTGTCGCGTGGATGGCGCTTCAAGGCGATACCGGTGGCACTTTCGGATTGTCCCTGCAAATATACAGGAGACGTATCGAAATAATTCACTCCATGCTCAATGGCGTAATCTATCAGTTCGTTCACCGTTTCCTGGTCAACGTATTCCTTACCGTCGTCGCCTTTCTTCATAGGAAAACGCATACATCCATAGCCCAACAAAGAAACCTTGTCGCCCGTCAAGCTGGTGCGATAAGTCATTTCACCAAGTTCCTTGGTGGTTCCGGAAGCGGCATTAGTCTGTTGCTTGGTTTCCGAAGAACATCCATACAGAGCCGAAGTAGCGACTACACCGGCACCCAATTTCTTCAGGAATCCCCTGCGGTTCATCCCATCTTTTTCTATCTTATTCATAGTTGAGTAATTACGTAAACTCCGCAAATTTAATAAAAAAACTTTATTACACTATAAAATGCAAACAAAAAAACTTTATCTTTGCAACAAATTGCTAATCAAAGCTAATTATTATACGTTATGATAAAGAAAACAATATTTACAACTTTGATGGTCGCCACAGTCTTTGTGGGACCCTCTTTTGCACAACCTTCCGCGGTGAAGGGAATCATTGAAAATGCACGTACAGACAACCGCACCATGCATCATCTGGATATTCTGACCAACCGATTCGGGGGAAGATTGGTAGGATCGGACACGTATGAAAATGCCGCCGAATGGATGATGCGCGAATTCAAGAGCTGGGGATTGGATGTGCGTCTGGAAGAAGCGGGAGAAGTGCCCGTAGGTTTCAATCGCGGACCTTGGTTTGGACGCATGATTGGGGGCGACCAATCCATGACACTTCATTTTGTGACTCCATCGTACACATCGGGCACCAAAGGCATCCAACGCGGACATGTGTTATTAGAGCCCAAAACGGATGAGGAATTCAAACGCATGAAGCATGCCCTGAAAGGCGCATGGGTTTTGGTGGGTGGAACCAATAGCGGATGGCCACTTGACCACTCGGCATCGGCCGACTCCTTGCGGAATGTAATCAAGGAAAAGAACAAGGAAATAGCCCAGAAGAATCAGGAAATAAGAAGAAAAAATTGGGAAAACAAGACCAATGAGCCGATGATTCCTGTACCCGAAACTCCCGGACTTTATTATCGCGAAATGGTGGAAGCCGGTGTGTTGGGATTCATCCAATCTTCGCAAGTACCACTCAGAGCCTTGTACGACCGAAAAATGTTGAACGATCCGTCAACCAACTTTGACAATTTGCCCGAAGTGTGCGACATCAAGCTGGACGAAAACCAATTTGCCATTATCAAGAAGATGGTACAAGAAAGACGGGATTTCTGGTTAGAATTTGATATACGAAATCATTTCAAGTTAGGTCCGGTGAAATACCATAACGTAGTGGCCGAAATCAAGGGTAGCAAATATCCCGACGAATATGTCATTATAAGCGGACACCTGGATGCCTTTGATGTAGCTACCGGTGGGGTGGATTGCGGTACAGGTATCGCTCCTATGATGGAAGCCGCCCGATTGATAGCCCTCTCGGGTGCCAAGCCCAAGCGTACCATCCGCTTTGTAGCCTTTGCGGCCGAAGAATTCGGCTTGCTGGGTGCCGAAGCGTATGCAAAGACCCATGAAAAGGAACTGAAGAAGATTTCCAATCTGTTCAATCGCGACGGTGGTCCTACACCTCCGGTGGGCATTTCGGTACCTCAAGCCATGTACGACGATTTTGTGGAAGTATGCAAGCCCATCAAGGATATCAACCCCGAATATCCGTTTGAAGTAACCGTAGCCAAGCCCCGCAAGCGTCCTACCCAAACCGGTGGCACCGATGCTTCGGTATTTGACATGAGAGGGGTGCCGGCCATCAGTTTCCGCGAAGCCGACTTCAAGGGATACAACTTCAACTACGGAGAAATTTGGCATACCGAACGCGACCTCTACACCAAGAGTATTCCTGAATACATGGAACACACCTCGGTAGTAACCGCTATTGTGGCACTGGGTGTAGCCAACTTGAAGAACTTATTGTCAAGAGAAGGCATGTATGTGGAAGAATAATTATAGATTTATCCTTAGATTATAGACTATTTTTCTATTTTATTTGTAAAAATCACCCATAATCGAATAAACTAACAAAATATTGTTTATCTTTGCTGTGCGCCTTCAAACAAGCGCACAGCTTTTTTGTTTTTAACGGATAAGAAACATACATAAAGAGATAAGCTTATGTCACAATCCATAGGACATATATCACAAGTAATCGGCCCCGTAGTCGATGTCTATTTTGAGGGACATGAAATGGATGCAACCCTCGTTCTACCCAGTATTCATGATGCACTGACCATTAAACGTGATGATGGACGTACCCTGGTAGTGGAAGTACAACAACATATAGGTGAAGATACGGTGCGCACCGTAGCAATGGATAGCACGGATGGCTTGCGCCGAGGTATGGAAGTAATTCCAACCGGAAAGCCCATCACCATGCCGGTAGGTAACCAAATCAAAGGCCGATTGATGAATGTGGTAGGTGAGGCGGTAGACGGTATGGCTCCACTGGACAAGGAAGGGGCATATCCCATCCATCGGGAACCTCCCAAGTTTGAAGACTTGTCTACCTCACAAGAAGTGTTGTTTACCGGTATCAAGGTAATCGACCTGCTTGAACCTTATTCCAAAGGGGGGAAGATAGGTTTGTTCGGTGGTGCCGGTGTGGGTAAGACCGTACTCATCATGGAGCTTATCAACAACATCGCCAAGAAACACAATGGGTTCTCGGTATTTGCCGGAGTAGGGGAACGAACCCGCGAAGGGAATGACTTGCTTCGGGAAATGATTGAATCGGGCGTTATCCGTTATGGCGAAGAATTCAAGAAAAGCATGGAAGAAGGTCATTGGGACCTTTCCAAGGTAGACTATAATGAAGTGGAGAAATCGCAAGCCACCCTGGTTTATGGACAGATGAATGAACCTCCGGGTGCCCGTTCGTCCATCGCCTTGTCGGGCTTGACCGTAGCCGAATCATTCCGCGACCAGAAAGAAGGGGAAGGCTCACGAGACATCCTGTTCTTTATCGATAACATCTTCCGTTTTACACAAGCAGGCTCTGAAGTATCGGCCCTATTGGGACGTATGCCATCTGCCGTGGGATACCAACCTACATTGGCCACCGAAATGGGTAAGATGCAGGAACGAATCACTTCAACCAAGAACGGCTCCATCACATCCGTACAAGCCGTATATGTACCGGCCGATGACTTGACCGACCCGGCACCAGCTACCACGTTTACACACTTGGATGCCACTACCGTATTGAGCCGTAAGATTACTGAACTGGGTATCTATCCGGCGGTAGACCCATTGGACTCTACATCGCGTATCCTCGACCCGAACATCGTGGGACAAGAACATTATGATGTGGCCCAACGAGTGAAACAAATCCTTCAACGCAACAAAGAATTGCAAGACATCATATCCATCTTAGGTATGGACGAATTGAGTGATGAAGACCGGTTGACCGTAAACCGTGCCCGACGCGTACAACGTTTCTTGTCACAACCCTTCTCCGTAGCCGAACAATTTACCGGCGTACCGGGGGTAATGGTAAACATTGAAGATACCATCAAAGGGTTCAAGATGATTCTGGATGGTGAAGTTGACTATCTGCCCGAACAAGCCTTCCTCAATGTAGGAACGATTGAAGAAGCTATAGAGAAAGGAAAGAAACTACTTGAATCGGCTAAAGCAAACTAACAGGATATGAAAGAGTTATTGGATATCCATATTTATACCCCTGAAGGTGTGGTCTTTCAAGGGAAAGCGGTAAGTGCCAAGTTTCCGGGTGCCAAAGGAAGCTTTGCCGTTCTGCCCTTGCATGCACCTATCATCTCCTTGCTGACGGAAGGAAAGATTGTATGCCAACAAGAAGAGCAACCACCCGTGGAAATCTCCATCAAAGGTGGATTTGTAGAGGTGAAAAAGAATGTGATATCCGCTTGTGTGGAAACTTGAAATAAAAGATAGCCTATGAGTATATCACTGACCAAAAGACTATTTCTGTCAAGCTATACCTTATATATGATAGTAGCCGCATGGGTGGTAGGATTGACATTAGGTATGGGATTTCCCGAATGGTATTTTGAATGGTATCCTTTCATACCCATCTTCTTCTACGTATTCGGTTGGTTCTACATCTATATGTTCGATGCTTGCCGTTTGTTCGCTCCCCAAAGGCAACAATATGTCTATTTGGCCATGAAAGGTATTAAAATGATATTCTCAATGGGGATACTATTGTTTTATGCGGTTCATGTAAAAGAACAAAAAACAGAATTCTTTCTGACTTTCTTCTTGTTTTATGTGCTTAGCATGATATTTGAAAGTGCATTTTTCATGAAGTTTGAAGGAAACAAGAAAAAGCAATTGAAAGCTAAAAAGGAGAAAAATGAATAGATTGAAATACATATTACCCATCATACTCTGCTTGTGGATGATACTCCCCGTTCATGCCAACCATGCGGAAGAGGGAAAGGTAGATGCCAAGGAAATAGTTTTCCACCACATTCAGGATTCTTACGAATGGCATATTACCACGTGGGGAGATAATCATCTCACCATTTCTCTACCCATCATAGTCTATAGTAGTGAAACGGGATGGCATGTATTTTCGTCTTCACACTTGCTGCATTCGGAAGAAGCGACCTACGAAGGGTTCCGCATAGCCTCGGAAGGCAAGTATGAAGGTAAAGTGGTGGAAGTGAACGCACAAGGGGAAGAAATCCGTCCGTTCGACCTTTCCATTACCAAAACGGTGCTTTCCCTATTTATCAATAGCCTGGTGGTGATAGGAGTGATATTGTTTGTGGCCCGATGGTATAAGAAACGAGGTCCCGATAGCCCGGCTCCCAAAGGTTTTATTGGCTTTATGGAAATGTTCATCATGATGATTGAAGAAGATGTAATCAAGAGTTGTATAGGCAAAGACTATAAAAGATATTCGCCTTATTTGCTCACCGCCTTCTTCTTTATCTTTATCAACAATATTATGGGACTTATACCGGTATTCCCCGGAGGCGGAAATGTAACGGGTAACATTGCCGTGACGCTTGTGATGGCACTATGTACCTTCCTGGCCGTAAACCTTTTCGGCACCAAGGAATATTGGAAAGAGATTCTCTGGCCCGAAGTTCCCACTTGGCTGAAGTGTCCGTTACCCATTATGCCGGCCATAGAGTTATTTGGCATCTTTACCAAACCATTTGCCTTGATGATCCGTTTGTTTGCCAACATCATGGCAGGGCATTCTATCATCCTGGCCTTGACCAGCATTGTATTTGTTACCGCCAGTATGGGGCCGGTAATCAGCGGGTCAATGACTTTGGTATCGGTGCTGTTCAGTATATTCATGAATTGTGTAGAAGTATTGGTAGCCTTCATTCAAGCGTATGTGTTTACCATGCTTTCGGCCGTATTTATCGGTATGTCACGAGTAGAGGCACACCATTAAAATGTATTTGAAATTAATAAACAACAATAAGTAAATCATTAAAATGTAAAGAGTATGTTACTATCAACAATGTTATTACAGGCAGCAGCCGGTGCAAGTTTAGGTAAATTAGGTGCAGCTATTGGTGCCGCAATCGCGGTAATTGGTGCAAGTATGGGTATTGGTAAAATTGGTGCATCGGCTATGGAAGCCATTGCCCGTCAGCCAGAAGCTGCTAATGATATCCGTATGAGTATGATTATTATTGCTGCTTTGGTAGAAGGTGTGGCATTGTTTGCTATTGTAGTTTGTTTCTTGGCTCTCTAATCAGAAAGGCGTATGTCATTATTAATGCCCGATAGTGGTTTGCTGTTCTGGATGGTACTATCATTCGGTATCGTGTTCTTTGTATTGGCAAAGTTCGGATTCCCCATTATTACCAAAATGGTGAATGAACGAAAAGAGTACATTGACCACTCATTGGTGATAGCCAAGGAGGCAAACGAACAATTGGCTCATATCAAAGCCGAAGGTGAAACTATTCTGGCTAAAGCTCACGAGGAACAAAACCTGATATTGAAAGAAGCCGCCGCAACCCGCGAACGTATAGTGCACGAAGCCAAGGAACAGGCGCGGAAGGAAGGCGAGAAGATGTTGGAGGAAGTACGCCACCAAATACAAGTGGAGAAAGAAGACGCTATCCGGGACATCCGCCGACAAGTGGCTATCCTTTCAGTAGATATTGCCGAAAAGGTGTTGCGCAAGCACCTCGATAATGAGAAAGAGCAAATGGATATGATAGATCGAATGCTCGATGAATTGACTGGATCTAACAACAAATAGTTATGTATACAGGTGCAATTACCATGCGATATGCCAAAGCTTTATTGGCTTATGCCAATGAGGCTAAAGTAGAATATGCCTTGTACCAACAGGCATTGACTTTGGAACGGAGCTTTAGTGAAGTACCAGAGTTACGTACTGCTATGGAAAATCCGGTGGTATCCATGGAAGAGAAACTAAAGGTATTGACCATCGCCTCCGGAGGAAAAGTGGTACATGAATTGGAACGATTTTTCTTATTGGTGATGCAACAACGGCGCGAGAAGTACCTACGTGCCATGATACGTAACTATATTGATTTATATAGAAAACAAGAAAACATCAGCATCGGGAAACTTACAACTGCTGTACCCATGGTCCTGAAGGAAGTGGAACGTATCCGGAAGATTATAGTTGACCACAAAGGAGGATCGGCCGAATTTACAACTAAAGTAGATCCCGACATAGAAGGAGGATTTATCTTTGAAATAGGGACGTACCGGCTGGATGCAAGTGTAGCCAATCAGATGCGGAGAATCAAGCAGCAGTTTATAGAAAAGAACCGAAGAATAGTTTAAAGATAAGAATATGTCTGAAAATATAAGACCAAGCGAAGTTTCTGAAGTGTTGCTCCAACAACTGAAAGACATTGATACTTCACTTCAGTTTGAAGAAGTGGGAACTGTACTTCAGGTAAGCGACGGGGTTGTACGAATCTATGGTTTGCTCAACGCCGAAGCGAATGAACTTCTGGAGTTTGACAATGGTATCAAAGCCATTGTGATGAACTTGGAAGAAGACAATGTGGGAGCCGTACTATTAGGACCTACCGATCAAATCAAGGAAGGAATGATAGTGAAACGTACCAAACGTATTGCTTCTATTAAGGTAGGAGAAAGTATGTTGGGACGCGTAATAGACCCTACAGGTGAACCACTTGATGGACAAGGAATGATAGGAGGGGAGTTGTATGAAATGCCTCTCGAAAGAAAAGCTCCTGGAGTAATCTTCCGTCAACCGGTAAACCAACCTTTACAAACGGGGTTGAAATCGGTAGATGCCATGATTCCTATCGGACGAGGACAACGTGAGCTTATCATTGGTGACCGACAAACGGGTAAAACGGCCATCGCCATTGATACCATCATCAATCAAAAGGCCGCTTACGAAGCAGGTAAACCGGTGTATTGTATTTATGTAGCCGTAGGTCAGAAAGGTTCAACCGTAGCCAATATTGTCAATACCCTGAAAGAACGGGGTGCTATGGACTATACTATAGTAGTAGCCGCTACGGCCGCTGACCCCGCCGCGATGCAATATTTTGCACCTTTTGCCGGAGCAGCTATCGGTGAATATTTCCGTGATACGGGTCGTGATGCGCTTGTGGTATACGATGACTTGTCCAAGCAAGCTGTTGCCTATCGAGAAGTATCGCTGATTCTTCGTCGTCCCTCGGGTCGTGAAGCATATCCGGGTGATATTTTCTATCTGCATTCACGCCTATTGGAACGTGCCGCTAAGATTATCAACCAACAAGAAGTGGCCGAACAGATGAATGACCTTCCTGAAAGCTTGAAAGGAAAAGTGAAAGGAGGAGGTTCACTCACCGCACTTCCTATCATCGAAACACAAGCGGGCGACGTTTCCGCCTATATTCCGACTAACGTGATTTCCATTACCGACGGACAGATATTCTTGGAAACAGACTTGTTCAACCAAGGTTTCCGTCCGGCCATCAATGTAGGTATTTCCGTATCGCGTGTAGGGGGTAGTGCCCAAATTAAGAGCATGAAAAAGGTGGCCGGTACGTTAAAAATAGACCAGGCACAATACCGCGAGTTGGAAGCATTCTCCAAATTCAGTAGTGACATGGATGCGGTAACGGCTATGGCCATTGATAGAGGACGCAAAAACAACAAATTGTTGATACAACCCCAATATAGTCCGATGCCCGTTGGCGAACAAATTGCCATTCTATATTGTGGTATCCATGGCTTGTTGCGCGATGTCCCCTTGGAAAAAGTAACGGAATTCCAGGAACTCTTCTTGGAACAATTGCGTAACAACTACCAAACAACCGTAATAGATGTACTTGCATCAGGAAACATCAACTATGAAGTTACTACCCTCATTGAAAAAGTAGCAGCAGATATAGCCCTGACTTATAAAAACAAATAAGCATTATGGCATCACTGAAAGAAGTAAAGGGAAGAATAGCCACCGTCCAAAATACGCAGAAAATAACTTCGGCTATGAAGATGGTGGCATCTGCCAAACTACATAAGGCACAAGGTGCTATAGGCAATATGCTTCCTTATGAAGAGCAATTACACCAATTGTTGGCCAATCTTTTGGCCGGCAATGAAAAGGTAGAATCGGTCTATACCTCCAGGCGTGAAGTGAAGAAGGTAGCTATTGTAGCATTTTCTTCCAATTCAAGTCTGTGCGGTGGATTCAATTCAAATGTAATACGCCACCTAACGGATTTGATAAACAAGTATGCTACATTAGGAAAAGAAAATATTCTGATTTACCCTATTGGGAAGAAAGTGGCCGATGCAGTGATGAAAATGGGCTATAAAGCCGAAGGTAATTACGAAAATATTGCCGGAAAACCTTCATTTAAAGAAACGGCCGAGATAGCCGAAGAATTGATGCAGAAGTTTGTAGACAAGCAAATTGATGAGGTTGTTTTGTTATACCATCATTTTAAAAGTACGGCTTCACAAATAATCACGCGAGAAAATTTCTTACCCATTGATATTACAAAACATGTCACTCGTGAAAATGAATCGTATGGAACAGACTATATCCTGGAACCATCAAGAAAAGAGCTAATGGAAGCACTTTTACCCAAAGCACTCCGTTTGAAACTCTTTACCGTTTTGCTCGATTCAAATGCTTCTGAGCATGCCGCTCGTACCATGGCAATGCAAATAGCAACCGATAATGCCAATGATTTATTACAGGAATTGACCATTATGTATAACAAGTCCCGCCAACAAGCCATTACGAATGAGTTGCTTGATATTGTGGGAGGACAAATGGCATAAAAAAAAGGATGTGTAAATTACACATCCTTTTTTCGTGACTCCGACAGGATTCAAACCTGTAACCTTCTGATCCGTAGTCAGATGCTCTATTCAGTTGAGCTACGGAGCCATGTCCTTTCGTTTGACGGGTGCAAAGATACAGACTTTTTTCGAACCTGCAAACGTTTTCTTTACTTTTTTGCATAAAAAAGCACCGAGAAATATCTCCCGATGCTTTACTGATTGATTATAAGCGGTTAAGCAAATCAAATTAATTCAATGCTTCGCTTAATAAAGTTATTGAGTGCTTCACCCTTCAACATGTTATTTTGGAGCAAAGCCAAATCCACTAATTGACGAATCACTTTATTGCCACCGGCATACTTGCCCAATACCGCATCCTTTTTGCCTTTTTCCTCTGCAATTTTCTTTTCTACATCGCTGAGTGCATCCTTTTCGGCTTGTGGTATTTCATCGTATTTCTTTCCTTCTTGCTTCTTCTTCAATTCGCTTTGTTCAAAGTTCAATGTAGCGATACTTGTTTCAATAGGAAGCAATTCTGCGCTACAAGCCTCGTTAGTGTCGTTCAATACTTGCTTAACGAGTTTATGGTCGGAGTTCAATACAACATTAAACATGTCGGACATTTCACCATAGAAACTCATGCCGGCTTGTATGTTGGCCATTTCTTTCATACGGCGCATGTATTCACTTTGGGTAATCATGATAGGAGTAGCATTTTCACCCATAGCTTGTGCCTCTACATTAAATTCCACCTTCTTCATTTGTGGCAATTGGCTACGGAAAACCGACGAAAGGATATCCTTCTTTTCTGGAGCCAATTCATCACCCTTCGGTTCATCCTTAGCAATGAGTCGGTCAACCACATCGCTATCTACACGAGTGAAACGGCACTTTTCCAACTTCTGTTCCAACATACTTACCAAAGCGACATCCAGTTGGCCATCCATCAGCAATACATTATATCCCTTGTTCTTGGCTGCTTCAATATAACTATATTGTTCGTCCAAGTTATTTGAATACAAATAAATGAGGTTGCCATCCTTATCGGTTTGGTTGTCCTTAATTAATGTCTTGTATTCTTCATAAGTATAATAATTGCCATCAGTATCCTTCATCAAAGCAAATTTATTGGCCTTTTCATAGAAGTCTTCTTGAGTCAACATGCCATAGTGAATGAAGATTTTCAAATCATCCCACTTACCTTCAAAGTCCTTACGGTCGTTCTTAAAAATACTTTGCAAACGGTCTGAAACCTTCTTGGTAATATAAGTGGAAATCTTCTTCACATTGGAATCACTCTGCAAATAAGAACGTGATACATTCAATGGAATATCCGGTGAATCAATTACCCCGTGAAGCAAAGTCAAGAAGTCGGGTACAATGCCTTCTACCGAATCGGTTACAAATACCTGATTGCAATATAACTGAATCTTATTCTTTTGCAATTCGATATTACTCTTGATTTTCGGGAAATAGAGAACTCCTGTCAAATTGAACGGATAATCTACATTCAAATGAATCCAGAACAAAGGTTCATCGGCCATAGGATAGAGGTCGCGATAGAACTTCTTGTAATCTTCGTCCTTCAATTCCATCGGCTTCTTGGTCCACAAAGGCTCACTATCATTGATGACATTATCTTCGTCTGTTTCCACTTGTTTTCCGTCTTTCCAATCCTTCTTTTTGCCGAAAGCTACAGGAATAGGAAGGAAACGACAATACTTGTTCAAAAGGGTGGATATTCTTGATTCTTCAAGGAATTCCTTGCAATCATCGTCAATATAGAGAATGATATCTGTACCACGATCTTCCTTCTCAATGTTTTCCAACGTAAATTCAGGACTTCCGTCGCAAGTCCATTTTACGGCTTGTGCACCTTCTTGATAGGATTTGGTAACAATCTCTACTTTCTTGGCAACCATGAAAGCCGAATAGAAACCAAGACCGAAATGTCCGATGATGGCATTGGCGTCTTCCTTATACTTATCGAGGAAATCATTAGCACCAGAGAAAGCAATTTGGTTAATGTATTTATCGATTTCTTCAGCGGTCATACCTATACCACGGTCGCTAATGGTAATGGTTTCCTTACCTACATTAACCTTTACCGTCAAATCACCCATTTCGCCTTTAAAGTCACCTTTCGAAGCGTATGTCTTTAACTTTTGAGTAGCATCAACCGCATTGGATACTAATTCACGAAGAAAAATCTCATGATCACTATACAAGAATTTTTTGATGATGGGGAAGATATTTTCTGTAGTTACCCCAATATTTCCTTTTTGCATAATTCTTATTTTTTAATTTGTTATTTACTATTTAATGACAATCCTTATAGTACAAAAAAAATGCCAGACGGTTAGGTCTGACATTTTGGCATATCATATAAGATTCGAATTAACGGTCAATTTTCATAACCACTGTTTCTTTATCCTTATCATAAAGCGCCAGGATAGTATCTCCTTCCTGAATATCGCCACTCAATATCACTTCGGAAAGGGCATCTTCAACATACGTCTGAATAGCACGTTTCAAAGGACGGGCACCATATTGCACATCATACCCTTTTTGAGCAATGAAATTCTTAGCTTCCGGTTCAACAACAAGCTTATATCCTATATTTTCTATTCGTTTATATAGTCCTTCCAGCTCAATGTCGACAATCTTCACCAAACTTTCCATATCCAATTGGTCGAAGTTGATAATTTCATCCAATCGGTTTAGGAATTCGGGGGCAAAAGTCTTGTTCAAAGCTTTGGTTATAATACTTCGTGAGTGTTCTTTCAAGTTTCCACTTGTTCCCGAAGTAAACCCGATTCCTTGTCCAAAATCTTTCAATTGACGAGTACCGATGTTCGAAGTCATGATAATGACCGTATTCTTGAAATTAACCACACGACCATTGGAATCAGTCAATCGTCCTTCATCCAAAACCTGCAATAATATATTGAAGACATCTTGATGCGCTTTTTCTATCTCATCCAACAATACAATTGAGTAGGGCTTACGACGTACCTTTTCCGTTAACTGCCCCCCTTCTTCGTAACCAACATATCCCGGAGGAGCTCCTACCATTCTTGATACGGTATGTTTTTCCATGTATTCGCTCATATCAATACGTATAAGAGCATCGGATGAGCCAAACATGAATTCGGCTAACTTCTTGGCCAAATGAGTTTTACCTACACCGGTAGGTCCCAAGAACATAAATGTTCCAATAGGACGATTGGGGTCTTTCAAACCAATACGGCTCCGACGGATGGCTTTTACCAACGTTTCAATAGCTTTATCTTGACCAATAACCTTTCCCATCAGTTCTTCCTTCATACCCATAAGACGTACATTTTCGGTTTGAGCCATTTTCTGTACAGGTATTCCAGACATCATTGAAACAACTTCGGCAATCTGTTCACCATCCACCGTTTCGCGGTTTTCTTTCAAGCTCTCTTCCCATTTTTGCTTCATAACCTCCAAAGCCGAAGTATGTACACTGACCTGATCCCGATAGCTGGCCGCTAATTCGTAGTTCTGAAGTTTAACGGCATCCGCTTTTTTCACTTTCAAGACATCAATCAGTTTCTCTTGTTCTTCAATTTCTTTTGGAACAGAGATAGTATTGATGTGTACACGAGAACCTGCTTCATCCAAGGCATCTATAGCCTTATCGGGGAAGAAACGGTCAGTAATATATCGGTCTGCCAATTTGACACATGCCTCAAGAGCCTCATCGGTATACATCACATTATGATGCTCCTCATAACGATCTTTGATATTCTTGAGAATTTGAAGCGTTTCTTCGGGGGTAGTCGGCTCAACGATAATCTTTTGGAAACGTCTTTCAAGTGCACCGTCTTTTTCAATATTCTTACGATATTCGTCCAATGTAGTAGCACCAATACATTGTATTTCACCACGAGCTAATGCCGGTTTAAGCATATTGGCGGCATCCATAGAACCAGCGGCAGAACCGGCACCTACCAACGTATGTATTTCGTCAATAAATAAAATGATATCTGGATTCTTCTGGAGTTCTTTCAATATACCACGAATACGTTCTTCAAACTGACCACGATATTTGGTTCCGGCCACCACACTGGCCATATCGAGGGTTACTACTCGCTTATTGAACAAAATACGTGATACCTTCTTTTGTACAATTCGCAAGGCAAGCCCTTCAACAATAGCCGATTTTCCTACACCCGGCTCACCTATAAGAACCGGATTATTTTTTTTACGACGGCTCAGGATTTGGGCTACTCGTTCTATTTCCTTTTCACGTCCTACTACTGGATCCAATTTCCCTTCTTCGGCCGCTTTAGTCAAATCCATACTGAAATTATCCAAAATAGGAGTTTCAAACGTAGGTTTTGACGTTTTGGCAGTTTGGGTCTGATAATTGTTGAAATTGTCACCCGAAGGGTTATTCTTGGGTTGTTGGAACGGAGCACGTTCATCCTCCTCTTCATCTTCTTCGTCAAGACCAAAACCTGAACGTGGTTTATCCACTGTTAACGACAAGGAATTCAATACTTTATCATAAGTCAAGCCAAATTGTCCAAGTACATTGGCGGCTTCATTTTGTTGTTGTTTCAACATGGCCAACAACATGTGTTCGGCATCTGCCATTTCACATTTCAATAATTTAGCTTCAAGAATACAAAGTTTCAAGATGCGTGATGCTTCTACGTTAAAACTGATATTCTCGTCACTACATGGAGTATATTTAGTTCGAATGTTATTTTCTACCATTGATTTCATTTGCCCAAGGTCAATCTGCAAATGAACCAAACTATCATAAGCCTTTCCTGTACCTTCGCGTAACAAGCCCAACAACAAGTGTTCGGAACCTATATGTGGACTATTCAATCGGTTTGCTTCCTCTTTACTATAGGTAATAATGTCAGACACTCTGGGTGTAAACTGGTTGTTCATCTTTTAATTTCAATCTTTTTTTCTTACTACAAAGATTTGCAAAGATAGACATAATTCTGTACATTCTTTGCCAAACCTATTTCTTTAACTACAAAAACCGTGCCAAAGTTTGAAAAACATCATAATAATTCGACTTTTATTCTTATCTTTGCCGCATTAAATCATAAAATTATATAGAATATATGTTCAGAAGTCATACATGCGGTGAGCTGAGACTTGCCGATGCAGGAAAAAAGGTGACACTGGCCGGATGGGTACAGCGTACACGCAAAATGGGAGGGATGACCTTTGTTGACCTCCGCGACCGTTATGGTATTACTCAGTTGGTATTCAATACCGATGTAAATGCTGAATTGTGCGAACAGGCCAACCATTTGGGACGTGAATTTGTGATTCAAGTAACCGGACAAGTGAATGAACGTTCAAACAAGAACTTGAACATTCCTACCGGAGAAATAGAAATCATCGCTTCAGAACTGATTGTGTTGAATAGTGCACTTACTCCTCCGTTTACCATTGAGGATAATAGTGATGGTGGCGATGATATCCGCATGAAATACCGTTATTTGGATTTACGACGTACACCGGTTCGCAATAATTTGGAACTTCGACATAAAATGACAATGGAAGTTCGTCGTTACCTTGATAGCAAGGGATTCCTTGAAATTGAAACCCCCATGTTGGTAGGTTCTACTCCTGAAGGTGCACGCGACTTTGTTGTTCCTTCACGTATGAATCCGGGACAATTCTATGCACTTCCTCAATCTCCACAAACATTGAAGCAATTGTTGATGGTATCGGGTATGGACCGTTACTTCCAGATAGTAAAATGTTTCCGTGATGAAGACTTGCGTGCCGACCGTCAACCTGAATTTACTCAAATAGATTGTGAAATGAGTTTCGTAGAACAGGAAGATGTAATCAGCTTGTTCGAAGGTATGGCCAAGCATTTGTTCAAGGAACTTCGCGGTGTTGAACTTAATGAACCATTCATCCGTATGCCATGGGCCGATGCCATGAAATATTATGGTAGCGACAAGCCCGATATCCGTTTCGGCATGAAGTTTGTAGAATTGATGGACATCATGAAGGGACATGGATTCGGCGTATTTGATAGTGCGGCTTACATTGGTGGTATTTGTGCAGAAGGTGCAGCAAGCTATACTCGTAAGCAACTTGATCAGTTGACCGATTTTGTAAAGCGTCCACAGATTGGTGCTAAGGGAATGGTTTATGCTCGTGTAGAGGCTGACGGAAATGTAAAATCAAGCGTAGATAAGTTCTATTCACAAGAAGTGCTGCAACAAATGAAAGAAGCCTTTGGTGCCAAGCCGGGTGATTTGATTTTGATTCTCAGTGGTAATGACGCCATGAAGACTCGTAAGCAACTTTGTGAACTCCGTTTGGAAATGGGACGCCAATTGGGCTTGCGTGACAAGAACCAATTCGCATGCTTGTGGGTAGTTGATTTCCCAATGTTTGAATGGAGTGAAGAAGAAGGCCGACTGATGGCTATGCACCATCCGTTCACTCATCCTAAGGATGAAGATATACCATTGCTTGATAGTGATCCGGCAGCAGTTCGTGCCGATGCCTATGATATGGTAATCAATGGGGTAGAAGTAGGTGGTGGTTCAATCCGTATCCACGATGCCCAATTGCAGGCCAAGATGTTCGAAATTTTAGGATTCACTCCGGAAAAAGCACAAGAACAATTCGGCTTCTTGATGAATGCCTTCAAGTACGGTGCACCTCCTCATGGTGGTTTGGCTTATGGCCTTGACCGTTGGGTATCTCTCTTTGCCGGTCTTGATAGTATCCGCGATTGTATTGCATTCCCAAAGAACAACAGTGGCCGTGATGTAATGCTCGATGCACCTGCTTGTTTGGACCAAAAACAATTGGATGAACTTCAATTGGCTTTGGACTTGAAAGAAGAATAAGAAAAAGGGTACATCATACATTAAACGATAAGTTACGCATCGTAAAACGTTGGTTTATGATTCATAAAACAATGAGTTACGATGCGTAAATTATATCTATCCCACTCGAATCCTACCAGGTATTGCCTTGGAAGACTACACTCTCATCATAAGGAACAATATGTCCGGTCATGGTTATATTGTTGCCATTGAAATTTGGACTGATGTATGCACTGGCCTCGTTAGTACCACCAGTTAAGGTTATGGATATAGTAGCCGAAATGGCAATGCCCGTAATACTGTAACTATAGAATACATTACCATGCTTGTCGTTTCGTATTTCGGGTTCACTGATGGTTCCTTGAACGGTTACACCACCCAATCCATTAGGTCCTGGACTATAAGTGAAATTACTGAACGAAGTTTGGACAATACCTTCACCATTATTTACCTGTACATAGTTTGTACTCGAAGTTACATAACGTGTGATGCCGGTGGGGAACATAATGTTATCTGCCTCGAGCACAAAAGAACCTTCCTTCAATGCGGCTAATGCTTGTTCGAAAGCTACAGAATCTCTATGGGCTTCCAATGCCTTTTCGGCTTCCATTCTCTTTTTGGCTGCTTCACGCTTGGCTTCGCGGATTTCTTTTCTTGTTTGCTGGGCGTTGATTACTCCTACATAGCTAAAGAGCATCAGAGTAGTCAATAATAATACCTTTTTCATAATTAAAGCTGTTTAGTTAGAGTTTTGTTTAAAAATCTTCTAACTAAACAGCATTAAGATTGTGATTGTTTAAAGATAGGAGAGTACCGACTATTCTTTTACCTTTTTTTCAGCCTTTTTCAACTTCCGGTTCTTAAAGAACCAATGGAACAATTCACTCCACTTGTCGAAATCCTTCTTATAAATAAATCCTATACCTTGTGTAGTAAGAGTGGATTTTGTAAAATAACGGTCGTTTGTCTGGTTGTATCCACGTAAACGGAAGTCACCATTTTTAGTCAATAGCCAAATGGCTTCAAAGTCACCAACAAAATTGGTGTTAGCCAATACGTTTTCCCTATAGCCAAAGTTTCCGTTGATTAACAGGCGATTATTCAGTAGTCTACCGGATAGGATAGCTTCAGCTTCTACATCGCTCCATCCTTCCTGACCGGTACTAAGATTGGCACCGATGTTCCAGTTCTTATTTTCTGTCCATTGAGAAAGCATATTGTTCAACTGTCCAGACAATGTATTGAATGCCAATGAACTGGTAGCATTGGATGAGCGATTAGCATTGTTACTATAATCAACCGTATAGAATTTACCAATGGTCAGAAGATAAATGATTTGTGTATTCATTTGTTCTTCGGTGCTAGTAGCGCTTCGTACCAATTCGCGGTCTTCTTCACTAACGGTAGGCAAATCCAAATCGAACTTAATGGTAGGATTGGCCAAGCTACCAGTCAAGTTCATTACACAATTTACTTTTACGGTACTTTGGTTAAGAGTAGCATCGGTAGATAAATCGCTTAATGAAGCCGAGTTAACGGTATATATCGCTTTCAAGTCCAAATTGGCATGATAGGGATCACCCGAGAAAGAAACGGTTCCACCTTCCTGCAAATTGAAATCCTTACGAATGATTTCCTGCATACTTAATTTATATACACCCTGATCTATGATGTAGTTACCAAACATGCGAAAACTTCCTTTATTATAATAATTCACTTGCAGATTACCATTTCCACGAGCTGCGATATGATCACCAGCCACCGGATCCATAATAACTTTCATGTGAGCATCTGGGGTAGCATCTACCATCATATTGATGTATAAATCCATCGGAGGACCGTCGTCTTCTTTTTTCTTTTGTGCATCAGAATAATGGTATAAATCTGTAACAACCATGTCTTGAATTCTTTTGGGTGTCTTGTCTACAAACGTAATGAATTGGTTATTGGTAGCTTCGGTCGTTACTCCCGATACATAAGTGAAAGATGTATTTGGCCCTGTAGTCATTGTCACATCTATATTCATTGTATTATTGCCCCCATGAACGGAAATGTCACCTATAGCATATACCCGGCCATATAAAGACATATCACCCATATCGTCAGAGTCATATACCAACAAATTATCGGCATCTACATCAAAGCGATACATCATATTCTTCAACTTTGTATGACGCAAATATCCATTCAGCACACCACTATGTCCTTCGCGGTCGTACAAACGGATGTTTTCAAATGCCAATTCTCCCGATTTGACATGTATGGAATCGTCTCGAATCTGGAAATAAGTATTAAGTACATCTATTTTCGCATCGAAATTTGTTCGGACATCTCCTTCAAAATCAAGAAACTTAAAGGGACCATACAAACGGAAATGTCCATCAGCACGTGCATCAATTTCACTGAATATCCCCTCAACAAATGGAGTAATGAAAGCTAAATTCATACTATCGGCTTCAATATTCAAGTCGAGTCCTTTCAGTTTTGGTGATACATAACCGGTTATGTGGGTATTAGTGTTTTCCTCTTTTATTTGTGCATCCAGACGGATACCTCCCAATTCATTGTCCCAATGTCCGGTTATATCAGTTTGTCCTAATATCGCTTTGTTAAGAGAAAAGTTCTCTACATGGAGGTTTGTTTGAATGGCAGGAGTCTTAAGTATATTTTTCAAATTGGTTACCCCTGTTGCCATACCTCCAAATTCCACATCATCAAATCGAAGGATATCGAGTACATATTTTACATTGATATTCTTCAAGTCTACTATACATGAATCTGTTTCTCTATCGGTAATTTTTCCATCTACCAACAAATGTTGGCCGGTTCTTCCTATTTGGAAATTATCAACAGATACATATCCCGAATCAAGCGCAATATGTGATGAATGAATGTTCCATATAGTATCATTAAGCACCATAGTGGTAGGCAAGATATCAATATCGGCTCGCAGAAGGGGAGAAGCACCTTCGGTTTTTGAGAAACGGGTAATGGCTTGTACCTTTCCTCCATAAGTAACATTCGTATTGTTACCCCAATTAAGTAAAGTGCTTAATTTATCTTCTTTTGCATCGGCTTGCAAAGAAAAGTTCAACATGGCACCACTATTCATCAACATACTTCCACGCAACAAACAATTTATTTGGTCGGAAGGATTCTCACATAAAAGACTGGCCGACTCATATAAAGTACCATTATACATCAAACGGGGGAAAGACCCTTCCACTCTAAACTGTGCATCCTTCTCATTAATAAATCCCTTCAATGTAGAAGGCATATCCATACGAATGGGCAAAAGCAATACCTTTTCAAAGAATTCGGCGTTTTCCATACGCATATCGAATTGAAAGTTATTAGCCGATTTTTGATGGAAATCTTTTAATGATATAAGAGAAGGAATGTATTGTTGCATAATGTGAAGTACACTCGTTGGCAGAGTTTGGTAGGAGAAATCTCCTTTTACTAACGCACTCATAAAAGAAGACTCTATCTTCAACTCATTTTCTTTATCCTTTTTAAGGGATGTAATGGAAAGGTTATCCATAAAGTAGCCTTGATTATCGGGAGCATTCAAAATCAGACTATCAAGTTGAATATGCCCATTAATATTGTCTATGGAATTACCTGTAAAATCGGCGGTTACATTCAATGATATATCCGAATCCTGAAAGTTCTCAGAAAGGTTCAGTTCATAAGGACGAAGATTCTTGACTATGGCTTTCAGATTAAAGTCGGGGATAGGTTTCGCTACATTGAAAGCCCCATTTACCCTAACCGTTCCATTGTCATCGTCCAAAGCCAATTGTCCATTGAATCCACCATCCTTATACAAGCCGTCTATCATTATGTTTTCATACCGATAGTTGCTATATTCTATAGAAAAGATGGTTCCTTTAATGGTTGATTCTGGATATCGGTCACGATAATTGAATCCGTTTAAGGCAATGTTGAAATCGGCTATACCAAATTTTTGACTATTACCCGTCAAAACGCCTAAATCCAGATCTGGACTTACCAATGTACCCGAATAAGAACGTTTGTCATTATTATCCATATTCATGGTAACATCAGCTTGTAATGTTCCGGCTCCGGTTTTCAATATGCCATCCGACGTTAAATGTTCAGGATGTCCATAAACATTCCCTACGAAATCTATAAATTGTAGATTCTCCAATATAGAAGGAACTTTACCGGTCAAACCATTCATCAGATAGGCAATACCTTCTTTATTTACATTCAGCTTGGAGATCTTACCGTTATAATAGGTTTGTTCCTCATTGCCATCTATCTTTGCTTTCCCTTCAAGATTCAGAAATTTATGGTCTTTTATGGCCAACAAAGGAATATCAACTTGTTTTCCATTGCCTTCAAAACCGATAGATACCTCCAAGGGTTGGTCTAAGGCGGAAAGTACCGGGAGGATGGTAGAAAAGTCTGTGGGTAACAAATTGCCTTCTACCTCGCCTTCATATTTCATATCAGGACTCAATTGTGAAAGTGATGGAAGACTATCATATTGCACTTTCACCAAAGGAACAGACAATATACTATTGGGTAGTTCCAATTTGAAATTACTGATATTGAGTTGCTGATTGTTAGCTATCGCTTTTAACGACAACTTTTTCAGCTCAAAACCCGATTCTTCTTTAAACGAAATGCGTCGCAAGGTAGCATTCAAAGTATCTTTTCGAAGAGCCTTTAACGACAAGGTTAGCGCAAAATTATCAATGTTAACATGCGAAGCGTTGAATTTTCCTGGAGTAGGAGGAATAGAATGTACATCGTATGTAATATTCCCTCTACGAACAATAACCGAATTTATTCTCAAATCAAGATGAGTATCCGTTTTAGTGGTATCTTTTGATGCTAAGGCATCAAGAACAAACTGATAATTGGGTACGGATTCTGGTGTTTCCTTGTTCAAATGTATATGAAAGCCAAAGAGTTGGATAGTATTGATTCTTAATTGTTTTTTTAACAAAGGAAGAAGCTCAAATTTAGCCGAAAGACGTTTAACCTTCAGCATATCCTCATTCTTATGGTCTTTCAACAAGACATCTTCTACAATGATGCGATTTAAAAAGCCCAAATCTACATGCCCCACACTTACTTCTGTTTTCAACAAGTGTTTCAATTCATTGGAAACAAAAGCGCCTAACTTCTCCTGAACAAATGGAATGTTCAGTAGCACAAGCAAACCTATATAGAGTCCCAACAAGGTACCTACAAGGATTCGTACAATATATTTTATGCGGTTTATAGAAGTCATATTTATATTCGTGAACAAAAATACAAATAAAACAGCATAAAAGATGCATAAGAGGGGATAAAACTCAAAAAATATTCCGAAATTTGCAGCCGAATTTTGAAAACAGTATTGAAAATGAACAATAGACCTACTCCATCTCCTTTATTATCTTTAGTACCTATCTTGATTTTAGTGGCCATGTTGGCCGTAACCATTCACCTTTTTGGTAGCGATGCTTTGGCAGGTGGTAGTCAGGTATGTTTACTTACCGCATCGGCCATTTGTGTACTGATTGGTATGGGTGGATATAAACGTACATGGAAAGAATTTGAGGATGCCATCACCAAGAATATTGCGGGTATCGGTACTGCATTGCTCATCTTATTATTGATAGGTGCTTTGTCGGGTGCATGGATGGTTTGTGGAGTAGTACCCACTCTTATATATTATGGTATTCAAATAATTGATCCAAACTTCTTTTTGGTCTCTACTTGCGTAATTTGTGCCATCGTTTCAGTAATGACTGGTAGCTCGTGGACAACCATTGCTACCATCGGTATTGCTTTGTTAGGGATAGGTAAGGCATTAGGATTTGAAGAAGGTTGGATTGCAGGAGCTATCGTATCAGGAGCCTATTTCGGGGACAAAGTCTCACCGCTTTCCGATACTACCGTATTGGCTTCCTCAACGGTAGGCACCCCTTTGTTTACTCATATTAAATACCTGTTGCTGACGACCGTTCCATCCATGCTGATTACGCTGATAATTTTCACCATAGCCGGCTTATCATTCGAGTCACCATCAAGTATACAGATTGCAGAATTCACTCAAGCGTTAGGCGATAAGTTCCACATTTCCATTTGGTTAATGATTGTACCGATTGTTACAGGTGTTATGATTGCTAAAAGAGTTCCTTCCATCATAACGTTGTTTTTATCCGCCATGCTGGCCATTGTATTCGCTTTTATATTCCAACCCGAATTGTTGTTAGAAATCTCAGGGACAGGAGAGGGAGTGATGTCGCTTGTTAAAGGTGGCATGAATACGTTATTCGGAAGTACTTCTTTGGATGCCGGGAATGCTGAAATAAATGACTTGATTTCTACCCGAGGCATGTCGGGCATGATGGATACCATCTGGCTCATAATTTGTGCCATGTGTTTTGGTGGTGCCATGACGGCAGGTGGTATGTTGGCAAGCATTACTTCGGTATTCGTACGTTTCACCAAGAAATGCGTAAGTTTGGTATCTTCTACGGTGGCAACCGGCTTGTTTATGAATCTGACTACAGCCGACCAATACATTTCCATCATCTTGACAGGCAATATGTTTAAAGACATTTATAAGAAGAATGGATATGATAGCCGTTTGTTAGGCCGTACGGTAGAAGATTCGGTTACTGTTACCTCACCGCTTATTCCTTGGAATAGTTGTGGTATGACCCAATCTACCGTATTGGGTGTATCTACCTTTGTCTATTTCCCATACTGTTTCTTCAACTATATCAGTCCCTTGATGAGTATTTTTATGGCAGCCATAGGGTATAAGATTTATCGGTTGAAGAAATAAGTCGGATTCAGAAAAAAAATCATAAACAAGCTTCACATCTGTCACCGGATTGTAACTTGCTTATATTCAGTTTATAGCGGTGAAGGATAAGGCGAAAATCATCTTTCACATCTTTCACACTTACCATGGTGAAGGATGTGAAACATGGTGAAATAGGTTATCCTTCACCGTTTCCATCTGAAATACAAACACTTACAACCCGGTGACGGATGTGAAGCTTGTTTATGAACTTTTTTTTATTTCTCTATGCTTTGCCGATACCCGACCAACTATTTTGTTAATGAAACTTATACATAGTTTTACTCTCCGTAGAACTATGTTTTCTACTTCACAAAACGCCGTTTTCTTCTCCGTAATACGGCGTTTTCTTTATCGTAACTCGTCGTTTTTATGATTAAGCTTTTCTTGTTTTTATATTTTCTTTTTTGTTGTTTCAATTTAATTCCTTAGTTTTGCATGGTCTTCATGCCGACACTTCTTCATGAAGTGAAGGGTGGTGGGGACAGACATATAAATAATGGCGTATTCTTACGCTTTGGTTTTGACTACTCGAAGTCCTGGAAAAACTTTTAGCCTATTGTCAAGAACAAAGCAATGAAGACGCACGTTGGGTATGTTTATAAGCAGACCCTCATTTCACTTGTCAGCCAATGGTGTATCTTACACCATTGGTGGCGTGGGTGTAATTGGGTAACTATATACATATCGGCGTGAAGTTCGGATTTGCTCGTTTCGACAATAGGGGCAATTTCCAGGACGCCTTGAGTAGTGAAGCGAGCGATGAGTGGGCTTCACGTTTTTATTTATATGTGTTTGATATTCTTTTTTTTCATCTTCGGTGTTGAAGTCCCATCGTAATATATTTACTAAGATTATGAAGAAAGTGGATTTTGTAAAGAACGAAGTAAAGTATGAAACACCTGTAGTGAAAGTTGTTAAGGTGGTTGTAGAAAAAGGTTATTATGTTTCCGACGGTGCTTCAACTGAGCAACCAAATGCGTAATATTAATAAGAGTCTTCAAAATGTAAGATATCACTTTGAGCACTCTCATTATCTATCATTAGTAGTAATCAATATGAATAATATCACTAAATATTTGCTCCTATTACTATCTATTTGTATGGGATCCTGTTCTACATCTATTATAGAGAATGAGAATCTTTTCAAAGAAGATGGTGAAATAACTAAAATTATAGCAGTCTCTCCTCAATTGGATTGGGATAAAGTTGACTCGCGTACTGTCATAACCATGGGAAACTATCCTAATGGGGAAATTGTATGGGGCGAAAAAGATACAATAGGTATTTATCCCAATTCTGGAGACCAATTATCTTTCCCAATTGTAGAAGGTGTAGGTACATCTGAATGTGTATTTAACGGAGGTGGTTGGGCATTAAAAGCCGATTCAACTTACACAGCTTATTCACCTTTCAATCGTTCTTATTATTTTAAAGATAAAAAAGAACTTCCCATTAGCATGTTGGGACAAAAGCAAGTAGGCAATAATAATTCAACACATTTGGGTAAATACGATATTCAAGCTGCCATAGGAAACAAGCCATCCAATGGTAGTCTTACATTTGCACTTAAACGCAAAGTTGCTTTTGTTCGTTTTGACTTGACAGCTCCAAAAGCAGCCACTTGGAAATCTATCACGTTAGAATCGGATGCGCATTTCCCGGTTGAAGCAACAATGGATTTATCAAAGGAAACTCCAACATTAACAACGACATCAAGTTCCAATTCTGTTACATTAGAGCTTGAAGATGTCAACACGAACGATAGTCTTCATATTGTAGCCTACATGGCATTTCTTCCTGTTGACATAACCAACAAATCGCTTAGCATAAAACTTACGGATAATGAAGGTAATGAATATTCAAGTGATGCATCTGTTATATATGATAGAACTAACTTTGAAGCTAATGGCATCAGATGGATTACAGCTGATTTTATTCATAAGAAATATGTTAATATTACTGATGCCGGGACTCTCTCAAATTATATATCCGATGAAGAGAAATATTCAATTACTCAATTAACCATTGCGGGACCTTTAAATAGTTCGGATATAAAGTTTATTCGGGAAATGATCGGAAGAGACATTAATGGCGACCCAACGGAAGGTAAATTATCTAATCTTGATATTAGAAATTGTACAATTGTTGATGGAGGCGGACTCTATTATGATAGTTACGGCAATAAATATAACGAAATCAATGCCTATATGTTTTACCAATGTGACAAATTGCAAAAGATAGCATTACCCAATAGTGTAACAACTATAAGCGAATCTGCTTTTTCGGGATGCTTATCATTATCAAGTGTTATATTGCCAGAAAGCTTATCTTACATTGATTATAATTCTTTTAATGGCTGTTCTGCGCTTCCAATGATATCTATACCTAAAAATATAACACATATTGAAAGCGGAGCATTTTCTGGATGTGAATCTTTATTTTGGGTAGAAATTTTAGGCAATGTAACTTGTTTTAAAAACAGTACTTTTACTAATTGCCAGATTTCCGATTTCTTTTGTTTTGCTATTACACCTCCCACGTTAGAAGATTATGCTTTCGCTAATTCTATAAAAGAGAATGCTGTCCTCTATGTCCCATCGGGATGCAAATCAAAATATGAAGAATCCGATTGGAAAACATATTTCAGCGAAATAAAAGAAATGTAATAAATCAATAGTAAAATATCTGAATAAAAGATTTTTGCCATTTAAATAACTATATAGCTCGATGAATATCAATTCAAACTATAAATTACGTAACATAGCTGGCGAAACCATTGTAGTGAAACAAGGAGAGGCAGATATTGACCTTACATGTATCATCTCTTTGAACACTTCGGCCCGTTTGTTATGGGAAAAACTTTCGGAAAAGGAATTTACTTTAGATGAAGCGGCACAAATTTTGGCTGATACCTATGGTATCGGCCAAGAACAAGCTGTAAGGGATGCAACCATATGGGTGAATGCACTGAAAGAATGTGGGGTGATATGATACACCATTATCTAATAGGCGCACATCACATAGTAGTGAATGGCAAAGCACTTTGCACAGGTGTGGATTTGTTGCCAGGCTTTATACCATTCCATACAGAGGTTATAGAAACGGAGACATTGTCTTTCGAGGAAACAATGGAAGAAATTCCTATAATGCTAAAGGTGCAATATACTCTGGAACATGAAGATGTTAAGATAGACTTCGGCAAGACAGACAAAGGACATCTAATTGTTCTGACTTCTAAAAACGATGGAGAATTATATGTATGGACAGAAAAGGGAAGAGGCAAAGCAATGATGAAAGGAAACTTCACACCTTGTTTGCTACGCTTTGGATTGTGGGTAGGCTATGGATTGTTGACATTGCATCGATGTACAATAGCCATACATAGCAGTTGTATTGTATATAAAAATAAGGCCGTGTTATTTTTAGGCGAAAGCGGTACGGGAAAGAGTACACATACACGCCTTTGGGAAGAATACATAACAGGAGCATCGTTACTCAATGATGATAGCCCATTGATAAGGATAGAAGGAGAGAAAGTATATGTCTATGGAAGTCCTTGGAGTGGAAAAACACCTTGTTACAAACAAGAACGTTACGAACTGAAAGGATGTGTACGTTTGTCGCAAGCTCCGTATAACTGGATAGAAAAGTTGTCGATACTACAAGCATACGGAGCTATTCACCCTTCATGTCCACCAGAGTTTGCCTATGATGACAAGTTGTATGATGAAGTAAGTGAGATTATCGGGCACATTCTCTCGAAAGTATCTTGTTATCATTTGGCTTGTCTACCTGACAAGAAAGCGGTTCAACTTTCTTCTTCAACTATTTTTGATGAATAAAGAGTGTTTATGAAACAGACTAAAATAGAAGCAATGCTATTTGCTTTGTTAAAAGCATCATTACAAGAACTACCGGCCAATGAATCTTTTTTTATTGACGCATCTGAAGATGATTGGGTAAAGTGCCATCAATTGGCTACACAGCAGGGAGTAATGGCTGTTGCATGGGATGGGATACAAAGCTTACCGACAAAATTACAGCCACCCATTGATTTGAAAATAGTTTGGGGACTAACTGTAGAACAGTATGAAAAGAAATATGAGCGATACTGCCGAACAGCATCAGAATTATCCGATTACTATGCCAAACATCATATTGCCATGGTACAGTTAAAGGGAGTTGGATTATCCTCTTGTTATCCCATCCCATCCCATCGGGAAGGTGGCGACATTGATATCTATACCTATTCGGCTGATAAGGAAAAAATGACTGATTCGGAAGCCAATAGCTTGGCAGACAATTTGATGAAACGACAAGGGATAGAGGTAAATATGCATTCTCCTAAGCATAGCAATTTTTATTATAAAGGTATTCCCATAGAAAACCATAAAACTTTTCTGAATGTAGAGACATATCCCATAGCCAAACAAATGAACAAAGTGTTGCATAATTATCTGCAACCTCAACTCACAACATTGGTCGATGGGAAGTATTTCATTCAAACTCCATCGCCGGCTTTCAATGCTTTATTCTTGACTTTTCATGCAGCACAACATTATGGAAGCGGTTTAGCTCTTCACCATCTATATGATTGGGCTTGCTTACTAAAACGCTACGGATGGTGCCTTCCTGAAGAAGTGACCGACAAGCGTCTATTAAGATTCATTCAAGCCTTAACAGGATTGGCGCATTGTCTGTTAGGAACAGCCTTTTACAAAGATGCAGATACAGATATGATGAATAAAATATACCAAGAAATATTTCATCCTCGTTATAGTACAAAGACCATTCCAGTTAAAGGCTATTGGAATATATTGGTATATAAATACAAACGCTTCATGTATAAGTTCCATTTGAAACAAGAAGTTATTGAAGGTTCTTTGATCAAACGTTTGTGGGAATCAATAATAGCACATTTACGTCATCCCTGTAGTATCTTTTGTACTGAAGCTCTATAAACATGAACAAATTGAAACTTATATATAGTTTATTACTTCCTGAAGAACTAAATAAAGGTTTGTGGGTAGGGGGAGCTACTTTCATCATGGCTATACTTGACTTTATCGGATTAGCTGCACTATTACCCATATTATATTATCTACTTGAAGAGGATAAAAGCAAGGCTGCTCTTTGGTTTTGCTTATTGGCAATAGGAGTTATTTCAATAAAGAATATTGCAATAACCTTACTTTCTCGTTATCAACACCGTTATCTCCTTTCTTTGTACAAACGCATAAGTCTCTCGCTCTATACTGCTTATTACCAAAAAGGATTGTTATTTATCCGTGAACAGGGGGTAAACCGTTTGGGATATGAAGTTAATTTTACATGCTATGCTTTCAGTATGAATATGTTAGCTTCATTGTTACGGATAACTGGAGACGGATTATTGATAGGATTGGTTTTAGGCACTTTGCTGATATATGATTGGAGTACTGCGCTGATTTTAATAGTTTCCTTTGTTCCCTTTATGCTATTATATTTCATTTCCATACGAAAACGAGTACGAGAATACGGTAAGAAAGAATTGGAAATCAAGAGAAAACAATCAAGAATAATAACCGAAACATTCGCAGGTTATGCTGATTTGGAAGTGAACAATGCTTTTTATGCTCGCAAAAGAAGTTTTCGACAAGGATTGGAAAATATTGCCAATTATCGTTTGGAAATGGAAACATTATTACGTATGCCGTTATTCCTGTCGGAACTTTCAGTAATAGTGGGGCTGACTTTACTTACTACATTAGGTACGGGAAACATCAAGACATTGGTAGGTATCTTTGCTGTAGCAGCTTTTCGTTTACTTCCTGCATTGAAAGACATCCTTTCCAGATGGACTTTGATACAAAATACAATGAGCAGCCTACAAGTTATCGAAGAAGGGCTAAAGAATTCAAATCCGTCAATAGATACAACAAAAGAACTTTTGTTTGAAAGGAAAATACTCTTCCAAGATGTAACATACACTTACGAAAACGGCGAACAAGTACTTCGAAGTTTTAATTGTTGCATCCACAAAGGAGAATACATCGGTTTCAGTGGATATAGTGGAGTAGGTAAGTCTACTTTATTCAATTTACTGTTAGGGTTCATAGAACCACAACAAGGAGAATTATGGATAGACGAAACTCCACTTAATTCTTCTGTACAAACGGCTTGGTTAAAGAAAATAGGTTATGTACAACAAGATGTATTCATATTTCAAGGTTCATTAGCCGAAAACATAGCTTTGGGAGTCAAAGACATAAACAAAGATAAATTAGAATGTGTATTGAAGCAGGCCTGCCTGTTTGATTGGGTGGCATCATTACCTCAAGGAGTGGATACGTTGTTGGGGGAATATGGAGGTAGACTCTCGGGCGGTCAAAAACAGCGTATCGGCATTGCACGTGCATTATACAAAGAAGCTGAAATCATTTTATTGGATGAAGCTACTTCAGCACTTGACAATGAAACTGAAAAAGAAATAAATGATACATTAAACCAATTGAGACAGCATTGTAAAGAACTGACAATTCTTTCCATAGCTCACAGAGAAAGTTCATTGGCCTATTGTGATCGAGTGATAAAAATAGAAAATTTCAGCCAGAAAGGAAATTGATGAAACAAATAATAGTGTGGCAGAATCATTATTTAGCAGAAGTTGCTAAAATATTAAGTGAGGGTAAGACGGTAAAAGTTCGGATAGATGGCAACAGTATGTATCCGTTCATTCATAGTGGAGTAGATGAAGTAGAACTTGTTTCTTACAATGCCTCACATCCCTTACATCAATGGGAATGTGTTTTCTTTGAATGGAGGGGACATTACATGATACATCGCTACGTCGGCAAAAAGAATGAAAATTATCTTATGATGGGTGATGGAAATCTGGCTCAAATAGAAGAAATAGAAAAACAAGCCATTAAAGGAGTACTTTGTGCCATTTGGCATATGGACGGAAGTCGACAGGATTGTTACGAGAAAAAGTGGTTGCTGAAAGGCCAATATTGGTATAAATTACGCAAAATACGCCGTTGTTTAATCTACATATTACGCATGTTTGAATCGTTTCATAAGAAATGGTAGCAAAAGAATCATTCTTAAATAAAAAAGACGGATTGGAAAGGCTTGAAATAATTGCAGAAATTTTTCCATAATTCCCCCTTAAACATTCTTTTTCCTCGTTTTTTTTGCTTAATTTTGCGGTCAAATTGATAAACCATTTTTTATAACCCAATATGGCAAATGTGATTAAATTACACAAAGGCCTGAACATCAACCTGAAAGGTAACCCTTCTCAGGAGTTGTTTAATGTGAAAGAAGCGGACAGCTATGCATTGATGCCCGCTGATTTTCATGGAGTAACTCCAAAGGTAGTGGTTAAGGAACAGGAAAGTGTTAAGGCTGGTGATGCCTTGTTTGTAGACAAGAATCACCCTGAAGTAAAGTTCGTTTCCCCCGTTAGTGGAACCGTAACAGCTGTTACGAGAGGCGAACGTCGTAAAGTCCTCAGCATTACCGTAGCGGCTGCTAAGGAACAAGAGTACGTAGAGTTTGGTAAGAAAGACGTTGCCAAGATGAGCGCAGAAGAAGTAAAGGCTGCATTATTGGAAGCCGGTCTCTTCGCTTATTTTGTAGAACGTCCTTATGCCGTAACTGCCAATCCGGATGCAACTCCTAAGGGGATTTTTGTATCTGCATTCGACAAGAATCCGTTGGCAGCTAATTTTGAATACGTACTGAATGGTCAGGAAAAAGATTTCCAGACAGGTCTCGATGCTTTGGCAAAGATTGCCAAGACTTACTTGAACATCTGCGTATGCCAAAAAAATCCTGCATTGACCGGTGCAAAGAATGTAACTGTTACTACTTTCGAAGGTCCTAATCCGGCAGGTAATGTAGGTGTACAGATTAACCACATCAGCCCCATCAATAAAGGTGAGGTGGTTTGGACATTGGGCGCAGAAGAAGTAATTTTCATCGGACGCTTGTTCAATACTGGTAAGGTTGATTTTACACGTACCATCGCTTTGACAGGTTCAGAAGTAAAGAAGCCTGCTTATTGCAAGGTAAAGGTAGGAGCCCAACTCACTGGTATTTTTGCCGGTAATGTAAACAATGCCCAACCTTTGCGTTACATCAACGGTAATCCGCTTACAGGTACTCAAACTTGTGCTGAAGGTTATTTGGCAGCTCATGCTACCAGCCTTACAGTTATTCCTGAAGGTACAGATACACACGAATTCCTTGGCTTTATCATGCCACGTTTCAACCAATTCTCTACAAGCCGCAGCTATTTCAGCTGGTTGTTCGGTAAGAAAGAATATGCACTTGATGCACGTATCAAGGGTGGTGAACGTCACATGATTATGTCTGGTGAATATGATAAGGTATTCCCGATGGATATTTATCCCGAATATTTGGTAAAAGCTATCATTGCCGGCGACATTGACCGCATGGAAGCACTTGGTATTTACGAAGTGGCTCCTGAAGACTTTGCGGTAGCCGAATTCGTCTGCTCTTCTAAATTGGAATTGCAACGCATCGTGCGCCAAGGTCTCGACATGCTTCGTAAGGAAATGTGCTAATTTTTAAATAGTGAATTAAATGAAAGCGTTAAGAAATTATCTCGATAAGATAAAGCCAAACTTTGAAGAGGGCGGCAAACTCCACGCATTTCGTTCGGTGTTTGATGGTTTTGAAACATTCTTGTTTGTTCCTAACAGCACTTCGAAAACAGGAGTTCACGTTCATGATTCCATCGACAGCAAGCGAATCATGTCTATCGTGGTTATTGCGTTGATTCCGGCGTTATTGTTCGGTATGTACAACGTAGGTTATCAGCATTACAATGCCGTAGGTATGCCCGATGCTGGTTTCTTTGAAATGTTCATCTATGGTTTCTTGGCTGTATTGCCTAAAATCATTGTTTCTTATGTAGTAGGTTTGGGTATTGAGTTCGTAGTAGCTCAATGGAAGAACGAAGAAATTCAGGAAGGTTTCTTGGTATCAGGTCTTTTGATTCCAATGATTGTTCCTGTTGGTTGTCCGTTGTGGATTTTGGCTATCGCCACTGCTTTCTCAGTAATCTTCGCTAAGGAAGTGTTCGGTGGTACAGGTATGAACATCTTCAACCCTGCATTGGTTGCCCGTGCATTCTTGTTCTTTGCTTATCCAACTATGATGTCAGGTGATGCCGTATGGGTAGCTAAGGATAGCATCTTCGGATTGGGCCAGACAGTAGACGGTTTGACTGCTGCTACTCCGCTTGGTCAAGCTGCAACCAACATTGTTCCTGATGCGTCATTGGCTGATATGATTATCGGTTTGATCCCGGGCTCTATCGGTGAAACCAGCGTTATCGCCATCGCTATCGGTGCATTCATCTTGTTGTGGACAGGTGTTGCAAGTTGGAAAACTATGGGTTCTGTATTTGTAGGTGGTATCGTGATGGCTTTGATTTTCAATGCCCTCGGTTCTGAAAGCAACACTATGGCTCAATTGCCTTGGTACGAACACATCGTTCTTGGTGGTTTCTGCTTCGGTGCTGTGTTTATGGCTACTGACCCTGTTACATCGGCTCGTACAGAAAGCGGTAAGTACATCTACGGTTTCTTGATTGGTGCTATGGCTGTTATTATCCGTGTACTCAACCCAGGTTACCCAGAAGGTATGATGCTCGCTATCCTGTTGATGAACGTATTTGCTCCGCTGATTGACTACTGTTTCGTACAGAAGAACATTTCAGCTCGTGCCAAGAGACTTCAATCCAAATAATAACCATTAAATCGAAACATTATGAATACTAACAGTAATAGTTATACGATCATTTATGCTGCGATTATGGTGGTTATCGTAGCTTTCTTGCTGGCATTCGTTTCTTCTTCATTGAAGGAAACTCAGTACAAGAACGTTGAACAAGACACTAAGAAGCAAATCTTGAGTGCCATCAACGTGACTGACGTTAAGGATGCCGAAGCTGAATTTGCCAAGTATGAAGTGAAAGATATGTTGATGCAAGCCGATGGTACATTGGCTCCTTACACAGATGCTTTCCAAGTTTCTTATAAGGGTGAAATCGCTGAAAAGCGTTTCCATGTATTCGAATGTAAGGTAGACGGTGCTACCAAGTACATTCTTCCTATCTATGGTGCCGGTCTTTGGGGCCCGATTTGGGGTTATGTAGCCTTGAACGACGACAAGGACACAGTTTACGGTGTTTACTTCTCTCACGCGGGTGAAACTCCGGGCTTGGGTGCTGAAATCGCTACTCCAAAGTTCCAGGCTCAGTTTGCCGGTAAGAAAGTAACTGAAAACGGTGCTATCGGTTTGACCGTAGCCAAGAACGGCAAGGTGACTAAGCCTGATTATGAAGTGGACGGTATCTCTGGTGGTACTATCACTTCTCAAGGTGTAGATGCCATGTTGAAGGATTGTTTGAAAGAGTACAACCCATTTTTGTCTAATAAATAATAAGGAGGAATAAGAATATGAGTTTATTTTCTAAGAAAAACCAAGAAGTTCTGCTGACTCCGCTGGGGTTGAACAACCCTGTAACCGTACAGGTGCTCGGTATCTGTTCTGCATTGGCTGTAACAGCCCAGTTGGAACCGGCTATCGTGATGGGTCTTTCTGTAACCATCATTACTGCATTCGCCAACTTGGTTATCTCATTGTTGCGTAACACCGTACCTAACCGTATCCGTATCATCGTGCAGTTGGTAGTTGTTGCTACATTTGTAACCATCGTTAGTGAAGTTTTGAAGGCATTCGCTTACGACGTAAGTGTTCAGCTTTCAGTTTACATCGGCTTGATTATTACAAACTGTATCTTGATGGGACGCCTCGAAGCGTTCGCCATGATGAACGGTCCGTGGGAATCCTTCCTCGATGGTATCGGTAACGGTCTCGGCTATGCCAAGATTTTGATTATCGTTGCCTTCTTCCGCGAATTGCTCGGCTCTGGTTCATTGTTCGGCTTCAAGATTATCCCTGATGCAGTTTATGAAATGGGATACTTGAATAACGGTTTGATGTTGATGCCTCCTATGGCATTGATTATCTGCGCTTGCGTTATCTGGTATCAGCGTGCTAAGCACAAAGAATTGCAGGAAAGTAGTAATTAATCCCCAATAAAATAAGAATATGGAATATTTAAGTTTGTTTGTAAAGTCCATCTTTGTGGACAATATGATTTTCGCATACTTCTTGGGGATGTGTTCTTACCTTGCAGTATCGAAGAACGTAAAGACAGCCGTAGGTTTGGGTGCAGCCGTTACTTTCGTGTTGATTGTAACTGTGCCGGTGAACTACCTGTTGGAAAATTATGTATTGAAGGCCAATGCTTTGGTGGAAGGTGTTGATTTGAGCTTCTTGAGTTTGATTCTCTTCATCGCCGTTATCGCAGCTATCGTACAGTTGGTGGAAATGATTGTCGAACGCTTCAGCCCGTCGCTGTATGCCGCTCTCGGTATCTTCCTTCCGTTGATTGCCGTGAACTGTGCCATCATGGGTGCTTCTCTGTTTATGCAACAACGTGCTTTCGTCAACATCGGCGAAGCTGCTACCTATGCTTTGGGTTCAGGTATCGGTTGGTTGTTAGCAATTGTCGGTTTGGCTGCTATCCGTGAAAAGATGGCTTACTCTGATGTACCTGCTCCATTGAAGGGATTGGGTATTACATTCATCATAGTAGGTTTGATGGCAATGGCCTTTATGTGTTTCTCTGGTTTGAAAATCTAATAAAGAAAGGAATATACAATGACAGCTTTAATTTTAACTAGTATTGGAGTATTCCTTGGAATTATTCTATTACTTGTAATTGTTTTGCTTGTCGCTAAGGCATATTTGACTCCAAGCGGCAAGGTGAAATTGACTATCAATGGTAAGACAGAATTGGAAGTAGAACAGGGTTCTTCTTTGTTGAACACCTTGTCTACTAACGGTGTATACTTGTCATCCGCTTGTGGTGGTAAGGGCTCTTGCGGTCAGTGTAAGTGTCAAGTTGTAGAAGGTGGTGGTGAAATCCTCGATTCAGAAAAGGGTCACTTCACTCGTAAGCAACAGAAGGACAACTGGCGTTTGGGTTGCCAGGTGAAGGTAAAGGGCGATATGGCCGTAAAGGTAGACGAATCAGTACTTGGCGTAAAGGAATACGAATGTACTGTTATCAGCAACAAGAACGTGGCTACCTTTATCAAGGAGTTCAAGGTGCAGTTGCCTGAAGGTGCTCACATGGACTTTATCCCTGGTTCTTATGCTCAGATTCAGATTCCGAAGTTCTCTATCGACTACGATAAGGATTTCGACAAGAGCTTGATTGGCGACGAATACTTGCCTGCATGGGAAAAGTTCGGTTTGTTCCCATTGAAGTGTGTGAACCCAGAACCGACTATCCGTGCATACTCTATGGCTAACTACCCAGCCGAAGGTAACGTGTTCATGTTGACCGTACGTATCGCTACACCTCCGTTCAAACCGAAAGAACAAGGTCCGGGCTTCATGGATGTAAATCCGGGTATCGCTTCATCATACATCTTCTCGCTCAAGCCGGGTGATAAGGTAATCATGAGTGGTCCTTATGGTGACTTCCACCCACACTTCGATTCTAAGAAGGAAATGATTTGGGTTGGTGGTGGTGCCGGTATGGCTCCGTTGCGTGCTCAGATTATGCACATGACTAAGACTTTGAAGACTACCGATCGCGAAATGCACTACTTCTATGGTGCTCGTGCATTGAACGAAGTATTCTATTTGGAAGACTTCTTGGGCATTGAAAAGGAATTCCCCAACTTCCACTTCCATTTGGCTCTTGACCGTCCTGACCCAGCAGCTGATGCAGCAGGAGTTAAGTACACAGCCGGTTTCGTTCACCAAGTAATGTTGAACACTTACTTGAAGGATCACGAAGCTCCGGAAGATATCGAATACTACATGTGTGGTCCTGGCCCGATGTCAAAGGCCGTTGTAGCTATGCTTACCGATCTTGGTGTCGAAGAAAGCTCTATCATGTACGATAACTTTGGAGGGTAATACTCCGTTATTTCATAAAGAAAGCCGCTAATAAGCGGCTTTTCTTTTTTATATTGAGCATTCGTAACGTTTCAATGCATCATCCATCAATTTATATCCCGTATTGGCTATTTCTTGGGCTTTGGCATAATCCGACATATCGCCATAACTGTCGAATGGCATTCTCACTAATATATCTGGTTTATAGAGAGCTAAAGTAAGTTCCGTGTTCCGATGGTTCATCAAGCTGAAGGTTCTATCCAATAAGTCGTAGTAATTATCACCATAATCAAGGGATTTGTCTTCGTCGAAAGCTTTTTCATAATAAAACAACTCTTTCAGTACCGCGATACTACGACTACCTGCATGTTTCAAGCGTTGCACCAATCCAATTCCTGAATCATCATTCTTCATTTCTTGAATCACCTCCATCATCTCCGCCCGTTTCTGTTGCTGGAAATGCGCATCAGTCATACGTGCTTTATGTTCTTTCTTTAAAATGCCTTGGATTTCCTCTACATCAATGTAGTTCACATCAAAAGCGACCAACAGGTCATTCGAAGTTCTTACCACTTGGTTCAGGGGGATAGAATTAGCGACACCACCATCTATCAAGGTTGTAATACCATATTCAACAGGGCGGAACAATGAAGGTATGGAGATGGAAGAACGAATTGCGGTGAAGAGTTTTCCTTTATCAAAGACCACTTCCTTACCTGTATATAAATCGGTTGCAACGGCCCGATAGGGTATGGCAAGGTCTTCAATATTTACATCGGGTACAATTTCCATAATAGCTTGGATGATTCGTTCTCCTTTCATCAGATGGTTCTTACCTATTGAAACATCCATCAAAGAGAACACCTCCCATGTGCCCAATGAGTAAAGCCATTCCTTAAATTCGTTCAATTTACCAGCAGCATACACTCCGGCAATAAGCGAGCCGATGGAAGTACCGGCTATGGAAGTAATGACATATCCATGCTCTAACAATGCCTCAATAGCTCCGATGTAGGCAAAACCTCGGGGACCTCCACTGGACAAAACAAGAGCTACATTTTTCTTATTTCCGCTTTTCATGGTAATGATTCTATAATGTATTTGCAAAAATAAGGATAATATAGAATTAAGCAATGGCGAAAAAGCATTATCTTTGTCGTGTTACTTAAAAGAAAGAAATATGGGATATGGTAAATGGATAGGAGGAATTGTAGGCTTTATGGCCGCAGGTCCTCTTGGAGCTTTGGCAGGATATGCAATAGGCTCTTTATTGGAAAATGGTATTGATAATGCGGACGCTTCGCAATCTACATACGATAGACAAACATATGGCCAACGGAACAGTTTCTTGTTCTCCTTGTTAGTTATGGCTTCATACATCATCAAGGCTGACGGAAAGGTGATGCACAGCGAAATGGAGTTTGTCCGCCAGTTTCTTCGTGTCAATTTTGGCGAAGCAGCAGTAGCCGAAGGAAACCAGATACTCCTCAATCTGTTTGAACAACGCAAGCGGATGGATGCCAACAATCCATCGGCTTTTAAGAATACCATTTATGAATGTGGTGTACAGATCAAAAATAATTTAGGTTACGAGGAACGCTTGCAACTGCTCAGTTTCCTGGCCAAGATTGCCCAAAGCGATGGTAATGTATGCCAATCGGAAATAGAGGCTTTGAAAGAAGTGGCTCTGGCTATGGGTTTGTCAGCCAAAGAAGTAGAGTCTATGCTCAATCTCGGTGGTGATACCTTGGAACAAGCCTATAAAGTACTTGAAATAGAACCTACTGCTACCGACGATGAAGTAAAGGCAGCCTATCGAAAACTGGCATTGAAACATCATCCCGATAAAGTAGCTACCCTTGGTGAAGATGTTAAAAAAGCAGCCGAAGAAAAGTTCCAACAAATCAACAATGCTAAGGAACGGATATACAAAGCAAGAGGAATGAAATAATAAAACGACGTTTTGACATTGGAAACTCATCGTTTTACGAACGATAAAACGACGAGTTGTAACCCTTAGAACGATAAGAACATATGAGATTGACACCACAAATAACCCAAGCACTTACCAATTTGAAAATAGAATCGCTGAATCCTATGCAGGAGACAGCCATTGAAAGCTGGAGAGAAGGAAAGGATTTGATTCTGCTCTCACCAACCGGTTCTGGAAAGACATTGGCATATTTATTGCCGTTAATCGAAACTTTGCAACCTGATGTAAAGGGCGTACAGGCCGTAGTATTGGTACCTTCTCGAGAATTAGCCTTACAGATTGACCAAGTCTTCAAAAGTTTGAATACTCCTTATAGAGTGATGAGCTGTTATGGAGGTCGGCCAGCTATGGAGGAACATCGCACTATGAAAGGGATAAATCCATCTGTCATTATAGGTACCCCTGGACGCATGAATGACCATTTAGGCAAACAGAATTTCGATGTAACCGATGTACAGACACTGATTATAGATGAATTTGACAAATGTCTGGAATTTGGTTTTCAAGAAGAAATGGCAACCGTTATCGGTCAATTACCTCGTTTGAAAAGACGTTTCCTCTTGTCGGCCACAGATGCTGAAGAAATTCCCCGTTTTACAGGTCTGAATCAAACCCTCAAACTCAATTTCTTGAGTGTTGATGAACCTATCTCTGAGCGTATACATATATATAAGGTATTGTCACCCATCAAAGACAAACTCGAAACGTTGTATCAGTTACTTTGTACATTGGGCAATAAATCGACTTTGGTATTCTGCAATCATCGAGAAAGTGTAGAACGGGTAGGGAAGTACCTTCAATCGAAAAAGTATCCATGCGGTATATTTCACGGAGGAATGGAACAAGATGATAGGGAACGTTCACTTTATAAATTCCGCAATGGAAGTTGTCATGTGTTGATATCAACCGACTTGGCTGCAAGAGGATTGGATATTCCTGAAATAGAAAACATTGTACACTATCACATGCCCATTCAAGAAGACGGATACATTCACCGCAATGGTCGTACCGCCCGTTGGGAAGCCGATGGTAATTCCTACATTATCCTTCATCCAGAAGAAAATCTTCCTGCATATATCCAAGAAGAGCCTGAATGGTTTGAAATCCCTGAAAACATTCCGCATCCTGCTCAACCCCAATTTGTGACTTTATATATAGGTAAAGGGAAAAAAGATAAAATCAACAAAATAGACATAGTAGGTTTTTTGTCAAAGAAAGGAAATTTGGGAAAAGAGGAAATTGGACGCATTGATGTAAAAGACCACTATGCTTATGTAGCCATTACGCGCAAAAAGATAAAAGAAACGCTCAAGTCCATCAAAAACGAAAAAATTAAAGGAGTAAAAACTGTCATAGAAGAGGCAAAATAGTTACATTTTGATAGTATATATAATTATTTTGAATCCTTTTACTCAAAAAGATAAACTTTATATGTTTTACAACTACCAATTGTAAAACATACATATCAAAATGATAGCATTCAAGGGTAGTCTAAAATAATTTGAAAGAAATTTATGCGATATTTCGTAAATTTATTATCAAATATTTGGGTAAACTAAAAATAATGTGTAATTTCGCCACACAAGTTGATAATAAGAAATAAAAATATCGTATAACTAACAATAAATCCAACTAAAATGAAAAAGCATAATTTCAATGCGGGACCATCTATCTTACCTCGTGAGGTGATAGAAAAGACAGCTCAAGCAGTTCTTGACTTTAATGGTTCAGGACTTTCTTTGATGGAAATCAGCCACCGTGCAAAAGACTTTCAACCGGTAGTGGACGAAGCTGTAGCTTTGTTTAAGGAATTGTTGAATATTCCGGAAGGATACTCAGTATTGTTCTTGGGTGGTGGTGCTAGTTTGGAATTTTGCATGATTCCTTTCAACTTCCTTGAAAAGAAGGCTGCTTATTTGAATACAGGTGTTTGGGCCAAGAAAGCGATGAAAGAAGCAAAAGGTTTTGGTGAAGTGGTGGAAGTAGCTTCTTCTGCTGAATCAGTTTATACATATATACCTAAAGGGTATACCATTCCTGAAGACGCTGATTATTTCCACGTGACCAGCAACAATACAATTTACGGAACTGAAATTCACGAAGATTTGGATTCTCCAGTACCAATGATTGCTGATATGTCTTCTGATATTTTCTCTCGTCCGATTGATGTATCCAAGTACATTTGTATTTATGGTGGTGCTCAAAAGAATTTGGCTCCAGCTGGTGTAACTTTTGTTATTGTAAAGAATGATGCTTTAGGTAAAGTATCTCGTTATATTCCTACCATGTTGAACTATCATACTCATATCGATGGTGGTTCTATGTTCAACACTCCTCCGGTATTGCCTATCTATGCTGCTTTGCAGACATTGCGTTGGATTAAAGCCGAAGGTGGTGTGGAAGAAATGCAAAAACGTGCCAAAGAACGTGCCGATATGCTTTATGCAGAAATCGACCGCAACAAATTGTTCCGTGGTACAGTAACCGATAAGGCAGACCGTTCATACATGAACATCTGTTTTGTTATGGCCGATGAATACAAGGAACTCGAAGCTGATTTCTTGAAGTTCGCAATAGAAAAGGGTATGGTAGGTATTAAGGGTCATCGTTCTGTAGGTGGTTTCCGTGCATCTTGCTATAACGCTATGCCTAAGGAAAGTGTACAGGCTTTGATTGACTGCATGCAAGAATTTGAAAAACTTCATTAATTATGAAAGTATTAGTAGCAACAGATAAACCATTTGCCAAAGTCGCGGTAGACGGTATTCGTAAAGAAATTGAAGCAGCGGGATATGAACTTGTTCTGCTCGAAAAATATGGCGAAAAGGCCAAGTTGTTGGAAGCTGTAAAAGATGCCAATGCTATCATTATTCGTAGCGACATCATTGATGCGGAAGTACTCGATGCAGCAAAAGAATTAAAAATTGTTGTACGTGCCGGTGCTGGTTATGATAATGTAGATTTGGAAGCTGCCACCGCTCATGGTGTATGTGTCATGAATACACCGGGACAAAACTCCAATGCTGTAGCCGAATTGGCTTTAGGTATGATGGTTATGGCCGTTCGTAACATGTATAATGGAACATCAGGTACAGAATTAAAAGGCAAGAAGTTAGGAATTCATGCATATGGTAATGTAGGTCGTAATGTAGCCCGTATTGCCAAAGGATTTGGAATGGAAATCTATGCCTACGATGCTTTCTGTCCGAAGGAAGTCATTGAAGCTGATGGTGCAAAAGCTGTAGATTCTGCCGAAGAACTCTATGCAGCATGCGATGTCGTTTCATTACACATTCCGGCAACAGCCGAAACCAAGAACTCTATCAATTATGCATTGGTGAACAAAATGCCGAAGGGAGGTTTGTTGGTAAATACAGCCCGTAAAGAAGTAATCAATGAAGCCGAACTTATCCAATTGTTGGAAGAACGCGCCGATTTGAAGTATGTAACTGATGTTATGCCGGCTGCTCATGCAGAATTCTCAGAAAAGTTTGCAGCCCGTTACTTTGCAACACCAAAGAAGATGGGTGCACAAACCGCTGAAGCAAATATCAATGCAGGTATTGCTGCTGCTCAGCAAATTGTAGGATTCCTGAAAGATGGTTGTGAACGTTTTCGAGTAAATAAATAAATTAATTAAGCACGGACTACACGGATTTATCCGATTCTTGAATGAATGAAGTTCAAGTAACGGGATTCGTGTTGTCCGTGTTCATTTTTAATAAATCCAAATACTATGGCAGTAATCAAACCCTTCAAGGGCATTCGCCCTCCGAAAGCATTGGTAGAACAAGTAGCTTCACGTCCTTATGATGTATTGAATTCCGCTGAAGCACGTGAAGAAGCTGGTGATAATGAAAAATCTCTTTATCACATCATTAAACCTGAAATCAATTTCCCGGTAGGTACAGACGAACATGATCCTAAGGTATATGATAGTGCAGCCGAACATTTCCAATTGTTCCAAGATAAAGGTTGGTTGGTACAGGACGAAAAGGAAAACTATTATGTTTATGCTCAAACTATGAATGGAAAAACTCAATATGGTTTGGTAGTAGGAGCGTATGTACCCGATTATATGAACGGTGTCATTAAAAAACATGAACTCACCCGTCGCGATAAGGAAGAAGATCGAATGAAACATGTGCGTGTAAACAACGCCAACATCGAACCTGTATTCTTTGCTTATCCAGACAATGAAGAATTGGATAAGATTGTAGCCAAATACACAGCCCAACAACCTGAGTATGATTTCATTGCTCCTGGCGATGGATTCGGTCATACATTCTGGATTATCGACCAGCAAGAAGACATCGATGCTATTACTAAAGCATTTGCAGCCATGCCTGCATTGTACATTGCAGACGGTCACCATCGTTCTGCTGCTGCTGCATTGGTAGGTGCAGAAAAGGCCAATCAAAACCCCAATCATCAAGGGGACGAAGAATACAACTACTTTATGGCCGTATGTTTCCCTGCCAATCAGTTGACTATTATTGACTATAACCGAGTGGTGAAAGATTTGAATGGACTTACTCCAGAAGAATTTCTTGCTGCTGTTGGTAAGAATTTTGTAGTCGAAGAAAAGGGTACTGAAATCTATAAGCCACAAGCATTGCATAACTTCTCTCTCTATTTAGAAGGAAAATGGTACAGTTTGACAGCCAAAGAAGGTACTTACAATGACAATGATCCTATTGGCGTACTTGATGTAACCATATCATCTAATTTGATTTTGGACGAAATATTAGGAATCAAGGATTTGCGTTCTGACAAGCGAATTGATTTTGTAGGAGGTATCCGTGGATTGGGTGAATTGAAGAAGCGTGTGGATAGCGGTGAAATGAAAGTAGCGTTGGCATTATATCCTGTAAGTATGAAACAATTGATGGATATTGCTGACAGTGGTAACATTATGCCGCCTAAGACTACTTGGTTTGAGCCTAAACTTCGTTCAGGTTTGGTAATCCATAAATTGGTTTAAACATGTCACAGGAAGATACTTATAGAACCATAACTGCTTTATCCGAAGGTATTTATACCGAAAAAAGAAGCAAGTTTATTGCTATTGCTCTTCCTGTACGTACATTGGAAGAAGTAAAACAACATTTAGAGACCTATCAAAAAAAGTATTACGATGCCCGTCATGTATGTTATGCATATATGTTAGGACATGAAAGGCTGAATTTTCGAGCCAATGATAATGGAGAACCATCGGGTACTGCCGGGAAACCTATTTTAGGACAGATCAATTCCAACGAACTGACGGATATACTGATTATTGTTGTCCGGTATTTTGGAGGTATCAAATTAGGGACCAGTGGACTTATTGTTGCTTATAAGGCTGCTGCTGCTGAAGCTATAAGCAATGCCACTATCATTGAAAAGACGGTAGACGATGATGTAACTGTTGTTTTCGAATATCCATTTATGAACGATATCATGCGTATCGTGAAAGAAGATGAACCTGAAATATTGGAGCAGTCATACGATATGGATTGTTTGATGAAACTGCGCATCCGTCGCTCCATGATGCCTAAACTTCGGGCAAGATTGGAAAAGGTAGAAACAGCCAGAATTTTAGATGATGAATAAATGAAAGAGCGTTGGGTTATCCCCAGCGCTCTTTCATTATATCTTCCATCTTTAACAATTCATCTCTGTATTGGGCAGCTTCAATGAATTCCAACTTCTTGGCTGCTTCTTGCATTTGTTTACGAACACGTTCAATGGCCTTTTCCATTTGTGGTCTGGACATATATTGTACAACAGGATCAGCTGCAATATTGACCTTTTCCGGTTCAACATATGCCTTCGGTATTATAGGATTGCTTTCACTATCGGATGAAGCCGAATTTAATAAAGCAACATTACGGGCCTTTTGTATTTGCTTAGGTGTAATCCCATTTGCTTCATTGTAAGCCAATTGCTTTTCACGTCGTCTATTGGTTTCATCCATTGTTTTCTGCATACTATCCGTTATACGGTCCGCATACATAATTACTTTACCATTGATGTTACGGGCAGCACGACCGGCCGTTTGAGTCAGTGAACGGTGGGAGCGAAGGAAACCTTCCTTATCGGCATCAAGAATAGCAACAAGCGATACTTCAGGTAAATCAAGTCCTTCACGCAAAAGATTGACACCTATCAATACATCGTAAATGCCTTGTCTTAAATCATCCATAATCTTTACACGTTCCAAAGTATCCACATCACTATGTATGTAATTGCACCGTACCTCATGTCGAAGCAAGAAATCAGTAAGTTCTTCGGCCATACGTTTGGTCAAGGTAGTAACCAATACTCTTTCTTCCCGTTCGATGCGTTGTTGGATTTCTTCCATCAAATCGTCTATTTGATTCATGCTCGGTCGAACTTCGATAATAGGATCCAGTAAGCCAGTCGGACGGATTACCTGTTCTACCACTACACCTTCACTCTGCATCAGTTCATAATCGGCAGGAGTGGCACTTACATAAATCACTTGTTTAGCCAAATCTTGAAATTCTTCAAATTTCAAAGGACGGTTATCAAAAGCAGATTCCATTCGAAATCCATACTGTACCAAATTGTTTTTACGGGCACGGTCACCTCCATACATAGCATGAATTTGAGGTACAGATACATGGCTCTCATCAATGACAATCAAGAATTCTTCAGGAAAGAAATCAAGGAGACAATAGGGGCGGGTACCTGCTTCACGACCGTCAAAATAACGGGAATAATTTTCTATGCCCGAACAATGTCCCAATTCCCGAATCATTTCCATATCATATGTTACCCGTTCATATAATCGTTTTGCCTCAAAAGGCTTACCCATTTCTTCAAAACGGGCAACTTCCTTTGTTAAATCATCTTCTATCTGATGAATAGCACGTAACTGACTTTCTTTCGTAGTCATGAAAAGATTAGCCGGATAGATTTTGTATTCTTCAAACAAACCTAAACGAACACCCGAAATAGGATCCACTTCCTCTATACCGTCTATCTCATCATCCCAAAACATCACCCTGAGCAAATTGTCACTATATGCCAGATAAATATCTACTGTATCTCCTTTTACCCGAAAGCACCCTCTGTTCAGTTCCAAGTCATTACGCGTATACAAACTATCAACTAAGCGACGAAGGAAAACATTTCTGTCCAACAATTTTCCTTTTTTGATTTCGATGACATTATTGTAGAAATCAGAAGGATTACCCATACCATAAATACAAGATACTGACGAAATCACCACTACATCTTTTCTCCCAGAGAGAAGAGCGGATGTTGCTGCCAATCTCAATTTATCTATTTCATCATTAATGGCCAAATCCTTTTCGATATATGTGTCGGTCGAAGGCAAATAAGCTTCCGGTTGATAATAATCATAATATGATACATAATACTCAATGGCATTATTCGGGAAAAAACTTTTGAATTCACCATACAATTGGGCTGCCAAAGTTTTGTTATGGCTCAAAATAAGTGTGGGTTTATTTATATTCTTGATTACATTGGCAATGGTAAATGTCTTCCCGGATCCAGTTACTCCCAAAAGAGTTTGTGCAGGAAGCCCCTGCTGAATACCTTCAGTCAATTGCGCAATAGCCTCTGGTTGGTCTCCCGTAGGCTTAAAATCAGAAATCAATTCGAAATCCATGTTGTCCCTTTTGATTAATACAGAATGTAAAAGTACGTTTTATTTCTATTATAGCTATCATTTGACAGAAAAAAAACTGAAATGACCGATATTTTAGTATTAAAAAACATATTGGTTATTGTATTATTCGGTGGAAAGGCGTAAATTTGCACATTATTTTATTAAGATGAAAAAGTATATCATTATCATAGCATTATTGACAGGCACCTTTTTTACTTCTTGTGGTGAATATAACAAGGTGTTGAAAAGTAGCGATTATGAATATAAATACGAAGCAGCTAAAAGCTTTTTCGGTAAAGGACAATATACCAAATCGGCTACTATCTTAGAAGAGCTTATTACTATTTTAAAAGGTACAGATAGTGCAGAGGAATCTCTTTATATGTTAGCAATGTCATATTATAACCAAGGAGATTACGTAACAGCCTCACATTATTTTACGAATTATTATACCACTTATCCACGTGGTATTTATACCGAATTAGCTCGTTTTCATTCAGGTAAATCATTATTCTTAGATACTCCCGAGCCTCGTTTGGATCAAACAAGTACCTATAAAGCCATTCAGGAATTGCAGATGTTTATGGAATATTTTCCTGACAGCAACCGTAAGACTGAAGCTCAGTTAATGATATTCAATCTGCAAGATAAATTGGTCATGAAAGATTATCTAACAGCCAAATTATATTATGATTTGGGTACTTATACAGGTAACGCTTCTTATACCACTGATATGCGAATCAATGGTAATAATTTCCTGGCATGTATCACTACGGCTGAAAATGCTTTGAACGATTACCCATACACTAGTCTTCGTGAAGACATTTCCATTCTGTTGCTTCGAGCCAAGCATAAGTTGGGTACAGAAAGTGTATTGGAAAAGAAAGAAGAACGTATGCGTGAAGCTATCGATGAATATTATGCTTTTAAGAATGAATTCCCTGAAAGCAAGTATATGAAAGAGGTAGAAAAGATCTACAAGGATGCCAGCAAATATGTAAAAGAATTAAATGAATAAAAATAATTAATAGAAATTATGGATTACAAAAAGACAAATGCTCCGACCAACACCGTAACTCGTGACATGATGAATTTGTGTGAAGATACGGGCAATGTTTATGAAACTGTTGCCATTATCGGTAAACGTTCCAATCAGATTGGTGCAGAAATGAAGAACGACTTATCGAAGAAGTTGCAGGAATTTGCATCGTACAATGACAATCTCGAAGAAGTTTTCGAAAACAGAGAACAGATTGAAATTTCACGCTATTACGAAAAACTCCCGAAGCCTACTTTAATTGCCACTCAAGAGTACATGGAAGGTAAGGTTTATTATCGTAACCCAGCTAAAGAAAAAGAAAAACTTCAATAATAAGGACTTTTATAAAGGCCATTTCCATATAGAAATCGGCCTTTCTTTTTTATAAAAACAATTGTTATGATTCAACGTATACAGAGTATTTACTTATTAGTAGTAACCATCCTGATGATTGTATGTATGTGTAATCCGGTTGGTGCTATCCTTACTCCAGACAATGAGATTTCAACATTTACCAATCTTTGCATCACTACAGCAGAAGGTAACTCAAATTACGCTCCATGGGCATTGTTTGTCTTGTTATTAATTATAGCTCTTTTGGCTTTGGTTACCATCTTTCTTTTTAAGAAACGTATGTTGCAAATCAGACTAACCATATTCAGCAGTATTTTGTTGATTGGTTACTATGTTATATTTGTTGTGTTTGTAACCACCATGTTGGCCGACGACGCTTCGTTCACTCCATCTTGGTTGGTATGTTTGCCTTTTGTTGCACTCATACTCAATTGGTTGGCCATTCGTTCCATTGGAGCAGACGAAGCATTGGTAAAAGCATACGACCGTTTAAGATAACCAATAAATATATTAAAAAAGTGGGTGACAAAATTTTGTCACCCACTTTTTTTTATTTTATAATATCATATAGATAAGTCAGTCGAACTCCGATGTAAGAATGTCCGGATCGTCCGAATTCATCCTTCTTGGCATTGTGATAAAAATCTCCCAAACCATAATAATAACGTCCTTCCACCAAGAAATGACCGATTCCTGTACTCAATTCTAATCCGGCTCCAGCTACAATACCATAATCCAGTTTATTCTCCACTTCTTTTCCATATTGATGGATAACACCATTCGGGCGCATGTTAGTATTCCATTCTTCTCCTCCCTTATTTTCTTTATCGCTTATAAAATATGCAAATTGTGGACCCATATTTAAGAAGAACTTCATACCCCTTGTTCGTGAATCTTTACCAAATGCCAAATGAGCCAATAACGGTACTTCCACATAATTCATGACTCGATTATAAGTATTTCCAGATCCATCTTCAATCAATTCATTCCATCCTCTTTGTGAATAATTAAGTTCAGCCTGTATCCCACACATCATCTTAAAATATTTTTCACACATGTATCTGGCTGTAAGTCCAAATGACATACCACTTTGGTTCTTTTGCTTGATACGTGGACTGAAATCGACTTTACTCATATTCATCCCAGCATTTACCCCAAGTGCAAGCTCTCCACGTAATTCGCCCAATTGGGCCATGGCTGAAGTAGAGCAAGTCAGAGTAAGCGCCAACAGCAACAAAAATTTATATCTTTTCATTTTATTCAAAATCAAGTTTAATCAATTCATAATTCTTAGTAAAGCGCACGAAAAACACTTTCCGATTGATAAAACCGCCCCAATTGTTCACTCTTTCAAACTTGAAACCGGTTTGAATGGGATTGACCATTGTTCTATTCATATTTTCTTCCATGTCACTTCCATATTGCGAAAGTGCCTTTAAGAAGAAGTAAGCTGTATCAAAACCTAACATTCCATATTTGGGGTATGTATTTGCCATATCTTTGCTATACCATTTCCGGTAAGCAGATGTGAATTTTACAGCCTCGGGAAACAAATTGTTTGTATAGAAGGAAGAATAGAAATATGTATCCAATTCAAAGAAACTGGATAAATGATCATAGGTATAGGTTTGCCATTCAGGATAGCCAAACAGCTTCATATCATAATTGGGATGTTCACGAGAGGTAATAATCAATTGTGGTAATATCTTGATAAGAGATATATTCTTTCCCGAAGTAGGTATAAGCACATTCTCTCTCAACGAGTCCACAACCGTTTTCATACCTTCAGGAGTAATCGCAGCACCTTTCAATTCCTTGAAAGTAATCTGTTTATTTTTTAATTCTTCTTTTAACCCAGCTATAAAGTCAGCCTTATCATTGTCGCCTGTTTCTACATCTAGAAATACGACATGAGCATTCGGAAATTTGCGAAGGTAATGTTCGTAAACTTCAGAAAACAGATAAGATTGAGGTGTATTGATTTGGAATACATAGGGGTTATTGAATACAACATCACTTTTAGATGTAAACGGAACAACCAGTCTTATCTTATTCTGTTCAGCATAATCAGCCATCAGTTTTACTTGATCTGTATAAGCCGGACCAAAAATAAAGTCCATTCCCTTCAGTTCCGTTTTATTTTCAAGGAGTTGGGCCAATGAAGCTTTTGTATTACCGATATCATACGTATAAACATCTACAGATACACCTTGTTTCTTCAAGCTGTCAACAGCCATCAGGAATCCTTCATAATACTCTACCATACGCCCTTGTTCATCCTTATTACCTGTTCCATCCGTCATAAACGGCAACATAACAGCTACCTTGATAGAAGCATATTTTTTGCTTTCCTTTTGATTCTGACGGAATAGTTCTACATTGGATACCGGCGTTTGTGTACTTTTAGTCACATTATTATGGGATGCAGGTGCTTTAGCATAAGGTATACAGAGAAATTTTCCTTTTTTAAGCTTTTGCTTGCGCAATTCAGGATTGGCCGCAATCAATTCTTCTTCTGTAATACCATATAGTTTACTGATACTATATACGGTTTCTTTCCGTTGTACCTTGTGCATATCGCGGCAATTAGGCTTTAAAGGTTCCTTATTTGCATTAGCCTGTACAGGGTTTTGTGACTTTACATTCGCTTGTTGTTGAACGGGTTGTTCATTTTCTACTTTTTGTGCAGGAATGGCAACGACTTGACCTACTCGGAAATTCTTGGCACTCAATCCCGGATTGGCTCTACAGATATCTTGTGCGGTCACTCCATAACGAACCGTAAGTTGGTACAAAGTTTCACCAGACTGAATGGTATGATAGGTAGGTTGACCATTATTGGCTTTTTGAGGAATCTTTAAAGCTTCACCAGCCTTTATGCGTTCTTTACTTTCAGGATTAAGTTGTATAATCTCGTCAATGGTCACATTATACATACTTGCAATAGAGTACAAGCTCTGTCCTTTAGTTACGGTATGCATAAAGAAACCGTTAGAAGTCTGCGCACAGACATTCACTACTGGTAATACCGATATAGCGGCAGCCAAATATAAAGTTTGTATAAATTTCATTTGTTGAATACTGGTTATAACAAGCAGCAAAATTACAAAAAAAAGTCATTCTTACCTATTATATATAAGGAAAGCCGAAGAATATTATGCTTTTTAACCAAATATTTCATTCGGAAACACTAAATTTGCATGTTTAAAAGCTTGTAGGCAAATTCAGATATGACAGAAGAAAAAGAACAGATAAATATATACGGTGCCCGCGTACATAATCTAAAAAATATAGATGTACAGATTCCACGCGATAGTCTGACTGTTATAACAGGACTGAGTGGAAGTGGGAAGTCATCATTGGCTTTCGACACAATTTTTGCGGAGGGACAACGTCGATACATAGAGACATTTTCGGCTTATGCACGTAACTTTTTGGGAGGTATGGAACGCCCGGATGTCGATAAGATAACAGGACTTAGCCCTGTTATTTCCATTGAACAAAAAACTACAAACAAAAATCCTCGTTCTACCGTTGGAACCACCACAGAAATATATGACTATTTGCGTTTGTTGTTTGCAAGGGCAGGAGTAGCCTATTCTTATCTATCTGGCGAAAAGATGGTAAAGTATACCGAAGAACAAGTGCTTGATTTGATATATAAAGAATATAAAGGTAAACGTATATTCATATTGGCTCCGTTGATACGTACTCGTAAAGGCCATTATAAAGAATTGTTTGAGCAAGTACGTAAAAAGGGGTATCTTTATGTTCGTGTGGATGGCGAGGTGAAGGAAATTACTCATGGAATGAAGGTAGACCGTTATAAGAATCATGATATCGAAATGGTTGTCGACAAGATGGCGGTAGGCGATAAGGAAGATAAACGTCTGAAACAAAGTATTGCTACAGCCATGCACCAAGGAGATGGATTGATCATGATTCTTGATGCACAGACTAATGAGGTTCGTCACTATAGTAAACGCTTGATGTGCCCCATAACCGGACTTTCCTATAAAGAACCGGCACCTCATAACTTTTCATTTAATTCTCCACAGGGAGCCTGTCCCCGATGCAAGGGATTGGGCTATGTAAATTTGGTGGATATAGATAAAGTGATTCCTAATCGTGAACTATCCATTTACGAAGGTGCCATTGCTCCTTTAGGGAAATACAAGAATGTGATGATTTTCTGGCAATTAGATGCCATGCTCGAGAAATACGGATTAACTTTAAAGACACCCGTTAAAGAGTTTTCTTCAGAAGTTATTGATGAAATTTTGCAGGGTTCCGATGAACGCATCAAAATCAAAAGTTCACTTATTCATACCTCTTCCGACTATTTCACCACATACGAAGGTATCATCAAATACATTCAGATGATGCAGGAAAAGGATGCATCGGCTACTGCACAGAAATGGGCAGAACAATTTGCCAAGACTGACGTATGTCCGGAATGCCACGGAGCACGCTTGAATAGGGAAGCCTTACACTACCGTATTCATGATAAAAACATCTATCAATTGGCTAGCATGGATATCAGTGAATTGTATGAATGGTTGGAAGGAGTAAACCCACATTTGGAAGAAAAACAACGGAAGATTGCAGAAGAAATTCTAAAAGAACTGAAAAGCCGCTTGCGTTTTTTGCTCGATGTAGGTTTGGATTACCTTTCTCTGAATCGTACATCTGTATCATTATCAGGCGGAGAGAGTCAACGTATCCGTTTGGCTACCCAAATTGGTTCACAATTGGTTAACGTGCTTTATATTCTCGATGAACCGAGTATCGGATTGCACCAACGTGACAACCAACGGTTGATTTGTTCACTGAAAAAATTACGCGATACAGGCAATTCGGTCATTGTAGTGGAGCATGACAAGGACATGATGTTGGCTGCCGATTATGTAATTGATATGGGACCTCATGCTGGACGAATGGGAGGAGAAGTAGTTTTTCAAGGAACTCCTCAAGAAATGCTTCAGAAGGAAACACTTACCTCACAGTATTTGAATGGCCAAATGAAAATAGAAGTTCCTGTTAAACGAAGAGAAGGGAATGGTCATTCTTTCTGGATAAGAGGAGCCAAAGGAAATAACCTGAAGAATGTAGATGTAGAATTTCCATTGGGTAAACTCATTTGTGTAACCGGTGTATCGGGTAGTGGAAAATCCACCTTAATAAACGATACGTTACAACCTATTCTGTCCCAACATTTCTATCGTTCATTGCAAGATTCTTTGCCATACGATAGTTATGAAGGTATGGAATATATAGATAAAGTGGTGAATGTTGACCAATCGCCCTTAGGACGTACTCCTCGTTCTAATCCTGCTACTTATACAGGTGTGTTTTCAGACATTCGTAATCTTTTTGTGAACCTTCCCGAAGCCAAACTTCGTGGTTATAAGGCCGGACGCTTTTCTTTCAATGTAACGGGTGGACGATGTGAAGCCTGTGGCGGTAATGGTTATAAGACCATCGAAATGAATTTCTTGCCCGATGTGATGGTACCTTGTGAGGTGTGCCATGGCAAGCGTTATAACCGTGAAACATTGGAAGTGCGCTTTAAAGGGAAATCCATAGCCGATGTACTCGATATGACTATCAATAGGGCAGTAGAGTTCTTTGAAAATGTACCTTCCATCTTAAATAAGATTAAGGTGTTGCAAGATGTAGGATTGGGATACATTAAGTTAGGACAACCATCCACAACGTTATCGGGAGGAGAGAGTCAGCGTGTAAAATTGGCTACCGAATTATCTAAACGGGATACAGGAAAGACCGTTTACATCTTGGATGAACCTACTACCGGCTTGCATTTCGAAGATATTCGTGTACTGATGAATGTACTCAATCGCTTGGTGGATAAAGGCAATACGGTAATTATCATCGAACATAACCTGGATGTTATCAAGCAATCCGATTACATTATTGATATGGGACCCGAAGGCGGACGGGGAGGAGGACAGGTGCTTTCTTGTGGAACGCCTGAAGAAGTAGCCGAAAGCAAGTTGGGATACACACCTCCTTTTATAAAGGAAGAATTATAATCCTTGAAATATTATCCTGAGCAAAGCGAAGGATCTGAAAAGTATACAATGACTGGAATTTATGAAAGAAAAAATAAACAAGACCAATGTGGCCCGTTTGTTGGATAAGGCCAAAGTGAAATACGAACTCATCCCTTATGAAGTGGATGAAAACGACTTGAGTGCAATCCATGTAGCCGAAAGTTTGGGAGAAAATATCGAACAAGTATTCAAGACTTTAGTACTGCACGGTGATAAAACAGGTTATTTTGTTTGTGTGATTCCTGGTGAACATGAAGTAAACCTCAAATTGGCAGCTAAAGTTTCAGGTAACAAGAAGTGCGACCTCATTCCAATGAAAGATTTGCTCCCGCTGACCGGTTACATCCGTGGCGGTTGTTCGCCTATCGGAATGAAGAAGCATTTTCCCACTTACATACACGAAACTTGTGAACAGTTTCCATACATTTATGTCAGTGCCGGTATTCGTGGATTACAGATAAAACTTGCCCCAACTGACCTGATAAAAGAGTCGAAAGCTGTAATTTGCAGCCTTTTTGAAGAATAAACCCATAAAAAGAGCCGATTAATTGGCTCTTTTTTCTTGATTTAGCATAATTATCTTATCTTTGCAGACAAAGAAAAAATAGTATTAACTTAATAATTTTAATTTTATGTTCGAAGGTCAACCCAAAGGGTTATACGCATTGGCGTTAGCTAACACAGGCGAGCGTTTTGGTTATTATACCATGCTTGCTGTGTTCGTATTGTTCCTGCAGGCTAATTTTGGTTTCTCAGCCGGTACTGCAGGTCTTATTTATTCTACATTCTTAGGTTTTGTTTATTTTTTGCCTCTTTTCGGTGGTATGTTGGCCGACAAGTTCGGCTTTGGCAAGATGGTAACCATTGGTATTACCATCATGTTCTTAGGTTACCTCTTATTGGCTATTCCTTTGGGTAGCGGTTTCCCAGCTGTTGCTGCTATGGGTGGTGCTTTGGCATTGATTTGTGCCGGTACCGGATTGTTCAAGGGTAACTTGCAGGTTATTGTAGGTAACTTGTATAATGATCCTCAGTATGCAAGCAAGCGCGATTCAGGTTTCAGTGTATTCTATATGGCTATCAATATCGGTGCTATGTTTGCTCCGACTGCTGCCATCAAGATTATGGAATGGGCTCAAACATCATTGGGCGTTAGCGAAGCTGATTCTTATCACTTTGCTTTTGCTGTAGCTTGTGTTTCTTTGATTGTTTCTATCGCTATTTATCGTGGATGCCAAAGCATGTTCAAGCATGCTGACCGCAATGCAGCCAAGTCAGCTAACGGTTCAGCTGCCGAAGAACTTACCCCAGCTCAAACTAAAGAACGTATCATCTGTTTGTGTTTGGTATTTGCTGTAGTAATCTTCTTCTGGATGGCTTTCCATCAGAATGGTTCTACATTGACATTCTTTGCACGTGACTATACCGCTACTCAGTCTACAGGTATCCAGAGCATGGCATTCGACGTAATGAACCTTGTATTTGGTATCTTCATTGTATACGGTTTGTTTGGTCTTTTCCAAAGCAAGACAGGTAAGGGTAAAGGTATTTCTGCAGGTTTGATTGCTGCTGCTGTAGCTGGTTTGGTATATAAGTATAACGGTTTGCCTGATGTAACAGAAGTTAGTGCTCCTATCTTCCAACAGTTCAATGCTTGTTTCGTAGTAGCCTTGACACCGGTTTCAATTGCTATTTTCGGTGCATTGGCCAAGAAGGGTAAAGAACCTTCAGCTCCGTTGAAGATTGGTTTGGGTATGTTGGTAGCTGCTGTTGCATACGTATTGTTGACAGTTGGTTCTATCGGTTTGCCAGCTCCTGAATTGGATGCTGCCGGTCAACCTATGCACATGGCTGATGTTTCTGCCAACTGGTTGATTTCAACTTATCTTATCCTTACTTTTGCAGAATTGCTCCTTTCTCCTATTGGTATCTCATTCGTTACTAAGGTAGCTCCTCCTAAGTATGCCGGTATGATGATGGGTGGATGGTTCGTATCTACAGCTATCGGTAACTTCCTTGTAAGTATCCCGGCTTTGATGTGGGGTGCTCCGCTTACAGTAGTATGGGGTGTATTAGCAGGTATCTGTGTAGTAGCTGCTCTCTTCATCTTCATCATCTTGAAGCGTTTGGAAAAGGTTGCTAAGTAATTAGGGCACTTTTGTGTCATTCCAAATAAAACGAAAATCTGAATCATCCTTGTTGATGCATTCAGATTTTCGTTTTTATTTTTAAATAAAAAGTTAAATATTAAGGGGTTACATATCCATCAAATACCGGTTTCAGTAAAGCGGGAACTTCAAATTCATACCTCTTGATTTGTTCCAAACATCCTTTTCCTACATCCGTAAGCGAGAGATACATTTGGCGCTTGTCCTGTTTACCCAACTCACGTATCAGGTAGCCCCGTGCTTCTAGTGTTCCGATTACCTTGGAAGCATGAGAAGGACGCAAACCCGTTCGTTCGGCAATGATCGATGCAGTTATACATTCATCCCCTAAAGCACAAAGTACCATTGCTTCGTTCAATGAAACTCCGTGCGTATCCATCAGTTTGTTTTCAAAGTCGGAGAGAGCTATCATCAGCTCTCTCATGACACAAATGCATGTTATCTTTTCCATTCTTTACTAAATAAACAAGTTCACATTTGCCTGTTCAGCTCTGTCCATATAGGTTGCTACACCACCTATGGTCACTTCGTCGAGCAATTCTTCACGCTTTACACCCATTACATCCATCGACATTTGGCAAGCGATGAATTCTACACCATTATCAATGGCTTGTTGGCGAAGGGTTTCCAAGGAATCTACACCTTTCTTTTTCATCAGGAATCGCATCATCTTTGCACCGATGCCCATCATGTTCATCTTCGAAAGAGCAAGTTTGGTCGAGTCAGAAGGAAGCATCATACTGAACATTTTACCCCAAATGTCTTTCTGTACTTTCGGCTTATGCACCTTCTTGATGGCATTCAATCCCCAAAAAGTAAAGAAGATGGAAACCTTCTTGCCCGTAGCTGCCGCCCCATTGGCGAGTACAAAGGTAGCTAAAGTTTTGTCAAGGTCATCGCTGAAGAGAATGAAAGTTTTGCCTTTTTCCTCTGATGTTATCTTTGTTGCTTCAACTGAACAAGGGGTGGATTTTTCTAACACGACCATATATTTTCCACTTTCCGAACGTTTCTCAATGAACTTATTGCCCGTGGTCCGACACCATGCTTCCGCATCGCGAGGAAAACCGGCATCCGTCGCAAGTACTTCCAAACGTTGACCGGGGTGAAGAGTTTCCATCGATTTCTTCAACTTCAAGATAGGCCCGGGGCATTGGATGCCACAGGCATCTATCCGTATAGCTTCGGTGGAAGAAGGAATAGGTACAGGACAAGAAGATATATCTTCTTTTTCATCGTTATTCTCCGTTGGAAGAAGGACGGGAGTTGTTGCCGACTTGTAAGTCTTCAAACCACCAATTAGGTTGCGTACATCCTGATATCCATGTCCTTTCAGAATATTCGAAGCCAAATAACCACGTAAACCTACGCCACAGAACAGATAAACCGGACGATCTGTCAGAATCTCGTTCATCCGTTCACGCAAATCATCCAGAGGAATGTTCACAGCTCCCGGAATACTTCCCAATGAGGCTTCGTCTGTCGTACGCACATCCACCAATGTCACCTTCGACAAGTCGGCTTGTTGCAACTCTCGCCAATAAAGTGGGGTCATCTTGCCGCTCAGGATATTTCCTGCCACATAGCCCGAAATCGCTACCGGGTCTTTGGCCGACGAGAAAGGAGGTGCATAGGCATGTTCCAATCGGGTGAGGTCTTCAACGGTTGCTCCGTTCTTGATGGCCAAGGCATATTGGTCGATTCGCTTGTCCACCCCATCATATCCCACTATCTGTGCACCATACAAGCGTCCGTCGGTAGGCGAGAAAGTAATCTTAATGTCCATCTGCAAAGCTCCAGGATAATATCCGGCATGAGAACCCGAATGGATGGTAGCCGAGAGGTAAGGAATCTCCATTTGCTTTAATCGCTTGGCGGGCAACCCCGTAGAAGCCACGGTCATGTCGAACACCTTGGCGATGGATGTACCAATGGAACCTTCGTATGTCTGCGTATTGCCGAACACCATATTATCCGCCACGATACGGGCTTGACGATTGGCAGGGCCAGCCAGGAAGTTCAACCAAGGCTTGCCGGTAATCGGGTAGGGGAATTCAATGGCATCGCCCACGGCATAGATGGCCTCATCCGATGTCTGTAAATACTCATTCACCCAGATTCCTCGCATTTCGCCCAACTTCAAGCCGGCTTCCTGAGCCAAGGACGTTTGTGCCCGCACACCAATGGAGAGCAACACCAAGTCAGCTTCCAACTGGATGCCCGACTTGAAATACACCATCAAGCGACCGTTTTCACGCGTAAAGGATTCTACTGCCTGTTCCAAATAAAGTTGTACGCCTTTCTCTTGCAAGTGTTGGTGAACAAGGGAAGCCATCGAGAAGTCAATAGGCCCCATCACCTGATTGGCCATTTCCACTACCGTCACTTGGGCACCGGCATGATGCAAGTTCTCCGCCATTTCCAACCCGATGAATCCGCCACCCACAATCACGGCACGCTTCACAGGATGCGCTTGCATATAATTCTTGATTCTATCCGTATCGGCTACATTACGCAAGGTAAAGATACCTTCGCTATCGATACCCGGCAAGGAAGGACGCACCGGCGATGCACCCGGGGAGAGAAGCAACTTGTCATAAGATTCGGTATATTCACGACCATCCGAAGTGCGGACATGTACCAACTTCTTGTCAGCTTCAATACGAGTCACTTCGCTATTCACCCGCACATCAATATTAAAACGCTTGCCGAAAGCCTCCGGCGTTTGAACGAAAAGGCGGTCACGTTCTTCAATCACTCCGCCTATATAATAAGGTAGACCACAATTGGCATACGAGATGTATTGTCCCTTTTCGAAGAGAATAATTTCCGCTTGTTCGGTATTACGACGAATACGGGCCGCTGCAGTAGCACCACCGGCTACACCACCCACAATCAGATACTTAGGATTCGAGTTTGCTCTCATAGTCGGTTATCTTTTTAAATTTATAATAATTGAATAATATTTTCCATTGGAAACTATTGCAAATAAAATGTATTATTTTTATATAACAAAGTTTCCAATGGAAAATATTTATTCAATTAATATTCTTTAAGAAGTCAAAGGAAGAAGCGTGTCTGCCGAACTGCAATTTCCGGTTCATCCGACATTTCACGTGATATTTGATTGAAAAAAGGGAAGCTACCATTATATTGTAGAATTAAATCACCACAAATAATATCTACAATGAACAGTAGCTTCCTATATCAGCCTTTGGCTTGTACGCCATGGAATGTACCCGTGATGAATATAAAGGTAAGACATTACCATCATGGCACATCGAACTGGCATATTGGCATGGTACGATTGTAGTATTTCTACAGTAAAGGTGGAAGGTATAAACAATAAAATTAAAGTGATGAAAAGAAATGCTTACGGATTTAGAGATGAAAAATATTTTAAGTTAAAACTTTTCGCTTTGCATGATTGTCGCATCACGCGGAATGTCGGATGAACCTTCTTTTTGTCCTTTCTGTTTTTTATATCTTGTCATGTTATTTGTAACGCTAAAGGATACGAGTATTAGTATTATAAATACACTCAAATCTGGTAAATTCAAGGGTACATCCGGGAATATTTTTCCAAAAAACTGAGGCTTAACGGATGAAAATCCTATAAACAAGACCTAAAATACCTATATATGAAACAGAAAAAGTATTTTATCTACATTTTCAAGCCATCCATCTCCATTTGAATCTTATATTCAAAATGCTTCGTCTATATATTCATAGTATTACGTCTATATAAATAAAGTATTTCATTTATATAGACAAAGCACTGTGAATATAGAATATACACTGATAATCAGATATATACATATATTTTCGTTTGTATATTCAATCAAGAGAGTCCATTCATGTAGACAAGAAATTGTCTACATGTTACCTACATGACTTAAATATCTGATTATCAATGTCGCTGTAGAGATGTAGAGAAAAATTTGAAAAAATAACTTTTTAATAAAATGAATTTATGCGGACTGCTGGGCTACTGGATAGTCAATACATCCGCTACAAGCTCTGGTTGATGAATCATATGAGAATCGACTTGCGTGTCAGGTCGTTTTCTCACAAACAATTCCGAAGTGGAACTAACTTCATCAAACCTATCAACTGATGCAGGTTATTTTTTACACGTTACTAAATAAAAGTCTTATATTCTTTAATCATTATGAAATAATTTCTATTTTTGCATATTGTGTAAAGATTTAATAGTATGGACGGATTTAAAAGCATTGAAATACAGAAATTCAGAGGCCTTAGCCATTTGATGGTAGATGACCTTGCACGGGTAAATATTTTCCTTGGACACAACAACTCAGGGAAAAGTACCGTACTCGAAGCCCTGATGTTATTGATGGGCATGTCCAATCCAGACATTGTTCAACGAATCAACTCCTTCCGTACACGCAATGTTTTCAGTGGTGTCAATGACATCCGCTACATTTTCCATAACTTGGATATCAACAACATTCCGGAAATTCATGCCCAACAGTTCGATGGAATAGGCAGAAATCTGAAAATGAGTCTTACCTATACTTATGACGAACAGGCCCAAGGCCCTATCGGACAAAACCAAATACCGACCTCCGAAACCAAAGTATTCCTCAATACATTGGATATGAATTTCAGTATTTCCTCCGAAGATACAACGGCATCCTATCGCAGCAGTGTTACCTTCAATCAAGGAGCTGTTACCCGGAAGACCATCGCCGAAGGTTATTTGGAAAAGAACAGCGCCTCATTCTTGTCTGCCGACCTCATGGCAAACAATACCGCCAACGATTTGGCCGAACTCATCAAACGCAAGAAGAAAGATTTGGTCTTGGAACGTTTGGCCAAGTTTGATGCCCGAATCAATGCTGTCGAAACCATTGGTCATGAAGTCTTCATCGGATTCGAAGGTATGAACGAATTGTTGCCTATCAGCATGACTGGCGATGGTTTGCGCCGTTACCTCAGCATTGTTGCCAGTTCGGCCAATCCAACCAACAATATCATCCTGATTGATGAGATAGACAACGGCTTACATTATTCCGCATACAAGAAATTGTGGGAGAGTATCTTTGCTTTGGCTACGGACACCAACAAACAAGTCTTTGTTACCACCCATAGCCAAGAAACACTCTATCAGCTCTATCAGATGCTGGAAGAAAACGCCCAATATCAAGAGTCTTTCCATCTGTACACCATCGAACAGACCTTAAAGAAAGATCACCAAGCTTACAAATACAATTATGAAGCATTCAAGGATGCTTGTCAAAACGAAGTAGAACTTAGAAGTATCATATTATGAGAGACCGTTTCCTCATCATAGTGGAAGGTATAGCCGATGAAACATTCATCCGCCAATACCTTTTACATCTATTTGGTCAAAAAGTCCCCGATAACTTTATCCTCCGAACCAACGGAAAGGACAACCTGAAATCCACTTCAGCCATCAACCGTATGCGTTCGATGACCGACCAAGGTGGTATTAACCTCGTCATCTTCGATGCCGACAATGATTTTGAAGCCCGAAAAGCATCTATACTAAAATGGAAAGAAGAAAACGGTTTGGAATTTGAGTTATTCCTTCTTCCTAATAATAAGGATAAAGGAGAATTGGAAGACTTGTTGGAAAACATCATCAACCCCAACAATCGTCCTATCTTGGATTGCTGGGAAAAGTATGAAAAGGAACTGGTAACTATCCATATCGAAGGGAGAACCCCACCGCCACTTACTACTCCTGCCAAGAAAACCAAAATCTATGGTTATTTGGAAGCCTTGCTCTTTGATTCAGATAGTGAGAAGAAAAAGATAAAAGAACGGGAGAGAGAGTACGATAATGCCTTGCATTGGGATTTGGATGCAGAGTATCTTTTGCCGTTGAAAGAGTTTTTGAAGAAATTCTTTGAAGTGAGTTAAGCCATTTGTCACATTGCAACGCCATGAAGGCTTTGCAAAAGTACATTGCCCAATTCGACAAGAAAGAAAACTTTTTGCACCATCAGAAATGGGTTGCCGAACTCATCAAAGATGGTAAAATGGAGGATGCCATGAAACGTGCTGAAGCTTTGTGTAGGAGTGGGGCTTCTTATTCGAATGTTTGGAAGGCGATAAAAGGAATAAATCCTAATCTATAAATATTTATGTGTTATGATAAACAAACCATATCCAAGAATTTGGCGACCATCACATAACAATGATGGATGGTCTGATTTATGTGAAGGATACGAAAATGATTCACGTAATATTAATGAGAACGAAAAACGTTCATTACTTTCGGCTGCTCGTCTAATTATACGTGATTTAGAGGAACTTTGGGATTATATTGAGCCATGCGACAGCCATCAAGATGTTTATTCACATCGTATCTATGAACTTCTTCTACGCACATGTACTGAATTTGAAGCTAATTGTAAAGGTATACTTTTAGCTAATAATTACATACCTAACCCTTCTGCTCGTAACCTAAATATAACAGATTACAAAAAATTGAATAGGGCTATGAAGTTGAACGAATATGAAGTCACATATAGAAAATGGACAGGAGATTTTAAAACGATCAAACCTTTTCTAGAATGGGGTAATACAGAAGATACTTCATTATCATGGTATCAAGCATACAATCAAGTAAAGCATAATCGCTATTCAAATTTCTCCAATGCCAATATAAAGAATCTATTAAAAGCAATTGATGGATTATTATGTATACTATTTGCACAGTTTACAACTTCTACCACAATAATTGGCCATAGTGGAATTTGTGCTGTACCTATTGAATTAACGGAATTTGATTTAGAATATTTTCATATAAAAGTTCCTAATTTCTCAGAGGAAGATCAATATGATTTTAATTGGGAAGTATTGTCTATACAATCTAATGCATTTAATTCTTTTCAATTTTAATCTCAAAAACGAATCGATTTTGATAATATGGATAAATTGTTGAAAAGTTTTGTGGATGAAATGACCTCTCCACAAATCAATAAAGTTGAAGATGATAATCTTCTCAACATTCTTTGTGGAGCATCTTCTGCTGGAAATAATTTTTTAAAAATTTTATGTGAACTTAATAAAGGAATTGTTGGACTTAGCAACTATTTCTTTGCAAGAAAGGCATGTAAATTTTTGTCTGACATATCGGATTTAAATGCTGAAAAACGGTATAAATTTGTTGGAGAAATAGCTGCTCGTGGAAAAGATAATGCAGGTTTTATTTTTATGTCCTTATTAGAACGACTTGATAATATCAATAAGGTGGAAATTTTATCTAACCTTTTTAGAGCTTGCGTTTTAGAATATATAAATGTAGATAATTTATTTAGAGCTACGGCAATATTAGAAAGAATACCATATATTGATTTAAACAAATTACATAATTATCAGAATCCGTATTATGATATTGACTCTACTGCTATTCTATTTGCTTCTGGAGCAATTACATTACGAACAATTGCAGAAAAAGATTCAGAAGACGATCAATATGTATTAACTAATGCTGGTTATATATTAGTGAAGTATGGGCTACAAATTGAAATTTTAAAACCTTCAATTTCAAAAATTGATATTAAAGGCATGCTCACAGCCGAAGTAGTAGATGATAAATTATCTTTTGAAAAACTAGATTAGTATAACAGCTTTGTAATACCCCGCAAACAATTTTGTTTGCGGGGTAATATAAGCATCCCAATTACCGTACCTCCAAAAACCCCATCAAAAAAGCATCCGGATAAACAAACTTCTTCTCACCAAGGGTAAATTTGACATAAATAAATTTTGCGTTCTTATCAAGTTTCACGACTGTACCTTTGCCGAACTTTTTGTGATGAACGATACTATCCACCATTAGGGCCTCCAGACGTTCTTTGAAATCTTCCTCTGTTTGAACGGGTTGCAGAGACATTTTAGGCTGATTAGTTGGAGATGATGAAACTACAGGTTTTGATTGGGGTTGTGGCTTTCTTACAACGACCTCGTTATCAACAGGTCGTGTTTCTGCCACTTCCGGATAGGCTGTATAGTCCACTTCCATCATCGAGGATTGTTGATTATAGAACAGCTTTTCATATTGTGTTTTTCGTATGGTGGTGTCCCATCCACCCACTTCGTCAGCACTATGCTTGTTGATTCCCGTATAAGTGAGACTGGCATCTTCGTAACGCTTGAACTTGAAGATGGCATCGTTCATGAGTGGCGCATTGAATACACCGAGCGAGCAAAGCATATTGAAATCCTCTACACTCAGACCTGTTACCTTTTTGAATAGGCCAGGCTCCAATTGGGTAATCACATCTTTCAGACACCGTTCCCGATAGTCGGTCAAATACATGAATACAGGGATGCGAGTGGCAAACTTTATCAGCTTCTCTTGAATCTGTTTGCGCTTGCTCTTCATTTCCTTTTCTTCGGCAGAGATTTCCTTCTTCTCTTGCTGAGTAGGAGTGGGGTTCTCTTTCTTGGCTTTCTTGACAGCTTCGGATTTGTTGATGATGGTTGTGAGGTCGTTGTTCAAGTTACGGAATCCTTCAATGTTCATCAATGCCTTCATCGCCTCCGGACTGGCAAGCAAGCGTTTCAAGGTTTCGTTATCCACATTGACAAGCAATGCCGATTCCCAACGCTTGGCCAATAGTGTTGCCGATGTTCCCGCCAAAGCGATGTCAAGAATGTCTTGGGCATCCACTTCTTTCATGCTACTACCATCGTAAGCCAATACGGGCAAGAACTTGATAAACTCCCCAACCTTGGCTTCGGGATTGGATTCATTGATGTCCAACCGACAACTGTAATCCGAAATCTGGCGTAACGCTCTATCAAGGGCAAAGTCGAACACATAACACTCATTCTTCATGATGGTTTTGCTTCCTTCCTCGTTCTTGACCTCCCACGGACTTTGTACACGGAAAGCAGCTTGGAAATAGGTTTCCGGACTTTTTAGGTTACGAAGCATGAAGATGCCTGTCCATGGTTTTACCGTAACCCCGGTGGTCAGCTTACCACAACTGAGGGTAATGGTTTTTGTCTTCAATGGATTGCCCATAGTCGCTTGCACTGGATATAGTGCATCCAAACCGATACCTGCTCCCGTACCGGCACATACCACAATCCGATAGTCGTGATAGAATTTGTTTTGTCGTTGAGCAAGCAGATTGGCCATGGCGAAACAAGATGCCACATTCGGCAAGAACCACAAGGTATGCGAAAGCACATTGAGTAATCGTGTATCACTAAATGGCATCGGTGGGCGTTTGTCTTGTCCTAACTTTAAGTCATCGACACTTGCCGGAAGGTACGAACCACGAATAAGGTCGAGCCACTTTTGAACTTCGTTCTCATATTTGAATATGGCCTTATCACCCTTACCCTCCGCTGCGAAAAACAAATTCAAGTCGAACTCGTCAAACTCGCCAAGTTTGGCTACCTCTTGTATTTCATCAGGCATACGATAGGTGAGCATCACCATTCGTGGCAATGCCAAATAAGGATTTCCGTTACCTTTCCATTCTGCTTTGGCACGTTGTTCATCCGAGTAAGTCCAGTTGAAAATCTGTTCTTCGATAAACTCACCATTGTTGATGGCTCTGAACGGTGTACCCGACAAGAAAAGATAATACCTCGTAGAAATAGGAAGCCATGTTTCATTGATGGCATTGCTTGCTTCGTCCTTCTTATATTTTTCGGCATCAAAGTCCACCGAGTTTTCTTCATCTTCTTTCTCGAACAACTCCTTTGCCCGTTCTTTCCATGCACCGAAATGGTATTCGTCGAAGATGACCAAGTCCCAATTCGTGGCATGTATAAATTCATTCTTAGTCTTGATACCTCCACTTTCGTTGGTGCCAAGTAAGTCTTGGAACGAACCGAACACCACGATAGGCCGTGATTTGTCAGCTTGGCGAAACTCTTGGTCGATATTCAAATTGTTATTGCGAGCATCCTTATTGGAAATGTATTGCCATCCTTCAAAGTCTATATGCGACACAAGGTCTTCACGCCATGCCGATTCTACGGCAGGCTTGAATGTCAAAATCAAGATGCGTGACAACTTCGTTTTCTTGGCTAACTGATAGCTAGCAAAGGTCTTGCCAAATCGCATCTTGGCATTCCAAAGAAACTTCGGGACTCGGTTAGGCTCTTCTTTCAAAGCTTGCTCAAAGTATGTCCTTGTTTGCTCTACGGCACGGAATTGTTCTGGACGCATCGTGAAGTTCTGTGTCCTGTTTTCCACATTATCAGAACCGGTGCGTAATGAAAGGATAGCTGCTTCCACATCATCCTTGGTACATCTGAACCACTCATCCGTTTTATCAAGCGGATTCAAACGAGAGTGTCCTTTTCGTTCAAGGATTTTGTGTACATCCTTATCCGTAAAGCAAGAGCCATCGTTGGTCATGGCAGACTCTACCAATACAATTTCATAGGCAATCTTACTCGTATGAAGCTGTTCGTCAATACGTTCCTTTGCGGTACGGTCTGTATAACCGACTTTCAAATATCCTCTGTGCGAATCTACTCCTGGTAATCTATAGGCATAGATGGTAGGAGTAATGCTTGGACGTTGGGGAAAGAATTTGTGTTCCATCATATTACTCCATTGGTTTAATCATTGATTCGATAAAATCCATCTCAGCTTTGTCTAAACCATATTTCTTATATAGTTCTTCATCTGTCCAAGACTTTTCAAAGTCTTGGAGCGGAACAAGTCCAAACACGCTTCTGTTGACTTGCATCGTACCTTTACCAAAATATAATAAGACTTTGAACAGTTTTGTATTAATGTATGACAAACAATTTAACTGTTCTTCTTTTGTTTTAAAAGCTCCTATTAGAAGAAATGTTTCAGTACACACTTCATTTGGGCCTGCAACTATAACCTCTGGGGGATTAATAGCATCAGTGGAGTAACTTGTAGTAAAGAATAATTTATACAAATTAATAGTGTCAATGTTTGAAGTAACATAGTTTCTTGATATATAACCTGTTTTTCTTCTTGCACCTCCTTTTATACCTTTAACTCCATGTATTTTTACACTATTTATAAAAGGATTATCAGATAAATTAGAACCAATACACCTTTCAGGCTGATTAAATAAATATTTTCTTATGCCATATGGCTTTGTTGTAGATACGATTTCTGAGAATCGGCCATCAGCAAAACCGATTTTTTCTAATATTGTCACAATACGACTATCTCTTATTACATAATCAAAATATTGATTCTTTAGATAATGAAAGCATTTGCTAATTGTACCATCTTTAGAATAAAAGAAATGTTCTGTTTTTCCAGAATAATCTCTATCCCATAAGAAATAAGAAACACCACCATCAATATGTACCCCTGGAAAACAAGTATTTGCATCTTCGTAATCATATAATAAACGAAGTCTTTTATCATTTATCATTTGTTCTCTAAATGTAGCAAGTCCTCTACCTCCAACCATCCACTTAGATGGGACAATCATAGATAAATACCTTGGATTAAGTTTCATGGCTTGCATTATAAATCTATCATATATAGGAGAAGCTGCATCTGTACTAGCACCACTACCATCACTCAACTGATAAGGCGGATTCCCTATAATCACATCAAATTTCATATTGAATACTTTGTTTACATCTAAGTTGTGAATAAATTGATACGCATGGGTTTCGAGTTCAGCACCACGGTCGTACTCACTTTTCGAAGCACCACAATACACACATTTCCCGTCTTTCCAAGTATGTTTGATTCGCTGATAGATAATGTTTCCTTGTGGCTTGTCTTCCGGGAACTGGTATGCCGACCAAGGACTGCTTGGGAATTTACTACAATAGACACTACGTCTGGAAAGTAAACTGGTAAGTTCGGTGATAGCAATACCAAAGAGTTGACGGGAGAAGATATGCTCCAAACGCTTTTCAAGGTCGGGAATCTGATGTTCGAGACCTTTTATCAATCGTTTAGCAATCTCTCTGAGGAACACACCGCTCTTGCAACAAGGGTCGAGGAAGGTTGTGTCGGGATTCTCAAACAACTCTTGTGGAAGCATATCGATAATCTTGTTGGCCAGTTCGGGAGGAGTAAACACCTCATCATTACTAAGATTGGCTATGCACGACAGTACGTCCGGATTATAGACGTTGTGAAATAAACTATTCTCCATAATCTTGTACTTTTTTATAGTGAGTAATGTATCTACGTAAGAAGATGCCGCCTTCTTCCTTTTGCTCTTCGGTGAGTGCAAAGAGGTTTCCCATACCATCTTCCTTGCTTGTATCGTTATGAAGCAAAAGGTCTGCCATGGTATAGTCGGAGCGTTGCATTTGAGTACCATTGATAAGTGTCCACTCGGAGAACACGATGGGAGCTTGGGTATCGTTGCCATTGGCATCCACACACATCAGTGTCAATGCATTGCCATTGATGATATTCCGATGAATAATGAACTTGGCTGCTTCGCGAGCTTCGTCCGAAGTCTCGGCTTTACAATGAGCGGTGTACTCGTCATCCCAAATGGAGAAAAGACGTTCGCGACAAGCTTCCACATTGTCGTCCATAATGTCCACTCCATAGAGACTTCCGATAGCCACGATGGATAACTTCTCGTAATCACGAGGACTTTTCTTGTATTTTCTTCTGAGTTCGGAAAGTTTACGTTTGAGGATGGCGGAGAGGAAATTCCCATCGCCACAAGCCGGTTCCAGAAAACGGGAGTCCGGACGCAGACACTCGTTCGCCACAAGGTCGAGCATAGCGTTTACCTCCCGTTCAGCAGTAAACACTTCACCCCGTTGCGATACTCGCTCCTTGGATTTTATCTGTGAGGTTTCTTGTTTGGACATTGTCGTAGTACCCCTAAGTGTTTTTCATGGTCGAGGACTACGGCAACCACATGTTCTTAATGATGATAAAGACATAAAAAAAGCGTGAAGCCCTGCACTGTCGCTCGCTCCACATCCCGAGGCCCCTAGGAATGGCCCTTGCAAGTCGAAGCGAGCAACGTCGAAGCCCCACGCTGAGAGGTATAACAAACCACTATACCGATAGTTCCATTGGTGTACGGATACACCAATGGCTATCAAGGCATAGTAGGTATGTATATAACACACCCACGGGGCATCTACCGTTGCCTTGTTTTTGACTTGCAATTGAAAATTTCCTAGGTTTTCAGGGATGTCAAAACCAAAGCGTAGTAAACGCCTTTCATTATGTCTGTTCCACAAAGGAACATGCAAAGCTAAAAAATAGTTAGGAGAAACAAAAGAATTTCACTGAAAATGTGCATTTGTTATTTCACCCTTACTCAATAAAAAAAGGACTCACCTTGCGATGAGTCCTTTTTAAATATATCAGAATAAGAATTATTCTTCAACAGCAGCCTGAGCAGCAGCAAGGCGTGCGATGGGCACACGGAATGGAGAACAAGAAACGTAGTTCAAACCTACCTTGTGACAGAACTTCACTGAAGAAGGTTCACCACCGTGTTCACCACAGATACCGCACTTCAATTCAGGACGTACAGAGCGACCCTTTTCAACTGCCATTTCAACCAACTGACCTACACCGTTCTGGTCGAGTACTTGGAATGGGTCTACCTTCAGGATCTTCTTTTCAAGGTAAACAGGCAAGAAGCTGGCGATATCGTCACGTGAGTAACCGAATGTCATCTGAGTCAAGTCGTTTGTACCGAATGAGAAGTATTCAGCGCGGCTTGCGATACGGTTAGCTGTCAAAGCAGCACGTGGGATTTCAATCATTGTACCAACCTTGAATGCAACTTCAACACCTTCTTCTGCGAAGAGGGCAGCAGCTGTTTCGCGGATAACCTTTTCTTGTGCTTCGAATTCGTACAAGATACCTGTCAATGGAACCATGATTTCAGGATGTGGATCGCCACCTTCCTTCTTCAACTGAATAGCAGCACCAAGGATAGCGCGTGTTTGCATTTCAGTGATTTCAGGATAAGTGTTACCCAAACGGCAACCACGGTGACCCAACATCGGGTTAGCTTCGCAAAGGCTATCAACACGTTGACGGATGTATTCTACAGTTACACCCATAGCCTTAGCCATTTCTTCCTGACCCTTCAAATCGTGTGGTACGAATTCATGCAACGGTGGGTCGAGCAAACGAACGTTCACTGGGCAACCGTCCATAGCCTTGAAGATACCATAGAAGTCTTTCTGTTGGTATGGCAACAACTTAGCCAATGCCTTCTTACGACCTTCAGCATCTTGTGAAAGGATCATTTCACGCATAGCAACGATCTTTTCTGCTTCGAAGAACATGTGTTCTGTACGGCAGAGACCGATACCTACAGCACCGAAGTTACGAGCTACTTGTGCATCGTGTGGAGTATCTGCATTGGTACGAACTACCAACTTAGTATATTTTTCGCAAAGAGCCATCAAGTCTGCGAAATCACCTGATACTTCAGCAGCCTTAGTTTCTACCTTACCGTTGTAAACTTCACCGGTTGTACCGTTGATAGAGATGAAATCACCTTCCTTCAATACGATACCGTCGATTTCTACTGTACGGTTCTTATAGTCTACATTGATTGCACCAGCACCTGATACACAGCACTTACCCATACCACGGGCAACTACAGCAGCGTGAGAAGTCATACCACCACGAGCAGTCAAGATACCTTCAGCAACAGCCATACCAGCCAAGTCTTCTGGAGAAGTTTCGATACGAACCATAACTACCTTCTTACCGTTAGCAGCCCAGTCAGCAGCGTCTTCAGCGAAGAATACAATCTGACCTGTAGCAGCACCTGGAGAAGCAGGCAAACCGCGAGTCAATACCTTAGCACTCTTCAAAGCAGCCTTGTCGAATACAGGGTGGAGGAGTTCGTCCAACTTGTTAGGTTCGCAACGCAACAAAGCAGTCTTTTCATCAATCATGCCCTGACGCAACAAGTCCATAGCAATCTTAACCATTGCCGAACCAGTACGCTTACCGTTACGAGTCTGCAAGAACCACAATTTACCTTCTTGTACGGTAAATTCCATATCCTGCATATCCTTATAGTGGTTTTCCAACTTAGTCTGGAGTTCGTCAAGTTCCTTATAGATTTCCGGCATAGCTTCTTCCATAGAAGGATACTTAGCTACACGTTCTTCTTCAGAGATACCAGCGCGTTCAGCCCAACGTTGAGAACCAATCTTTGTAATCTGTTGAGGAGTACGGATACCGGCTACTACGTCTTCACCTTGAGCGTTGATCAAATATTCACCGTTGAACAAGTCTTCACCGTTACCAGCGTCACGAGAGAAGCATACACCAGTTGCAGAAGTATCACCCATGTTACCGAATACCATGGCCTGTACGTTAACGGCAGTACCCCATTCAGCAGGAATACCTTCCATCTTACGATAAAGGATAGCACGGTCGTTCATCCATGAATCAAATACAGCGCAGATAGCACCCCACAATTGTTCATAAGAATCGTTCGGGAAGTCCTTACCAGTTTGTTCCTTCACAGCAGCCTTGAACTTAGCAACGAGTTCCTTCAAGTCTTCAACTTCAAGTTCGTTATCCAACTTCACGCCCTTAGCTTCCTTCACTTCTTCGATGATAGCTTCGAATGGATCGATATCTTCCTTGTTAACCGGCTTCATACCCAATACTACGTCACCATACATCTGAACGAAACGACGGTAAGAGTCCCAAGCAAAACGAGCGTTACCTGTCTTGCGGATCATACCTTCAACTACTTCATCGTTCAAACCAAGGTTCAGGATAGTATCCATCATACCCGGCATAGAAGCACGAGCACCTGAACGTACAGAAACCAACAATGGGTTTTCTACATCACCAAACTTAGAGTTCATCAGAACTTCAATGTTGGCAACAGCCTTCATCACATCGTCCTTCAAAAGGGCAACGACTTTATCTTTACCTTCTGCAAAGTATTCGTTACAAACGTCTGTTGTGATAGTAAATCCTGGAGGAACAGGAACTCCGATAAGGTTCATTTCAGCCAAGTTGGCACCCTTACCGCCAAGCAGATTTCTCATGTCTGCCTTACCTTCGGCTTTTCCGTTACCAAAGGTATAAACTCTTTTTTTATCCATAATAAATAATTTAAGAAGATTGTCTCTATTATATTTGGTATGCAAAATTATACATTATCTATTTATTCTCCAACAAATCAACTAAAAAAAAGTGACTTTTTGCTATTCAGACATTACAAAATCAAGTTCTTTAATTTGTATAGTAGAAATCTCAAAGAAAATACGTAATTTTGCACCAAATTCAACTTATTAAAAAGCACGTGGCAAGAAAGAAAAAACCACTTCCCTTATTAGAGAAGATTACAATAACTGATGTAGCCGCCGAAGGTAAAGCTTTGGCGAAAGTGAATGATTTGGTCGTGTTTGTACCCTATGTGGTGCCGGGCGATGTAGTAGATTTGCAGGTAAAGCGCAAGAAGAACAAATATGCAGAAGCTGTGGCCGTGAAGTTCCATGAATATTCACCCAAAAGAGCTGTCCCTTTCTGCCAACACTATGGAGTGTGTGGCGGTTGTAAATGGCAGTGTCTGAGCTATGAAGACCAGATCAAATACAAGCAAAAGCAAGTAACCGATAACCTTACCCGCATTGGTAAGGTAGAACTTCCAGAAACTTCACCTATCTTAGGTTCCGAAAAAACCGAGTTCTATCGCAATAAGTTGGAGTTCACTTTCTCCGACAAGCGTTGGCTGACCGAAGAAGAAGTTAAGGCTGATGTACAATATGACCAGATGAACGCCGTAGGATTCCACATCCCTGGCGCATTCGATAAAGTATTGGCCATTGAGAAGTGCTGGTTGCAAGACGATATTAGCAATCAAATCCGCAATACCATCCGCGATTATGCTTACGAAAAAGGATTGGCTTTTTACAATATCCGTAATCACGAAGGTTTGCTTCGCAACCTCATGATTCGTACTTCGAGCACCGGTGAATTGATGGTATTATTGCAGGTACGCATATCTGCAGACAAGGATTTGGAACAAACCAAAGAACTGTTGGCACATGTAGCCGATAAGTTTCCGCAAATCACTTCTTTGTTATATGTTGTGAACAATAAGCAGAACGATACCATCAACGACCTCGATGTGGTTGTGTTCAAAGGAAACGACCATATCTTTGAAGAAATGGAAGGCCTCCGCTTTAAGGTGGGTCCTAAATCGTTCTACCAAACCAACTCCGAACAAGCGTATAATTTATATAAAGTAGCTCGCAACTTTGCACAACTTACCGGCAACGAATTGGTATACGACCTCTATACCGGTACGGGTACCATTGCCAACTTCGTGTCGCATCAAGCCAAGAAGGTAATAGGTATTGAGTATGTGCCCGAAGCCATCGAAGATGCCAAGGTAAACTCAGCCATCAATGGCATTACCAACACGCTGTTCTATGCCGGCGATATGAAGGATATGCTTACACAAGATTTCATCAACGAACATGGTCGCCCCGATGTCATCATCACCGACCCGCCACGCGCCGGTATGCACAACGATGTAATCGATGTGATTCTGTTTGCCGAGCCCAAGCGAATTGTCTATGTAAGTTGTAATCCGGCCACTCAGGCTCGCGATCTTCAGTTGCTTGATGCCAAATACAAGGTGATTGCCGTTCAACCGGTAGATATGTTCCCACATACACACCATGTAGAAAACGTAGTGCTATTAGAAAAGAAATAAAAGACATGGCTAGAGGAAGAAATACAAGTGGACGTCCCATGGCTCGTAGAGCACCGCGTTACACCGAATTCTTAGTTAACGAACCGGCCGAGTTGATGGAATTCCTGATGCAGAAGATGTCAGGCATCAGCCGTAACAAGGTAAAGGCTTTGCTCACCAATCGGGTAGTACTGGTAAACAATACCATCACCACCCAATACAACTTCGAACTGAAGAAAGGAATGAAAGTTCAGATAAGCAAGGCAAAGAACAACCATGAGTTCAACAATCCGTTGCTGAAGTTGATATACGAAGACCCCTACATCATTGTAGTGGAAAAGAAGGAGGGGGTACTCTCTGTAAGTACCGAGCATGTCAAGGAACGTACCGCCCAACATATCTTGAGTGAATACGTCAAACGTTCGCACAGAGGGAACCGCATCTTCGTAGTACATCGGTTGGATCGTGAAACATCGGGCCTCATCATGTATGCCAAGGATGAGAAGACCCAACATACACTTCGCGACAATTGGCAGGACATAGTAACCGAACGCCGTTATGTGGCCATCGTATCGGGCGAGATGGAAAGAGATGCCGGCACCATAGAATCGTGGTTGACCGACCAAAAATACTTCGTCAGCTCCAGTCCTGTAGACGATGGTACAGGCCGTTATGCCGTAACCCACTACAAGACCATCAAGCGTGCCAATGGCTATTCATTGGTAGAACTCAATCTGGAAACCGGCCGCAAGAACCAAATCCGCGTACACATGTCGGAATTAGGACATCCGGTGATAGGGGATGAGCGTTATGGTAGCAAATGTAATCCGTTGGAAAGATTAGGGTTGCACGCATTCAAACTCAGTTTTTATCACCCCGTAACCGGTGAGCACTTACAGTTTGAGACCCCATATCCATCCAATTTCAAGTCATTAATGCTTAAAAAGAACACCAAATGATACTGAACGAAAGAGATATCCGCAACGAACAAGTGCTGCGCATCGGTATGCAGATGATGACAGCAGCCCGTACCGCCCCTAAAGGAAAGGGAGTGGACGTGATTGAAGTGGCCATGCTTACCGGCGAAGACATCAAACGCCTATCCGACATGATGATTGCCATGTACGGAGAGCACGGCATGAAGTTCTTCCTTCGCGATGCAGACAATATCCTAAGTGCCGAATGTATCATATTAATAGGTACGCGCGAGCATCCCCAAGGCTTGAATTGTGGTCATTGTGGTTTTGCCACTTGCGCAGAAAGAACCCAAGGAGTACCTTGTGCCATCAATACCGTTGATGTAGGTATTGCCATTGGTTCGGCTTGTGCTACGGCTGCCGACCATCGGGTAGATACTCGTGTCATGTTCTCGGCCGGTCTTGCTGCCCAGCGCATGAACCTTTTGAAGGATTGCAAGCAAGTGTTTGCTATTCCCGTCAGCGCATCCTCCAAGAATCCGTTCTTCGATCGGAAACCTAAGGAACCACAACCATAAATTCCAATAGAACAACCTATAAATGTTGCCCAAGTTTTGGAAAAAAGTCGGTCAAGTTATGATGAAAACTTGACCGACTTTTTATTTTTCCTGACCAACTTATTTGTTAATGAAACTTACACAATGTTCTCTTCTCCGTAGAACATCGTTTAAAGAGGCAGAAAACATAGTTCTGTATCTCGCAGTACATTGCAATTTTTTTTCTAGCCGCTTAATTTATCATCTTGAGTATAACTTTACTTCATAAATTTCTCTACCACAGCAGCTACACCATCTTCCTCGTTGGAAAGGGTAATATAGTCGGCTGCTTGTTTTACTACGTCCTGCGCATTGGCCATGGCTACGCCCAAGCCAGCAAATTCTATCATTGACTTGTCGTTGAATCCATCGCCTATAGCAATCATTTCATCGCGGGTAGCGCCTATCTTTTCCAAGAGTACTGCCAATGATTGTGCCTTGTCTATGCCTTTAGGTACCAATTCCAAGAAATAGGGCTCGGAACGATAAACTCCCATACAATCCTTCAACTCTTCGTACATTTCCTTTTCAAGCAACATCAAACGGGATGCTTCGCCTACTATCAGGCATTTGGCCACAGGGAAATCGATAGTTTCCAAAAAGTTGTCTACCTTCTTGGTTTCCATTACATTCAAAATGGCTTCTTTCAAGACATATTCATCATCGGGATGCTCGGTGATTACATACTTGTCCTTGTAAGTTACAATGGCAAAGTTGTTCTCCTTGGCACATTTATAGAGATAGGGCAACACTTCGGGATTGAGCACGTTTTCGTACATCATTTCGCCCGTTTGCCAATTGATGATTTCTCCACCGTTATAGGAAAGGATGTATCCACCGTACTTCTTCAGTTCAAGAATTTCGGCAATAGGAGCGATGCCATAAGTAGGGCGACCGGAAGCCAACACAATCTTTACTCCCTGTTCCTGGGCCTCGATAAGTGTACGACGGGTGTGTTCGGTCACCTGCTTTTTGTTGTTGGTCAACGTACCATCCAAATCCAATACCAAGAGTCTATATTTCATGATCGTTCTTTTTAATCGTTTAAATTATTTAGGCGCTTTTTTATACAAATAGATGGCTATGAACGTATAAAGGATATTGGGGAACCATACCGCTAGAATAGGAGGGGTATTCCCATTGATGGCAAAAGTAGCCGATACCGTTTGGAAAAGGATATACGAGAAACTCAGAGCCAAACCAATCCCCAAATACAAACCCATACCTCCCTTAACTTTGCGTGAAGAAAGGGAAACACCGATGGTAGTCAGAATAAAGGCTGCGAAGGACATGGCTATGCGTTGGTAATATTCAATCTCAAATTCCTTGATGTTGGCAAACCCACGTTGCTTCTGTTTGGTGATGTATTCCTTCAATTCCGGACTCGTCATGGTTTGTTGCTGCCCTTTCATGATGAGGAAGTCCTGAGGTTCCATCTTGATAATGGAATCCAAACGGTCTCCTTTGGTAATGGTTTCTTTCATGCCATCCATTTCACGAATCATATAATTCTTCAAAGTCCATTTATGAACAGAAGCTGTATCGTAAGTGGCACTACGAGCAGTAAGATGGGATACCAATTGTTTGTCCTTGAACTTGTCCAAAGAGAAACGATAGGCAGTCTTGTTATAATTCTCGTAACGTTCGATGTAGGCAATGACACCACTATCCACTTCCAACTGCACGTTACGGACGTATTCCTGCTTTTTCTTCTTTTTATATTGGTCTTCGAAATTCAAACGGGTTATGTTTCCTTTGGGTATGACGTATGCGCCTAATCCGTAAGTAATCAAAGCGATAAAGGCAGCCGATATCATATAGGGACGCATCAAACGCTTGAAGCTCATACCTGTAGAGAACATGGCAATAATCTCAGAATTCTCGGCCAACTTTGATGTAAAAAAGATTACGGCAATAAACACGAACAACGGACTGAACAGATTCGAGAAATAAGGAATGAAGTTCATGTAATAATCGAACACGATAGCTTTCAAAGGTGCCTTATTATTAATGAATCGTTCAATGTTTTCATTAGCATCGAACACCACCGCAATACTGATAATCAAAGCAATGGCAAAGAAATAGGTACCCAAGAACTTCTTGATGATATACCAATCGAGTCGGCGTACCCACTTGTCAATCTCTATCTTTTTAAGAAAACGTTTCATCATCATTACAGGCTTATAATCGGGTGGACAAACGTTGTACCATCATAGGTTTCCAAGTAGAGAAATCGCCAGCAATGATATGCTTGCGGGCTTCTTTCACCAACCACAAATAGAAAGCCAGATTGTGAATGGAAGCAATCTGCATAGCCAACAATTCCTGAGCATGGAACAAATGGCGCAAATAAGCACGGGAATACATGGTATCTACATACGAGGCACCATCGGCCTCAATAGGAGAGAAGTCATTTTCCCATTTCTTATTACGCATATTCATGATACCATCCTTGGTAAACAACATACCGTTTCGGCCATTACGGGTGGGCATTACACAATCAAACATATCCACTCCTCGTTCAATGCCTTCGAGTATATTGATAGGAGTACCAACCCCCATCAAGTAACGGGGTTTGTCTTTCGGAAGGATTTCATTCACTACTTCTATCATTTCATACATCTTATCCGTAGGTTCGCCTACCGCCAATCCACCAATGGCATTTCCATCGGCTCCCTTAGATGCAATGTATTCGGCCGAGCGTTTACGCAAATCGGGATAGATACAACCTTGCACAATAGGGAAGAGGGCTTGTTGATAACCGTACTTCGGTTCTGTTTCGTTAAAACGCTTCAAACAACGGTCAAGCCAACGATGGGTCAGTTCCATGGACTTCTTGGCATACTGATAGTCGGCCGTACCCGGTGTACATTCATCAAAAGCCATCATGATGTCTGCACCAATGGTACGTTCGATATCCATTACCCCTTCGGGAGTAAACAAATGCTTGGAGCCATCGATATGTGAACGGAATTCAACGCCTTCTTCGCGCATCTTACGAATGCCGGACAAAGAAAAGACTTGAAAACCGCCACTATCTGTCAGCATAGGACGATTAAAACCATTGAACTTATGCAATCCTCCGGCTTGCTCAATAATGTTCAATCCCGGACGCAAATAAAGATGATATGTGTTACCCAAAATAATCTGCGCTTTGATATCATCCTTAATTTCGTGCAAATGAACTCCCTTTACGGTACCCAATGTACCTACCGGCATGAAGATAGGTGTTTCTATCTGACCATGATCGGTTGTAATCAAACCTGCACGGGCATTCGATTTGGGATCGGTATGTTGTAATTCAAAAGTCATAAATTATTTCTTTTCGTCTGATTTCTGATTGGCGTTACAGAAGTCAATGGCACCATTCACTTTTTCATCGGTCAGCGCCAATTGCAACACTTCCTTGATATCCTTTACATAATGGAATGTCAAACCTGTCAAATACATCGGTTGTATTTCTTCAATGTTCTTGCGGTTTTCTTCACAAAGAATGATTTCTTTGATTCCGGCCCGCTTAGCAGCCAAAATCTTTTCCTTAATACCTCCAACAGGGAGTACTTTCCCACGAAGGGTTATTTCGCCGGTCATCGCCAAATTGGATTTTACCTTCCGTTGGGTAAGGGCAGAAGCCAATGAAGTAACCATAGTAATACCGGCAGAAGGACCATCCTTAGGGATAGCGCCTTCAGGTACATGGATGTGGATATTCCAATTATCGAAAATATCTTCTGAAATATCCAACAAGCAAGTATGCGCCTTGAGATATTCCAAAGCAAGCATGGCCGATTCCTTCATGACATCTCCCAAATTACCGGTCAATGTAAGTTTACCACCTTTACCTTTACTCAAGCTGGTTTCAACAAAAAGAATTTCGCCACCTACCGCTGTCCAGGCCAAACCTGTCACTACACCGGCATAACCATTGCCTTGGTATTTGTCGCGAGTATATTCGGGTACACCTAAGTAATTGCGGACATCGGCCGGTTTGATATCGTGAACGAGTTCATAACCATCACGCGCAAATTCCAACGCAATCTTACGCATTATCTTATTGATTTTCTTTTCCAGTTCACGCACACCACTTTCACGAGTATAGTTTTCAATGATATACTCTAAAGCAGCTTTCGAGAACTTGACATACTCTTTCTTCAAACCATTGTTGTTCAATTCCTTCGGAACCAAATGGCGACGCGCAATTTCTATCTTTTCTTCTGTGATGTATCCGCTTACTTCAATCAACTCCATGCGGTCGAGTAAAGCAGGAGGGATGGTAGCCAAATTATTTGCCGTAGCAATAAACATGACCTTTGACAAGTCATAATCCACTTCCAGGTAATTGTCGTGGAAGCTATTGTTCTGTTCAGGATCGAGCACTTCGAGCATGGCCGAACTTGGATCACCACGATGATCAGAGCCCAACTTGTCTATTTCATCCAATATAATGACCGGATTAGACGAATCGGCCTTTATCAAACTTTTGATGATACGACCAGGCATTGCACCGATATAGGTCTTACGATGTCCACGGATTTCGGCTTCATCGTGTACACCCCCTAACGACATACGTACATATTTACGCTTTAAAGCCGAGGCAATGGAACGTCCCAAGGAAGTCTTTCCCACTCCCGGAGGGCCATAAAGACATACGATAGGGGACTTCATGTCGTCCTTAAGTTTCAATACTGCCAAATGTTCCAAGATACGTTCCTTTACTTTTTCCAAACCATAATGGTCCTTGTTCAATGTCTTTTCGGCATTATTGATATTCAAATTGTCTGGTGTATATACTCCCCAAGGCAATCCAAGCAAGGTTTGCAAATAAGTAAGCTGTACATTGTAATCGGGTGATTGGGGATTGGTACGTTCCAATTTTTTCAATTCCTTTTCGAATACTTCGGCCACTTCCTTGCCCCATTTCTTCTTTTCACCTTTGGCGCGAAGTTCATCAATTTCTGATTCTTGACTATCACCCAATTCGTCCTGAATGTTCTTCATCTGTTGGTGAAGGAAATATTCACGTTGCTGACGGTCAATATCCTCGCGGGTACGCATTTGGATGTTCTGTTTGATCTCAGCCAAACGAACTTCGCGATTCATGATTTGAATCAATCGATAGATACGTTCCTTAACATTGTCAAACTTCAACAACTGATTCTTTTCTTCAACACTGAAAGGGAAATTGGCGCAAATAAAGTTAACCAACAATTCACCTTCCTGACTTTTGATAACGATAGATATATCCGGAGTCATTCTTTCGGACATGGAAACATATTTCATTGCCAAATCTTTGGTTGTATCCATCAATGCCTTGAATTCCTCTGTATGTTCGTTAATTAGGGTTTCTTCGATAGGAGTGACCATACCCTGCAAATAGGGCTGCATACGGGTAATGCTATCCAAATGAACTTTAGGACCATAAGATTGCATGACCACCGTTGTATTTCCGCCCGGCATATCGAAAATGCGTAAAATACGAGCTATAACACCTACGTGATACAAATCATGATAACCTGGATCGTCTGTATCGCTCGATATTTGACTCATCACGGCTATAGGATGTTTCTTTTTATATGCAGCATTTACAAGTTTCAAAGTGCTGGAGCGTCCGATGGTAACAGGCATAACCACCATGGGGAACATGGCCAAGTTGCGCAACGGAAGAACTGGAATCTCCTTGTCGAAATCAACTTGCATGTCTTCCTGCTCCACTTGAATCTCTGTCAACATTGAAATGCTATCTCCATTATCTGAGTTAAAAAAAGTGTCTTCGTCTTTTCTTCTTTTGCTCATATCTGTATTTATTCTTCTTGTTTGTTATCTTAAATTGATTTTTGTACAAATGGGGTACAAAGTTAGTCATTCCTTATTAAATAAGGAAAAACCTCACCCTCAAAAACACATTAAAAAGTCAAATAATTCTAATTATGGGGTGTAATTAAAGATAAATATGTACTTTTGGCAAAGGAAAACGATGGTTTATGAAGTGTAAAGCGTCGTTTTATCAAACAGAAAACATCGTTTTAGTATGCCGAATCCATTCTTTGCTTTCAAGCAATTTACCATATACCACGACCGTTGTGCCATGAAAGTTGGCACCGATGGAGTATTGTTGGGTGCATGGACAGACGTTTCTTCCTCGAAAAATGTTCTTGACATCGGTACGGGAACCGGATTGATTTCCCTCATGATTGCCCAACGGAATGATGCATCTTCCATCGTAGCCATCGATATTGATGATGCTGCGGTAAGTCAAGCCAAAGAGAATGTATCGGCATCACCATGGAAGGAGAGGATTACTGTAATCAATCAGGACATTTGTCTGTATCAACCATCGATGCGTTTTGATACCATCGTCTCCAATCCTCCGTTTTTTATAGACTCGCTAAAATGTCCTGACGGACAAAGGAATACGGCCAGACATACCGATACATTACCTATCCAATCGCTATTAAGAAAAGGGGGAGAATTACTTTCTAACGACGGAGCATTTTCGATAATCATTCCTTACGACCAATCGGAAGAAATAATAAGATTGGCAGAAGGAGAGGGGCTGTATTTAGTGCGTCACACCCAAGTGGTGACACGCCCTGGTCTGCCCCCAAAACGGTCATTGTTAACGTTCAGTAAAACGAAAGAGGAGTGCAAAAACGATGAGCTGACCATCGAACTTGACCGGCATGTCTATACCGACGAATACATTGCCTTAACCAAAGATTTCTATCTGAAAATGTAAGGATACGCCCAATTATCCTTTTTTAGAAAGCTTTCGTAACAATGTACGATTCAGTTCAAACAGATGGCTTTGACGTTTGGCCAAGAATTCTTCACCTTTCGGCTTGAGTCCACTGAAATACTCGGTTATCAATTGTAAAAAATTGGCCGTTTCAGTTCCCTCTTTTTTTTTGCTGGATGTGATTACATTCAATCCGTGCGGTACAATCTCGACTTCCAGATCTTCGTTTCCCATAATGGGGTCACCATCGTAATGAAATACGCCAGGCTTGTTTCTATGTATCTTGATCTTCTTGGCACGCATAGTCTTGATACGGCTATTCTGGTCGATGGTTTTATTGAATAATTGGAACGAAAGGCTGGGGACATCGAGCACTGTAAAAGGCTCTAATATTGTAACATCCATCAAGCCGTCCGTCAACGATGCTTGTGGAGTGATATAGGCATTGTTTCCATATTGGGAAGCATTGCCACAAGCTATCAAAAAGGCCTTATGTCTGACTGTACCTTCTTCATTTTCAATTTCATAAGTCTCCGGTTGATAGGTGAGACTTTCGTGCAATGTGTTTTCTAAATAAGTCAACAAACCACGCTTCCCCGAATCAGCAAATTTCAAACTAACAAAAGCATCAAACCCTACGCCACAAGTACAGAAGAAAGGAATGTTGTTGATTTTACCATAATCCATCTGAATCTGGTAATTTTCATTGAGGATATCGATGGCCGCTTTAGGGTCCATAGGTATGCGCAAATGTCGTGCCAATCCGTTACCCGAACCACAAGGAATAATTCCTAAAGCTGTATTGGTATGAATTAACGAACGGGCAGTCTCATTGATAGTTCCATCACCACCAATCGCCACAACAATATCAATGCCCTCCTTTACGGCATTAGCTGCAATTTCGGTGGCATGGCCGGCGTATTCCGTCTTTACCACTTCATATTCATAAAGTGTACGGTCCAACCGTTCGTCTATCCATTTCAGTATAGCCTTTTTTCCTTGTGTCCCCGAAATGGGATTCACAATAAATATCATCCGTCTCTTATCGGTCATACTTGTATATCGACTCCTTTTAATTTTAAACCACAAAGTTAATACATTTTGTGTTAGAACACCTCCATAAATGAAAAGTTTTACTGATACTAAATATTTTTTAGATAAAAAAGTGCAATGAAACAGAGTTTTTACTATCTTTGCAGCCTGCTTTGTAGTAAACTTTTTCGCAAAGTGGAATGTATGAGAGTTAAATATACATTTTAATATTATAGGTAAACCATGGATTGGTTTACGAGATTAGAAAGAATATGGGATTATTACAAGAAAAATTCAGCAAGTATAGAGTGCCTCAAGAATATATGGCTATGGGCGTATATCCATATTTCCGTGAAATTGACAGCGCACAAGATACTGAAGTGATGATGGATGGCAAGAAGGTTTTGATGTTCGGTTCAAATTCATATATGGGCCTGACTTACGAACCTCGCATTGTAGAAGCCGCCATCAAGGCCACACGCAAATATGGTACAGGATGTGCCGGATCTCGCTTTTTGAATGGTACACTCGACCTTCATATTCAATTAGAACATGAATTGGCAGAATTCCTTGGCAAAGATGAATGTTTGGTATTCCCAACAGGCTTTACTGTAAACGAAGGAGTTATTCCAACATTGGTAGATCGTAAGGATTACATTATTTGCGATGACCGCGACCATGCATCCATCGTAGATGGCCGTCGTCTTTCATTTGCCACTCAATTGAAATATAAGCACAATGATATGGAAGCTTTGGAAAAAGAGCTTCAAAAGTGCAACCCGGAATCTGTTAAGCTGATTATTGTTGACGGTGTATTTTCTATGGAAGGTGATTTGGCGCCACTCCCTGAAATTGTACGCCTTAAAGAAAAATACAATGCCAGCATTATGGTGGACGAAGCCCACGGTATGGGTGTGTTTGGCAAACAAGGACGTGGAGTATGTAATCATTTTGGTGTAACCGACCAAGTGGATGTCATCATGGGTACTTTCTCCAAATCATTTGCTTCTTTGGGAGGATTTGTTGCTGCTGACAAGGATACCATTAACTGGGTACGTCATACAGCTCGTTCTTATATATTCCAAGCATCGTGTACACCAGCTTCTACAGCAGCAGCTCTCGAAGCGTTGCATATTTTCCAAGATGAGCCCGAACGTCAGGAAAACTTGTGGAAGATTACCAACTATGCACTTGAAAGCTTCCGTCAAGCCGGTTTTGAAATAGGAGAGACTGAAAGCCCAATTATTCCATTATACGTTCGTGATACAGAAAAGACATTTATGGCCACTAAGATGGCTTTTGATGCCGGAGTATTCATCAATCCGGTAATTCCACCGGCTTGCGCTCCGCAAGATACATTGTTGCGTTTCGCTTTGATGGCTACACACACTAAAGAACAAGTGGATATAGCTGTAGAAAAGCTTACCCAATGCTTTAAGGCGTTAGAAATCATTAAATAAAGATATACACCTCATTGAAAGTGCCATTCTTACTTCCCGTTAGAATGGCACTTTTTTATGGATAAATATCGATTAATCCTTAAAAAAGTGGAGAAAAAGTTTGCATAAATAAAAAGAAAGGTATACCTTTGCATCGCTTTTCCAAAAAGTACTCTAATCAGAGTGATTCGGGGTGTAGCGCAGTCCGGTTAGCGCACCTGCTTTGGGAGCAGGGGGTCGTGGGTTCGAATCCCGCTACCCCGACAAGGAAAAGCAAATTTAATGATAAGTTCGGGGTGTAGCGCAGTCCGGTTAGCGCACCTGCTTTGGGAGCAGGGGGTCGTGGGTTCGAATCCCGCTACCCCGACAAGAAATGGAGAAGATTATATATCTTCTCTTTTTTTGTTTTATATCTTTCGCTCACCAATAAAATGCAGTATAAATCCAAAGGGAATAAATGACATTCCTCTACACTTATTAACAATATATGCAAAAGGTATATCATACTCTAAAAAAATCAATTAATCAGTATTATCTATCCAACTTTTTAAGTAAATAATTTTATTATATACCAAAAAAGTTATACCTTTACATGATTTTTGATGAATCAGAAAGAAGTTAAATTAATAATTGTTTAAATGCAAGAGCAAGATAGAATTATCAAGATTAACATCGAGGAGGAAATGAAGTCGTCGTACATCGATTACTCAATGTCGGTTATCGTTGCACGAGCCCTTCCGGATGTAAGAGACGGCCTCAAGCCGGTTCATCGTCGTATTCTTTATGGTATGATGGAACTGGGGAATACCTCGGACAAAGCATATAAGAAATCAGCAAGAATCGTAGGTGAAGTATTAGGTAAGTATCATCCTCACGGAGACTCGTCCGTATATGGTGCACTTGTGCGTATGGCTCAGGATTGGGCGATGAGATACCCATTGGTGGACGGACAAGGTAACTTCGGTTCCGTAGACGGTGACAGCGCAGCTGCCATGCGTTATACTGAAGCTCGTCTGAAGAAAGTAGGTGAGGACTTGATGCAAGATCTCTATAAGGAAACTGTAGATTTTCAAAATAACTTTGATGATACATTGCAGGAACCCACTGTAATGCCAACACGTATTCCTAACCTTTTGGTTAATGGTGCATCGGGTATTGCAGTTGGTATGGCAACCAATATGCCTACACACAATTTAGGAGAAGTGATTGATGCTTGTGTAGCCTATATTGACAATAACGAAATTGACACTGAAGGTTTGATGCAATATGTTAAAGCTCCTGATTTCCCGACTGGTGGATACATTTACGGAATAAGTGGAGTACGCGAAGCATATGAAACTGGACGTGGACGCGTTATAATTCGTGCCAAAGCCGAAATTGAATCACATCCTACACATGATAAAATCGTAGTAAATGAAATTCCGTACAATGTAAACAAGCGTGAACTTATCGAACACATTGCATCGTTGGTGAACGAAAAGAAAATTGACGGCATTTCGTATGTAAACGATGAATCGGACCGCGAAGGTATGCGTATCGTTATCGATGTTAAACGTGATGCCAACGCAGGTGTGGTATTGAACAAATTGTTCAAAATGACCGCATTGCAAAGTTCTTTCAGTGTGAACAACATTGCACTCGTAAAAGGGCGTCCCAAATGTTTGAGTCTGAAAGAAATGATTCAGTGTTTTGTTGACCATAGACACGATGTGGTAATTCGTAGAACCAAATACGAACTGCGTAAGGCAAAAGAACGTGCTCACATCTTGGAAGGATTGATTATTGCTTCAGACAACATTGATGAAGTGGTACGTATCATCCGTGCTGCCAAGACACCGAACGAAGCTATTCAGAATTTGATGAACCGCTTCGAACTCTCTGAAATTCAAGCGCGTGCTATCGTAGAAATGCGTTTGCGCCAACTCACAGGCTTGATGCAGGATCAACTCCATGCAGAATACGAAGAACTGATGAAGCAAATTGCTTACCTGGAAGAAATCTTGGTAAACGATGAACTCTGCAAGAAGGTGATTAAGGATGAACTCATCGAAGTGAAAGATAAATATGGTGATTCAAGACGCTCGGAAATTGTTTATGCTTCCGAAGAATTTAATCCGGAAGACTTCTATGCCGACGACCAGATGGTTATCACTATTTCTCATTTGGGATACATCAAACGTACTCCTTTAGCTGAATTCCGTACACAAAATAGGGGCGGGGTAGGTTCTAAGGGAAGCGAAACACGCGATGAAGACTTTGTAGAACATATCTATCCGGCAACCATGCATAATACCATGATGTTCTTTACACAACGTGGTAAGTGCTATTGGCTCAAGGTATATGAAATACCTGAAGGAACGAAAGTTTCGAAGGGACGAGCCATCCAGAACTTGTTGAACATTGAACCGGGTGATGTAGTAACAGCTTATTTGCGTGTCAAGAACTTGAATGACAAGGATTTCATTAATAGTCATTATGTAGTATTCTGTACCAAGGATGGCGTTATTAAGAAAACATTGCTTGAACAATACTCACGTCCACGTCAAAATGGTGTAAATGCCATTACTATTCGTGAAGACGACCGTGTAATTGAAGTACGTATGACTAATGGTGATAATGAAATCATCATAGCCAACCGTAATGGACGTGCCATCCGATTCCATGAAAGTACAGTACGCTGTATGGGACGTACCGCTACAGGGGTTCGCGGTATGACACTTGACGAAGACGGAGTAGATGAAGTAATCGGAATGGTATGCATTAAGGATCCTGAAACAGAATCTATTATGGTGGTATCTGAACAAGGTTACGGAAAACGTTCTGAAATTGAGGACTATCGCAAGACCAATCGTGGTGCTAAGGGTGTGAAGACCTTAAATATTACAGATAAAACAGGTAAGCTTATCGCTATTAAGTCTGTAACTGATGAAAACGACTTGATGATTATCAACAAGTCGGGTATTACCATCCGTTTGAAGGTAGCCGATGTACGTATTATGGGACGTGCAACACAAGGTGTACGATTGATAAACTTGGAAAAGAGAAATGACCACATTGGTTCTGTATGTAAAGTAATGACCGAAAACGATGAAGAAACATTAGAAGAATCTGTCATTGATGCAGAAGAAGGTATTGTTACAATTGAACCAATGGATGATATAGATCTTGATAATAATGATAATAACCAGAATGAAGAATAAACGTGATTAATAACAATTAAATCCACAAAATTATGAAGAAAGTATTATTTGCAGTGGCATTAATGTTCGGAGCTTTAACAGTTTCGGCACAACAAAGTGTTGTTAAGGAAGCCAAGTCAAAAAAAGGTAATCCAGTAGAAGCTGCTAAGATCATCGAAGCTGCATTAACTAATCCTGAAACAGCCAACGATCCTAATACATGGAAATTGGCTGGTGATTTTCAAAAGGCTATCTATGATGCTGAAAATGAAAAGATGTATTTGTCTGCAGTAGACAAGAGCAAAGTTGCTGATACTACAAAAATGTACAACAGCTTGGCTAAATTGTTTGAATATTATTTGAAATGTGATGAAGTAGAACAAGCTCAAGTAGCTAGTGGTGCTTTGAAGAAAGCTAAGTTGAGAAAGAAAAATGCAGATGCTTTGAAAGCTGTACGTATGAATCTTGCTGCTGGTGGTGGTGATGCTTATAATGCAGGTAATTACAAGGCTGCTCTCAAATTGTTCGGTTTGTTTGTTGATGTAGCTGAAGCACCTATGTTCGCTGAAGATCCTGCTGTTTCTGCCGATACATTGACTTCTTTGTATGCTGCTTACGCTTCATTGGCTGCTAACATGATTGAAGACAAAGAAAATGTTATTAAGTATGGTAACATTGGTAAGGAACACAAAGATGAAGGTTATCGTTCATTGATGTGTATGGCTGAAGTATATGCCGGTGATACAATCAAGTGGTTGGAAGTAATCAAGGAAGGTGCTGAAAAATTCCCTGCACAGAATTATTTCGTTGGTAATTTGATGGATTACTATATGAATAAGGGTATGGTAGACGAAGGATTGGCACAAATCAACCAATTGCTTGCAGCTAAAGAAGATCCTTATTATTTGTATATCAAGGGTGTACTTTTGAATGAAAAGAAGCAATATGACGAAGTAATGTCTGTATGCGACAAGATTATCGCTATTGGTGGTGATTTGGCTGCAGAAGCTTATACATTGAAAGGTGGATGCTATTTCTGGCAAGGTCAAGCTATTGTAGAAGAGAACTCTACATTGCAAATTGACGATCCTAAGTACAATACTAATGAGGCTAAGATTAAGGATTTGTTTGAACAAGCTAAGCCATTGTATGAAAAGGCTAAGGAATTAGAACCAGATAACAAGAGCTTGTGGGGAAATATTCTGTTGTCTATCTATTGGAAGTTAAATAGCCCTGAATATAGCAACCTTGAAAAAGAATTAGGATATTAATCTTAATTACATAGTTAATTAATTATGGAATGCCTTGGTTTTATCTAAGGCATTCTTTTTTATTTGTTGATGTCTAGTTATGTTTAATAAGAATAATACGTCGTAGTATAATTAAGTTATTAATAAATTAATTTATAATCGACATTATGTTTAATTACGTTTAAACATAATAAAAAACAAAGGTGTCTTTATTAAATAAGAGACACCTTTTCAATTATAATATCACTCTTCTTGTTTTTCATTAATCTGCTGAGAATCTTTCAGGATTTGCAAAGCTTTATCCAATACAGTAGTATCATCAAGCATAACCAATCCACCATCAGGTCCTGGTTCAAGATGAATACCCACACTTTGTCCATTCTTAAAATTTTGTCCGCCGAAGAAATTACGTACTGTTTCTACGGACATACCTAACTCATCTGCTATTCTATGCATACTTCCACTTGGAAGAGAATCTTTAATTTTACGGAGTTCGTTAAATGTTATTGTTCTATTCATAATACTATTTTTAGATTAATATGTTTACGCTATAAAATTAGTCAAAGAAAAATTAATTTCAAACTGTTTTCTTATTATTTCATACATTAATGTAGAAATGCAATAAAGGAAATTATAAATAAATCATTTTGGCAAGGATCATTCCCCAAACCATAATGACAAAACATGTAAGTATATATGTAAGAAGCAGTAAATGTACATCAGTAATCAAGTAGCCACTGGCTGTATATTGATTAGACACATACCTAACCTGATTAAAGAATTTCTTATGAAAACAACGATATATCAAATATATAATTACACCCACAATACATCCATTCAACGTTCCAAACAATATGTCACCAGGATAATGTACACCTAAGTAAATACGTGAATATGAATTCAATACAGCCCATGAAACGAGCATGAAAGTCAACCACTTATTACGTATCAGTAATGAAACAAATACAGCTACCCCAAATGTATTAGCTGCATGGCTTGAAATAAACCCGTAACGTCCTCCCCTATAGCCATTTACAATATCAATCATATACATAATTTCTGGGTCTTGTGTAGGACGGAAACGTTGAAAAAAAGGCTTACAAATACCTGATGATATTTGATCAGCCAACGTTATAACCAAAGCAAAGGCCAAGATAGTGTATAAAGCTTCCCAACCTTTATTATTCTTTAAAATAACATACAACAATACAATAGCTAAAGGAATCCAAATGTAAGTGCTCGTAGCTACCCACATAAAACCATCCCAAAATAACGAATCACTTCCATTCCAATCCAGAAGTAAATTTCGATCGTATGCTATGTATTGTTGTATGTCCATTATGAATTAGATGATTTCAATGGCACTGACTGGTACCCAACCCACATTCCCATCTTCAAGTTGGATTTCTTTCCATTCTTTCATCGTGTTATCTTTAATCATAACTTTCCTCCCTTCGTGAAGAATGAACAAATCTGTTCCACCTTCATTCGGTGTACTCTTTACGGTTATACTCGGAACCATGATAATAGCATTGCTATGATTCATCGCTTCTGTCTTTTGAATAGAAGCAAAAACATTCGCTATAATACAAATAAAAAAGAATGCAATAGCTGCTATAAATCCTATTTTCTTGAGAATGATTTTCTTACCAAAGAAATACAATAGCAGTCCAATAAGCGTAACTAAAAAAGTAGTAATTCCTACTTTACCCCATCCTTTCTCACTTAAAGAATTGGTTAATGAGCGAACCCATGTAACAAAAAACATTTCACTCATTGGAACAACCTTGTCAACGGTTTTACTATTAGCCAATTCCAAATTGAATCGTATATCTCCATTCCCAGGATTTAGCAATAAAGCTTTTTCATAATTCAGAATAGCTTTAGCTATGTTATCCATTTTATAATAGCTATTCCCTAAATTATAATAGATATCTGCCGATTCACCATCATTCTGAAGGATAGTTTCATAAATAGAAATAGCACTGGCAAAATCATTATTAATATAAGCACTGTCTGCTTGTGCTTTAGTTACAGTTTTTTCATTAATTGCTACAACAACTTCATCTTGGGCCAATGAAGTCAGCGATACGGTAAAAAGTAACAGAATAAAATATAATTTCTTCATTTTTCGCCTCTCCTTAACGTTTAATACTATTTTCCATTTTACTAATTACTTCGATAGCCGAAGTGTATACCTTATCCATAGTATCATTTTGGTTTCCTGGAGCATATCTTGCAAACTCACATTCGTTTAATGTTCCGATAAACTCCTTAATAAGTTCTTCTGATACACCATGTTCACATAACTTTTCTTCAATGTTATCCTTAGACAATTGTGATACTGATATATTCAATTTATCACTAATATATCCCCACATGGCTTTTAAAACTTCATCATAGAAAGCACCTGTATTCTTTTCGGCCAAAAGTTTACCGGCATTCTTCATACGTTTGGTAGCAACCTTATTTGCTTTTTTAGTTCGCACCTTAGCTACATTTGCATTTTCTATGGCTTGTTTTCTATAAATAACCATGAAAGAAACGAACAAGATCAATGGTATGATATACCACAAATAATAACTTATCGAGCCAAAAAAGAATTCATCTTTCTTAGTCAGCTTAGTATTTCCCGTTTTAATATATCGGATATCCTTACCCAACACTTTCAAATCTTCCTTATTGGTAAAATTAGCTACGACTTGATCGGCATTCCCCTCTCCTTTTGCCACTTTCAACGAATACGCTTCTGTTTTCAAAGTCTTGTAACTCTGACTCTTCAAGTCAAAATAAGAAAATTCTATAGGAGGAATTGTAAAATCACCTGCATGACGCGGAATGGCCAAATACTCAATCACTTTACTACCAGCCAATCCTTCTTTGGTTAGATTGAATTTATTGTCAACCTTAGGGTCGTATATTTCGAAATCCTGAGGGAAAGCCACTTCTGGTGTATTGATAAGCTTCATATTTCCCGTACCCGAAATAACAAGTTTAATGGTAACCGCATCATTGGTTTTCAATTCCTGGGTACTGATAGAAGAACTAAGTGTAAAATCCCCTACTCCTCCAGAGAAATTAGCTGGTTTTCCTGCAGGAAGTTCCTTAACATTAATATTAATTCGAGGAGTAACTAACTTCTTATTGATATTTACATAATTAGATCCACCGTTAAAGAAAGCATCAAACGGATCGGCAGAAGCTACCATTTGAGCGATAGTTGCATCGAAAGTAATGGCAGGAATTTCCAATTTACCCGTTTGTTGAGGGAACAGAACATATTGTTTCCAAATCATTGTTTGATAGTTTCTTCCATTGTAATGTTCCAATCCCCACGACTTTTGGCGTGGTAATTCCACTTCTTGCATGTGGAATCCTTTCAAATCAGACATATCTTCACGAAGATTTGTAAGATTAACTTGTGTATAAACCTTGTAAGTCAACAAAAATGCTTCTTGTTCATATACATTGGTCTTGCTGGCTGTAGCTGTAATAAACAACTCTTTATCAGTAATCTTACTTCCTGCCACTTGGTTGCGCGAAGAAGACTTACCTCCTTGTGCAGCATCTTTATCGGGAGGAAGCACTTTAATCGTTACAGAATTAGAGGTATGATTATTCCCATCCACCATTACAGTAGCACCTGGGATATTATATGTACCCTCCTTATCAGCCATCAATATATAAGTAAAGGTTATGGAACTGGTAGAAGTTACTTGCCCATTAATGATTTGGGTACTACTCTGTTGAGAACGGCTTGGTCCCATCAACACTTCAAACCCTTGGATGTTTGGTGCACGAAAATCCCTGATTTTTTGTGAATTGATTGTAAAAGTCAATCGAAATTGGTCACCACTAACAACTACTTCTGGTGCATCGGCAGTAAAGGAAACTTTATCGTCGGCCCATACTCCTATGGTTGCTACAAAGCATATAAACAAGAGAATTATTTTCCTCATTTTATTATCTTATTTAAATTGAATCGTCAAAATTACACAATTACCAGTCTTTATCCAATTTCTTACCTTGGATTTGTATTTGTTTCTTCACTTTTTCTTGAACGTCCTTTTCATCTTGCATCACCGCATTCAACAACTGCTGAGCATTTTCTTTAGACATTTCATTCTTGTTCTGTTGCTGTTGTTGGTTTTGTTGTTGTTGCTGGTTCTGCTGATCCTTTTGTTGGTCTTGTTGCTGGTCTTCCTTCTGTTCCTGCTTCTGTTCTTGTTGTTGGTCCTGATTTTGTTGTTGCTGATCCTTCAACATCTTTTGCGCAAGAGCCAAATTATAGCGTGTTTCATCATCCTTAGGATTATTCCGCAAAGCTTCCTTATAGGCTTCAATACATTGTGGGTATTGTTTGTTTACATGCAGAATGACTCCCATATTATGATAAATCTGTGCTAATTTGGATTTATCTTTTTCAATTTTTGATACTGATTCAAATTGCTCCATAGCCTCATTAGCCTTTTGTTGCATCAATAGTGAATTAGCCAGATTATACATAGCATCTGTTGACTGCGGATTAACTTCCAAGGCTTTCCGGTAGTCGACTTCTGCTTTAATGAACAAACTATCCTTGTACAGCTTATTACCACTTCGCAAATAATCTCTGTCCGTCTTTTGTGCAAACATATTATGCCCAATTGAGAACATGAACAATAGTAATATATAGATTTTCTGTGACATATACATACAATTATTTAAAGAGTCTCACATTCTTGAATAAAGGATTCTTACGTTCCAATATCAGCATTTCAATCACAAGAAGAATCAATACCAGCCATGCCAAAGCTTGAAATTGTTCATCAAATTCTGTAAACACCTGGCTCTCTACATCTTCTTTCGCCAACTTGGATATTTCATTATTCAAAATCTTTTCCGCAGAATTGGAATTATCTACTCGAATATAAAGGCCATTTCCTGCCTTGGCAATCTCTTGACACATCTGTTCATTCAAACGAGTCACAATTACATTTCCATCCTTATCGCGACGAAAATCATTGCTACCTCTTTCTACAGGTATTGGAGAACCATCAGGAGAACCTATGCCCAATATAAATACTTGCATATTCTTCTCTGCAGCTTCTTTTGCTGCCTCTAAAGCCCCACCTTCGTGATTCTCACCATCAGTTATCACAATAATAGCGCGCCCTACCCCTTCGTTAGGTGTAAAACTCTTCATTCCCAAACGAATAGCCGCTCCAACATCTGTTCCTTGAGTAGTTATCAATGATGGATTGATACTTTCCAAAAACATTTTTGCTGAGATATAATCACTTGTGATTGGCAATTGCGTAAAAGCTTCACCTGCAAAGACGATTAATCCCACCTTATCATTATTAAAAGTATCCACCAAACGGGAAATCAATTTCTTGGCTTTCTCTAAACGACTGGGAGTCACATCTTCGGCCAACATGGAGTTGGATATATCAAGTGCAATAACTGCTTCTACCCCACTTCGTTTCACGGTTTCCATTTTAGAACCAAATTGAGGACGAGCCAACATCAATATGATTAAACCAATGGCAGCAAAAGTCAGCCAGAACTTAACATCCGGTCGATATTTAGATATGGTAGGCATCAGTTCTTTCAACAATGCAGGGTCTCCATATTTTCGTATACGTTGGCGATGCTTGTAGTTGGCATACAAGAATAATCCAACCAACAAAGGAAGTATCAGAAGCAAATATAAAAAGTCCGGATTTGCAAATCGAAACATAACTTCTTTATTTTAAGGTATTTTCTTTAATATTGTATTACGCAATAAGACTTCAAGCAAAATGCAAAGGAAAGCTATCCATGCAAAGATTTCATATTCTTCTTCGCGCTTGCTGAATTCCTTGACATTGAGTTTGGTCTTTTCCAACTTGTCTATTTCCTGATAGACTTGTTTCAAACGGTCGTTACTGGTTGCACGAAAATAATTACCATTTGTGGTACCGGCAATTTCAGTTAAAGTCTTCTCATCAATTTCTACAGGCAGATTCACATACTGCACACCGGCATAAGTCTGCATAGGATAAGGTGCTGTACCATTGGTTCCTACACCAATAGTATAAACACGAATTCCAAATTGTTTGGCTATCTCGGCAGCAGTCAACGGTGAAATATCTCCACGATTGTTACTACCATCTGTCAATAGAATAATCACCTTGGATTTGGCTTTACTATCTTTCAGACGAGTTACAGCATTTGCAATACCCATACCAATTGCCGTACCATCTTCTATCAATCCTCTTTGTGCAATATCACCTTTGATTCCTTGAAATAGATTAAGTAACACTGTATGGTCAACCGTTAACGGACATTGGGTAAAACTTTCACCTGCGAAAATGGTCAAACCAATATTATCGTTGGGACGTCCGTTTATAAACTCCGATGCCACTTGCTTGGCAGCTTCCAAACGATTGGGTTTCAAGTCTTCTGCCAACATACTGGTAGAAACGTCTACCGCCAACATAATATCAATTCCTTCTATCTCTGTATTCTGCCAGTTATCTGTAGTTTGAGGACGGGCCAATACCAGAATAATCATAATTATAGCTACTACGCGTAATACAAACGGAGCATGTAGCAAATATATTTTCCAACTTTTGGGAGCCTGCAAATACATGCGTGTTGTCGAAACCTGCAATGTTGGTTCCGTTTTCTTACGCTTCACTACATACCAAAGAATATAGGGTACGAGCAATACTAGCAGAAATAGATATTCAATATTTGCAAAAATCATTTCTATTCTCTTTATAGGTTAAAACCAAAGATTGTATATACCTTTCACTACTTGGAAAAGTAAGATAAGTATAACGATTCCGATTACTCCCATACTACCCAACAATAACATTCTTCCTTGTTTGGAACGTTTTTCTTCAATGGTTATTTCGGTGGGTTCTGGTTTTGCATTCGGATCGGGTTCTACTTTTGTCTGATTGATGAAATCCACCGCATTGACAAGGTTCATATCGTTTTCATTCATCAACGGAGCATGCTTGGCAAACTTTACCAAATCGGCAGTTTGGAACAAGACCTTCAGTTCTTGAATGGATTCTTTATCCTTTATTTCCAACAAATGGTCAATAATTTCAGTCGAAGTCATCTCCATAGCATTGAAATTGAATCGATCGGCCATATAAGTACGAAGCACATCAGTCAGTTCGGTATAATATCCCTTCGGATCTGTCATACGCAAACTCTTATTGGCCTTGATGCGTTCAATATCCTGCAAAGCTTGAGTATGAGGAGGCAATTTGGGCTCAACCTTTATCTTTCTGATAATGGGCTTATTATCCTTGAATCGTAAATACAGATAATATCCTAATCCTCCCAAAGCCACCATCAACAAGGTAAACCAGAAAATGGTAGAAATATCTTCCCATTTAATGGATACTTCTCGAATACTTTTAGGACCAAAGAACTGATCAGGATTCAATGTATCAACAGGAACAGAATATACCTTCAAAGCCAATGCTTTGGAATGATATGGCTGATTATCTACCAACACTTCGAAAGGTGGAAGATAATAGAGTGCCGAATCAAAGGAAGTTACAGTATATTCTTGATTGATAAGCATGCGCTTTCCATTATTCAAGAATTGTGTATCGGGCTTCGCAATATCGAGTACTTCCACTCCCCTTACGATTGTATCACGCAATACAGGCATTTGCAATTTCCGATCGGCATCAAGACTTACTTCCAATTTAATCTTGGCTTGTTCACCAATAAGCAGTTGAAGAGAGTCTATACTTGCATCAACGGTAACTTGCTGACCGTAGGCATGAGAAGCCGACATGACAAGCAATCCGCCAAGCACGAAGGTCTTCAGCCATTTGTAACAATGTAACATATTTATTTTCATCAGCTTCTTTTTGCAAATAAGTTAAGCAACGATTTTACATAATCTTGATCTGTACGAACAGATACAGAGTCAACATTACACTTGGTAAATGTTTCGTTCAGTGCTTGTTGACGTTCTAACCACCAGGCATGATGAGCATTCCGAAGTTTGACTGATGAAGTATCAATCCATTGCTCATGACCGGTTTCTGCATCGCGTACTTTCATCAATCCTACATCGGGTAGTTCAGACAACCGACGGTCGTACACTTGTATAGCAACAATATCATGTTTACGATTGGCTATAGTCAAAGCATTCCGATAATCGTTATCGTCTATAAAATCGCTTAGCATAAATGTGGTACAACGTTTCTTGATAACATTTGTCAGATACTCTACAGCCATCTTTATATCCGTACGTTTACTTTCGGGCTTAAAATCCAACAATTCACGGATGATGTACAGGATATGTTTACGACCTTTCTTGGGAGGAATGAATTTTTCAATCTTATCCGAAAAGAAGATTACCCCAATCTTGTCATTATTTTGAATGGCCGAAAAAGCCAGTGTAGCAGCTATTTCTGTTACCATATCCTTTTTCATCTGCTTTACCGTACCGAAATCCAAGCTATTAGATACGTCAATCAGGAGCATCACCGTCAGTTCACGTTCTTCTTCAAATACCTTTACATAAGGCTTGTTGTAACGTGCGGTAACATTCCAGTCAATATCACGAACGTCATCACCATACTGATACTCACGAACTTCCGAAAACGACATACCTTTCCCTTTGAAAGCCGAATGATATTGGCCGGCAAAGATATTGTTTGAAAGTCCGCGGGTTTTGATTTCAATTTGGCGAACTCGTTTTAATATATCACTTGTTTCCATACTCGTTTTTTAAAAAGCTATGTTTTCAATGGAGGAAAACGACGTTTTCTTCCTTGCAAGTAATCGTTTTATACCATCGAAAACGATGTTTTCTTTTAAACGTAGCTTATTGGCTTAATAATTAGGGCACTTCTACGCTATTGAGAATCTTGCTGACAATTTCGTCGGAAGTCATATTCATGGCTTCGGCTTCGTATGTCAATCCAATACGATGACGGAGTACATCATGAGCAACAGCACGTACATCTTCAGGAATCACATAACCACGACGCTTGATAAATGCATAACTACGGGCAGCTAATGCCAAGTTGATGGAAGCACGAGGTGATCCACCGAAACCAATCATATCCTTCAATTCTTTCAAACCATACTTTTCAGGATAACGGGTTGCAAATACAATATCGGCAATGTATTGTTCTATTTTTTCATCCAAATATACTTGACGAACTACTTTACGAGCTTCGATGATGTCTTCCGACTTCAAGATAGGACGGACTTCAATCTTTTCGCCACTGATATTCTGACGGATGATTTTCTTTTCTTCTTCCAACTTAGGATAATCAATCACCACCTTCAACATAAAACGGTCTACCTGTGCTTCTGGAAGTGGATAAGTTCCTTCTTGTTCAATAGGGTTCTGAGTAGCCATTACAAGGAAAGGTTTGGGAAGTTCAAAGGTTTCCTTACTCAAGGTAACCTGACGTTCCTGCATGGCTTCGAGCAAAGCACTCTGTACTTTAGCCGGAGCACGGTTGATTTCATCTGCCAATACAAAGTTAGCGAAGATAGGACCACGCTTGGCGATGAACTGTTCATCCTTCTGACTATAAATCATAGTACCGATAACGTCGGCGGGCAACAAGTCTGGAGTAAATTGGATTCTACTGTATTTAGCATCAATAAGTGATGCAAGTGTTTTGATAGCCAATGTCTTTGCCAATCCTGGAACACCTTCGAGTAGGATATGTCCATCTGACAATAAACCTATCAATAATGATTCTACCAAATGTTTCTGACCAACAATAACCTGATCCATTCCTGCCATCAGGTTTGTCACAAATGCGCTTTGTCTTTCAATTCGTTCGTTCAATTCACGAATGTCAATTGCTTCTGCCATAATTTGATTATATTTAGTTATTTTTATTTATCATACGAAGGGATTCTTCCCCTTTGGTTTATAGCTTTCAAAATTACGGCAATTAATTAACAGGGGCAACATTTTTTTATTAAAAAAGTAAAGCGCAAAGTAACTTTTTGCGCCTATAGAACTAAAGAACTTTAAAAAGATGATTTTGAACTTAAAAACGATAAAGTTTTATATCTTAAAATTGAAATGCCCACTCATATCTTCAGATGAATGGGCATTTCTATATTCTACTTTTTAGGTGCGAGTTCTGGTATCAACAATTTAGTGCCTACTGGGACATTATTTGCATTTTTTATGGTCTTCTCATTATGTTTGGCTATATATGGCCAAAAATTCTTTGCTCCATAATATTTCAATGCCACTCTGATAATGGTTTCTCCATTTTGCAACGTATGGATGGTCTTTGTTCCTACAATGACATAAGCCGTAGTATCAGATAGCGATGCGACCTTCTCTTCCGATTTCACAACAGTAGGTTGTTTTTCTTCAGGTGTTGCGGCTTTCTCAACAACAACCGTATCTATCGGTTGAGTTTTTACAACTTCTTTTACTATTGTGTCAATTTTTTCAATAGATTCTTTATCAATCAATTCTTCCTTTACACCATTATCTGCAGGACGGAAGAATAACCAGTATGCTCCACCTATGATAATTAGAATCAAGAGAATAGTAATCAGAACGAGTCCTCTATTGGTCTTGTCTGGTGTAGGTTGTGAAACAATCGGTTCTTCTTCCACTACATCAGTAGCTTTTGTCTCTTCCTGCACACTCTCTTCAGGAATTTCTTCTGTGCTAATTGTTTCTTCCGGAACCGGCAATTCTGTTATTTCTACCGTTTCAGTATCTTCCACCTTATCATCCACTTCTTGAGAATCATCAGCTTCTGTGACAACATTCACTACAGGGGCTGGAGTTTCCAATTCGGGAACAACTTCTTCTTTAACAACTTCTGTTTCTGGAGCTACAGTTTCTACAATTGTTTCTTCAGTTGGTATAATACATTCTTCTTCAGGTGCGTTGCATTCTTCTTCAGGTGCGTTGCATTCTTCTTCTACCTTGGTAATAACAGCTTCTTCAATAACATTCGGCTCAACTACCTCATTTACAATCTCATCTGTTTCAACCTTTGTATCTTCCAGTTGTACACCTTCATTAAGAACAACTGTTTCAAAATGCGAGAATGGCTTGTTTATCAATTCCTTCAATGCAGAATCCGGAGTAAAACTTACTTTGGTATGTCCTTGAATTTCAATACGCTCTCCAGTATTTACATCAATACTTTCTCTGCTATCAACTTCGGTAAGTTTAAATACGCCCAAGCCTTTAATCTTGACATATTTTTCGGTAGCCAAAGCTTCTTCTACCAAATCAAACATGCCTTTTATGAAAAGCTCAGCATCTTTTTTACTCATACCATGCTTTTCAAACAACAGATTGGCAAGATCTTGTATGGTTACTTTTTCATTTATCATGATATAAGGCTATTTTATTTGAACTTTTCTTTTAAGGTTATACTGGGTTTATATGACAAAACCAATTTTGGGGGGATCAACATTCGTTGGCGGGTTACAGGATTTACAGATATTCGTTCCAACTTCTTTTTAACATCAAACGAACCAAATCCTTGAATTACAACAGACTTTCCATCTTGTAATTCTTGAGACATAACATTTAAAACAGAAGATACAAACTGAGTGGCATCTTTGTTTGAATAGCCCATCCTCTTGGATAGCTCTGATATGAATTCTTTGTTATTCAATTTGTTAAGTATTAAATTTGATGCGATATTAGTGAAAAAACAAACAAAAAACAAATATTTAATCCAAAAACTCAAAGAACTTTGCCATAAAGGTCAAAATCATCAGCATCAATAATCAAAACACGATAAAAATGTCCGATGAACAGGCGTTTTTCTTCTACTTTGATTAAAACCTCCGGATCTACTTCGGGTGAATCAAATTCTGTTCTTCCTACGTAATAATCGCCCTCTTTACGATCTATAATCACTTTATATTCTTGTCCTATTTTTGCATGACTTAATTCCGTAGAAATCTCTTGTTGAATAGCCATCAACTCATCCAAACGGTTTTGTTTGGTATCATGAGGAATATTATCTTCGTAAGCTTCGGCAGAATAAGTACCTTCTTCTTCTGAATAAGCAAACGCTCCCATTCGATCAAATCGGGCTTTTCTGACAAATTCCTTCAACTCTTCGAAATCCTCTTCTGTTTCTCCCGGATGTCCTACCATCAACGTGGTTCTCAGATGAATACCTGGTACTTCCTTTCTGAATTTCTCAATTAAATCATAAGTTTCAGCTTTCGTTACATGGCGACGCATCTTGCCCAACATATTATCACTGATATGTTGCAAAGCTATATCCATGTACTTACATACATTCTTATGCTCACGCATCACTCGGAACAAATCTTCCGGAAAATGGGCCGGATAAGCATAATGTAATCGAATCCATTCTACACCAGGTATTTCCGCTATTCTTTCGATTAATTCGGGTAATTTCTGAGCCTTATATAAATCAACTCCATAATAAGTCAATTCCTGAGCAATAATCTGAAACTCCTTAACTCCTTCGGATACCAGTATTTTAACCTCTTCAACAATCTCTTCAATAGGACGTGAAACATGCTTTCCGGTTATGATGGGAATTGCACAATAGGAACATTTCCGGTCACAACCTTCCGAAATCTTCAAATAAGCATAATGTTTGGGAGTTGTCAGTGTTCGTTCAATGGCATGTTCTGTTTTATAAGTTTTACCCAATTCATCGAGTAATTCGTTCCAATTGAACTTACCATAGAATTTATCCACTTGTGGAATTTCCACTTTAAGTTCTTGTAGATAGCGTTCAGAAAGACAGCCCATTACATATAACTTCTTGAGTCGTCCTTCTTCTTTAGCTTCACAAAATTCCAATATCATTTGGATGGATTCTTCTTTAGCATCACCGATGAAACCGCATGTATTGATAACCGCAATCTCCCCTTGTGGGTTGGAAGAATCATGAGTCACTTTATATCCATTGGCTTCCAGTTGACGCATCAATTTCTCTGAATCAACCAAGTTCTTAGAACAACCTAAAGTGATAATATCTATTGTATTACGTCTCATTTATTTTCACCAAATAATGAATCCACAAATTCTTTTCTACGGAAAACTTGTAAATCATCGATTCCTTCGCCCAATCCTATATACTTTACAGGAATCTTGAATTGATCAGAAATACCGATTACCACACCACCTTTTGCTGTACCATCCAGTTTTGTGATTGCCATAGCGGTTACTTCTGTCGCTTTTGTAAATTGCTTGGCTTGTTCAAAGGCATTTTGTCCGGTAGAACCATCTAATACAAGTAGAACTTCATGAGGTGCATCCGGAATAACCTTCTGCATTACATTCTTGATTTTAGTCAGCTCGTTCATCAAGCCAATCTTATTATGCAATCTACCAGCCGTATCAATAATGACTACATCGGCATTATTGGCTACAGCAGAGCTTAAGGTATCATATGCAACGGAAGCCGGATCGGAACCCATCTTTTGTTTGATAACAGGTATACCAACACGTTCTCCCCATATATCAAGTTGCTCCACAGCTGCTGCACGGAAAGTATCTGCAGCACCCAAATATACGTTCAATCCGTTCTTTTTAAATTGATGGGCAAGTTTGCCAATGGTGGTTGTTTTTCCTACACCATTCACTCCCACCACCATGATAACATATGGTTTCTTTCCTTCAGGTATAGCAAATTCTTCCGAATCCATCGTATTATTCTCAGTCAAGAGTGCTGCAATTTCCTCTCTAAGAATATTATTTAATTCCTGAGTATTTACATATTTATCCTTGGCAACTCTTTCCTCAATACGTTTGATGATATTCAAAGTTGTCTCAACTCCTACATCCGATGTGATAAGTACTTCCTCCAAATTGTCCAGTACCTCATCGTCCACCTTCGATTTTCCAGCTACGGCTCGGGCTATCTTACTGAATACGCTTTCTTTGGTCTTAGACAATCCTTTGTCTAAGGTTTCTTTCTTTTCTTTTGAGAAAAAACTAAAAAATCCCATATATTGTGTTCTTATTTAACTAATTATTGTACAAAGATATAACATATCTTTAACAACAACAAAAATGGCATAAAAAAAGTTCCTTTCATTTTTAACGAAAGGAACTTCTGAACGATATCGGATATCCGATTATTTCTTGAAAAAGTCTTGAACTTTATCATTTTGTACCATTTGTTCATCGAAGATGTAAGCACCAGTCTTAGGAGACTTAACCATCTTGATAACCTTTGTATATGAACGACCTTCAGTCTTACCTGTCTGAAGTGTTGCAACTGCTTTCTTTGCCATAGGTTATAATTATTTAATTTCTTTGTGAACTGTTACTCTCTTCAAAATAGGATTGTACTTCTTCAATTCCAATCTTTCAGTGGTATTTTTTCTATTCTTTGTTGTAATGTAACGAGAAGTTCCCGGCATACCACTATCCTTCATTTCAGTGCATTCAAGGATAACCTGTACTCTATTACCTTTAGCTTTCTTTGCCATAGTCTGTCTCTCCTTTTAATTAACCAATAATTTTGATGCTTTTCCAATCACAATAGCCCTTTTCAACTGCATCACACAGCGCTGCATCAAGGCCCTTCTTATTAATAACACGCAAGCCGTTAGCACAGATATTCAGGCTAATCCAGCAATCTTGTTCTACATAGTAGAATTTCTTAGTAAACAAGTTCACATCAAAAGTTCTCTTGGTTCTTCTCTTAGAGTGTGAAACATTGTTGCCAATCATGGCTTTCTTTCCGGTAATTTGACAAATTTTCGACATTGCTATCTTATTTTTATAGTTTTATTCAATTATGTATTTCAAACGGAGTGCAAAATAACTACTTTTATTTTTAATACACAAGAAAATCAGCAAATAATTATTGCTTTATTGCTCATTTTCTTCATTTTGTAGGATATTTCGCAGCATTTGAAGCGCTTTTTGGGTCGCATTAGCAATATTTTTTTGTCGTCCTTCGTCACCTTCAAGCTTCATTGTTACAATTTTTTCTTGTTTCCCAACAGCAATCCATACTGTCCCCACAGGTTTGTCGGGTGTACCTCCCGTAGGACCTGCAATACCCGATGTAGCAACTGCACAATCAGAATTCATCGATTTCATCGCTCCTTTCACCATCTCAATAACAGTTTCTTCACTTACTGCACCTTTATTTTCGAGGGTTTCCGGATTTACTCCTAACATGTTTTCCTTAACTTCATTGGAATATGCAATAATACCTCCTCTATAAAAATGAGAACTTCCTGGAATTGCCGTAATGGCAGCAGCTACATTCCCGGCTGTACAACTCTCGGCTGTAGCAAGTGTTAATCCTTCTTTCCAGAACAGGTCACTAATCTCTTTACTTAAAAACTTACCTTCTATAGACATAAATCTAATTGTTTTATTATTAAATGGTTACCCGAGAATATGCGGGCATATCTATTGAACAGAATTCCTTATCCAAGTATTTATAATAGCCGGTAATGGCAATCATCGCTGCATTATCGGTTGTATAGCTGAATTTAGGAATGTATATTTTCCATCCGTATCGTTTGGCATGGTCATGAAAAGCATTACGCAAACCATTGTTAGCCGATACCCCTCCAGCCACAGCCACTTCCTTGATTTTGGTATCCTTAGCCACCTTGCGAAGTTTATTCATCAGAATATCTACAACGGTAGCTTCGAGCGAAGCAGCCAAATCCTCCTTGTTTTTTTCGATGAAATCGGGATCTTCTTTCAACCAGTCGCGAAGCGAATAGAGGAACGAGGTCTTTAAACCACTGAAGCTATAATTGTAATCGGGTATGTGTGGCTTACTGAACGTAAAGGCCTTTGGATTACCTTGACGGGCCAATTTATCAATAATAGGTCCGCCAGGATATCCTAATCCCATCACTTTAGAGCACTTGTCAATAGCTTCACCGGCTGCATCGTCGATGGTTTGTCCCAATACTTCCATATCATTATAAGCTTTTACCAGGATAATTTGCGAATTACCTCCTGATACAAGCAAGCAAAGAAAAGGGAATTGCGGTTGGTTATTATCTTCTTCCGATTCTTTAACGAAATGAGCTAACACGTGGGCTTGCAGATGGTTAACGTCTATCATGGGGATGTTTAATGAACGTGCCAACCCTTTAGCAAACGATACACCGACCAATAAAGAACCCATTAATCCCGGTCCTCTGGTAAAAGCAATGGCACTCAATTCCTCTTTAGTGACACCTGCCCTTTTCAATGCTTCATGAACAACTGGTACAATATTCTGCTGATGCGCACGTGAAGCCAATTCGGGTACTACTCCACCATACGATTCGTGTACGGCCTGGCTGGCCACTACATTACTCAACAATACTCCGTTACGTATAACAGCTGCCGAAGTATCGTCGCAAGAAGATTCTATACCTAATATAATTGTATCCATTTTATCCATACCTTATTATATATATTAATATGTTAGGATTTCAAGTCCTTCTTCCGTCATTACAAACGTATGTTCCCATTGGGCAGAAGGGAGTTCATCTTCCGTTACCACCGTCCAATCATCCTCTTCATCCACAAAGACCTCATGTGTACCCATATTCACCATCGGTTCAATGGTAAATGTCATCCCCGGCACCAACAACATACCTGTACCTTTCTTTCCAAAATGCTCTACATCCGGTTCTTCATGAAACTCTAGTCCCACTCCATGACCACACAAGTCACGCACAATCGAGAAACCATTCTTCTTGGCATGCTTTTCTATTGCATTACCTATGTCTCCTACAAAACCGAAAGGTTTGGCTGCCTGTATACCTATTTCAAGGCATTCCTTAGCCACATCAACCAGTTTTTTCTTTTGAGGAGTCGTTTCACCAATGATGAACATACGCGATGCATCGGCATAATATCCATCAAGGATGGTTGTACAATCCACATTGATAATATCGCCTTCTTCAAGAATTTCGTATTCATTGGGTATGCCATGACAAACCACTTCGTTCACCGATGTACAACAACTCTTCGGAAATCCTTCATATCCCAAACAAGCAGGAATTGCCCCATGGTCACGGGTATATTCATACACCAACTTATCAATTTCAAGGGTACTCATGCCGGCATGTATTTCTTTTGCCACCAAATCGAGCACTCCTGTATTGATAATGCCACTTTTACGAATACCTTCTATTTGTTCGGGTGTCTTTATCAAGTTCCGGGTAGGCACTAAATGTCCTTTATCCTGATAATAAAGCACTTTCTTATCAAGTTCAGTCAGCTCCACCCCTTTGGGGACCCTCCAATTTATCTTCTTCTTTTTCATGATTATCAAGCTTTTCGCTTTAATTAATCGACAAAGTTAGTGGAAATATTTGTAATTACGGGGTGGAAGTCCAAAAATCTTTAAAAGTTCTTCTTTAACTTTATTCTATCAGATGAATGGTAGTATCTTCATACTCCTGAAGTTGAGCAGCTAACGTTGCCTCGCCATTTCTCTTTCTACACTTTATGACCATCGAAACATGATACTTCGTCATTCCTTCTTCCGGTTGTTCATCCATTTGGTATGAAACAATATAATAATCTTTCGTGCTGAATTTCTTCGAGATGGCGTTCAGTATTTCACGACTATGGGTGGAAAATTCCACGGCAATATTCCTTATCCCCACATTCTTGAAGACAAGACTTAAGACTTCCAGACCGATAAGTGTCAGTATAGTTGCCGAAATGCCCAGCACATACATACCCGACCCGATAGCCAATCCAATACCTGCCGTAGCCCAAATTCCGGCAGCTGTTGTCAATCCCCTTACAATTTGTTTATTCAGAATAATGGTCCCCGCACCTATAAACCCGATGCCCGACACCACTTGGGCAGCTATACGACTGGGATCCAGCCCCACTCCTTCCTTTCCCAACACATCCGCAAAACCATATTGCGATACAATCATAATGAGCGCACTACCCAACGACACCAAGAAATGAGTACGATACCCGGCTTCTTTAGCCCGATATTCCCTATCCAGTCCTATCAATGCTCCCATTGCTCCCGCTATAACCAAGCGGATAATAAATTCCATTGTCATATTCATAGTGTATACCTTTTATTACTTTATGAATATAACAATTTAGCAAAGGAATTTCTTTCTTTTTAAAGAGTGTTTCTTTATCCACTTTACATCTCAAAATCTATTCTTCGATATTGTCTACTAAATATGTGAGTGATTTATAATTATAATGTTAGTGCTCAAAATTCAATAATATTTGCAAACTCTTTCCATTCGTGAGCACTTCTATACAATTCTGCACTCCCTTTAGGTACACGAATTATACATTTCTGTTTATCAACACCTTCAAAGCAATTTGGTTTTTCAGTAAATATATTACTTATTCTAACGCCAAAGTATAACAATCTATCATCAATATTATCGTCTGCATCACTTAAACAACATACTTTATCGGGATAATATTTTGGTGGAATTGGACTTTCTGCAATAATTTCACACAAAGATATACATCCATAAAACATTTCTGAAGTTAAGTATTCAACTTTTGAAGGCATATTTATCTTTTTCAATGATACACAATTTTTAAAGGCCTTATCTTCAATATATACAGTATCTTTATGCAAGAAAACTTCCTCAACATTGGGATTACCCCGAAACATTTTTTCGAATACGTAAGGATTATCTATTGGATTACTCACCTTGGATTCTTTTATGTATCTTCTAAAGTAAATCATAACTTATCTTACCACATACCACATTCAATCACTGCCCACTTACTTCTTGCTTCAAATGAGATACTGAAAAACCTGTCTTCATCTTCATTTTCCCCTATTGGAGCTGGAAAATGATTTCCCCATGTTATACTAAACTCATAGACATCTCCTCTCTTTATCCAACCTGTCTTTTGGGAAGCAATTAAAATATCCAAAGTTTGACATACTTTTTCTGATGGAATCTTTTCAAACTCTACAAGTAACCAATCTCTGTAATCTCCTGTAATGCTTGTCATACCTTGGTCATATTCTACAATATCCATATCGGGAAGCCGTACACCAGTTATTCTCTCTAGTCTATCTTCATCAGTGAAGTAATACTTTCTTTCATAATCGAGATAGGTAACATATCCCCATACGAATAGGCATAGATAGACAATTAGAAATAATGGTGATACCAACATTAATAGTAATCGCCATTTTGTTAGTTCCCATCTCCCTGCTAAATAATAAAATATTGGGGAGATGGTAAACCAACAAAGTATACATATTATGGCAACAAATGTAATTCTAACTATTCTTTTCATTTCCTTTATGTATAAGGAACGCTCCTAGAGCGATAAAGAAACAAGGTCCAAAGACACTATGAGAAGCTATAGCTGCCCCAGTGAAACTTAAGATACCAAATACTAATATACTCCAACCTATAACTTTCATACTCTTTTCATTTATGATTCTACATTATCTTCATTCTTTTCAATTTTCTTGGAACATAATACTGCAATGATTCCAATAAAGAGATTAATGAGCGACAAGCCAAATGCCCACCCAAAACCAATTTTACGAGTACTTCCCCAGCATCCTACAGCATAAGCTAACGCAATTGCTATGATAAAGAAAAACAGACTTTCCATATACATTACATTTATTCAATTAACCAAAAATAGATGAAATACCACTAACAATAGCTCCTAAAAAAGCAATTGCTAATGCAGAGCCTATAACAGTAACGAATGTCATACCAATAAAACCAAGGAAACTATCTGAATGATAAATTTCATTTCCTCTTTTATCTACCATTGTGTAACGAGTCTTTGTTGTCATAATTCCTATATTTAAAATTGTTATTAAGATTTGTTTCTACCCTTTATGACAATTCTATCCATGAGGTTAACAATATACACGAACTTTTTTGCAATTTTTTTTAGGCTGATATTTGGCTGATTCTTCTCTTAAGCTTTGAAAACGCTTTATCTGCCTTATTTTCAGTGGAGAGCATCTTCTCAAAAGTTTCATTATCTATATTAGGATCATTGAAAGCAAGTATCAAATTTATATTTTCCTCCTCTTCTTTTACTTCGATAAACTTGTTTTCCTTCAATACATCGTTTCGTAACATAGTATATGCAGCCACACATTCAGGACAGAGTTTTATCAATCGTTTGCAAATGGCTATATTTGAATTGCCAATATGTGTATTAAGCTTTGCTTCAAACAAATATTGCTTTTTGTCTGTAGTCCGTTTTTCTTCCGATTTTACTATTGCGGTAAGCATTTGATAATTGACACTATATGCTTCGTCATATTGTTCCAATTCATACAAAGCACGTGCTTTAATGAACATCGCTTCTAAACAAATTCTTCGACTCAATACCATATCCGCATAACCGATTGCTTCTTCATAACGATTACCATAAAGGCAGAATACAGCATTAAGGAAATTACAAGTCATACTACAATCTTTCAAAAGTTCCATTCCTTCTGTCAATCCAAGCAATTTGCGATCATCAAGCATTATATCAAACATCTTTTTAGCAATCAAAGCTGCATTACGATAATCATAACTCCAAGTCTTTTCTATAACTTGTTCCAAACAAGTTTGTGCGGCCATGTCATAATCATTTGCTACAAGATGTTTATAAACCATTTTACCATTCTTCAATTCGTCATTAATCATTGCAATGTCATTGAATGAATTGGCAAATGCCCGAACTTCTGGATTAAGCGTAATATGATGTGGCATAATAGCATTACTTAATGTCAATCCTTCCAAACTACGCATACGACTGATGGCCACGTATGCCTGACCTGGAGCAAAAGTACCACGAGTTAAGTCCAAGTGCATTCTATCAAAAGTCATGCCTTGCGATTTATGAATAGTTATAGCCCAAGCTAGTTTGATAGGATATTGTGAATAAGCACCTACTACTTTAGATTCAATCTTACGTGATTCCCGATTATAGACCTTTTCTGTACTTTCCCATGTAATTTTATCTACTTCAAATTCAGAACCATTTTCCAAGCTGACTTTGATGCTATCTTCGGTTAGAGCAACAACTTTGGCAATTGTTCCATTTGCACAACCATGCGTATAGTCATTACGGCAGAAGATAACTTGTGCCCCGACCTTCAATCTTAACTTATCGGGTACTGGAAAATCTTTTCTTTTGAAATCACCAGTTACTTTACCTTCATAGATAAATTCTTCCGCTTCAATACCCTCCAGTTTGTCTTCATTGATTCTAATGGCCATATTGTTGAAAGCTGTCAAAGTAACAGAAAAGTCCTCTACTTCTTTTGTGTTACAAACATGCTGATTCAGAATATCCAAATCTTCCTTCTTTGTTTCACCAATACGTATCTTATTCAATACCTTGACAAAATCAGCATCATTCTGACGATAGATTTTTCTAAACTCGATTTTAGGAAGATTCATTCGTTTCAATACATGCGCTTTGTAGAAAAATGGCATACCAGTGCCATATAAATCATTAAGCATTTCTTCATTTACGCTGCCTCTTTTTACAACAGGTGGAAGTTGGTACAAATCACCTACGAATACCACTTGTTTACCAGCAAAAGGCATGTGAGTACAAAATGCACTTCGTAAATATCTGTCCATACCATCCACCATGTCACTTCTAACCATAGAAGCCTCGTCTATTATAATCGTATCAACCCTTTCCAGCAACATCTTTTTCTCATCGGATACCTCAATCCTAGTATGAGGTCCTAAAACCTCCAAAGGAAAGCCAAAGAAAGAATGCATAGTTTCACCCCCTACATTAATGGCTGCAATACCGGTTGGTGCCAATACTATAAAATTCTTATTGATTTCTTCTTGGATACGCTTAACAAATGTTGTTTTACCAGTACCCGCCTTACCTGTGATAAAAAGACAAGTATTTGTATTGGCTACAATATCAAACGCCATTTGTTGTTCTGCATTGTTTCTGTCTATTTGAATTTCTATACTTTTCATGATGTTGCTCTTTATTGTTTCTACCCTTTATTGCAGAAATACTACTAAGATTAACAAGAGATGAAAAGTTTTTTAATTAAAAGAACACAATATTTCAGAATAAAGGCTTATATTTGCAAAAAAAAGAATATGAGATTATTTGATTATGCATGGTTTACAAATTTTCATAGCGCCATTGAAGAATTAAAATCTATGGCAATGACTGAAGATTGGGATTACAAGAAAAAACCAATAGGGAAAAATCCGATTTTAGAGAACTATATTAAACATACTTTTATCAAATTATACGAGGAAAGCAAGATTTTTGAACAAAACGGATATTCAATTTTTAATACTGGATTGGTTACAGATTATCAAGAGGAAATTTTTGCATTATTCCAAAAGAATAAAAGACCAGGCACCATTAAGTGGTTCTTTTTAGGTTGGAGAAAAGCAAGTGATAGAGACTTAATGAAGTTTACAAGTTTACCCGATAATGCAAATTACTTTGAGAATTCTTCAGACTTAATTTATGATACAAAATTAGAATTACGCCCAAACGTAAACCATATAATAGATGATAATATAACAAGATTTCCTCAAAATTTGCAAAGTATGGATAAGTATCAACTAGGAGTACTACTTCAAGGAACCATAAATGATGCTATAAGAAGAATTAGAAGAAATTACAAAACAGCTGTTCCCCAATACTACGATGGACGTTTACAATTATTATTGCCGTTGTGTTTGACTTCTAAAGCTTCAGCTGATTTAGCCCTTGTTATTGAAAAAGAAAATGGAGTTTATCGTGCTTCTACATGTTTGACCCTTGATATGGCAATAAATAATGCGAGACTTATAGCAAAACCAGATGATGAATGGTTAAAAGTTTAAAAATAATTTGCAGGTTAAATTAAAAGCATTATCTTTGCAGCAAAATAACAAGTAAAGAAAGAATATATATTTAAAGGAAGATAATATTTTTAAAGATTCTATTTAAGATAACATTTAAGATTTAAAGAAGATACATTTAAAAAAAAAGATTTAAAACTTGATTATATGAGAGTGTTTCATCTGAAATACTCTCTTTTTCATTATAATCAGGTTCTCTTCTTATAATGAACTCCGAATTTTATATTGTTTCCAACATTCCCCCAAAAAATCATATCATTCTCACCATAAATATAACTTCCTAAACCTGTCGTTAAAATAATCATACTTCTATGAGTTAAAATTAACAACATGCTCACTGTCATGTATCAACGTTTTACTGCTAAATCTGGAAATATGAAATTAAAGATATCTTTTTGTTGCGTTTCAATTGTTTAATCCAAAACGATAAAACCTGCCCAATAATATGGATCTTTATATATTTTACGAATTTCTTTCATGGCTAATTTTAATGCCTCATGACGTTCTATCCCATTTAAAAGAAAAGAATAAAAATATTTCATTAACATTGCTGTTGATACATCAGGAACTTTCCATAAACTCATAACAATAGAACCTACGCCAGCTCTTTTAAACGCATGTTGAAGCCCTATGACTCCATCAACTGTATCAATTATTCCTTTTGCTGTTTCACATGCAGAAAGTACTACTAACTTTGTCTTAGACAAATCTAATCTAGATATTTCATCTGATGTTAAAATTCCATCCTCAACATTATATAAATCAAAATTTCCACTCCATGCATTATTAGCACCAGACATTAATAACCCTGACAATAACATATATCCTTCCTTAATAGTATAAGGAGTCATTTTAGATACAGCTGAATTTTTTGTATATTCATCATTTGTTGTAATAACAAACCCATGTGTTGCAAGATGGATAATATCAGGTGAATTATCTGATAAACTTTTAAATGATTCTTCGTTAGCTTTTGCTCCCTTCATTATTTGCACATCAATATTATTTTCTTTAAGCATTTCACTTATATTTTTAACCTCTATATTTGTTGCATTAATATTTCCCCACTTCCCTCTGACATTTTGTAATTGCATAATTGAAGTGCTATCTATAATTTGTCCTGAATATGACATATATGGGCCACTTTCTTTTAACATGTTATCTTTTGTTTCATCATATTCTATACCACCATATAAGATTGAAGATTTATAATTATCGTTTTTAAATTTCAAATTTAATATGTTATTTGTAGAAGACACTCGAATCATTCGATATTTTTCATTCATATAACAACCAGAAGAATCACATAAAATATCATTATTTATATATGACAGATGTCCAATAGGAGAATAATAAATAGTTGAGATACCATCCATATATGGTTCTAATTTCTTCCATATTTGGTTATACACATTAATAGAATTGGATGGTTTGTAGAATTCATTCACTTGAAATTCGTCAAAATCAAGTTTTAATACGGCTTCATTTATGCGTTCAGCTTCTGAAAACAACACTAGTTTTGGTGCAAGATGATTCTTTCTAAATATAAATGCTCCATAATAGAACTTTATATCGGACCTACTATGAAATATGGGAATATAGCAACATTCAACAACCATTTCATCATTAGATAATTGCAACTTCAATTCGTTATACTCATTTATGATATTTATTAATTTATCTTTAAAATCAACAATTGAGCTTAAAATATATTTCTCATTTTTGAGCATTTTGAATAAAATTTCCTTTTCTTCTAATTCATCATTTTCTTTATGTGATAAATTATTTCTCAATTTTAAATAGTCATCATATACCGAATGTAATTCAATATTATTAGAATTCTCTATATACGATCTTATGATATTGAAAAAGCCCAATCGTAATGTCTTGCATAATAAAGTGTAGTTGTAAGCTTCAATAAAAGCTTTCTCCTCTTGTGTATTATATGCTATAGCTGTATTAATTAATATTAATTCAAACAATTTATTTTGGCAATAATTTTCGATGTCCATTATGGAATATTTAGAAAACATGTCTGTTATATTATCAATAGCCTTTTGGTTGTACAACTCCATATATACGAGAGCATTATCTTTATCTCCAAGATACAAATAGTTTAATGCAAGATTTTGATATAAATCTTGTTCAGATACAAACAAATGAATCTTCTCTTTTTTTAATTCTTGTAATCTTTGAAGATATTTGATACTTTCTTTATAGTTTCCTAATCCCATAAGTAACATTGACAATCCATTACATGATGCTTGATAAACTAAATCTTGGGGATTGCTGTTATTAATCAGAAATCTATAATATTTTTCGGCTTCATCTGTATCTCCTTCAAAACCACAAATAAAAGCATAATTAGAAAATAATGATAAAAGTTCATGCTTATTTTCTTTGTTTAAGTTATAAATATCACCGAAAGATTTCTCAAACATGTCTTTTGCCTCATTTATGTATGATTTAGCTTTTGATAATTCATTATTAGCCAAATAAACTGTAGCAATATTAGAGAGCAATACAATATAAAACTCTCCATGTTCATTAATGTTTTTACAAATTTTCTGGGCAAAGGATAAATATTGTAAAGCATCTACATAACTATTTAACGAGGCTTCTATACGCCCCATTCTCATGTATAATTTAGCAACAGAAATTTTATTGTAGTCTGTAATTCTTCCTTTACGCACTAAAATAAATGCTTTTTCGTAAAGTTCATATGATAAATATTGATTGTTTAGTTCTTGATAACAATCATCTAATAAGAATAATGTAGCTAAATATGCGTCAACATTTAACGGTTCTGTATTTCCCAAATAATCCAATATATTACATAAAGAAGGAACAGCTTGGCTATGTTGATTATTTTCAATCAAATTTATACACTTAGAATAATCTTTCCATAGCTTGTCCATCAAAATAGTATCTTGTGCAGCAACATTACTGACAAAAACAATAAAGAACAATATTGATACATATTCTCTCATAGCTATGTGGATTTTTCTATAATTATATGAGAACACAAACATTCTCTTTTATATTTCTCTAATCAAAGTTCTGACCTTATTTCCTATAGCAGTACCCCCTGGATACATTTCTTCCATTTCCTCCAATATATCCATTGCTCTATCCTTTTCATAATCTTCCAAATAAGCAATAGCAAGATACCAACCTATATAAGGAGCATAATCAGTATATTCATTATATGTATTTTGCTTAGCTATTTGCCACAAAGCTACTAAAGAAGAAATAGTTTGGTCAAGGTCTTCTTCATTAGTAACCTTTTCAAATAATGCGATTAATTCGGTTTCTACATTTTCATTGGCTTCACCTCTGACGATAGAAGAAACAGAAAAAGTATTGGCATATTCTTTCCCTAAACTTGTAGTATCATAATAATCGTATGAAAAATAGCCTACAAAGACTATAAGAAAAACAACAGCCACTGCTGCATATTGACGTAAAACAAATTTAATGGGTATTCTTGTAGAATTACAAGTTTCTCCTCCGTCTTCATCTAAAATAGAAGCTCTTGACCAACCTCCTATTGTTACACTTGCTTTATGTCTTTCCGAATTGATTCTCATGGTTATTTCTTTAAGATCAGATTCTTTACTTCTTTTAAAGGCATCCAATAATTCATTATCGGCTTGTTTCATACCCTTAATCAATCTGGCTTGAGCAGAAGCACGTTGACGCAATTCTATATTACCTTTCAGCTCTTCAAGAAAAGTAACTTCTTCACTTGCATCCATCAATCCTTGTAAAAAACGACTAATACGTTCATCTTCTAACAAGGCCTTTTCAATGTCCTTTATATCTTTATCCATAATCTTTCAATTTTAGAACAACGATTTAATACATTCATTAAAGCGGTTACGGAACTTCTCACAGCAACGATGTTTGGTTACCTTTGCTGTATTCTCGCTTGAATAATTAAACTTCTCAGCCAAGTCCTTCATAGAAAAACCATCGCGATAATATCCCCATAGCAATTCATCACATGGCGAAGGTAAATCACGAACAATATCTCTAACCAATGCTTCCTTTCGCTCTTGAAGAACTTCATCATCCTCTTCAAGCATCAGTATTTTATCTACTTGTTCATCCAAGAAGGTTATTTGTCCACCTACATTTACATCAAATGAAGATATTACATATTTGCCTCTACTTCTAAGAAGTTCCAACGTCTTGTTTTTACAGATAGCCATAAAGTATGTAGAAATAGAAGAAGTCAATTCCTTCAATTTCCCTTCTTGAATATTATTGTATAGTGTTATAAATGCCTCCTGAAAAACATCTTCACAATCATCTGTCGGTAAAGAAAACTGGTTTTTCAAATAAGCAATAGCCTTTTGCCGTTGTGCTTTGGCAAACTTTTCCAATAACCTTTCGTCACTATGTGGCAAAAATGATAGCTGCATGACTTTACAAATTAAAGACTTGTTTCTATTACAATGTTTTGTCTGACTAAGCGAATATCCTCGTTCATCAAACGAGATACTTTATTAGTCCAAATAATATTATTGTCCAATTGAATGTTTTGTAAGACTTGATTCACATAATAAGACAATGAACCATAATAGATTCCGTTTTCTTGTATCTCACTATTCACTTGATAGGAACGACAAGCTTCAAGAATACATATATCAGACATGACATTAGACTTTTCGATTTCTATTTTTCCCCTTTTGTCTATTTTAGGAACAAATGGCTTGTCAGATGCTGTAAATCCTCGATTTGTACCACGAGTAATGCGTTCTTCTTCATCACCACGATAAGAGGAACCGGCATGACATGCATCTACTACCACATATACAAATCCATTCTTTCCAACTTTCGTTCTAATCTCTCTCAGATATTCATTGAGTTCATCGTCTATGATGTGGTTCTTACCTTCATAAACTCCTTTTTGATATACCTTTTTGGCATCTATAGGAACGAGTGCTTCATCCCAACCTTCCGGTTCATCTCCATTCAAATCTTCAACAGGTTGGCCATGACATGAGAAATGAATATAAACCAAATCTCCTTCTTTACAAGAGGATGCAAACTTGTTAAGGGTCTTCCTTATTTTTATGGCAGTAGCTTCTTTATTACATAATGTCGTGATGTTAAAATCTTGTTCTTTCAAGGTAGCATTCAATAATTTTACATCATTAACTCCATGAATGTTGGACCATGTATCATCATTGGTTTTAGCATTATCTTTTGTATATTCAGATACACCTATCAACAAAGCTAATTTAGTTTGACCGTGTATAGGCCAAACTGATGATAACATTAATATGATAATGATGAAAATGCCTTTCATTATTAGCTTCATTTAATATCCTAGCAATATACAGACAAATTAATGAATATCTATATTATCTTAATTCTAATCTCTAAACTCCCACACAAACGGCAAGAAATTCCCATCAGGATTATGTTTTAATCTTGCGTTATGGTCATCGAGGATAGCAAAGAGCAATAAGCGATATTTGTTCTTGAACTCCTTCTCTTCCATCACTTCATGAAACAAGCGGGCAATGTGTGAAGGTGGATTGCGGAAAGCACCACATCCCAATGCTCCCAATACCAATGAATCATGACCATGCAACAAACCGATTCTAAAGATAGTACGAATCTTGTTCTTGACAGGTTCTACCAACTCGGGAGCTATTCTTTCGGGAGAAGCCAAAGCCGGACGATTGATGCCGGCTACCGCAATGAAAGACATCTGATAAGGTGTGTTCAATAAAGGATAGCCATCCTGTTCCGTTCCTCGGAAGACGGTGGCATGGGGAGTATAGATACCTCCGAAATTTCTGTCCAACGGGTATTGATACTTTGACTTATGCAAGCCGAAGTTGGATGCAAATGGGGCAAACTGGTAGAGGGATTGAAATAGATTGCTACGACGGAACAAGTTTTCTTCTTGTGCACCGGCTCCATTTTGTACGCCTCCACCTGGGTTTTGTCGGCTGGCCATATTCAAGACGGCCGGATGATAACCTTCATTCAATAGTTTCTCAGCAGCCAAGAGGCAATCAGAATTTTCTACCTTGACAATGGTTTCATTAATCATGGTTGGTATATGATGGACGGTTTGTGGAGAGGCATAAAATATAGTTCCTGCCATCATCGTTCTTGCATCGGGGAAGTTTATCTTCTCTTGTTCTTCATTGAAATAATATCCTTGTTGCACCAAGAATACAGTATGCTTGAACACATCGACACGCATACTTCGAAGCAAAAACCTTACTTCTTCTTTTTGCTTCGCATTTCTTTGAGTAGACAATCGCTCAAATTGTTCCTTCCATTGTTCTGAATTCCAAAGCATCTTTCCCTCTTAGTTTTACTATGATTCAAATCTTCGCTTTAAAAGTACAAATTATTTTGATTGATAGTATCTGCTATACCCTTATTTTAAGCAAATAAACAAAAGGTTTAAAAAGTGATTTCAGTGGTATTACCAATCTTCTATTACTAAGAAAAAAACAGCAATTTTAGTTACATAGTTACAGCGGCGCTGATATTCAACTATTTAACCCTTGCATTAACTTAAATTTTAGTGCAAGGATAGGCATTTTTGTTACATTTTTACCCTATTTAGTTACATTTTTTGGGATACAACTTCGAATTTATGGCCTTGTTTGATGGGATTTTGGGGATTTTTGGAAGTAAATAAGGCGATTTTGGAGTTATTTATGCTGATGTTTACAGATCCTTCGCTACGCTCAGGATGACAAGTAGCGCTGTTTGGATGACACATGGAATATGGTTGGGATGAAAAATGGAGTGGTTAGAGTAACAAATTGGGTAGTTGGAATAAATAAAAGCA
>JAFUNS010000061.1 GCA_017472925.1 Bacteroides sp. | reverse complement strand
TTAGTAGTGGTCTCTCCATCTGTGATGCTATAGGGGCTATAGGCAATCCAATCGAAACTGTTGCCATTGAAAAGCATTTGCTCGTTGTCTTTACCGAAAAGATCAAATTCCCACTCCCCGCTACTATACTTGTGAACATATTTCTCGTGGTCGGCCTTATACTTATCTTGCTCGTGAGACACATAGAGACCAAGGGGTGCATCCTCACCCACAAGTGTGTTGAGGATGGTATCAATGGCACGTGTTGAGAGTTCCGCCACACCTGCCGAGGCGATGGTGATGGGGGTGTCCTTGGTGTTGTCCTGTGGAACAAAATCCTCGTCGTTCGAGCAGCTTGCCAACATAAAGGCAGCCGCTGCATAAGCAAAATACTTAGTCTTCATTGTTTCTTAAATTATTATATATTTATACTCTTTTATTCTAATTCATAATCGCCAAGATGTCCACCGTTTCCCCACGGATCGACATCCACACTGCTGACGGCAAAGCCTTTTTCAACGGCGATTTCCAATATTTCAACTTGAGGTGCTACGTATGCACCGGAATATCCGTTATTCATACATCCATCTGTTAATTGTTATACCATAGGTTCCCCCACTTTCTACAGCGAGAAACACTTTCTTCCGCTTCGCCACCTTCGAGGCTTCCGCCATTGCCCCAGCCATCAACGATAACATCTCCGTTTCCGCTTGTGGCTATCATTTGTGCAATCTCCAAGTTAATGACATTCATTCTTGGACATTCATAACGCTTCTTTCCTTCTGCAATCATTTTGGTTTTTAATGTTAATAGTTGAAATGAAAAAACGGCGTTTCCAACAAGGCACGGTGAGTGCCGACTGGTAACGCCGTAATATGATACAATGCTTCTTGAACCGCCACATGGAGGGGCGGAGCACCATTGCGAAAACATATAATTGATTGGTTGAGCTGAAAAACCGTAGAAAAAGGTTCTGCTAACTCTTTGGTATTCAAGATATATTTTGTAAAATACGCGCGATGAGAATGTGTGTGTGTGTGTGTGTGTTTACACGATTTTCGCACATAACCAAATTATTCACGACATAATTTGCAGAAACTTTGCAGTTCCCGCAGCCTTCAAAATAGCCGTATGTCAATGAATTTTTGTCCATTCTTATCTGTTAAAGCCTATTTTTCTACGCAAAGGTAACCAAATTTTCGCACAAACTGCATTTTTGAAAGCATTTTTTAGTATTTCGGTGCACTTTTATGAGATGTGTATAATGAAGACTAACATCTACACTATATACATTCACTTCGTGTGTCGCTTATCTTCGTTGTCGGACACAAAGGTAGCCAAACCTTATTTGGAATAAGAAAAGGTCAAGCGGCAGATTTCACTCCCTCTAAAATAAATAGATTGATAAGAGTGTGCTTTTGCCGTTCTTGGAAATTGTCGTACCTTTGTAGCGAATAAGTGGAATGATGGAAACATCAAACTGCAAACTGCACGTAAAGATACAAAGAAAAGCATCTATTTCCAAATCATCAGTGTGGTTTCGTTGAATTACGGTACAATTCTATAAAACCACGGTACATGTTCATGGAATTACACCGTGGTTTTAAGAATAGATGCAGAAGAAAATAAGTTTATAATGAGGAATATTGAAATTTAGTCCACCTATGTTGTTGGTATTATGCCATGAATACCCTTCACTCCATCACTTGCGGCACTTCTCGTAGTGTTTCAAGCAGTTAGAGTATCGGAAATTTGTTTTTCGGCAAAAATACCCGATTTTGCGGAACTCATTCCACAAAACAATTCAAATTTTGTGGATTGTATTCCACAAATTGATTATATTTGCATCACTAAACGTTTGGGAATATGGAAAAACTGGTTCAACGCTTTCAGAAACTATTGTCGCAAACGGACACCACGTTCTTGCGATACAATCATCAGACCATTAACTGGAATGACCGCATGACTGCCATTGTCGGTGCACGGGGAGTGGGAAAAACGACATTGATTCTCCAACATATCAAGCTACACCATTCACAGAAAGACACCCTTTATGTATCTGCTGATGACTTTTATTTCTCGGAACACAAATTATTGGACTTTGCAGAGGAATTTCATCGGTTAGGAGGAAAACATCTGTTTGTCGACGAAATCCATAAATATGCTGGTTGGTCAAAGGAGATGAAGTTGATATACGATTATCTACCCAATTTGCAAGTAATCTTTACGGGTTCTTCCATCTTGGACATCTTTAGGGGAACGGACGACTTGAGCCGTCGTGTCCTTTTATATAAGATGTATGGAATGTCTTTCCGTGAATACTTGAACATGCAGTATCATTTGTCATTGCCTACTTATACGCTGGAACAAGTATTGAATCACGAAGTAGTGGCAAAAGGAGTAGAGTTTCCACTAGCTGCATTCAAGGAGTATCTGAAAAATGGATACTATCCTTTTGCCGGACAAGGCAATTATAGCGAGCGACTTTTGCAGACAATCAACACGATACTTGAAACAGACATTCCTCTTTTCGCCAAACTGAATGTCAGTACGGCTGCCAAGTTGCGTCATTTGCTGGTAGTGTTATCCCAAAGTGTACCATTCAAGCCCAATTATTCTTCATTGGCAAAAATAATTGATATTGACAGGCAAACCTTGGCCGATTATATTGTATATATGGAGAAGGCAGGGCTGATAAAACAACTCTATGATGCCACAGGTGGAATACGAGGTTTAGGCAAGGTTACAAAGCTTTATTTGGAGAATACCAATTTGGCATACGTACTTGGCAAGGATACACCGGAAACAGGCAACTTGCGTGAAACTTTCTTTTTCAATCAATTGGCAGTAAACCATGATGTAGTGGCTTCCTCCAAATCTGATTTCCAAATAGCGCCCTACACATTTGAGATTGGAGGGCGCAAGAAAAGAAACGCCCAAATAGTTGGCATAGAAAATGCTTATGTCATAAAAGATGACATCGAATACGGCTTCGGCAACACGATTCCTTTGTGGCATTTCGGTTTTTTGTATTAATTATGCCACAATAAACAAAAAAACTTTCAAATCTCCATACCCGATTCCCAACCTCGTTTGAGGATATATTGGGAGTATTGAATGATATGGAGATTGCAAAGTTTGAGCTAGTGGGTGAGAAAATTGTGGTATATATCCAGTGACAGATGTGTGACACGAGAATCTTACCTGTGTCACCATAACAATTTGATTATCAAGGAGTGTTGCAGAAGTGACAGATATTTGAGGGGTAAATGATATTCGGTGGTTTTCAGAAGATTCCCATAATATTTCAACTTATATAAAAACCGGGGGAGGAACATCTATTTTCCCCATTTCATCGAGAATTACGTTTATATTTTCAGAAAAAACTTGTTTTAACTATAAGCCATTTAGCATACCCAAATACGCCATCAAGAATATTATACAGACCAACTTTCTCATATATCATAAACCTAATGTTTTTCCACAATGTTTTTGATTTCCTTTCTAAAAAATATATCTTTGGACATTATTATTGAACAAAGGCATTATGACAAAGAAAGAATCAATCAAGCTATTCGAGGAAAAGAAAGTACGTACCGTTTGGGACGACGAACAAGAAAAATGGTATTTTTCCATTTCGGACATCGTTGAAGTGTTGACAGATAGCAATGACCCAAACAGTACATCAAGAAGATGAAAAGCCGTGACCCAGAATTAAAATCCAACTGGGGTACAATTTGTACCCTGGTTCAAATGACGAGTGGAGACGGCAAGAGACATAAAGAAATGGCTGTATCTACAGAGGGGATTTTCCGCATCATCCAATCCATCCCTTCTCCCAAAGCAGAACCTTTCAAAAGATGGATGGCCAAAGTAGCCGCAGAACGTCTGGACCAATTACAAGATCCGGAATTGCGTTAAGCAAATTATAGAATAAAACAACAAATGATACACTTTATGAATTTATTTCGATTACCTTTAGCAATTCTTTTCTTCTCATTAGGATTATCTTGTGAGGCACAATTACCCAATGATTCTATCATTGCGGATTTCCGTAGTTTTATAAAACATTTAGAGGATACACATCCCGACCCTTATACAAACTATGGAGGAAAAGCCTTTTTCCATCGTTCTGCTTATACAGCCTTGCAAAACCTGAAACAAAAGAATGTAACGGAAGCCGAAGAACTTTGTTGGCAGATTCGCTCGTTTCTCGCACCTCTACAGGATGGGCATACCTTTGTCAACTACCCGATGAAACAAACCACTTCACATGTCCTTGCACCCATTGCATTCCGAACGATAGATGAAGGTTTATTAGTACGTAAACTCCCCACAAAATATAGCAACATACTTGGCAGCCGTTTAGTTGGTATTGAAGGGATTCCTGTAAATACCCTTTACAAGGAGATAACCAAACTTTACCCTGCGGAAAATGAAATTGGGACAATATTAAACCTCTGTTGGTACGCACACTCGCATACCGTATTGAGCAAACTGATTCCCATGCTAAAAAACGATAGCATTACTTATCAATTAAAAACTCCCGACAACAATGAGATAGAGATAAGACTCCCGTTTATGCCGGAAAAAGAATGGAGAATGTGGCACAATACAGAAGGAGAAAAATCAAACGATAAAATCCCTACAGGAAATCTTTCTTTTGCGTTTATCGGTAAAGGAAAGGAAACAATGTATTTTCGGAGTACATCCATCATGGCTCGTGATAATATAGAAGTTAGTAAAGAATGGGGAATGGATTATTATACAGACCTGAAATATTGTTATGAGAAGACATTTCATCGTCCGATGCCTTCCGATACATTGCAAGCCATCTCCGAACTTCCTTCATTCAGCGAAGAGTTTGACAAGATGCTCCTACAGATGAAAAAGCATCATTCAACGAATCTGATTATAGATTTAAGAAGTAATAGTGGAGGATGGACACCTATCATTCGCCCTACCCTCTATCAGTTATGGGGAGATGAATATCTGAAAAAGAATATGGGGGACAAACTTTATCGTGTCATATCTCCATTATACATAAAGAAGAACGGAACTACTCTTTCGGAATTCAACGCTCGAAACAAGACCAATTATAGTTTTGGTGATTATGTTTTTTCAGAAAGCAAGGATAAGCCCCAGACTATTACGGAGAGCTATCGAAACAAGTTTATCAAGAATAGCATAAGTTGTATAAAGGATAAATTAACAGAACAAAGTGGAAAACCTATATACACACCGAAACATATTTATGTAATAACCGATGCCAACACGTTTAGTGCAGCCTTTCATTATGCATTTTATTTATGGAAGATGGGGGCTGTTATAGTCGGAAACTCTAGTAGTCAGGCTCCTAACACTTATATGGAAACAACACCTTTTGTTCTTCCGCACACCAAGCTCAACGGCTCTATATCCAATTCCTTGCAATTGTACTTGCCTATCGATGACCCTCGTGCAAAACAATTAAGACCTGATTGGGAATTGACATACGATGATTACAAAAGATATGGATTTGATGAACAAGCAGAGGTTTTATATCTTCTTGACAAGATAGAAAGATAATATTTCCCTCATACGGGAACGGCAGTATAAGCTTCACATTATCAGGTAATCTGAACTTCCTGATAATGTGAAGGTACTATCTTGTTTTTCTACTATGTTTATGTAGCTTACAGAATACTGCATCAGGATATATTCGCAATCATTTTTATTTTGAGGTTTTAGAGTAAAAACATCCACTTCATTTGTATTGTTAGAGTAGAAAGACTATCTTTGTACATCATTAACGAAGGAAATATGCTTATGAATGACTCCATCAAAGACAAAACAGAATATCTGATCATATTCGTCAACGAATTTGCACGGAGATATCAGCTTACCGCCAAGCAAGCCTTCCGGTATTTGTCCCGTTACAAAGCCATCGACTTCCTTTGCGACCAGTATCACGTGGCTCATACCCTCAGCTTTGATTCGATGGTAGAAGACATGGCGACCTATTGCAGACGCTTCGGAGGGGCAATAGCATGATACTTTATCATGGTTCAAACGTAGAAATCCATAAAATAGATTTAACCAAATCTGCACGTGGAAAGGATTTCGGAAAAGGATTCTATCTTTCAGAAGACAAAAAGCAAGCTGAAGAAATGGCAGTCTTCAAATCTTTGCAAATGAATAGTATTCCCATTGTGAATGCATTTGAATTGGATGAACGTGTTTTGTCAGACAATTTGCTAAAAATAAAGATTTTCAAGGAATATAGTTTGGAATGGGCTGAATTCGTTTTCAAGAACCGAAGCAACCGTTCGGATACCCCCATTCATGACTATGATATCGTCTATGGGCCAATAGCCGATGATAAGGTCGGTGTACAAATCCGTAACTTTATGGAAGGGAATATCAATATCGATATATTCTTGGAACGACTGAAGTATATCAAAGGTATCACGTTCCAATATTTCTTTGGAACAGAGAAAGCAATAAAACATTTGAAGAAATTATGAACAACATTGAATACATGAACGAATGTATGGCACGTGATTTAGCCGTCATGCTGGTCGAGGACCATCACATATCCATCCCCGAAGCATTGGACATTCTCTACAACTCCGAAACATACGAGAAGCTTCAAGACAAACGGACTGGACTTTATTTCCAAAGCCCGGTTTATGTTTACGATTTCCTACAAAACGAATTGAAAAACGGTAAGATAGCATAATTCTATCGTTGAGTTAACAAAGTATTGGAACAAACTAAAACAACGTTTCAAAGAGGACAAGCTTCAACCGGTGACAAATTGTCACCAGTGGGAAATGCCAATGATTTGTACATTTGCTGACTAATTGAATCGACATGGATTTAAAGAAATATTATCAAGAGAAGCTAAACAACGCCCAACACGAAAGCGAACAAACCAAGAAGAAGATTCTGCACATCAGCTTACTAAGAGGCATCATTTTCATTGCGGGATTCATCGCCTTATGTATCGGTTACGACCAAGGAGGAACAATTATCTGTGGGATTCTTCTCGCCACACTCATCTCTTTCCTTTGGTTGGTAAAGCTACACGACCGCTTGCACCACCAAAAGGACTGGCACGAAACGAGTGTCCGCCATTACCGGGCGGAGTTGGCCTCATTGGAGAACGACAATAGTGCTTTCGATGGAGGAAAGGAATGGATAGACGCCTCACATCCTTTCAGCCTCGACCTTGACGTGTTCGGTGAGCAATCACTCTTCCAATGCCTGAACCGTACCTGTACCCCTTTCGGCAAGGAAGCGCTCAGCCATTGGCTACGCCAACCATTGAGCAAGAGAGAAGATATTGAGACACGCCAACAAGCCATTAAAGAACTAAGCAAGTATTCAGATTTCCGCGAGACTTTCCGGATTGCCGGATGTCTGTACAAAGACAACCAAACAACCATGGAAGACTTGAAGGAATGGATAGAAGCACCTCCCGTTTTCTTGCAGAAGAAAAGCAACCAATGGATTTGCCGGGCGGTTCCT
>JAFUNS010000007.1 GCA_017472925.1 Bacteroides sp. | reverse complement strand
CTGTATCTCATCAAGGAACAGATATTTGAACTCTCCATAAGTCATATATAATGCTTCAAGCAAATGGTCTAAATCACTTGCCTTCATATCCTCCATTCGGTCATCATCAAAGTTTACATAGGCAAAGTCAATCCCCTTTTGTTTAAGGAACATTTCGCATAATGTTGATTTTCCACATCGTCTGACACCTATCACAACCTGAGCTCGATTGCTCTTTAAGTCAAGTTGTGACTCTTCAGGACGTGGGCACAACTCCGAGTAATCATTCGCTAGCAACTCCTCACGCTGATCTGCTACTATTGATAGTAATGTCTGAGTATTCATAATTCATTTTATTTTACTGCGAAAATAATTCTATTTCCATAAAACTGCAAATTTTCCGCAATCTATTTCCATAAACAATGCGATTTGTCATTTTCTACTTCCATAAATAACGCAAATCAACAATTCCTATTTCCATAATTCTCACTCTTCATCACAAATCAGGATTGACCTAAAATTAATTATCTAATAAAAATATTTAATTTTAAGAGCTAGAATTGTTAGATTTGCATCAAAGAATAGATCTTTTAGATTAAACTAAAACAAAAATAACGTATCAATATAGCCTTTTATTAGATTATATTGATACGTTTTATTTTGATACAGACATCATAGTTTATTAGAAAATCATTATCTTTGTGAATATAAATTTAATAATATAAGAAGGAGAAGTATGAAAAGAATCATTTTAATGACAACCTTGTTATTTACATTAATAAACATAACAGCCCAAGAAATCATTGCTACCAAAACATACACAAATATAAAGATACCTAAAGAATCATTTACTGTTATAACACGCGAAGACTCCATATCACCAATGGTAGCTATCATTAATAAGAGCATTAAGGATTTTGAGCCTAAAGAAGTCTTTGGATGGCATTGTTCAGTTCTTATCAAATGTAAAGATATAGTTAATAAAGGAATGCCAAATTCAGAAGAACAAAAAGTATTAGATAAATTTGAAGATAAATTAAGCAAGCTCATTATTGGAAGAGGAACAGCCAATGCTATTTACCTTGGAAGAATTACATGGAACGGAACAAGGGAAATAATCTATTTAGTAAACAATCCAGAAAAAGCAGCAACCAAGTTGCAGGCCTTGATTGATAAGAAGAAATATCCGCGTGAATTTGATTTTTCAATTGAACCGGATTACAATTGGGATAAAATAAAATGGTGTTTTGATGCAATAAAAGATTAAGATTAGCCAACTGTCTTCCCCTGAAAAACGTTGAATAAAAAACATTTTCAGGGGAAGATATCCATTAATCGATTCCTACCAACTTCCCGTTGATATAAAGATTCTTCATGGTAATATCCTTTACATTCTCAATGCGATTGCCATTCTTGGCCACATTGTTCCAACGGCAATCCTCTACCGAGATGTTGGATACATACTTATCATCTTCCAAGCCAATGGCCACAATGCCAAACTGACTCTTTTCGCAAGATACATTCTTGAGGTGTACATTACGTACGGTAGGAGTAAATCCACGGTTACAATTTTCACGGCTTTCGTATTGCAGATTGATGCGTAATACAGCTTCATTGCATTGACCTACCTTGATGTTTCGTACAAAGATATTTTCAATCAAACCACCGCGACAAGTATTGGTCTTGATACGAATAACACGATCAAGTTCGGGGCTGTCCATCACACAATCTTCCACAAACAAGTTGCGGTAACCACCGGAGATTTCACTACCAATCACCACACCACCATGGCCGTTCTTCATCTCGCAACCACGCACAATAATGTTTTCACTTGGTGTAGACCATTTGCGTCCGTCTTCATTACGTCCGCTCTTGATGGCGATGCAATCATCGCCCGTATCGAAGTGACAATTCTCTATCAGTACGTTCTTGCACGATTCGGGGTCGCAACCATCACCATTCGGACCTCGGTTGAAGATATGTACACCGCGAACAATCAGACTTTCGCAGAACATGGGATGAATCACCCAAAAAGGCGAGTTCAACAAAGTGACATCCTCAATCAACACCGTATTGCAATGATAGAAATTAATCAACTGCGGACGGAGAGCGTCATCGGGAGTCATCACACGTTCGTGAATGGGACGCTTCAATTCAGCCAAGCCCAACAAGCGTTCACGTCCACCCAACTTCTGTGCCTTCATACCTTCTTTCCAACCATAATGAGGAGCTCCGCACATGTACCACCAATGTTCATTGGAACCTTGCCCGTCGATAGTACCCTTACCGGTCAGAGCAATATTGGTTTCTCCGTACGCATAAATCAATGGATGGGCATTATAGCAATCCACCCCTTCCCAACGGGTAATCACACCCGGGAAGTACAGCTTCTGGTCGGTCAGGAACTTCAACGTAGCCTTATCCGTCAGATGAAGGTTTACGTTACTTTTCAGAGTAATCGGACCTGTATAGAATGTACCATCAGGTACCAACACCATTCCCCCACCTTGTTGACTACAAGTGATGATAGCCAAATTAATGGCTTCATGACAAGCGAATGCAGGGTCATCGGCCTTTGCTCCAAAGTCCACAATATTATACACTCTACCAGGGAAGCTGGTGCGCTTGATTTGTTGTTCAATCCGTTTGCTTTCTTCGAATGCCTTGTCAAAATCTTGTGCAAACAATGTTTGTGCCGTCCACACCAAGGCAAACATCAATACATACTTCATCGTTTTTTTCATGGTCTTATCTTTTCATTAATATATATCTACAACAACCGTCTCCTTATCTTCTTCCGGAGTTTCGGGAATAGCTTCTCCATTTACAGAAGAGTTCTTGAAACACACATTTTCTGTATACAACAAATGATAGGCATGCTTGGCATTGGCCACATGAAAGTTGTCTATCCAAATATTCTTCATCCGCTTATCTACATTTCCTTCCATAAATACGGCATAATTATCAGCATCCTTTGCCTGGACATTGGATATCCGGAAATCTTCATAAATAGTCTGATGGTTGCCACCCCGATAACCGAAGTAATTGGTTTCGAAACGCAAGATGGCTCCTTTTGCTCTCTCTACGGTAATGTTGTTCACCACCACATTGCGGATGTAACCTCCGCGGTCTTTGTTGGACTTGAAATAGATAGCATTCTTCACCGTACCTATCTCTACATTCTCCATATAGACATTCGAAGCTCCGCCCGACATTTCGCTACCGATGCACAATCCGTTACATTCAGAGAAGAAGGAACAATTACGCACCACGATGTTTTCCGAAGGACGTCCCGTAGCACGTCCGTCGGTATCGCGTCCTGCCTTGATGGCTACGGCATCATCACCCGTACGGAAGGTACAATTTTCAATCAATACATTCGAAGTAGACTCCGGATCACATCCATCGTTATTGGGGAAATGGCTGTCGATAGTCACACCACGCACAATTACATTGTCACAGAACACCGGGTGAATGGTCCAGAAAGGCGAATCCTTCAAAGTTACATCTTCCACCAAGATGCGCGAGCAACCATAGAATTGCACAAACGACGGACGAAGTATCGTCCCTTCGCCAAAGATACGTTCCTGTACCGGAGTAAGTTTATCACCCATTTCCCGCAAGCGGTCACGGTCGTTGGCCTCTTTTGGTCCCCAAGTAGCAAACTCCAATCCGGCCTGCGCATCAATAGTTCCTTTACCCGTAATGGCAATATTGGTGGCATGATACGCATAAATCATGGGCGAATGTCCATACAGTTCCGTACCTTCCCAACGGGTAAGCACCACCGGAAGAAAATCCTTCGAGCGCCCACTGAATTGCAAGTAAGCGCCTTCCTGCAAATGAAGGTTGACATTACTTTTCAATTTCAAAGGACCGTTCAGCGCATACATGCCGGGAGCTACATCCACCACTCCACCTCCATAGTACGAGCAGGAGTCAATAGCCTGTTGCAATGCTTGTTGCATGTTGGCCGATTCATCAAGTTGCACCTTCCATACCTTATCGGGGAAAGAGGTACGCACAATGTTTTCAATAATTTGCTCTTGCGGAGTGAGTTGCTTTTCCGCTTTGGGTTGTTGAATGCAGCCAGTCAAGAACAAGGCTGCTACTGATATCAATAGCAATTTTCTCATATTCATTATTCTTTAATAGGGCCATCATGTACATATACAAAATCATCAAAGGAAACTCGTCCGGCTTCCTTATTTATATTATAGCAATACAAGCCGATGCGCACTCCCTTCCAATTACCGAACTGCATAGGGAACTTATCACCCAATGCTACAAAATCCTTGGCATTATAGCTGTACAGCAATTGATATGCATTGTTGGTAGCATCCGCTTCCATACGCAGATAAATAACGCTTCCTTTAGCAGGGACTTTCTGTATCACTTCATTGTCTTTTTCCATATACACATATCGTTTGCCGGCTTCCTGCATCACACCCAACGTCCAGTTTTGTTTGCCCATACATGCCAAGCCACAACGTTGGCCATCCGTCATGTCCTTACTACTCCATATCATCTTTACGGTTGCCGTACCCGTATAACCCATCGTCTTTTGCGTCAACGTATTACGAGCCACCTTGAAGTTATCGGCTTTCAGTGCATGGAAAGTAATCATTCCCTTACTCTCCGTCAGGCTCCAAGCCTCATCCACCGGATTGTGGTTGAATTGCCATTGCAAACCTAATTCCTTTCCTTCGAACGTATCATTAGTAGCCGGTAATTCAATCGATACCTTTTTCTTTACAACAGGCTTCCGCCAAGTTTCCACAGGCTCGCCAATACCGTTCATATCCATATCTACTCCGATAACGGGCCAACCGTCTTTCCAATGCATGGGTTGCAGATGTACCACCCTACCCAACGGATTGTATTGTTGGAAATGATAAAACCACCATTCCCCCTCGGGAGTATCCACCATTGCACCTTGATGCGGACCGTTGATACGGGTCATCCCTTGTTCAAGTACCACTTTCTTTTCGTATGGTCCGTAGATATTCTTTGAACGAAGGATGGTTTGCCAACCGATCTCCACGCCTCCTTCGGGGATACTCATGTAATAATAGCCATCGCGTTTATGAATTTTGGTACCTTCGGCCACCGGACCGGTATACACCGTCCGCCCCTCGTCGAGCAACTTAGTGCCATCCGGACTCATCCGATGAATAATGATGGGGCCTGCCCCGTGAATGCTTCTTCCCAAATAAGCATTGCCATCCTCATCCCAAAACGGACACGGGTCTTCCCACTTGGGAACCTTTGCCACATGCGTCAACGGTGCCCAAGGACCTTCGGGATTCTCTGCATTCGTCATGAACAATCCTTCATGTGGTGTACAGAAGAACACCCAGAACTTACCATCATGATAACGGATGGCCGGTGCCCACGAGCCACCGGCATAGCGGGTATTGTTTTCCCATTCCGGAAAATCGAACTTATCATAAAGTTGGGCTATCAGCTTCCAATTTACCATATCTTCCGATTTCAGTATCTGCATACCAAGAAAGTGAAAATCGGAAGCCACCATGTAGTAACTGTCACCCACACGAATGACATCAGGGTCGGAATAATCCGCATTTAAAATAGGATTTACATACGTACCATTTCCTTGGTCGCCCCAAGTCTTTAAAGGCATCTGTGAATAAACATTCAGAAAGACGAAACAACAAAGACATACAAACAAATGTTTCATGGCATAGATTTTTAAGTAAACAATGGACAAAGATAATAAAAAGCAAACATTTTCATGCTTTTTCGTTCTTTCTTTTCCCATTTATCAATTTATTCCTTACATTTGTTACCAATAAACCTTTAACGTCAAAAAAAACATGAAAGCAAACCCTACATTTAGTTTGAATATCCCAACCCAATTGTTTTTCGGTTGCGGAGAAATTGAGAGATTATCTACAGAGAAGTTGCCTGGAAAGAAAGCTTTGATTGTCATCTCTGCCGGCACTTCCATGAAGAAATATGGTTACTTGAGCAAAGTTCAGGCACAATTGAAGTTGAACAACGTAGACAATGTGGTATTCGATAAGGTATTGCAAAACCCCATCAAGTCGCACGTAATGGAAGCAGCTGCCCTTTGTCGCCAGGAAGGATGCGACTTCGTTGTAGGCTTGGGCGGTGGCAGTTCCATCGATTCGGCCAAGGCTATCGCCATCATGGCTTGTAACGAAGGAGACCTTTGGGACTATGTATCGGGAGGTAGCGGTAAAGGACGTCCTTATACAAAGGTACTCCCCATCGTAGCCATTCCTACCACAGCAGGTACCGGTACCGAAATCGATCCTTGGAGTGTAATCACTAACGAAGAAGCTCAGGAAAAGATAGGTTTGGGAACATCGCCTTATACTTTCCCAACCTTGTCTATTGTAGACCCGGAATTGATGCTCAGTATTCCACCGGCACTGACTGCCTACCAAGGTTTTGATGCCTTCTTCCACGCTGCCGAAGGTTTCATAGCCAACATTGCCAATCCAATCAGCGACCTTTATGCTCTTGAAGCCATCCGCTTGCTCTACAAATACTTGCCGGTAGCAGTAAAAGACGGTCGAAACTTGAAGGCTCGCGCCAAGGTAGCTTGGGCAAGTACCCTTGCCGGTATGGTAGAAGCTACTTCCAGCTGTACATCGGAACACTCCATCGAACATGCCATGAGTGCCTACTATCCTAACTTGCAACACGGAGCCGGCCTCATCGCCATTTCTGAAGCTTATTTCGAAACTTTCCGTAACGATTGCATGAAACGTTACATGAAGATGGCCGAAGCGATGCTTGAAAAGAAGAGTAACCGCCCGTCCGACTTTATCGATGCGTTGATTATCATGCAGAAGGAATGTGGTGTACGCGATATCAAGTTGAGTGAATACGGTATGAAGGAAGAAGACCTTCCGAAGATTGCCGACAATGCACGATTTGCTATGGGTGGTTTATTCAGACTCGACCCACGTCCTATGACTGACGATGAATTACTGACTATTTTGGAAAAGTCGTATAAGTAAAATTATCATCTTGTCATCCTGAGGAATAAAATGACGAAGGATCTGAATACAATTACTTTATGTATTCAGATCCTTCGCTTTGCTCAGGATGACAAATCATCCCTCGACTATAGTGTATTATTTCTTCGCCAATTCTTCCAATGTCCGGCCTTCGTAATTGCAAATGGCTTCCTTGTAGTTATCAGGAATCAGCATGGGTTCCTTCATGATCAAATCATAAAGTACCATCACCGTACGGCACTCGCACTTCACTTCACGGGTATCCTTCTGAACAGCCCGTTGCAACAAAGTAAAACTCTTGTGCCCCAATTGAATAACCGCTGTCTCTATCTCCATCTGGTCAGAAAAGAACACAGGAGTAAAGAAATTTGCATTGATATTGGCTACCACAATAGCCTGTTCGCTCCAATCAATATCGCCCAGTGCTTCCTTTATATAGGTAGTCTTTGCCAAATCGTACAAAGAAAAATAAACTGAATTATTCACATGCCCGAACTGGTCTACATCACTGAAACGAATCTGTGCGGGCATTACATGCTTGAAATTAAAATCTCCTTCCATCTCGTTTATCATAAAATTTGCGCAAAAGTAATACTTTTAGGTGAAAAAGGAGTAAAAATGACAGAGATTTCTTATTTTTGCAGCATAATTTAATCAGATAACAAGTAAAACAAAAATAATATGGAAAAGAAGAATTTCAGTCCGGCCACTCTTTGTGTACAAGGAGGTTGGCAACCGAAAAAAGGCGAACCTCGTGTATTGCCCATTTACCAGAGTACCACATTCAAATACGATACCAGCGAACAGATGGCCCGTTTGTTCGATTTGGAAGACAGCGGTTATTTCTACACCCGTTTGCAAAACCCTACCAACGATGCCGTTGCAGCCAAGATAGCTGCTCTTGAAGGCGGTGTAGGTGCCATGCTTACCTCATCGGGACAAGCAGCCAACTTCTACGCTATATTCAATATTTGTCAGGCAGGCGACCACTTTGTATGCTCATCAGCCATCTATGGTGGGACTTTCAACTTGTTTGCCGTAACCATGAAGAAATTGGGCATCGAATGTACCTTTATCAATGTAGATGCATCGGAAGAAGAAATCGACAAAGCGTTCCGTCCTAACACCAAAGCTTTGTTTGGCGAAACCATTTCGAATCCCAGCATCGATGTACTCGATATCGAGAAGTTTGCCCGCATCGCCCATAAGCATGGAGTTCCTTTGATTGTGGACAATACTTTTGCCACTCCTATCAATTGCCGTCCGTTTGAATGGGGAGCCGATATCGTAACCCACTCTACAACCAAGTACATGGACGGTCATGCTACAGCTGTAGGGGGTGTCATTGTAGATAGCGGAAACTTTGATTGGGATGCACATGCCGAAAAGTTCCCAGGATTGACTACTCCCGATGAATCCTATCACGGATTGACTTACACCAAGGCATTCGGCAAGATGGCCTATATGACCAAGGCAACCGCCCAATTGATGCGCGACCTCGGTTCTATCCAGTCACCCCAAAATGCATTCTTGTTGAACCTCGGTCTGGAAACCTTGCACCTGCGTATGCCACGCCATTGCGAAAATGCCCAGAAGGTAGCCGAATGGTTGGAAGCCAATCCACAAGTGGCATGGGTGAACTATTGCGGTTTGAAGAGCAGCAAGTATTACGAATTGGCACAGAAATACATGCCGAACGGTTCTTGCGGAGTGATAGCTTTCGGTTTGAAGGGCAGCCGTGAAGAAGCCATCAAGTTCATGGACAGTTTGAAACTGGCCTGCATTGTAACCCACGTGGCCGACGCCCGTACTTGTGTACTCCATCCGGCCAGCCATACCCATCGTCAGCTGACCGACGAACAACTCATTGAAGCCGGTGTAGCCCCCGACCTTATCCGCTTGTCGGTAGGTATCGAAGATGCCAATGACATCATCGCCGATTTGCAACAAGCCATGGAAAGTGTAAAATGAGAATAATCATCATAGGAGCCACATCGGGCATCGGACGCGAAGTAGCCAAACTCTACATCGCCCAAGGATGGCAAGTAGGTGTTGCCGGTCGACGTGCCGAAGAGTTGGAGACTTTAAGGAAAGAAGCACCCGAACAAGTCTCCACCCAAGTGCTGGATGTGACTTTGGAAGATGCACCCTGCCGCCTGCAAAGTCTGATAGACAAAGTAGGCGGTATGGATCTTTTTCTACTAAGTTCGGGTATCGGGAAACAGAACCCTACCCTTACCCCCGACATCGAACTGAAGACCGCCGCTACCAATGTAGAAGGATTTATCCGACTGACAACCGCAGCCTATCATTATTTTGAGAAGCAAGGCTACGGACATATAGCTGCTATCAGTTCCATTGCCGGTGTAAAAGGATTGGGCATTGCCCCTGCCTACTCGGCCACCAAACGTTTCCAAAACACCTATCTTGATGCGCTCGACCAACTATCAAGAATGAACGGATTGAACATACGTTTTACCGACATCCGTCCCGGATTTGTAGCTACTCCTTTATTAAAGGACGACAACTATCCGCTTTTGATGAAAGCGCCCCAGGTAGCAGCCTGCATTGTCAAGGCTATCAGCAAGAAGAAACGCATTGTGGTTATTGACTGGAGATACCGCATCCTGGTATTTTTCTGGAAACTCATTCCTCATTGGATATGGGTACGACTGAAAGTTAAGAATTGACCTCTACTCGTGTCATCCTAAACGAAGTGAAGGATCTGAATACACCCTAAATAGTTAAAGTTAAATCTTATGAAAAAAATTACAAGCCTACTAATCATTGCACTGCTCTTACTTAGCAGTTGTGGTAGCGTTCCCATCACCGGAAGAAAACAAATTCTGTTGGTATCCGACCAGGAAGTACTCACCTCCAGTTTGACACAATATTCCGAATACATGAAATCGGCTCCCGTATCAAGCAATGCCTCGGGTAAAAACATGGTAACCCGTGTAGGAAAAAAGATTGCTGCCGCTACAGAACAATACTTGAAGGCAAATGGCCTCAGCGCAGAGTTGAGTAATTTCTCATGGGAATTCAATTTGGTTAAAGACAATCAGGTGAATGCATTCTGCATGCCGGGCGGTAAGATTGTGGTATACGAAGGACTACTGAAGTTGGTTTCTTCGGACGACGAACTGGCCGTAGTATTAGGTCACGAAGTAGCACATGCCGTAGCCAAGCACAGCAACGAACGCATGAGCCAACAATTGATGACCCAGTACGGTGCACAAATCCTGACACAAGCCCTAAGCAACAAATCAGCAGCAATTCAAAAGGCCGGCAGTACCATCTACGGACTCGGTGCCCAATATGGTTTGACTCTTCCTTTCTCTCGCAAGCATGAATCGGAAGCCGACTATATGGGCCTTATCTTCATGACCATGGCGGGTTACGATCCCAATGTAGCCATCACCTTCTGGCAGAAGATGTCGGCCTCCGGTGGCGCTAAAGTCCCCGAATTTATGAGTACCCACCCCAGCGATGCCACCCGCATCAACGACATCAAGAAGATTCTTCCGGAACTGAATAAGTATAGAAAGTAATAGGATGATATATAAAATCCCTCAATAAGGAACGATTAAAACTGATTTCGTTGCTTATTGAGGGATTGCTAATGCATAGACGGATAATAATCATCCCATTTTCCCTGTAATTATTTCTGTTTGAAGAAAAGAATAGACATATCCAGGACTTTGAAAATACAAGCCTGAACTTGGATTTGACAACTTACCATAAGTTTCCGAATTATAAAAAAGAACAAATGCCGATTTCATATCCATTCCTTCTTTCTCTATAAGCATCATAACTATTTCTGTAACTAATGCTTCTTTCATATATTCAAAATCCGTCATAGTTTCTTAAGTTTATTGATTGCTTTATTCGTCCCAAAGAAATACTGAAAAGTGATACCCTTCATATATTCAAATCAATCTTTTCGAAAACCATATTGCTTCCATGATAAAGTATCATACTAACGCCCCTCCTTGACGATTGCAATAGTTTGCAAGGCTATTTACCGTTTCTTTAAAGTCGAGCGTGTGCATAATATCATAGTGCTGGTCTATCAATTCTATTCCTTTAAAATGTTGAATATATCGAAAAGCCTGTACATCAGTCAAGCCAAAATGTTTAGCAAATTCATTGACCAAAGCAACTATATATTCTACTTTATCCTTCAACTGTACCATACTATACTCTATTAGTTCACTTTGCGAAGATAATACAAACCTATTAAATCAACAAAAAGTTCAAACGTTTTCTATTTCATCCATTTCATTCAGCCCCCAATATAGCTATATATGAAATCATACAATAATCCCCACCATTGCGTATGTTTGCGGAAAGAAATCGGGTATTCTATTCGAAAGAATCACAGAGAACAAAGGAAAGGAAGAGTAAAAGTAAGGCTGAACACATAGAATATTAAGCCTAAAGAAGCATATCATTACTACGTTTTACAATGTAGCCTGTACGTTTTACAATGTAGTTTATATGTTCTACATTGTAGTTTGTACGTTTCACGTTGTAGAACGTAATATATATGATGTTATTTTGCCTTATTTATGCCTATCAGAAGGCTTATAAACCTTCTTTTACCTCATTATCAAACGTACGTTTAGACACTTTCCCCTTTACTTTTTTCAAAAAAAGTTAGAAATTACTTTGGTTTTTCAAACAAAATACATACTTTTGCCGTTGAAATAAGAAAAAAAGACAATGAAAAGGACAATAGTAAATACATGTTGGTGGCGCTCTTACAACTCCAGAAGTCGTAAGGGAAACAAGCCGTATGTATTTATTTAACCGTAAATATACTTTTATATAAATAGAAGGAAGCACAAGAAGGCCTGTCGTACTTACGACGGGCCTTCTTTGTTTTATCCAGTTATTAACCCTTTAATTATCATCAATTATGAAAAAGTATCAAGTAAACCAGGAAGGTTATTACGGAGAGTTTGGCGGTGCCTACATCCCCGAAGTTTTGAAACCACGTATCGACGAACTACGGAACACCTATCTTCAAGTACTGGAGGACGAAAGTTTCCAACGTGAGTTCCATCAGTTGCTCCGAGACTATGTAGGTCGTCCTTCACCTCTCTATTTGGCTCACCGATTGAGTGAAAAGTATGGTTGCAAGATTTATCTGAAACGTGAAGACTTGAATCATACCGGAGCACACAAAATCAACAATGCCATCGGACAAGCCTTATTGGCCAAACGAATGGGAAAGAAACACATCATCGCTGAGACAGGAGCCGGTCAACATGGAGTGGCTACAGCTACCGTCTGTGCCCTGATGGATATGAAATGTACCATCTTCATGGGAAAGACGGACATGGAACGTCAACGGGTGAATGTGGAAAAGATGAAGATGCTGGGAGCTGAAGTCGTTCCTGCTACATCAGGTACCATGACGTTGAACGATGCCGTGAACGAAGCTTTGCAATACTGGTGTTCTCATGCCGAAGATGCTTACTATCTGATTGGTTCAGCTGTAGGTCCTCATCCATATCCGGATATGGTAGCCCGGCTACAGTCCGTCATCAGCGAAGAAATCCGTAAACAACTTATGGAACAAGAAGGAAGGGACTACCCCGATTATCTGATAGCTTGTGTGGGCGGAGGTAGCAATGCTGCAGGTACCATCTATCATTACCTGGATGATGAACGCGTAAAGATTGTGTTGGCTGAAGGCGGAGGTAAAGGACTCGAAACCAATCAAACAGCAGCTACCATGCTTTTGGGCAAGACCGGTATTCTGCATGGTGCGAAAACCTTGATTATCCAGAACGAAAAGGGAGAACCCGAAGAAGCCTATTCCATTTCACCGGGATTGGACTATCCAGGTGTAGGTCCTCTGTATGCTCATCTCACCCAACAAAAACGTGCCAGTGTCTTTGCCATCAATGACGATGAAGCCATCCGGGCAGCCCGCTTGTTGACGCGATTGGAAGGCATCATTCCTGCCCTTGAAAGTTCGCATGCTTTAGGAGCATTGGAAAAGATGGACTTCCATCCTACCGATATAGTAGTCTTGACCGTATCGGGTAGAGGAGACAAGGACATCGAAACTTACCTCAATTACGGTAAGTGAAGAGAAATAGAATCATGATGCAAAGACGAAAGCATTTGTCGTCTTTGCATCATATAATTGCCACTACTACAACACACATAATAGCATAACTGCTACAGGCTTCATGTTGCTAACCAGTCACGGATTCGCTCACGGATTGCATTTGACTCACTCAACAACCGGATGAATTCTAAAGCCGAACGTTTTCGATAATTGTTTTTTAACAAATGAACACATCCCTCCATTCCACTTTCCGGAGCATCGATTGGAATGGCCTTGACTCCATGTTCGTCATGTATTGTTGCTTCGGATAGAATGGTCACCAAGTCGCTTTGCTTGATAAGCTTCAACAAGATATGCACCTCGTTCAATTCCAAACGGACACGAAACTGAGGAGAATAATGAGATATGACCTGTTCAAAGGCATTTCGTGCCTGTAGCCCTTTGGCAGGTAATGCTATGTCATATTTCCCGATTTCGGATAAAGTCACAGTTTCATTTTTAGCTAAAGGATGATGGTTGTTGACAATGGCAGCCAAATGATTGTTGAAAAGAATATGTGATTCTACTCCTTCATATCTTCTACTTGGTTTAAATGCCAAAACGAAATCCACTTCATTCTTTTTCAACATATCCATCAGTTCTTCCATCGATTTATAATGAATGTTAAGTTTCACTTTCGGATACAGTTTCATGAAGTCCAACAATGTTTCTGTCAATATAGGACTGAACGTATGTGTTGCACCAATATTCAAGGTGCCGGCCAACAAAGCTTTCAGGTCGTTCATCCGTGATTTGCACACACCGGCATCGTAAAGGGTCTGATGCGCCAATGGCAACAATTCTTCTCCCGATTCTGTCAGACTGACGGAATGACTATTACGTTGGAGTAGTTGAACATCCAGTTCTTGTTCCAATTGCTGGATTTGTTGTGACAATGTACTCTGGGTAATACACAATGCTTTGGCGGCCGCTGAAAAATTCAACAGTTCGGCCACCTTTACAAAACTATTCAATTGTCTGAGTTCCATAATGAGCTATCTATTAATGAGTGCAAAGTTAATGATTCAGAATTTATCGGGTAGCTTGGAATGAAATCTTTTTGAATAAGAAAATAGGCAAAGTAGCTCCGACAACCAATGCCAAAACGATGAATGCTGCATTCAGTCCGTTATTGACCAACAAATAAAGGTAATGTCCATACATATCTTCTTTCTGAAATAGACAAAGCAATAAAGCCTTGAAACTCCGATAGGCATACATACCGGGAATCATCGGAAGCAAGGCTGGCGAGAAACAAGCCTCCGCCGGACATTTGATGCGAGGAGCAATGAACACGGCAAGTGTCCCAATGAGAAATGCCGCCAATCCACTGGCAGGAATAATGTGCATGGCATATATTGAATTATTCATCAGCAAATAACGGCAAGCATGTCCGATAGCGGCGGTCAATGAACAACATACATATACAGAACGTGGTGGATGACTGATAGCGGCAAACCCAATAGCAGCAATAGCCGCCAACACACCATCTTGTATCAAATAAAGAGTAGTCATGGTTATTCTTTTTGTTAGAACCAATGAATATTCATGACTAATAATCCTCCGTATAATCCAGCTGACAGGCAAAAGGTGAGTATAGCTGCATTCATAATTCGGCTAAAGGAACAAACATAATGTCCGTCCAACATATCGCTTACGGCATTGATATAAGGTATGCCCGGAATCAAGTAAAGGACACTCGTACCTAAAGCGATGTCGGGAGTATCTCCCCAACCGAACACATAACTTCCGGATGCAATGACCGAAGAAACGAACGCACAACATAAGAAGATAAAGCGGATATCCGCCTTATCTTCTTGCATGTCCTGTTTCAATTTAAATCCAACCATAGTAGCTACAAAAACCAGTAACATGGATATCATATCACCTTTGAACAATCCACAAAAGGCTGCATTGGCAAAGGAGACAAGTAATAAAACCGTCCACCGGTTAAGAGAAGGAGTCTGTATAATTCTTTTTAGTCTATCATTACTTTCCTGAAAATCGATTTTTCCATCTGCAATCTCCCAACTTAGTTTACTCAATAGAGCATTGACATAAAAATTGTTTTGATTGAAGCAAGCCCGGCAGATATTGCTATAGGATGTAGTCTTCTTCTCATTCCACACACATAGCATGATGTGCGACGGCATGATGGTCATACGGACATCTACATTCCAAGCTTCGGCTATTCTGGCTACATTCTTCTCAATACGTATACAGGTTGCTCCACTACTCATCAACCACGTTACATATTCAGAAAAGAACAGACAAATATACTGAATATCAGTTGGTAATTTAGTTTTCTGAATCATCTTTCACCTCGATATTTTCATCGCCTGGACAAAAAAACATTTCTTCTTCCTTACTCATTTCTATCAAGTGAATATGTTTCTTTCGGGAATCCTTTGCAAGATAACATTTTTCTACTACTCTAAAAACAAAAGCCAATACTATTATTGTAATAATACAGCTCCATACAATCATTGAATGTGTCATAACTATTATATCATTGTTATTAAATCTGCGGCAAAGGTACCACTTCTGAAAAATGTGATTCCCCCTTTGCTAATGAATGTTCCGATAGCTGCAATCGCCTATTTTCATAGCTTGAAAAGTTTAGTAATATTTATCCTGAACAATCTTTTCACCTATACCTATATTAAATCTTATCCAATGCCTGACTGATATCGGCCAACAAATCATTGATATGCTCTGTACCTATCGACAAACGGATGGTAGAAGGCGTGATGTGCTGGGCTTCCAACTCCTCGGGCGAAAGTTGTGAATGGGTAGTAGTATAGGGATGAATAACCAGACTCTTCACATCCGCCACATTGGCCAAGAGTGAAAAGATCTCGAGTGAATCGATAAATTTCCAGGCTGCCTCCTGCCCACCCTTTATTTCAAAGGTAAAGATACTGCCAGCTCCATTGGGGAAGTATTGCCGATAAAGCGCATGGTCGGGATGCCCAGACAAAGAAGGATGGTTCACCTTCAACACCTTGGGATGATTATTCAAGAAACTTACTACTGTCAATGCATTTTTCACATGACGCTCTACACGAAGCGAAAGTGTTTCCAAACCTTGCAATAAGATGAATGCGTTAAATGGAGACAGGGTAGCACCGGTATCGCGAAGAATGACCGCACGAATACGAGTTACAAAAGCAGCCGAACCTGCTACATCGGCAAAGATTGCGCCATGATAACTTAGATCTGGTTTCGCCAAAGTAGGGAACTTATCGGGATAGGCTTTCCAATCAAACTTACCTCCATCCACAATGACACCACCCAACGAAGTACCATGTCCACCAATGAACTTGGTAGCGGAGTGTACTACTATATCGGCACCATGTTCTAGCGGACGAAACAGGAACGGAGTAGCAAAAGTATTATCCACAATGACAGGAATACCATACCGATGAGCAACTTCCGATACACCTTCCAGATTCAACACATCTGAATTCGGATTACCGAATGTTTCAACAAACACCACTTTGGTATTAGGCTGAATAGCTGCTTCCAAAGCTTTGAGGTCATTGACCTTGACAATGGTATTAGTAATACCCTGAGTAGAAAGTGTATGAGTGATCAGGTTGTACGAACCTCCATACAGATTGTCGGCAGCTACCACGTGGTCGCCTGCTTGAAGGATATTCTGTAAGGCATACGTAATGGCTGCCGCCCCCGAAGCTACCGCCAATCCGGCAACACCGCCTTCAAGGGCTGCAACACGTTCTTCGAACACACCTTGAGTGGAATTGGTCAGACGGCCATAGATGTTCCCTGCATCGCGAAGGCCGAAACGGTCGGCCGCATGTTGTGAATTACGAAAGACATACGAAGTTGTCTGATAAATAGGTACTGCACGAGCATCGGTTGCCGGGTCTGGTTGTTCTTGTCCAACATGTAATTGTAATGTCTCAAAATGAAGTTTTGTTCTTTCCATAATTTCCCATTTTTAAGTTATTGTTTTGTCCTTTTCTTCGGCACAAAGGTATTACAAGTAGACTTTTCACACAACATTCGATTAAAAATTAGAAAATATCACTATTTTTGCACCCACAAACAGAACAATTGATAAAAATCAAAAAGTAAATAACGCCTTTGGCAGAATATTTTTCTTTATGGAAACATTGGATAAAGTGGACTTGCAGATCCTCCGCACCCTACAAGAGAATGCCCGACTTACCACCAAAGAACTGGCATCAAGAGTAAGCCTTTCTTCTACCCCAGTATTCGAGCGACTAAAGCGATTAGAGAACAATGGGTACATCAAGAAATACATAGCTGTACTCGATGCCGAAAAGCTTAATCAAGGCTTCATTGTCTTCTGCAATGTGAAGATGAGCAAACTTAGTCGTGAAATAGCACAAGATTTCACTGAAATTATCAGAAATATTCCTGAAGTAACCGAATGCTACAATATTTCGGGTAGTTTCGATTATCTATTAAAGATACATGCCCCAAACATGAAGTATTATCAGGAATTCGTGCTCAATGTATTGGGAACCATCGAAAATCTCGGTTCACTGGAAAGTACTTTTGTGATGGATCAAATCAAGCATGAATATGGTATAAACATCTAGTTTTCTCCTACTCCACCAAACCAAGACTAAAAATCTTCCTTATCTTTGTAACAAATCCCGGTGAGCTCCCGTCTTTGTCATTGAAAGCGCTTCGGAGAAAAGATAAATAAACAATGAAAAACAAAAGAATCATGAAGAAAATTATACTTGCTTTTATCGTAGTCATGGCTTGCCAGACGGGAGTTGCCCAAAACGTGGATGCGTTATACAATTACTTTAAAGACGAAAAGGGCGTGGAAAGCGTCAGTGTTTCACCTCTGTTGATGAAGTTTGCCCGCCTGTTTATGGACGAGGACGACAAGAGCAACCCACTTATCAAAGGAGTCAATTCGGTAAAGGTACTCGACTTGGAAGAATGTTCGGAGAAAGTGAAGGAACGTTTTACCAAGGAAGTAGCCAAACTGAACCTGTACGGATACGAAACTTGGTTGCAAGCGAAGGAAGACGGTGAGAACGTGAAGATCATTGCAAAGATGAAAGATGACACTGTCCGCGAACTACTGGTAATGACCACCGGGAAAGGCGATTGCGCCCTCGTTATGATTAAAGGGAACATCAAGAAGGACGATATACAGGCCATAATCAATGATGACAAAATAATGATTGATGGACGCAAATGATTTTAAACGGAGGTTTCTGCCTTATCACCCAAAGCTCTATCGGGTGGCCTTCCGACTTATGGGGAATGCCCAAGATGCCGAGGATATGGTACAGGAAACTTACCTGAAGCTCTGGAAGAAACGGGAGGAACTACCGCCAAACATCGAAAACATGGAGGCGTACTGCGTGACACTGACCAAGAACCTCTGCATGGATGCATTAAGGGCTTCGCACATAGAAGAAGACAACCGTCCACCCGAGGAACTGAACATAGCAGGAGAGAATAGCCTGATGCGGGAAGTGGAACTGAAGGATGAGGTGAATCAGGTAAAACGAATTATCAGCACACTCCCCCACCAACAACGGCAAGTCATCGTGATGCGGGATGTAAACGATTGCTCCATGGAAGAGATAGAACAAGCCACCGGACTATCGCCCGTCAACATCCGGGTGCTACTGAGCCGGACAAGAAAAAAGATACGTGAACAATTCAATGCAATGAGGAACTATGAATGTAGATAGAATGAACCAACTGTTGGAGCGTTACTACAACGCCGAGACTACAGAAGCCGAAGAAAAGGAACTGAAACGTTTCTTTATCGAGGAAGAAGTGCCTGACCATCTGCATGCAGAAAAGGAGATGTTCCTACAATTGCAGGCATCCATGAATGAAGAGCCTATCCCTGAAGGATTGGAAGAACGACTATCGAAAGCCATAGACACTTGGGAAACGCAAGAGCAACGTACCTTGAAAATACAGCGGGGTACCCGCATCCGACATCTGCAATGGATAGGAAGCATTGCCGCCAGCATGTTGATAGTAGTATCTTTCGGATGGTATCTTTATGAACCCATCCCTGCGAGAAAAGATACTTGTGCCACTCCCGAAGAAGCATACGTAGAAGCTCAAAAGGCATTGGCGCAGTTCTCCCTAGCATTAAACAAGGGGATGAAGCAAATGGGAACCCTACACGAAACCACCGAGAGAGTAGAAAAGAATATCCAAAAACAACTGAATAAAATCAATGAATAAGATGAAACGCATATATATCCTGACCCTACTGTTGGCACTCAGCACTGTATTCTGCCGCGCCCAACAATCTTTCTTTGACAAGTATGCCGAAATGGACGGTGTAAGCTCCGTTTACATTACCAAAAGTATGCTCAATATGTTTCCCAACATGTCGGGCAAGATAAATGGGGTGAATGTAGGGAACATTGCCAGCCGACTGGACAACATACAAATTCTATCCAGTGACGAAGCTCCCATCATTGAACAATTGCGCAAAGAGACCAAGGACATCAATACCAAGAATGGCTACGAAGAGCTGATGCGTGTGCGCGAAGATGGCGAAAAGACTACCATCTATTTCAAGGAACGCAAGAAAGGGAGCAGTGAGTTTATCCTAATAACCGATGAAAAAGATGAGTTTACCATCATTTCTATCATTGGTGACTTGACGCTGAAAGAAATTCAAGAAATAACGAGCAAGACCGTTGAAGATCTTTAATTGAAAGGAATCTATTGTAGTTCAAACACCTATCACTGTGTCATAAATGTATTTTAGGCACGGATTACACGGATTGCACGGATAAATTTAATGTAAACATACACTAAAACCGTGTTAATCCGTGACGTGTTGTTGGACAAAGCGAAAAAAAACCGTGTCTAAAAAATAGTGGATGCGCATTTCGACACACCCACTTTATTTGTTTCTCTTTGAAGTAGGTATCGAGAATTCATGTGAATCGCTCAAAGCACCATTGCTTTCCGAGGTATAGACGCGAAATACCGCTTCGCCCGACTTCAATCGCTTTTCTCCTTGTATTATAGCCGTATAACGAATCTGATTACCCACCGGCATGTACGAGATTTGTGCAGAAGGAGAAATCTGCAGATGTTTCATGCCACTGATTTCTTCTACAATCGGAGTTACATTATAGGCTGCAACATCACCATCATTCACAATATCAAAAATAAGTTTGCATTTTTCGTTGGCATCGATTGTCTGATTCCGATTCTCATCTATAAATCGAATGTTCGTAATCTGCAAACCTGAAGGGGCATAATAGGATTCTGACGGACGATTTTCTTCATACACATACTCTTCTACCTGCACCTTTTCCTTGCGAGGTGTAGTCACTGCATTACCTATAGCAGCACCGGCTACCGTACCGATTAAAGCACCGAATTGTGACCCGTTATATCCCCCAGCCCTATCGCCTACAATAGAGCCCAATACGCCACCGATAGAAGCACCGGCCGACACTGCTGCCGGACTTCCCTGCATTCTACTGGTATAACACGAAGTTAATGTAGCTACAGCAAGAAATAATATCGCTATTTTCTTCATTTCCATCTTTATTTGTTGGGACAAAAGTACAGTTTTCGGCCTTATTCCCGCTCCATTCCAAGTTAAAAACACTAAAAATGGGGCCAATCATCAACGACTAGCCCCACCCAACAATTTATCACATTAACGTCTTAAGCAGGAGAATCCCATCTTCGCAGACAGTATCCCCCTTATTCATAACATAAAGAGTCATATTAAAAAATCAAAAGATTCCGGTATTCAGTCTACGCGCAAACGAAGCTGAATCGGCTTCGGTATAATAATAGACGCGGGAAAACGGCTCATAAGTATAAGGAATAAAACGATATAATTGAGCTGCTGCAAACTTACCGTCTTTAGATACCATATAATCCAATCGTGCGTTTCCACTCATCTTGATAGGTATATTCTTCAGAGATTCAAATTCACCCCGCTCCAATAACTCTTGCATTTGTTGCAGATGGTCTATATCCAAATAACAACAACCTCCTTTAACACTGCTACCTGTCGGCAGATAGACCATCTCCTTACTCCTCCAGAAGAAACGATATAAGGCTAATAAAAACAAGATAGTACCTATAGTCAGCAAGCTCATACATAATGTAGAAGCCGATTGGTCCAAATCCAGCGCAATGAGAATAACGGCTACTCCAGCCAAAGCTATAAAAGAAGAGACCACCAACGAGAAAATACTGGTATGTTTAGTGATATGTGGATGCGATGCAGACAACAAACGAACGTCTGCCGTAATAGTTTGATTCATAATAAATACTTTTGTTTGATTAAGATACAATAATACATCCTTCATAACGGTTGCCATGAAGATACAATAAACCTAACAAAAGAATCCGCTAAATCAAAATGTGCCTGATTCCAAATACATAGTATTCGGATACCGTTTCCCAAGACAAGGGGCGAATAGAAGTAAACTGATGAGAAATGTGCTGGGTTAGTTTATCCTTACACCGGATAACTTTACGCATCAACATTTTGGAATACCATTTGCTCTGAGCCAAACTCAAACGAAGCATACGCTCTGAACGAACGCTCAACTGACGGGCCAAAGACTGTACATCCGAAAGAATCATATCGCCAGAAGGACAATCGGTTATAGGCAGAAGGACATCTGCTTGCCACACACATCCTTCTGTAGAACCTGGCTGTACATACTCCATGCTATCCTTCTCAAAGGATTGCCCTTTCACGGCCTCTCCCCCAAGAAGAAACAGTAGTAAAAACGATATGAGTATGACGATATTTTTCATTTGGATAATTTTACCCTACAAAGGTAACATAAAAAGCGATTCAAAGGAATAAAGCATTAATAATTAACAAACATTTTAAAGGAATGTTCATTTTACTTCAATTCCAAGAAAGGCAAAGTATTTCCGCTGGTAGAAAGCGGTAATTTACCGTCCCACTTCTCTACAGCTTTCAATTGAATAAGTTCTGGTGTAATGGACTCCTGCAAGATACGATTGGCATCCGCCTTACCTTTGGCTGCAGCTACCACCTTTTCAGCTTCGGCAATGGCAGCCTTCTTTTCATTTTCCACCTTCAATGCATTCTGAACCGCTGTATTCTTTTCATCAATTGCAGCCTGAAGTACATCATTCGGTTTGACTGACGACTGAATATTGCTGAAAGTAAAGCCACGCTGACTGAGTCGTTCAATCAACAATGTTTCCACTTCTTTTTCAAAAGCTGGACGATTGTTAATGAGCGAATCGGTCTCGTACAATCCGGCTATATCCTTATAGGCATTCTTTACTTCGGTTAAGATAACGGACTGTTCCAATTCACGGGTTGTTTTGCGATAACGCAAGAACACTACTTTGGCATTTTCACGTTCAATGTAATATTCAATCGTAGGGTCGGTCTTGAAAATAGTTCCTTTCTTATCTTGAATATCGAACGGTTCATAGTCTACAATCTGCGCAAATGCAGGATATTCAAATAATTGTTTGGTAAATCGGTTATAGAATACCCATCCGGTTTCGACCTTGGCATCGTCTACCCCACGTTCACTTCCTGCCAAATTTACAATAATACCGGTCTGTCCCGAATCGATACGTTCAACGGCAAACATCGTTAGACAAAGTACAACAATACCTATAACCACGACACCACCAATGCCTACTTGCACACTTTTCTTCGCTTTGGATGTATTCATAATCTTATCTAATTAAATGGTTGTTTATAGAATAATAATGATATGCAGAAACATTTATTTATAAATTTCCTGATTTTCAGCCGAAGTAATATTTTTATCCTTTACCCCCGCAAAGTCCTCTACCTGGAAATTGCGCACATTCTTCAAAACAAAATAGGGAGCCTCTGCCGACTTATCCACTTCCACTTCGGTAAACTTGATTCCATCCACATTCATCAAAACAATAGCGGGGCGTTTGTCTTCTTGAAGTGTTTCGAACTCTACTTTATCTACACGGACATTCTTGGCATGCTTGATGAACAAACCATAAGCCGGAAGAATACCATGTGACGAAGGCTCGGGATAACCCTTTTCCATATCAGGTACATCAAAAGGATCTGGTCTACCCGGCTTTTCCGGCTCCTGCTCGCCACCCGATTGACGAGTACCATGAGCAGCTGAATTGACACGAGTAAAGAAAGAATTGGCTCCACGTTGGTGAATAACATCATCCATAGTAAGACCACCTTTATACTGAATATAGATATTACTGAGTGTAACATCTTCAATGGGATGGCCTTCAAGACCAAAAAGAATGGAAGCATAACGGCAATCAGCATTCTTCACAACGATATTACTCAACTTCACACGGCGTACTACCGAAACAGGCAATTCTTTAGGACCGCGGGCACGATTTCCCAAACGAATATAAATGGGGGAATTCCAAATGTCACGCATAGCAATATTATCAACCGTAATATCTTCAATGATAGCACCATCGACTGTTTCAAGAGCTATACCTCGACAATTATCGAACACACAATTGGATATGGTTATATTCTTGAATCCTCCATTCGATTCTGTACCAAACTTAATGCGTCCAGTCGGTCCATCACGGTCGGGCGCCTGCGTAATGGTTTTCTTGAATGTACCATCGAGCAATGTTCCGGGGTCATAACCGGAAACCTGACAATTGGTAATGGTTACATTTTCAGTAGCCTTGGCATAGCCCAAGCCATATGAACATTTCAGAACAATGGCATCATCGTTCAACGTATTTACATAACAATTGGATACACGGACATTGGCACAACAATCAATATCAAAAGCGTCACGATTGGTATCACAACGCACATTATCAATAGTCAGATTATCCACACCAGTCAACAACATAGCAAAGTGCCCGCAGAGAAGCATACTGATATCACGAATGGTTACATTTCTACATTCCTTCAGTGCTATGGCCTTATTAGCTGCCGGAAAGCCATTCATTTTGGCCTGTCCGCGAGTAATGCCTTCTGACCCGTCAATAAGTCCAAAACCTTGAATAGTAATATCATGGAGTCCAATTCCCCAAATCAAAGAGTTCTTCCAATGGCTATGCCCAAAATCCTGATAAGTAGACCAGTTTTCCTCTGGCAAATCATAATGATTCTGTTCATTAGGCACAGCAGCCTTAAGTACTGCACCATGATCCAAATAGAGTGAGATATGACTTTTCAGACGAATGGAATAACTGCTATAGGTACCGGCAGGAAAATATACGGTTCCACCACCGGCTTCAGATGCTGCGTCAATAGCCGCATTAATGGCAGGGCTGTCGATATGTACACCATCGCCCTTGGCACCAAAATCTTTCACATTAAAACGGCCATTAGCTTGTATGGGCAAACAAGCTACCAAACAAAGAAGAATACTTAAAAGGGACAAATGTCTTTTCATATAGCTAATTTTTAGTTTACAATCATAGTTTGTGCAAATATAATCAAATTTATCTATCTTTGTAAAAATAACCATTAATTAAACAATTATGAAGAAACATTCCTTATTGAACGGAATAGCTATTGCTGCTATTACCTGTACATGTTCTTTCTTATCATGCAAACCCGAACAGAAAGCAACGGTACAACCTGAAGAACAACGAGCTGAAATTTTATTCGAAACGACCATGGGTAATTTCAAGATGGCCTTGTTCAATGAAACACCTTTGCATCGTGACGCTTATTTGGTATTGACTAAAGTAGGTTATTATGACAGTCTGCTTTTTCACCGAGTAATCGATAATTTCGTACTTCAAGCAGGTGATCCCAATTCACGACATGCCAAACCTGGTGAACTTTTAGGCGATGGAGAACCATTCCGCATTCCTGCAGAAATCCATTTCCCAAAACTATATCATAAACGAGGTATGGTAAATGCTGCAAGAGAAGGAGATGAAACAAATCCTAACCGGTTATCATGCGGCTCCCAATTTGCAATCATGACGTGTGGCCCATTAACAGACCAGCAGATAGAAAGAGGACAGCAACGCATGTGGCAGGGTACAGATAGTACGGCTACGCTTACCGAAGAAATGATAAAGACTTACAAGGAAGTAGGCGGTTCACCACATTTGGATGCACAATATACAGTCTTTGCAGAAATTGTAGAAGGCATGGATGTAGTGGACAAGATTCAGAAAGTGGCAACAGACCAATACGATCGTCCGGTAGAAGATGTACGCATCATAAAGGCTACCGTTGTAAAAGATTACAAATAAGAACAAAGAAGGCTGCAAAAAATTGCAGCCTTCTTTTATAGTATATAGTTTGGTACAGATTATTCAGCCTTAGCTTCTTCTGTAGCAGGTGCTTCTGCAGCTGGAGCTTCAACAGCAGCACTCTTCTTAGAACGACGAGTACGAGTTGACTTCTTAGCTGGAGCAGTCTTAGCCATGTTTTCATCGTAGTCTACCAATTCGATGAAGCACATTTCGGCATTGTCACCCAAACGATGACCAGTCTTGATGATACGAGTGTAACCACCTGGACGATCAGCAACCTTAACAGAGATTTCCTTGAACAATTCTGTTACAGCGAATTTATCTTGCAAATTGCTAAATACAACACGACGTGAGTTAGTAGTGTCTTCTTTAGACTTAGTAATCAAAGGCTCAACAAACTTCTTCAAAGCCTTAGCCTTTGCAACAGTCGTAGTGATTCTTTTGTGCTTAATCAAAGAGCAAGCCATGTTAGCCAACATAGCGCTTCTATGAGAAGCAGTACGACCTAAATGATTGAATTTCTTATTATGTCTCATTGTTTATTCTTTATCTAATTTAAACTTAGAAATATCTGTTCCAAACGAAAGATTCAGACCCTCGAGCAAATCATCAAGCTCCGTGAGCGATTTCTTACCAAAGTTTCTGAACTTCAGCAGATCGGTCTTATTGAACTGTACAAGGTCGCCCAATGTTTCAACATCAGCAGCCTTCAAGCAGTTCAATGCACGAACTGAGAGGTCCATATCAACAAGCTTAGTCTTAAGCAACTGACGCATGTGCAATACTTCTTCATCGAATTCTTCATTACCGTCAACATCTGATGTTTCAAGAGTAATCTTTTCATCAGAGAACAACATGAAGTGATAAATCAATATCTTAGCTGCTTCCTTCAAAGCGTCCTTCGGGTGAATGGAACCATCGGTAGTAATTTCCAATACCAGCTTTTCGTAGTCAGTCTTCTGTTCAACACGGAAGTTTTCTACCTGATACTTGACATTACGTATCGGTGTATAAATAGAATCGATAGGAATTACATTAACATCTGTACAATATTCGCGGTTTTCGTCAGCCGGAACATAACCTCTACCCTTGTTAATGGTAATATCCATCTGCAGTGTCGCCTTTGAATCTAAATGGCAAATAACCAATTCAGGATTTAACACTTCAAATCCAGTCAAATACTTGCTTATATCACCTGCTTTAAATTCACTTGAATTCTCGATAGAAATACTAACTTTTTCGCTCTCGAATTCTTCTACTACTTGCTTGAATCTAACTTGCTTAAGATTCAAGATAATGTTGGTTACATCTTCCTTAACACCTGGGATAGAGGCGAACTCATGTTCAACACCTTCAATCTTAATGGTATTGATAGCAAAGCCTTCCAGAGAAGAAAGAAGAATACGGCGCAAAGCATTACCTACGGTAATACCGAAACCGGGTTCGAGCGGACGAAATTCGAACTTGCCGAACTTGGAATCCGCTTCCAACATTAATACTTTATCAGGTTTTTGAAATGCTAATATCGCCATGAAATTAATTATTATTTAGAGTACAATTCTACGATCAAGTGTTCTTTAATGTTTTCAGGAATGTCAGCTCTTTCCGGAGTATGCAAATACTTACCAGCCTTAACATTTTCATCCCATTCCAACCATGGGTATTTGCTGTGATTGAATCCTGCAAGTGAATCAGCGATTACTTCCAAAGATTTTGATCTTTCACGAACACCTACAATCTGACCGGCCTTTACAGTATAAGAAGGAATATTAACTACCTTACCATCAACTGTAATGTGCTTATGGCCTACCAACTGACGAGCAGCTGCACGAGTAGGAGCAATACCCAAACGGAACACTACGTTATCAAGGCGAGCTTCGAGGCTCTGAAGCAAAACTTCACCAGTAATACCAGGTGCACTTGCAGCCTTTTCAAACAAGTTGCGGAATTGTTTTTCCAATACTCCGTATGTATATTTAGCTTTTTGCTTTTCAGCCAACATGATACCATATTCAGAAGTTTTCTTTCTTCTGTTATTACCATGCTGTCCAGGAGGATAATTCTTCTTTGACAATACTTTATCTGCTCCAAAGATAGCTTCACCGAATTTACGGGCAATTCTTGATTTTGGTCCAGTATATCTAGCCATATCTATTTCTTAATTTAATTGTTATTAATGAACTTAATTTGTTGCAGCCGCGATTACAGAAAGGAAGTGCAATCCATTATTAACAAAATCAAGTTTCATAAAAAATGGGTTATCTATTATACTCTTCTTCTCTTTGGAGGACGACAACCATTGTGTGGAAGTGGAGTTACATCGATAATCTCAGTAACTTCAATACCTGCTCCATGTATAGTTCTGATTGCAGACTCACGTCCGTTACCAGGACCCTTAACATAAGCTTTCACCTTTCTCAGGCCAAGATCATACGCTACTTTAGCGCAATCTTGTGCAGCCATCTGAGCTGCATAAGGAGTGTTCTTCTTAGAACCTCTAAATCCCATCTTACCTGCAGAAGACCAAGAAATAATCTGACCTTCACTATTTGCCAAAGAAACAATGATGTTGTTGAATGAAGAATGAACATGCAATTGTCCATTAGCATCAACCTTCACATTTCTTTTCTTAGCTGCGACTGTTTTTTTTGCCATATCAACAATTATTATTTAGTAGCTTTTTTCTTATTTGCAACAGTTTTCTTTCTACCCTTACGTGTACGGGCATTGTTCTTAGTGCTTTGACCGCGAACCGGCAAACCGATACGGTGACGAACACCACGATAGCAACCGATATCCATTAATCGCTTAATGTTCAATTGCACTTCTGAACGAAGATCACCTTCTACTTTATATTCAGCACCAATAATCTCACGAATCTTAGCTGCCTGATCATCTGTCCAGTCCTTAACCTTCAAGTCTCTATCAACACCAGCCTTATCCAAAATCTTTGCTGAACTGCTGCGTCCAATACCATATACATAGGTCAACGCAATCTCGCCTCTCTTATTCTGAGGCAAATCTACACCAACTATTCTTATAGCCATATACTAAATTATTTTTTTTGCAAAAATAATAAATTATCCTTGACGTTGTTTATACTTAGGATTTTTCTTGTTAATAACATACAAACGGCCATTACGTCTTACGATCTTACATTCCGGTGTACGTTTCTTTAATGATGCTCTTACTTTCATATCTTATATCTTTTTATTTGTATCTAAATACGATTCTTCCTTTAGATAAGTCATAAGGAGACATCTCTACTCTTACCTTATCTCCGGGTAATATTTTAATGTAATGCATTCTCATCTTACCAGAGATATGAGCTGTAATCTCATGCCCGTTCTCCAGTTCAACACGAAACATTGCATTCGACAATGCTTCTACGATAACTCCATCTTGTTCTATTGCAGATTGCTTCGCCATATTAAATTGCTTTATCTCCTAATACTTGTTCTATATATTCAAATGATGATAATATATCAACTTTACCTTGCCTTACAGCAACTGTATGTTCAAAGTGAGCGGCACATTTTCCATCTCTTGTCCGTATGGTCCAACCATCTCGTTCCAACAATATTTGGCGGTTACCCTGTGTTATCATCGGCTCAATAGCAAGACACATACCTTTCTTCAATAAAGTGCCATAACCTCTTTTACCATAATTGGGTACTTGTGGTTCTTCATGCATCTCTTTACCAATACCATGTCCCACAAATTCTCTTACAACACCATAGGCATTAGCTTCACAATGATTTTGCACCGCATAACCTATATCACCCAATCTCTTACCATGAACAGCATTTTCAATACCCAAATACAATGCCTCTTTAGTAATCTTCAGCAATTGTTTAATTTCGGAAGCAACTTCACCTACACAGAAAGTATAAGCAGAGTCGCCACAAAAACCGTTCAAGTATGTACCACAATCTACAGAAACAATATCTCCTTCTTTCAAAGGAATATCATTTGGTATACCATGCACAACCTGATCATTCACTGATGTACATAATGTACAAGGAAATGGAGAACCATTTGGATTCGGAAATCCTTTAAAGGTTGGAATAGCACCATTATCTCTAATAAACTCTTCGGCAACCTTATCCAGTTCTCGAGTTGTAACACCCGGTTTTATCATTTTCGCTACTTCAGCCAGAGTTCTACCAACAAGTAGATTACTCTGACGAAGAAGCTCTATTTCATCATCTGTCTTAAGAAATATCATCTTAGACTTAATTAATAGGCAGCAACATTTGCTGAACGTCCCTGAATTCTACCGGAGCTCAAAAGTCCGTCATAATGGCGCATCAACAAGTGACTTTCTACTTGTTGGAGAGTATCCAATACAACTCCCACGAGAATCAACAATGATGTACCACCGAAGAATTGTGCAAACTCAGCTTGAACACCAAACAAACCTGCAAAAGCAGGAAGAATGGCTACAATAGCCAAGAAAATAGAACCTGGCAAAGTAATACGAGACATAATCGTATCTATATACTCAGCTGTATTCTTACCTGGCTTAATTCCTGGAATAAAGCCATTATTTCTCTTCATATCTTCTGCCATCTGGGTAGGATTGATTGTAATTGCAGTGTAGAAATATGTAAATAATATAATCAACAAAGCAAATACAAAATTATACCCGAAGCTTGTATGATCTACCAAAGCACGTACAATACCACTAGCATTAGCTGCATCAGAGAAACCAACCAAAGTAATAGGAATAAACATAATTGCTTGAGCAAAGATGATAGGCATTACATTAGCTGCATTCACTTTCAATGGTATGTATTGGCGAGCACCACCATACTGCTTATTACCAACAATACGCTTAGCATATTGTACGGGCACCTTACGTACGCCACGCACCAACATAATGGCAAATGCAATAACGAACAGCAAGAATACAATTTCAAGCAAGAACATAACGATACCACCTGCACCTGGAGAAGAAAGACGAGAAACTACTTCTTGGAACAAAGACTGTGGCAAACGAGCAATGATACCAATCAAGATAATGAAAGAAATACCATTACCGATACCCTTGTCAGTGATTCTTTCACCTAACCACAAGATAAACATACTACCTGCAGCCAAGATGATTGTAGAAGTAATAATGAAGACTGTCCAATCTAATGAAGCATTAAGTGACGGTCCTGCCTGCATTTTCAAGTTCATCAAATAAGAAGGAGCTTGAACAAATAAAATAGCAATTGTCAATATACGAGTATACTGATTAATTTTGCGTCGGCCACTTTCACCTTCACGTTGGATTTTCTGAAAGTAGGGAACAGCAATCGCTAAAAGCTGTATAACAATTGATGCCGAGATATACGGCATAATTCCCAATGCAAAAATAGAAGCATTGGAAAAAGCTCCACCTGAGAACATGTTCAACAGAGCCAACAAACCTTCACTTGTTTGTTGATGCAACTGAGTCAACATTGCAGGGTTAATACCTGGTAGAACCACATAAGATCCAAACCGATAAATTGCAACAAATAATATGGTTATGAGGATCCTTTGTCTCAGATCCTCAATTTTCCATATATTCTTTAATGTTTCAATAGATTTTCTCATTGAATCAGAGTTTTACTGCATTACCACCTACAGCTTCGATTGCTGCAACTGCACTCTTAGAGAAAGCATTTGCTTCTACTTCAAGCTTAGCAGTCAAGCTACCGTTACCCAATACTTTTACCAACTGGTTAGAAGAAACATAACCAGCTTCTACAAAGTCATTCAAACCAACCTTCACTAAATTCTTAGCTTCGGCAAGAGCTTGGATAGTATCCAAATTAATGGCTTTATATTCTACACGGTTGATATTCTTGAAACCAAATTTAGGTACACGACGTTGAAGAGGCATCTGACCACCTTCAAAACCGATCTTTTTCTTATAACCAGATCTTGACTTCGCACCTTTATGACCTCTTGTAGAAGTACCACCTAAACCAGAACCTGGACCACGGCCAATTCTTTTTCTGGTCTGTGTAGATCCTTCAGCAGGCTTTAAATTACTTAAATTCATATCGTAATTAATTTATTATTAACAATGAATTACTTAACAATGGCTACAAGGTGACTAACCTTCTTTACCATACCAAGAATTGAAGGAGTTTCTTCGTGTTCAACCACACGATTCATCTTACGAAGTCCCAGTGCATCAAGTACTCTCTTCTGATCAGCAGGAGCACCAATTCTACTCTTTACTTGTTTAATCTTAATAGTTGACATAATTCCTCCTTATCCTCTAAATACTTTTTCCATACTTACACCTCTATTCTGGGCAACCATACGAGCATCTCTCATTTCACCCAAAGCAAGGATAGTAGCTTTCACCAAATTGTGTGGGTTAGAAGAACCTTTTGACTTAGCCAAAACGTCTGTGATACCAACACTTTCAAGAACGGCACGCATAGCACCACCAGCCACAACACCAGTACCGGTAGAAGCAGGCTTGATAAACACTTCTGCACCACCGAACTTAGCAGATTGTTCGTGAGGAACTGTACCCTTCAAAACAGGAACACGAGTCAAGTTCTTCTTAGCGGCTTCAACACCCTTAGCGATAGCTGCTGTTACTTCACCAGCTTTACCAAGGCCCCAACCAATGATACCATCTTCGTTTCCAACAACGACAATTGCAGAGAAGCTGAATGTTCTACCACCTTTAGTTACCTTAGTAACACGGTTGATAGCAACCAATCTGTCTTTTAATTCTATATCGTTAGTTATCTTAACTCTATTATTAACTGCCATAGTTGATTAAAATTTAAGTCCACCATTACGAGCAGCATCAGCTACTTCTTTGATTCTCCCATGATACAAGTAACCATTACGGTCGAATACTACAGATGTAATACCAGCTTCCTGAGCCTTCTTGGCAATCAGTTCACCAACCTTAGCAGCTTGTTCTTTCTTAGGCATAGCTTCCATTCCCAAAGAAGATGCAGAAGCCAATGTCTTGCCTGACAAGTCATCGATAACTTGAACGTAAATCTGCTTGTTACTTCTAAACACACTCATACGCGGACGTTCAGTAGTACCTGAAACCTTATTGCGTACGCTATATTTAATCTTAATTCGTCTTTCGATCTTTGTTGTCATGATAATACAATTTTAGGATGTAAATTATTTAGCACCGGCCGACTTACCAGACTTTCTACGAATTTCTTCGCCAACAAACTTAATACCTTTACCCTTATAAGGTTCTGGTTTACGGAAAGAACGAATTTTTGCACAAACCAAGCCGAGCAATTGTTTGTCGCAAGATTCCAATATAATAAGAGGATTCTTATTTCTTTCTGATTTAGTTTCTACCTTGATTTCAGCAGGCAACTGCATGATAATACTATGAGTATAACCCAAAGAGAAATCAATGATATTACCATTGTTTGAAGCACGGTAACCTACACCGACAAGTTCCAGTTCCTTCTTATAACCTTGCGAAACACCGATAACCATATTGTTAATAAGTGCACGGTACAAACCGTGGAAAGCATGACGTTGTTTTTGGTTATCCAACATTTCATTTTCATTTTCCTTCAACACCACCTGGCCATTCTCAATTTCTACATTGATAGCAGGATTTACATACTGAGTAAGTTCACCTTTTGGGCCCTTAACGGTCACTTCGTTATCCTTAAGAGTTACTGTAACTCCAGCAGGGATACTGATTGGCAATTTTCCTATTCTTGACATTGCTTATCCTCCTATTAATATACATAACAAAGCACTTCACCACCGATTTTCAATTCAGCAGCCTGCTTGTTAGTCATTACACCTTTGGAAGTAGATATTATAGCAATACCTAAACCGTTAATTACTCTCGGCATGTCTTTGTAACCAGTGTACTGACGCAAACCTGGAGATGATACACGAATCAACTTCTTGATTGCATTAACTTTGTTCACTGAGTCATACTTCAAAGCCACTTTGATAGTACCTTGAGGACCATCTTCAACAAACTTGTAGTTCAGAATGTAGCCTTGATCAAAAAGGATCTTAGTGATTTCCTTCTTCAAATTTGAGGCAGGCACTTCAACTACTCTGTGCTTTGCACTAATTGCATTTCTCAATCTGGTGAGATAATCTGCGATTGGATCTGTCATATAAATTAAAAATTAAATTAATCAGGACTGCCCTGACAATATTTAAAATAAAAAGAATTTACCAGCTTGCTTTCTTTACGCCTGGAATCAAACCGTTAGATGCCATTTCGCGGAACTGAATTCTTGAGATTCCGAACTGACGAATGTAACCCTTAGGACGTCCAGTCAACTTACAACGGTTGTGCAAACGAATCGGATTGGCGTTCTTAGGAATTGCCTGCAATTTCTGAGCAGCTTCAAAAGCTTCTACAGGATCACCTGTATTGACAATCTTCTTCAACGCAGCACGTTTTTCAGCATATTTGGCTACAAGTTTGGCTCTCTTCACTTCACGAGCCTTCATTGATTCTTTTGCCATAATATATTAGTCTTTTTTAGAGTTTTTAAATGGTAAACCAAATTCCTTCAACAAAGCATAACCTTCTTCATCTGTATTGGCTGAAGTTACAAATGTAATATTCATACCCAAGATACGTGTAATGCTGTCAATATTGATTTCCGGGAAGATGATTTGTTCTTCAATACCCAAAGTATAGTTACCTCTTCCGTCAAATTTACTGTTGATACCCTTGAAGTCACGGATACGTGGCAAAGCAACGCGAACCAACTTTTCAAGGAATTCATACATTCTTTCACGACGCAAAGTTACCATAACACCGATAGGCATCTTTTTACGCAACTTAAAGTTAGCGATGTCTTTCTTTGAAATGGTAGCTACAGCTTTCTGACCAGTAATTGCTGTCAACTCATTAATAGCAACTTCAATAATCTTCTTATCAGCAACAGCCATACCCAAACCTTGATTGATAACAATCTTCTTGAGTACAGGAATCTGCATAGTTGAAGAATATTGGAACTGATTCTTCAATGCAGGAGCAATGCGCTCTGCATATTCTTTCTTAAGGCTAGCAGTATTACTCATTATTTAATCTCCTCTCCTGATTTTTTAGCATAACGAACAAATGTTCTTCCATCAGAACTTTCTCTTCTTCCCACACGTGTCGGCTTACCTGTCTTTGGGTCAACCACATTCAAGTTAGAGATATGAATAGCAGCTTCTTGCTTAATAATACCTCCCTGAGGATTCTTTGCATTAGGTTTGGTACTCTTTGATACCATATTGATACCTTCAACGAAAGCGCGTCCTTCTTTAACAAGAACTTTCAACACGCGGCCAGTTTTACCCTTGTCTTCACCAGAGTTTACGTAAACTGTATCGCCTTTCTTAATATGTAATTTACTCATTACTTAAATCTTTAACAAAATTAAAGTACTTCAGGTGCCAATGAAACCACTTTCATGTTAGCAGCACGCAATTCTCTTGCTACCGGGCCAAAGATACGACTTCCTCTAATTTCACCTGCATTGTTCAACAAAACGCAAGCATTATCATCAAAACGAATGTAAGAACCATCAGCACGACGGATTTCTTTCTTAGTACGTACAATCAAAGCCTTTGAAACTGCACCTTTTTTAACATCACTTGAAGGGATGACGCTCTTTACAGAGACAACAATTACATCCCCAACAGAGGCGTAGCGTCTCTTTGTACCGCCCAATACACGGATACAAAGAGCTTCTTTAGCGCCACTGTTATCACATACTGTAAGTCTGGATTCTGCTTGTATCATAATTACTTAGCTCTTTCTACAATTTCAACCAATCTCCATCTCTTAGTTTTGCTCAAAGGACGAGTTTCCATGATTTGTACTGTATCACCTACATTACATTCATTCTTTTCATCATGAGCATGGTATTTCTTCGTCTTAGAAACGAACTTACCATAAATAGGGTGTTTTTCCTTAAACTTAGCTGCAACAACAATGGTCTTATCCATCTTATTGCTTACTACAACACCAGTTCTTTCTTTTCTTAAATTTCTAGCTTCCATGAGGACCATTATTATTTGTTAAGTTCTCTCTGACGCAATTCTGTCTTCATACGTGCAATAGTTCTGCGCAATTGCTTAATCTGAGCAGGATTATCAAGCGGAGAGATAGAATGATTCAACACCATTTGATTATAATTGGCTTCTTCTGTCTGAATTCTTTCAGCCAATTCATTGGTAGCTATTTCTCTAATTTCTGCAATCTTCATAATAATTAAGCATTTTGTGATTGAGCATCGTAATCACGTCTAACAATAAATTTAGTAGTAACAGGAAGCTTCTGTGCTGCAAGGCGCAATGCTTCTTTGGCTACTTCAAAAGGAACACCTTCAGCTTCGATGATAATACGACCTGGAGTTACAGGTGCTACGAAGCCTTCAGGACTACCCTTACCTTTACCCATACGTACATCAGCAGGCTTGCGAGTGATTGGCTTATCCGGGAAAATACGGATCCAAATCTGTCCTTGACGTTGCATATATCTTGTTACAGCAATACGGGCTGCTTCAATTTGACGACCAGTAATCCATTTAGTTTCCAAAGACTTGATACCAAATGAGCCAAAAGCCAACTGATTACCTCTCTGAGCATTTCCCTTCTGGGTGCCCTTCTGCTGTCTTCTGAATTTTGTCTTTTTCGGTTGTAACATATCTCCTAAAATTCAAATTCGTTAGCGATTGTTGTTTTTCTTTTTTCTGAAGTTCTTACCGCCGTTGTT
>JAFUNS010000060.1 GCA_017472925.1 Bacteroides sp. | reverse complement strand
TGGTCTCGGTGCACAATATGGAGTCACCCTCCCCTTCTCCCGCAAACATGAATCGGAAGCCGACTACATGGGATTGATTTTCATGACCATGGCGGGATACAATCCGAACACCGCCATTACTTTCTGGCAGAAGATGTCGGCAAGCGGTGGTGCAAGTGTACCGGAATTCATGAGTACGCACCCGAGCGATGCGACCCGTATCAGCGATATCAAGAAGTATCTTCCGGAATTGGAAAAGTACAAGAAATAAGAAAGAGGGGTGGCAAAATAGAAATTCCCTATCAATGTGTCATCCTGAGCATCGCGAAGGATCTGATTACATCCACTTTGTGTATACAGATTCTTCACTTCGTTCAGAATGACACGACATAATGATAGCATGTTTTCTATTTTGACACAGCCTCTTTTTATTTATACCTCTTTGCCGTAGGAAGCGAGAATTCATGCGCTTCGCTCACGGCGCCATTACTTTCTGTAGTATACACCCTAAACACAGCCTCACCCGTCTTCAGACGCTTTCCACCGGCAATGGTCGCCGTATAGCGTACCCTATCCCCTTGCGGCAAATAAGAAATCTGTGCAGACGGGGAAATGACCAGATGCTTCATCTCGGTCACCTCTTCGATGACGGGAGTGATGTTGTAGGCAGACACGTCGCCTTCGTTCACTATGTCGAAGACTAGCTTGCAGTTTTCTTCTGCATCGATCGTATGGTTCCGGTTATCATCGATAAAGCGGATATTGGTAATCCGAAGTCCCGAAGGAGCATAATAAGACTCGGTCGGTACACGTTCCGGATAGCTTTCTTCTACCACCACCTTTTCCTGTCGGGGAGTGGTCACTGCATTGCCTATGGCAGCACCCGCCACTGTTCCTACCAAAGCCCCGAACTGGGAACCATGCCAGCCACCGGCCCTATCGCCTACAATCGAACCCAAGACTCCACCAATCGAGGCACCCGCCGAAACGGCTGCCGGACTTCCTTGCATGGAAGTTGTATAACAGGAGGACATCGTGAGAGCGACAGCCAACAAAAAAACAATTTTCCTCATATCTGTTTCTTTAGTGATTAATGTTCTACAAAAGTAGAGTTTTCGGTTTGTCATTCGCTACACATGCAGTTAAAAAGTCTTTCAATCGGAAGAAATGACCATAAAAAATGGGGCCAGTCATCAACGACTAACCCCATCCCAACAATTTATCACATTAACGTTTTAAAATAAGGGGACGACTCTTCACAGAAAGCCCCCTCGGTCATAACATAAAGAGTCACAGAAAATCAATGATTATGTGTTTCAAGATAATCCTGGAATGCCTTGGCATCGGCATCCGTATAATAATAAATCTCAGAAACAGGTTCATAGGTATAAGGAACGAAACGGAAGAGCTGAACAGCCGCAAACTGCCCGTCCTTGGACACCATATAGTCCAGACGTCCGTTTCCGCTCGGTTTGAAAGCAATGATCGGCAATTGTCCGAAATCCTTCTGCTCCATCAACCGTTGAAGTACATCCAAGTCATCGGAATCCGAAAAGCGGGAGCCCTCACGGATAGTACTGCCCGTAGGCATATAGACAATCGCTGTACTCTTCCAGAACAAACGGTATAGTGCTACCAATACCAAAATGGCTCCGGCAGTCAGCAACGACATAGAGACTGTGGAAGACGATGCATCCATGTCCAAAGAGAAATACATCAGTGCCATACCTGCCAATCCAATAATGACTGAAATGACGATAGACACCATATTAATATGCTTAGCAATATGAGGATGTGATGTAGCAAGCAATGTCGCTTCTACACAAATCGAATGATTCATAATGATAGTATTCTTTTATTGTAAATAAGCCATGGCAATAAAGCCATTATCAAATAACAGCTTGACTATACGAGAAGAATACTGCTAAATGAGGATTCGCCGCATTCCAAAGATATAATGTTCGGAAGAAACTTCCCAACTATGATACGGCAATGAGGTATAAGTATGATTGGAAGACAGATATAAGGCATCCATGCAGCTTTTGACAACCTTACACAAAAGGGCTCTATCTACCCACGTATAATGCAGGACAAGCTGTCGCTGACCACGGTTGAACATACGCAGCTGTCTTGCCAAAGACTGTGCATCTTCAAACGCCATAGAGCGTTCCGGCATATCGGAAGTAACCGGCAAAATAAGGTCCATGGATGTTTCTTCTTCTGCCAATTCTGAGAAATCACTTTGTTGAAGATAATACCCTATCCCCTCTCCTTCCTGAGAAAAAAGAGCACTGTCCACTGAACTTGTACAAAACAAGAAAGTAAACATAACGGATAAGAACAATAGAAATCTCTTCATAACCTAATGATTTTACAAAGATAACGGATTTTATCTATCAAAACATCAAATAGTACATAAATTAACAATCTTAAAGCCCAAAAGGTTGGGTAAACATAAAAAAAGGCTGTAACACGTAGTCACAGCCTTTTAAGTATATAGTTGGATCAGATTATTCAGCCTTTGGAGCTTCTTCTGCAGCAGGTGCTTCAGCAGCATTCTTCTTAGAACGACGAGTACGAGTCGACTTCTTAGGAGCAGCTGTCTTTGCCATGTTTTCATCATAGTCAACCAATTCGATGAAACACATTTCTGCGTTGTCACCCAAACGGTGACCAGTCTTGATGATACGAGTATAACCACCCGGACGATCAGCAACCTTAACAGAGATTTCTTTGAACAATTCTGTTACAGCGAATTTGTCTTGCAAGTTGCTAAATACAACACGACGAGAGTTAGTAGTGTCTTCTTTAGACTTAGTGATCAAAGGCTCAACGAATTTCTTCAAAGCTTTAGCCTTAGCAACAGTCGTAGTGATTCTTTTGTGCTTGATCAAAGAACATGCCATGTTAGCCAACATTGCATTTCTATGAGAAGCAGTACGACCTAAATGATTGAATTTCTTATTATGTCTCATTGTTTATTCTTTATCTAATTTATACTTAGAAATATCTGTTCCAAACGAAAGATTCAGACTCTCGAGCAAATCATCAAGCTCCGTGAGCGATTTCTTACCGAAGTTTCTGAACTTCAACAAATCTGTCTTATTGAACTGAACGAGGTCACCCAATGTTTCAACATCGGCAGCCTTCAAGCAGTTCAAGGCACGAACTGAGAGGTCCATATCAACGAGCTTAGTCTTCAGCAACTGACGCATGTGCAATACTTCTTCATCGAATTCTTCATTGCCATCGATGTCTGATGTTTCAAGAGTAATCTTTTCATCAGAGAACAACATGAAATGATAAATCAAAATCTTCGCTGCTTCCTTCAAAGCGTCCTTCGGGTGAATGGAACCATCGGTAGTAATTTCCAATACCAGTTTTTCGTAGTCAGTCTTCTGCTCAACACGGAAGTTTTCTACCTGATACTTTACATTACGTATCGGTGTGTAAATAGAATCGATTGGAATTACATTAACATCGGTACAATATTCACGGTTTTCGTCAGCCGGAACATATCCACGACCCTTGTTAATGGTAATGTCCATCTGTAATGTCGCTTTTGAATCTAAATGGCAAATAACCAATTCAGGATTTAACACTTCAAATCCAGTCAAATACTTGCTTATATCACCTGCCTTAAATTCACTTGAATTCTCAATTGAAACAGTTACCTTTTCGCTTTCGAATTCCTCTACTACTTGCTTGAATCTTACTTGCTTCAGATTCAAGATAATGTTGGTTACATCTTCCTTTACACCAGAAACAGTAGCGAACTCATGTTCAACGCCCTCAATCTTGATAGTATTGATAGCAAAACCTTCCAATGAAGAAAGAAGAATACGGCGCAAAGCATTACCTACGGTAATACCGAAACCGGGCTCAAGCGGACGGAATTCGAACTTGCCGAATTTGGAATCCGCTTCCAACATTAATACTTTATCAGGTTTTTGAAATGCTAATATCGCCATGAAATTAATTATTATTTAGAGTACAATTCAACGATCAAGTGTTCTTTAATGTTTTCAGGAATG
>JAFUNS010000028.1 GCA_017472925.1 Bacteroides sp. | reverse complement strand
TCACTAGTGTCCACTAAAAAAGTGGACGATTAAAAATTAAACAAACTTGGTTCACTAGAACCGAATCGTTCATTGACATTGTTGATATTTGATTTGTCGAAGAGGTCTTTCAAATGAGTTTTATCAGTAAGTGAGATTCCGATTATTTGCAGGATTTCATAAACCGACCGTTCGAGTTTCATATCGTGCTTTATAATCACTACTAAACAGTAAGTGATTATGGCACAATAGATTTGTATTCTTACAGCATTCTCGCTTGTACCCCAAAACCTCTTAATTTTGAGGTGTTGCTTGAGCCATTTAAAGAACAATTCTACACTCCATCGGTTGCGATAAAGTTCAGCTACTACAAGTGCAGGAAGTTCAAAATCGTTTGTTAGAAACACGAACTCACGATCTTGTTCTTCATCGTGATAAACAACTCTTCTTAGCGGAATAGGATAATCTTTAGAACTTTTATAAACGGTAAACTCAATGATAGAGTCCGATAAAACGTTCTTCGGAAGTCTCCGTTTCCAAGAGATTTGCTTGCATTTAAGGTTCTTTTTGGCACGCACTACAAAGGTAGCTTCTATCTGTTCAATGTTGAACAAATTGGCGAAGTCATTATAACCTCTGTCAAAGATATAGTAAGCGCCTTTCTCGTATGGGATCTCAGGCATTGCCATAATATCGTGCATAGATGCTGTAGTGATATGGAAGAATGCAGGCACCTGTGCTTCAATATCATAAAGCGTATGAACCTTGATTCCGCCTTTGTGCTTTCGGAACATAGCCCACTCGAACACTTCAAGACAAAGGTCTATCGTGGTTGAGTCAAAAGCATACACATGACCATCAAAACCGAATATCTTTTCGGTACTTTTAGAACGTGCTACTGCTACCAGATGATAGGCAAAATCTTCGAAGATTTTGTAGTCACGTTGTTCGTTCGCTTTGGCAAGATTGCTTCGGGTTACGGACTTGCCCATACCTAAGTGATACAACTTCCGCCAATGAGCTTCGAGTGCAACGATTAAGTCGCGTAAGCTTTCACATTTTGCAAGTTGTCCGAACATCATTACAAGCAGTTGGTTCCAACAGGTGAAGAACTTTATATACTTGTCTCCCAAATACTTGCGGACGAGATAATTAAAGTGATTTCTATCTAAGAACTCGACTAATTGGGCGAAAACGAATTTGTCTTTATGCATAACGGTCTGATTATGACCGCAAAAGTAATTTCAAATCCGTTGACTCAAAAATCTCTTGTAACAAATTAAATATCAATCATTTCAAAGAACTATTTCGATTTTTTAGTGGACACTTATGATATTAAGTTTATAATCAGCTTGATATGTTTTTCCTACATAACATCGGAAGCCAGACACAAAAGTATACCAAATAAAATTATAAAATCAAATAACTGAAAAAAAATAATTAACCAAAATTATTTTGATAAATCTGTGGGAAATATATAATTTACCTACTGCATATTAGATAGTAGATTCAACTTTTAAATACAATTGAATTCATATTAGAAGAGTCTGTGTCTGAATACAAATTTTGATGCAGACTCTCTTTTTCTACCACCTACGACAATAATGGAAATTTAACGAAAGATTTGAATAAAGGTATAACCAATATATCGTATAATGTGTTATCTTTGCCCCAAGTAGTTACGTTCAGTAATGGCAATACCATCACTTACCTGTACACAGCGGATGGAAAGAAGCTCCGCACGGTACATGTTACAAATGGTACAGCCACAACAACGGATTACTGCGGAAATGTGATCTATGAAAATGGCATCCAGAAGCTGTTGCTGACGGAAGAAGGGTACATCAACTTGGATAGCCCCACCACCTACTATTATTACCTGAAAGACCATCAAGGCAACAACCGTGTGGTGCTAAGTTCAAATGGTACTGTGATGGAGACCAATCATTACTACCCGTTCGGTGGTACCTTTGCATCATCCAATGTACAGCCCTACAAGTACAATGGCAAAGAACTGGATACCAAGAATGGCTTGAACTGGTATGATTATGGTGCGAGACATTATGATGCGGCATTGGGTAGATGGTTGGTGGTTGACCCGTTGGCGGAGAAGTATTATTCTATTAGTCCATATGTGTATTGTAATAATAATTCCATTGGTGCTATAGATTTTGAAGGTAAACTTATAATATTTATAAATGGATTGGAACGTAACAGTTCTAATCGAGGTTCTATTAATTACTGGAGTTTGGATTTTGTAAATAAAGTTAAGCAACAATTAAATGATAACAATATTATGTTTAGGCATGGAGGGGTTAGTATAAATTCTAAGAATCGAATGAAATTGGGAGTCTTACAAGCTATTATTGATGCACCTGAAATTGTTAAAAAGATAACGGGGGAATCGGGTAATATAACAGAAACTATTAAAGTTATCTCTCATAGCATGGGTGGTTCTTTTGCAAAAGGATATATAAAGGCACTTTTGAAATATTTTAAAGATAACGGATTAACAAATGCTTTAGTTACATTGGAAGCTGATTTCGATCCATTTCAAGCGAATACGCTATCAGTAATAGATAATGTATTTACTCAACAATTTACTCATAGTCGTATGTTTGAAGGAGATTATTGGTTCTTAGCTAATAAAAAGCAAAAAGGGATTAAAGAATATTATAATGATAAAAATCAAGGATCTCATTATATAACTTCTTTCTTTAATGATATTTCTAAATTACGTGAAGGTACTTATATTTGGAATGGTAAAGAATGGATATTAAAAGAAGATGAAAAATGAAAAAGCAAATTGTATTTGTAATAGTCAGTATTATGACTTTCATCCTTTCAATAGGGTTGATTGAAAAAATGATGAATGCAATAGGTGGAGCAGGGTTAGGAGTTTTTCTAGAAATTGCAATCATCAATGTGTTGTACTCTATATATGCTATATATCATTTATTTACTTATAACAAAAAAATATATACTATTTTGATAATATATTGGACTACAGTTCTCCCATTCATGTTAAATTGGATATGGTGTTTTAGTTGAAACAGGGTAGATTCAACGGTAGATTCAACTTTTAAAAACAATCGAATTCATATTAGAAGAGTCTGTGTCAGAATACAAATTTTGGTGCAGACTCTCTTTTTCTACCACCTACGGTGACAGCTATGCCTACAACGTGCGCGGATGGACTACGGGAATCACCAACGGCAACTTTACCCAGAGCTTGACCTACAACAACGGTACTGCCGGATTCAACGGCAACATCACCGCCATGACCTGGACGGCCGGCGGCAGCAGCCACAGCTATGCATTCACTTACGACGGATTGAACCGTATGCTGAATGCCACGCATGGTACAGGTGCGTATACCGAAAAAGTGACGGGCTATGACAAGAACGGTAATATCAAGTATCTGTACCGCTACAATAACGGTTCGTTGGTGGATAATTTGACTTACATCTACAATGGTAACCAACTTACCAAAGTGGAGGATGCAACGGGCAACACGGCAGGCTTCAAGAATGGTGCAAGCCAAGCCAATGAATACACTTACGATAATAATGGAAATTTAACGAAAGATTTGAATAAGGGAATAACCAATATATCGTATAATTCATTATCTTTGCCACAAGTGGTTACGTTCAGTAATGGCAATACCATCACTTACCTGTATACTGCGGACGGAAGGAAACTTCGCACGGTGCATGTAGCAAATGGTACAGCTACAACCACGGACTACTGTGGAAATGTGATCTATGAAAATGGAACCCAGAAGCTGTTACTCACGGAAGAGGGTTACATTGACTTGGCGAACGGTAATGCGTATTACTATTACCTGAAAGACCACCAGGGTAATAACCGAGTAGTGCTAAGTTCAAGTGGTACTGTGATGGAGACCAATCATTACTATCCGTTCGGTGGTGTATTCTCCACGAGTACTAACGTCCAGCCATACAAATACAATGGTAAGGAGTTGGATTCCAAGAACGGCCTGAACTGGTATGACTATGGCGCGCGGCATTATGATGCGACTCTTGGTAGATGGCATGTGGTGGATCCGTTGGGTGAGAAGTATTATTCCACATCACCGTATGCGTACTGCCTCAATAATCCTGTTGGAACTATTGATTTTGAGGGTAAGCTTGTTATATTTATCAATGGTTTTCATAACGGATTCCAAGGAGGGAAAAAAACATATTGGAAGACTAAATATGGTCAATTTGATGATGCTGTCATGAATCATTTTGGTGATGATAATAGATTATATTATGACGGTTCAATTGGAGGTATTACTGGAATTCCTGCTAATATAGTAATGAAAAATAGATTTGAAGCAGGTTATATTGTTGGTTCAAAAGAAGCCAGTGATATTATTGCTAATTTAGCAAAAGATAACAATGGAAATATAATTGAGACTGTCAAAATAGTAACTCATAGTATGGGAGGAGCCTATGGAAAAGGCTTGGTTTCAGCATTAATGGAGTATATTCATCAACATCCAGAATTATCTAATGGAATAAGTATTGCAGAATATGATTTTGCTCCGTTTCAATCATCTTTCCAGAAAGCAGTTAATGGTGTAGATACTTATCAATACTCCCATACTTTTGATAGAGTAGCAGGAAATGAACCTATCGAAGGAGCTGAAATAATGGATACAAAGAATGCAAACAATGCAAAACATTCCATAAACGATTTTTATGAATACATTAAAAACTTACCTCAAGGTCGTTATAAAATAATAAATGGCGAAGTGGTAAAAAATGAATAAGATTAATATGAAACAAGCAAAATTTAAATTTGTTTTACTTTATTTATTGGTAATCTTTTTATCAATATTGCATGTACACTGCAGTATTGATACACAAGATAATCCAGCAAATCCGTCAACAATAATTTTAATGTTAATTTATTCAATGCAATTGACTCATGAAGTATATGAGATGATTGTTTTCTATACTGTGCAATTTGTTATAACAGCCATTATTTCGTCAATTCTATTAAAATATAGGAATGTTATTTTATGGTTACTTGATTATTTTCTGGTTCTTATATTATGTATTTGCATAGGATTTGTATATTGGGATATTTGTAATTTATTGGACGCCTTATACATTTCGAATGTTTATGGTAATTACTATGGATATGGCCCTGCAGCTTTTACCAATAGTATTGTATGTACATTACTACAACTACTAGTTTTATTTATATATCCATTATTGTCTAGTAGATTCAACTTTTAAATGCAATTGAATTCATATTAGAAGAGGCTGTGTTAAAATGTAGATTTTGACGCAGCCTCTTTTCTGACCTCCTACGACAATAATGGAAATTTAACGAAAGATTTGAATAAGGGCACTTTTGCATAAAGCATCGGTAGGGATTCTTATTATGCGGCAGTGTTTCGAATCAGCTTTTAAAAAATTAAAGTCTTTCCATCTATTTTGTAACAACAACAAAAGTATCTGTAACGCAAATAGTGTGCAGAAACAAGCGGAAAGGCTTTTCTTTGCAAATGAAGATTAGTGATAAGGTATGAGGAATAAAATGCACTTGAAAAGAGTTGGTGGAATGGCGGCTGTTGTGTTCGTGGCCTTGCTGATGGGTATAGGAATACAATTGACTCAGGAATTCCGTTTCTATGCGTTGGAAAGTAATCATTTGTTTTTGTTTGATGCGGATCATGTGGCCAATAAGGTGGCACAGCCGGGTGGAATAGCTTTGCTGATGGCTTCCTTCCTTACACAATTCATGCGGATACCTTATGTGGGTGTGTGCATGGTGGTGGCATTGTATTTGCTCATGGCGTGGGTAGTCTATAAAATGCTCCGAAAATGGTGGGACGATAAAGCGGTGGCCGGACTTTCGTTGTTGCCGGTTGTTTTCCTTTTTCTGTGTATGGAGAACGATTATTACCGTTTCCAAGGACACATAGCTTTCTTTATGCTGGTCTTGGCACTTTACGCTTATGCTTCCATAGCTGCCGGTCGTTGGAAACTCCGTTTGGGAGTGGGATTGTTGCTGGTACCAGTGCTCTATGGTGTGGCGGGAAGTGTAGCCGTTGCTTTTGCATGTACAGTCTGTTTGATTGAATGGTTGGACAGAGGATATAGAGGAGGGTGGTCGGTAGTCTATCCGTTGGTAGCTTTGGGAGTGGCCTATGTGTTGGTTGCCACTTCGAAAGTGGATAGTTGGGAGAGCGCCCTTACTCCGTTTATGTATTACAACTGGCCTTCCACCTATTTTTTCCCATTGTATGCGTGGATTACGCTTCCGCTTATAATTATCGCTTCCTGGGGCTTGGCTAAAATGAACATGAATGCTCCTTTTTCTTATGGGTGCGCAGTTGGAGGAATGGTGCTGGCATTCTATCTGGCCGGTAATCTGTATACCCAGGTGCATAGCAAGAACATGTATCGTTTCCTGCAAGAACAGTATTGGGCGGAGCACGGTGAATGGGACCGTATCATTGAAACGGCCGACCGCCGTAAACCGGTTTTCTTCATCAGCTATCTGAATTTGGCTTTGGCGCAAAAAGGACAATTACTGAAACGGATGGGGCAGTACAAACAACAACCGGTAGATAAACTGATGTATCCTTATCCCAACTTGAGGAATGGCATGTCACTTCAAAGTGATGTATACATGGCTTGGGGGTATGTGGGAGCCGCCCGTCAGGCTGCTTTCGATGCCAATCTGGTAACTCCCGGAGAATGCCATCCCCGTCAGTTAAAAGTGTTGGTACAAACCAATCTGGTATTAGGCTCGTATAAGGTAGCTGAGAAGTATATCGCTCTGCTGGAGAAAACCTTGTATTATCGGGAATGGGCCACCTCTATGCGGCGTTTCTTGAATAGGCCGGAAGCTATCAAGGAAGATCGAGTGTTAGGTGAACTCTATCGTGCACTACCCGCTACAGATGAATATGTGAAATACGAAGGACTTACGGGTGATATGAGGGACATACTTGACGTGTATCCTTCGCAACCGGTTTTGTCCCAATTCTATCAAATGTATCAGTTGTTGGAAAAGGAGGAAAAGAAATGAAATCGTTATATATCATCAAATGCTGCATCGGATTATGCCTGTTGGTATTGACTGGTTGTCAAGCTGACATCAAGCTTACAGGACAAGTAGATACGCTTCCCACAATTTATCCCGATTATCAAGGAGTGACTATACCGCCCAACATAGCTCCGCTGAACTTTGAAGTGGTCACAGAAGAAGAAGGGGAGTGGGGATTGTTGATACAAACCACCGAACAAACCTATAGTATCTATGCTGAAGAGCGCCTTTTTGTATTTGAAGAGGATTTTTGGAAATCGCTCTTGGCAGATAACCGGGGAAAAGCCTTGACGTTCCAAATCTGTTTGAAGGTGAATGATGGATGGAAAGCTTACCAATCGTTTACAATGGATGTGGCAGAGGAAGATATCGATCCGTATATGGTCTATCGGTTGATACCTCCCGGTTATAGCCTATGGAAAGAAATGGGCATCTACCAACGAAGCTTGGAAAGCTTCGAAGAAAAAGCCGTTTACAAGAACCGTGAAGGGAAGGGGAATTGTGTGAACTGTCACTCGTTTGCCGGAGGAAGTCCGGACAAGATGTTGTTTCACATGCGTTCCATCTTGCCGGGTACCTATTTGTTTAAGGATGGGAAGAAAGAAAAACTGGAGACCAAGACCCCTCATACCCTTTCGGCTTTGGTATATCCCTATTGGCATCCGTCGGGCAACTATGTGGCCTTTTCGGTAAACAAGACGGCACAGGTACTCCATACCCGGAACATGAACCGGATAGAGGTATACGATGAGGCCTCGGATGTGGTGGTGTATGATGTGGAGAAGCGTGAAATTGTCACTGCATCTGTACTGAGTTCCGATAAGCAATATGAAACCTTCCCTGCTTTTTCACCCGATGGAAACTACTTGTATTATTGTACGGCAGAAGCGGTAGACAGTATGCCCCGCCAGTATCGTGAGGTGAAATACAGCTTGTGCCGTGTACCTTTTGATGCTGCTTCACGTACTTTCGGAGCACAGGTGGATACTCTTTATCATGCTCCTACTATGGGACGGAGTGTTTCTTTCCCTCGGGTGTCACCCGATGGCCGGCAGCTGGTCTTTACCTTGAGTGATTACGGCAACTTCTCCATTTGGCATAAGGATGCCGATTTGTATCGTGTCTCATTGGGAACCGGTGAAATTACCGCTTTGGATGCACTCAACAGTGAAGATGTGGAAAGTTATCATTCTTGGAGCAGCAACAGCCGTTGGATGGTGTTCAGTAGTCGTCGGGAAGATGGCCTGTATACCCAACCCTATATAGCCTATATGGGTGAAAACGGAGAAACGGGAAAACCTTTCTTGTTGCCTCAACGGAATCCCAAAGCCTTTTACGAAGCTCAAATGAATGCCTATAACCTTCCCGAATTTATTACCGGGGAAATTCCTTATAGCAGCCGAGAAATATCCGATTTTGCACATCGTGCACCTTCTATACAGGTAAAATGAATGGAAATGTTACATGTTTTCGTGAAAATGTAATATGAACAAAAGTTTTTGTAATAAGAAAAATCGTTGTTCGTAACTCTATGGACTATATTTGCAATTGAAAACAGTACTAATGAAAGTGATGAAATACCTTGACTGGATACTCGTGGTTTTTGCTTTTCTTTGTTTCTCGTGCTCGGACGGAACAAAGAATGAGCCGTTTATTCCCGAAAAGCCCGAAGCCCCGGAACCTCCGCAAGAGGAAGAGGAGGATATCACTCCTTTGGTGCTGAATGTTGTGGGGCGCTATTTGAAGGATGCCGAAGGAAAGGTTGTGAACTTGCACGGATTCGGACAGACTTTCAGCCCTTTCTTTAATAATGGAGCTTGGGACAATTACGATGTGGCTGCTTGTCTTCGCTATAATAAAGGACTCATAGACCAAATTCTGGCAGCCGGTTGGCGGATGAATTTTGTACGTATGCACATGGATCCCTATTGGAGCGATGATCCTAACCAACAGTCGGTACGGTACGAAGGGCACGAACGTTTCTCGGAAACCCGGTTCAAAAAGTATTTGGATGAAGTCTTTGTGCCGATGGCCGAATATGCCATAGGAAAGGGATTGTTTGTGGTATTCCGTCCGCCGGGAGTATCGCCAGAGAAAATAGCGGTGTATGATGATTATCAAACATTTTTAATAAAAGTCTGGGACATAGTTTCGCAGCACGCCAAATTGAAGAATAACGGACATGTGATGTTTGAATTGGCCAACGAACCGATTCATATCTTAGGACCGGATGGAACGTATGCCGGTTCGGGAGACGGACATTTCAAGAATTTGAAACAGTTCTTTCAGGCAGTGGTGGACAAAATTCGTGGTAACAAGGCACGGAACATTATTTGGGTACCGGGCTTGGCTTACCAATCCAATTACGAAGGCTATGCTACTTATCCGATAGAAGGGGAGAATATAGGCTATGCCATTCATGCATATCCCGGTTGGTATGGCAGTGATGCTGAACAACCCAGTGCCGAATTGGGCGGTGTAACGGGTGGCGGCTATGATGGATTCCAACGTGGATGGGATGCTCAGATTATGCCGGTAGCCAAATTTGCCCCGATTATGGTGACGGAAATGGACTGGGCACCGGCCAAGTACGATTCTTCGTGGGGAAAGAGTATCACCGGAGTGGTAGGGGGTACCGGTTTTGGTGCCAATTTCAAATACATAGCCGACAATACGGGCAATGTGAGTTGGATGATCTTTACCAGTCCGCATCTGTTGGCACAATTTGACGGTGTGGCAGGTACAGAAGGGAACTATACATTCTTGAATGATCCGGAAGCTTGTCCGTGGCCGGTGTATCATTGGTTTAAGGAATATGAAAATGAATCTCTCTCAAATAAATGATATATAGTTGTTATTAGGTAATGAAGATTTCTAAAAAGGACATCAGTTCCATGAACTGATTATTTTGTGCATTTTATAATGGCCTGCATTCTCTGTGAAGAAAGTGCAGGTTTTTTAATTAAATCCGATGAAATGGGGTAAAAATAGGTCATAAAGTAGCGATATGATTCATAGCCGAATGTTTATGTTACATTTCGAGTACAGATATATGGGAAAAAAGCATTTTCTTTGTATAGAAAAATAACTTAACCCATAAGAGTGACATGAAAAACTTGAAAAGAATCTGTATGGCAGTCGGCATGAGTGCCTTGTTCGGGTGGTTACCCGCACAAAATGCGGCCGACGAAGAATTGAAAAATCTGATGAGTTCAACTGAACGGGCGGCGACCAATGTGCCGGGTTATGAATTCCCCCGTTTGGATAAAGAAGGACGTGCTTATTTCCGTTTCCATGCTCCCGAGGCAACTGGTTTGCAAGTGGACATTTGCGGTAAGAAGTATCCGATGAAAAAGGATGCGCAAGGTTTTTGGACTGCAGTGACCGATCCTTTGGTAGTGGGATTCCATTATTATTTCCTGATAGCCGATGGTGTATCGGTTATTGATCCTTCTACGTATACTTTCTTTGGCTGTTGCCGCGAAGCGGGTGGTATTGAAGTTCCCGAAGGACCGGAGGGCGACTATTATCGTCCACAACAGGTACCTCACGGGCAAGTACGTTCGTGCACCTATTATGCGGAGTCACAAAAAGAATTCCGTCGTGCCATGGTCTATACCCCGGCCGAATATGAAAAGAATACCCAAAAGCGTTATCCGGTACTGTATCTGCAACACGGTATGGGTGAAGATGAAACCGGATGGAGCAGTCAGGGAAATATGCAGCACATCATGGACAACTTGATAGCTTCCGGAGAATGTGTGCCCATGATTGTGGTGATGGAAAGCGGTGACGTGGAAGCTCCCTTTACCCCAATACCCGGAGAAAATCCATTTGAAGCCCGAAACAAGTACGGCGCTTCGTTCTATGATGTACTTCTGAAAGATCTGATTCCGATGATAGACGGTACGTTCCGTACCAAAACCGATCGTGAAAATCGAGCCATGGCCGGTTTGTCATGGGGCGGTTTCCAGACTTTCAATACTGTATTGCCTAACTTGGATAAGTTCTCATATCTGGGTACCTTCAGTGGGGCCATCTTTGGTGTGGATGTAAAGACTTGTTTCGACGGTGTGTTTGCCGATGCCGACAAGTTCAACAAGCAAGTCCATTATTTCTTTATGGGATGTGGATCGGATGAGAACTTTGGAACCAAGAAGATGACCGACGACTTGAAGGGAATCGGAATTGATGTCGTATTTTATGAATCGCAAGGCACAGCCCATGAATGGCTCACTTGGCGCCGTTGCTTCAAGGAATTTGTACCACATTTGTTTAAATAAACCATAGAATATAAAGAACCATGAAAAAATTTATTGTAGTTTCGTGTATGGCGCTGGCTATGTTGTCGGCAGCCGGTAGTGTTTCGGCGCAAGGATTTGGTCGCCGTCAGCCTGTAGAAGACCCTACAGGATATAAGGATACTTATAAAGACTACTTTACCGTAGGTGTAGCAGTGAATATGCGTAATGTGTCCAATCCGGATCAAATCGCATTGATTAAGAAGAATTTCAATAGCATCACTGCCGAAAATGATATGAAACCCGTATCGTTGCAGCCCGAAGAAGGAAAGTTCAATTGGGAAAATGCGGATAAGATTGCTAATTTCTGTCGTGAAAACAACATTCCGCTTCGCGGACACTGTCTGTGCTGGCACAGCCAATTTGCTGATTGGATGTTTGTTGACAAAAAGGGAAAGGAAGTAAGCAAGGAAGTGTTCTATGAACGCCTGCGTACTCATATCCATGCAGTTGTAAACCGTTATAAGGACATTGTATATGCATGGGATGTAGTGAACGAAGCTATGGCCGATGGTGATGGTCGTCGTATGCCATGGATGAAGGAAGAACCAAGCCCTTATCGTCAATCCAGACACTTTAAGTTGTGCGGTGATGAATTCATAGCCAAAGCTTTTGAATTTGCCCGTGAAGCCGACCCGAAGGCACTTTTGTTCTATAACGATTACAATGCAGCCGATCCTGCCAAGCGCGACCGTATTTTCAATATGGTGAAGAAGATGAAGGATGCCGGTGTACCTATCGATGGTATTGGTATGCAGGGACATTACAACATTTACGGCCCGAGTATCGAGGATGTAGATGCTGCCATCACCAAGTATGCTACATTGGTTGACCATATTCATTTTACAGAATTGGACGTACGTATCAATGAAGAAATGGGTGGACAACTCCGTTTCAGCCGTGGCGAAGCCAAGCCGGTGGCTCCTTACATCGATGCGCTGCTCGAAGCGCAATATGCCAACCTTTTCAAGGTGTTCCGTAAGCATAAGAATGTGATTAAGAATGTTACTTTCTGGAATCTTTCAGACCATGACTCTTGGTTGGGCGTGAACAACTATCCATTGCCTTTTGATAAGAATTTCAAGCCTAAGAGAGCTTATTATGCTATCAAGAACTTTAATCCGGCTTTGGACAATGCTGTAATCAAGGAAGACTTTAAGCCGTCTGTATGTAACCAACCCGGACAAGAATATCCGATGGTGAACTCTCAAGGCTATGCCCGTTTCCGTGTAGTGGCTCCCGATGCTAAATCGGTAATCGTTAGCTTGGGCTTAGGTGGCCGTGGTGGTACCGTGTTGCATAAAGACAAGGACGGTGTTTGGGTAGGTACAACCGAAGGTCCGATGGACGAAGGTTTCCACTATTATCACTTGACAATTGATGGTGGTGTTGTGAATGATCCGGGTGCCAATAACTATTATGGTTCTGTACGTTGGGAAAGCGGTATCGAAATTCCGGCACACGACCAAGATTTCTATGCAGTGAAGGATGTTCCTCATGGACAGGTAGTACAGGTGTTGTTCCCATCTCCAAGCACAAACAGCACTCGCAGGGCATTTGTTTATCTGCCTCCTACTTACGATGGCAAGAAGAAGTTCCCGGTACTTTACCTGCAACATGGTTGGGGAGAAGACGAAACAGCTTGGAGTCGTCAGGGACATGCCAATTTGATTATGGATAACTTGATTGCAGAAGGTAAGTGTGAACCGTTCATCATTGTTATGACTTATGGTATGACCAATGAAGCCAAGTTTGGTACCATTGGTTCGTTCAAGGTGGATAATTTCCAGAAAGTATTGGTAGACGAATTGGTTCCTTATATCGATAGTCATTTCAAGACCAAAGCCAATAAGGATAACCGTGCTATGGCCGGTCTTTCTATGGGTGGTATGGAAACTAAAGCGATTACTTTGGCCCGTCCGGAAGTATTCGGCTATTATGGCTTGCTTTCAGGAGGAACATATGCTCCGGCTGACATCAAGGATAAGAATCAGGTGAAGGTTATCTTTATGAGTTGCGGTAGCAAGGAATTCCCGGATGGAATCAACAAGGCTGCTGCCGATTTGAAGGCTGCTGGTTTCAATGCCGTTCCTTATATATCGGAAGGAACCGCTCATGAATTCTTGACATGGCGTCGCTCTTTGCGTGAAATGGCTCCATTGTTGTTTAAATAAGATTGAATGTACATGTATAGGTGGATTAGACGAATTTGTTGCTTATGTATAGGATTCTGGGGTTGTTGGTTGGCCTTGGAAGCCGAAGAAAATAATTGTTACCGTGTCCCTTTTGATAAAGGGACATTGGTGCTTATTCCTTTGCAGGATAATGCTGTACGTATTCAGTATGTGGAGGGAGTGAAGAATGATTTGCCTGAGTGGGTATATGTAGTTCCCGAAAATACGAATGTTCGAAGCCGTTGGAAGTGTAAGGATAATGAAGCCATACTTCGGTTGAAACTGATGAGTGTGGATATAAACCGACTGACCCAACAAGTAACAGTTAAGGATAAGCAGGGAAAAATTGTTGTCTCGGCCAAAGCGCATGAACTGAAAGATGCAACAGTGCAAAAGGAACCTACACACGAGGCAACTCTTGTTCTAAATTCACCTGAAGATGAATATTTGTTTGGCTTAGGGCAGTTTCAGGATGGTTATCTGAATGTGCGTGGGCTGACTCGTAGGTTGACGCAGGTAAACACTCAGATAGCCATTCCTTTTCTGCTCTCAAACAAAGGATATGGATTACTTTGGAATAATTATGGATTGACGGATTTTAATCCGGCGGATAAGAAAGTGGTATTGCATCGGGAAGAAGGAACTGGAGAGCAAGTCACCGTTAATGTCACTTCGACCGAAGGTGGTAAAAAAGAAGTCCGTAGTAGTAATGTTTTCAAAGGTAAAATCCAAATACCTGCCGATGGCAAGTATAGTTTGCTGTTGGATGTAGGACAGAAAATGGCACGTCGACATCATCTGAATATCAATGGACAGAATGTTATTGATGTAAGAAACATCTGGCTTCCTCCTACAACCTCTTTGATTGTTGATTTAAAGGCTGGTACGCATGAACTGTCAGCAGAACTGGAGAGAGGAGACCAACCGGTTGTATATTATAAGAAAGTAACCGATGAAACAGTGTTCCATTCACCGGTAGCCGAATGTGTGGATTATACCCTATTTGTAGGCAATGCCGATGAAGTGATTTCATCTTATCGGAATGTAACGGGACAAGTTCCCATGTTGCCCGACTGGGCTTTGGGCTATATCCATTGTCGGGAACGCTTCCACTCGCAAGATGAATTGTTGGAGACAGCCCGCCGTTTCCGTGCAGAACAGATACCGTTGGACTTGATTGTACAAGACTGGCAATATTGGGGTAAATATGGCTGGAATGCCATGCAGTTTGATGAACAGCATTACCCGGATCCGGCAAAGATGGTGAAGGATTTGCACCAGATGGATATGAAATTGATGCTTTCGGTATGGTCGAAGATTGATCCGAATTCGGCTGTGGGTAAGGAAGCACAAAAAAAGGATTACTTTATTCCTGGTACTACTTGGATAGATTTCTTTGACGATGAGGCTTCGGCATTCTATTGGAAGAATTTCAGCGACCGATTGTTGAAGCCGTATCGGATAGATGCTTGGTGGCAAGATGCTACCGAACCCGAAAATGATGACTTGGAAGGACGCCGTATCATGAAAGGCACCCAACCGGGTGAACGTTTCCGGAATGTTTATCCATTAAAAGTGAGTGAGAAGGTATATGATGGCTTGCGGAAAGATGATCCGGAACGACGGAACATGATATTTACCCGTAGTGCTTTCTCGGGCATACAACGATATGGCTCGGTAATGTGGTCGGGTGATGTAGGCAATGACTGGAAAACATTGCGTTACCAAATTTCTTCGGGCTTGAATTTTGTGGCTACCGGTATTCCTTGGTGGACGTATGATGCCGGTGGTTTCTTCCGTCCGGGCGACCAACATACCAATGCAGACTATATTGAACGTATGATTCGTTGGATTCAAGCTGGTACATTCTTGCCATTGATGCGTGTACATGGTTATATGAGTGATACGGAACCCTGGAGATATGGAAAAGATGCTCAACGGATTATTACTGATTACATCCGTTTACGTTATCGGTTATTGCCCTATATCTATTCCGAAACGGCCAAGGTGTCGATGGAAGGGTCTACCTTGATGCGTCCGTTGGTATTCGATTTCTCAACAGACATAACTGCATTGGAACAACTGAATGAATATATGTTCGGTACTTCGTTATTGGTGAATCCTGTTACTGATAAAGGTGTAAACAGTTGGAAAACCTATCTGCCGGAGTATAATCCGGGTTGGTATGACTTTTGGAGTGGAGAAAAATATACGGGAAAACAGTGGATAAATGTACCGGTAGATATAGAAAAAACACCTGTTTTTGTGAAAGCAGGAACCATTCTTCCTATGGGAGAGGTGAAGCAGTATGTAGCTGAAAAGAAAGATGCACCGATTACGTTTACCGTTTATCCCGGAGCTGATGCCTCGTTCCGTCTTTATGAAGATGAGGGGAATAATTATAACTATGAGTCGGGAGCATATAGCATCATTGATTTCAGTTGGGATGACAACAAGAAACGATTGACCATAAGCAATCGGGAAGGGGCTTTTGACGGTATGGTAAACGAACGTCAATTTGTCATCAAATTGGGTGACAAGGAAAAGTCAGTTGTATATAACGGAAAGAAAACAAGTATAAATTTTAAATGATAGATTAGCTATGAAAAAACTATTTTATGTGAGTTGTATGGCTTTGATGGTGGCTTGTGGAAGTGCACCTCAAAAAGAAGTGAAGAAAACATTTGTGGCTGAAGGCAATCCACTGATAACTGATAAGTTTACTGCCGACCCGGCACCGATGGTACACGAGGGCACTTTGTATTTATATGTAGGACACGATGAATACTACGAAGGTCAGGATTCGGCATCGGGTGGCAAGGAATTTAATATTACTGAATGGCTCTGCTATTCGACTACCGATATGAAAACATGGACCGACCACGGTTCAGTGTTGAAGCCTACCGATTTTAAATGGGCTGTAGGTGAAGCATGGGCTTCGCAAGTGGTTGAAAAGGATGGTAAGTTCTATTATTATACCACTGTACAAGCCGGTGAACCGTTTGTAGGTAAGGCAGTAGGTGTAGCTGTTTCCGATAGTCCAACCGGTCCGTTTGTTGATGCTATCGGTGCTCCGTTGGTACACGATAAGATGACCGATAATGGGGTTCGTGGTTGGTGGAATGATATTGACCCTACCGTTTTGATTGATGGTGAGGATGCTTGGTTGTGCTGGGGTAACGGTACTTGCTTCATGGCTAAGTTGAAACCCAATATGATTGAATTGGATGGTGAGATAAAGGTGGTGGATGTGCCCAGTTTCGTAGAAGGACCATGGTTGCACAAGCACAACGGACTTTATTACCTTACTTATGCGGGTATGGGACAAGGTCGTGAAAACATCGCTTATGCAACAGCTACCAGCATGGAAGGTCCGTGGACTTATCAAGGTGAATTGACCGGTATGGCCGAAAATAGCTTTACCATTCATCCGGGGATTGTGGAATACAATAACCAATGGTATCTGTTCTATCACAATGCTACTTTGACTATTGATGGCATTCAAGGTGCTATTGGCCGTCGTTCGGTTTGTGTAGATAAACTCTATTACAACGAAGATGGAACCATGAAGTATGTAGAACAAACTAAATAATGGAAAAGTATCGTTTGTTATGATGAATAAGTCAAAGTTTGTCTTGTGGTTATGTAGTTGCCTCTTCCTACTTTCTTGCGGAGAGTTACCTTATTCGTCTCCAGATGGGGAATTGAGATTGGTTTGTGAAGCCGGTGATGGTCAATCACCCTCTTTCAAAGTGTATAAGGTAATAAAAGGAGATACACTTGAGGTGATGCATTTACCGATGACCGGTGTATGGATGGAGAATGGTATTGGACGAAACCTACACCTGAACGGAGTAGCTTGTGGTTTCAATCGCTCCGAAACATATACCATGCAAACAGGGAAGCGTAATAACATCCATTGCGAATTCAATGAATACACCTATACTTTTAAGGATAGTTTGAACCATGAATTACGGATGGTATTCCGCCTTTATAATGATGGAGTGGCTTTTCGTTATGAAATTCCGCAATTGGATAATGCTTTGATACAAGACGAACTGACTACCTACCGGATACCGGAAGGACAAAAGCGTTGGGTGCAATCCTATGACCCCTCTTATGAACGCTTTTATCCGGAAAGTGTTACGGGTGAATCAGAAAATAAACATTGGGCCTATCCGGCACTTTTTCAGGTGTCGGATGAGATGTGGATGCTGATATCCGAAGCCGGTATTGAAAAGTATCACAGTGCATCGTCGTTGAAGAACGAGGGGAATGTAACCGATTATAAAGTGGCTTTAGGTGAAAACAAGAAACCTTTTTCGGGTAATTGGTATTCTCCTTGGCGTGTAGCTATCATTGGTTCGTTGGCCGATGTGGTGGAATCTACTTTGATAACGGATGTCAGTCCGGAAAGTAGACTGAATGGCCATTGCCTGGAATGGATTCAGCCGGGAGCTGTTTCTTGGATTTATTGGGCTTACAATCATGGTTCCAATGATTACCAGATTGTAAAGAAATACATCGATATGGCAGTTGAACTTTCGTTACCCTATGTACTGATTGATGCAGAATGGGATGAAATGGGCAACGGCGGTACCATTGAAGATGCTTTGGCTTATGCCAGAGAGTGTGGAGTGAAACCGTTGATTTGGTACAATTCGTCTACGGGTTGGATCAAGGAATGGGGAGCGCCCGGCCCGCACGAGCGCTTGAATGATCCGACCAAAAGAGAAAAGGAATTTGCATGGCTTAATGAAATGGGAGTGGTTGGAGTGAAGATTGATTTCTTTGCCGGTGATACACAGGAAACCATGGAGTATTGCATTGACTTGCTGGAAAGCGCAGCAAAGTATAGGTTGATGGTCAATTTCCATGGAGCAACCATCCCTCGTGGATGGCAACGTACATATCCGCATCTCATGACAGTGGAAGGGGTATATGGAGCTGAATGGTATAATAACAGACCGATTCTTACTACCAGAGCGGCAAAGCATAACTCTACATTACCTTTTACTCGTAATGTTATTGGACCGATGGACTATACGCCATGTACGTTCTCGGATTCCCAACATCCACACATTACAACTCATGCACATGAGTTGGCTTTGCCTGTACTTTATGAATCGGCGCTTCAGCATTTGGCCGACCGTCCTGAAAGTTATTTGGCACAACCGGAAGAAGTCAAGGACTTCTTGAGTGAATTGCCTACAGCATGGGATGATACCCGTTTGTTGGCAGGATATCCCGGTCAATCGGTGGTAATGGCTCGTTGCAAGGAAGGTACTTGGTACATCGGTGGATTGAACGGTACGGAAGAAACGTATGTTCAGACCATGGACTGGTCATTCTTGGGTGAAGGCAACTATTCCATGCTTTTGTTTGAAGATGGAAACAGCAAAGAAGAACCTTGGAAAATAGTACAAGTAGAAGGAAAATTTGATAATTTTGTAAAGAACTTGAATTTACAACCGCGTGGAGGATTTGTTGCGGTTGTTAAACCGATAAATTAAAAATGGCTATAGCATGAAAAACAGTTTAGGATTATTGGGCGTAAGCCTTTGCTTGGCTTTGTCTGTACAAGCAGAAGAACGATCGTTTGTCAGTCCTGATGGAAAGATAAAGGTGGTAGTGACCGATGAACAAGGTACTCCCGATTATACGGTCAGTTATAATAATGAAGTCTTCATCTTGCAATCTCCTTTGGGGTTGAAGACCAACATTGGAGATTTTACGGAAGGAATGACTTTAAAAGCTGCTAATTCAGAGGTAAAGCAGATTAGTGAAGCGTATGAATTGGCTACCATCAAACAACGTAAAGTTAATTATGTAGCGAACGAAGCGGTTTGTACCTTTGAGAAAGATGGGAAAGTAATATATGACATCATTTTCCGCGTATCAAACAGGGATGTTGCCTTTAAATATCGGATGTATCCCCAACGTGAAACTCGAAGCTGTATCGTACAGGAAGAAGTAACCGCTTTCCAATTGCCGGAAGGAACTACTACTTTCCTTTGTCCGCAAGTAAAACCGATGGGTGGTTTTGCCCGTACATATCCCAGTTATGAAACCCCTTATTCAGTCGATGAACCTACCGGAAAAAACGGTTGGGGAGAAGGGTATACCTTCCCATGCTTGTTCAAGAACAATGAAAAAGGTTGGATTTTGATATCCGAAACGGGAGTTAGCAGTGCCTATTGTGCCAGTCGTTTGATGGGACATGAAAAAGGTCTATATACCATCGGCTACCCTCAAGAAGGAGAGAATAATGGAAACGGAACAAATACAGCCGGTATTCCTTTGCCGGGTGAAACTCCTTGGCGCACGCTTACTATGGGCGAAACTTTGGCACCGATTATGGAAACCACTGTTTCCTTTGATTTGGTAAAACCACTTTACGAACCTTCGCAGAAGTATGAATACGGTCGTGGCTCATGGAGCTGGATTATTGGTATGGATGGAAGTACCGTATATGATGTGCAGAAAAAGTATATTGACTTTTCAGCTGCTATGGGCTACCAATCGGTATTGGTCGATGCGTTATGGGATACTCAAATAGGTCGTGATAAAATCAAGGAATTGGCTGAGTATGGTGCCAAGAAAGGAGTTGCTTTGTATTTGTGGTACAATTCCAACGGCTATTGGAACGATGCTCCGCAAGGCCCTCGTGGAATCATGAGTAATACCATAGCCCGCCGGAAGGAAATGAAATGGATGCAGAGCATTGGTATCCGTGGTATCAAGGTGGACTTCTTTGGAGGTGACAAACAAGTAACCATGCAACTATACGAAGATATTTTGGCTGATGCCAATGATTATGATTTGCTTTGTATCTTCCATGGTTGTACATTGCCGCGTGGTTGGGAACGGATGTATCCTAACTATGCATCGAGTGAAGCGGTGTTGGCCAGTGAAAACTTGCACTTCTCACAAGGTAGCTGTGACAACGAAGCTTATAACGCTACCATCCATCCATTTGTACGCAATACAGTAGGAAGCATGGACTTTGGCGGTAGTGCGTTGAACAAGTATTACAATGGAAAGAATGAACCTCGTGGTAGCAAGCGTAGAACATCGGATGTGTTTGCTTTGGCTACCGCTGTCATGTTCCAAAGCCCGGTACAACATTTTGCTTTGGCTCCGAACAATTTGACGGATGCACCTGCATGGGCGATTGATTTTATGAAGGAAGTTCCTACTTTGTGGGACGAAGTGCGTTACATCGACGGATACCCGGGAAAATACATCATCATGGCCCGTCGTACCGGTGATAAATGGTATGTAGTAGGTGTCAATGCACAGAAAGAACCGCTGAAACTGAAAATCAAGTTGCCTATGTTTGCTGCAGGCGAAACAATACAGTATTATAGTGACGACAAGGATTTGAACGGTAGTGTGAAACCGTTGAAGATGAATAAGAAACAGGAAGTAACATTGACTATACCTTGCAACGGTGGTATAGTACTCAAATAAAAATGCACAATGAGAATGAAAATGAGGGGGCTGCTTGGAATGGCCCTGTTATTGGCGATGGGAAGTCAACCGGTAATGGCGAAAGTCCGTTTACCGAAGTTGGTCAGTGATAAAATGGTCTTGCAACGTGATACAGACTTGAAAATCTGGGGATGGGCCGATGCCGGTGAAAAGGTGACCGTCCGGATGCAAGGTAATTATTATGAGACCGAAGCGGATAAAAACGGGAATTGGGAGGTTACATTACCCCCTCAACAGGCGGGTGGTCCCTATTTGCTGGAAGTGAACGAAATCGTTATTCGTGATGTGCTCGTTGGGGATGTGTGGTTATGTTCCGGACAATCCAATCAGGAAACACCGATTCATCGTCTGACAGAGATGTTCCCGGAAATCAACGTATCGAACAATCACATGATTCGTCATTACAAGGTGCCTACTCAGGATATAAAAGAAACATTGGCAGAAGAAATAGCCGGTAATGCGGTATGGCATTCTGGAGTAGCGTCGGAAGTCATGAACTGGACAGCCTTGGCTTATTTTTATGCTCAGGAGGCGTATGCCAAGACAAAAGTACCACAAGGCATGTTGGTATCCAGTTTGGGAGGCTCGGCCATTGAAAGTTGGGTAAGTCAGGAGCATCTGAAGGAATTCCCTCGTCTGGTATTGGATAAAGAGGCTTTGGAACTCATGAATCAAGCATCCAAGGACCAAGGAGAAGGCAAATGGAACCAATTGAATTGGGATGACTCTGATTGGGAAACCATGCAGATGCCGGGTACTTGGCGCGAGAATGGAGTGAATGTACGTGGTACGGTTTGGTTGCGTAAGGATTTTGAAATACCCGAAGCCATGGAAGGTAGACACGCTCGTCTGGCCATGGGAACCTTGGTACATAACGATGCCGTATTTGTGAATGGTGTATATGTGGGTTCTACCGGATATGAATATCCTCCTCGTCGTTATCAAATACCTGCGGGTGTATTGAGAAAGGGAAAGAATACCATCGCTGTCCGTTTGAATGCTCCGGCAGGTAACGGGGAATTCATCAAGGACAAACCATATAAGATTATAGGTGATGCCGCTGAAATCGATTTGACCGGTACTTGGAAATACAAGGTGGGTTTGGATCTGGCGGAAGTGTCCAAGTATGCGGAACGATTGAAGAACCGACAATCGGTAGGTTCCGGCTTGTATAACGGAATGATTTATCCTATTCGTCATTATCGGGTAAAAGGTGCCATTTGGTACCAAGGAGAAAGCAATGCCGGACGCTCCCATGAATATGGTGCCCTCATGTCGGCGTTGATAACCAATTGGCGTGAATTGTGGCAAAAGCCCGAATTGCCGTTCTTGTTGGTACAATTACCCAATTTCATGGAAAAACATGAAAAGCCGACCGATAGTGGATGGGCGAGAATCCGTGAAGCACAGTTGAATACTTTCAAGACTACGCCGAATACAGCTCTTGCCGTGACTTACGATGTAGGCGAATGGAACGACATTCATCCATTGAACAAGAAGGCGGTAGCACAACGCTTGTTCCTGGGTGCCCGCAAAGTGGTATATGGTGAAAAGGTGACTCATTCGGGACCGGTCTATAAGGATATGAAGATAGAAGGTGACAAGATTGTGATTTCCTTTACAGAAACCGGTCGTGGATTGATGGCGAAAGGAGGCACACTGAAACATTTTGCCATTGCCGGCGAAGACAAACAATTTGTTTGGGCAGAGGCTGTCATACGTGGTAACAAGGTCGTGGTAAGCAGCAAGTCGGTAAAGAATCCGGTAGCTGTCCGCTATGCATGGAGTGATAATCCGGATGAAGCTAACCTCTGTAATAAAGAGGGATTGTTGGCTTCTCCTTTCCGTACAGATAATTGGTAATAATTATTCAAACAAATAACTATGAAAAAGCAATTAACATTATGGGTGTTTTGGTGTGTAGCCGTTGTTGCTATGTATGCACAGAATCCCATTATTCACAATCAGTTTACGGCAGACCCTACTGCCCGAGTTTTTAATGGGAAGATGTATGTATATCCATCTCACGACATTCCAAGTCCGGTTGAGCACCTGAAGGAATGGTTCTGCATGGGCGACTATCATGTGTTCTCTTCCGAGAATTTGGTGGATTGGACCGACCATGGAGTAATCTTGGATCAGAATCAAGTACCTTGGGTGAAGCCAAATTCCTATACCATGTGGGCTCCCGATTGTGTCTATAAGAATGGTATGTATTATTTCTATTTCCCGGCAGGTCCCAAAGAAGGTCGTGGTTTCTCGATTGGTGTAGCCATCTCGCAGAACCCGGAAGGCCCTTTCATGCCGATGCGTAACCACATCAAGGGAGTGATTGGTATCGACCCAAGTGTGTTGATTGATGATGATGGACAAAGCTATTTGTATTATTCTTTGGGCGGTATGTTTGGCGCCAAACTTCAAGATAATATGATGGAACTTGCTTCTCAACCTCAACGTTTGGAAGGTATGCCTACCGGCGGTGGCTTGATGGAAGGCCCGTTTGTTTTCAAAAACAATGGCAAGTACTACCTTACTTTCCCATGGGTGAGAGAAAAGGACGGTACCGAAGCGTTGGTGTATTGTATGAGTGACAATCCATTAGGCCCTTTCGAATACAAAGGTGTGATTATGGACGAACATGAATCCGGTTGTTGGACCAACCACCACTCCATCGTACAATACGAAGGTCAGTGGTATCTGTTCTATCACCATAATGATTATTCTCCTAAATTTGACAAGAACCGTTCGGCACGTATCGATTCGCTCTTCTTCAATCCGGATGGTACCATTCAGAAAGTAATCCCAACTCATCGTGGTGTAGGTATTACCAAAGCGAACAGCCAAATTCAGATAGACCGTTACAGCACTATTCATAAAGCGTCTATTGCATATATGGATGAGGCCAATCCGTTTGAAGGTTGGAAGACTGTTTTCAATAAGGGTGGAGCAAGTGTACAATACAACCGTGTGGACTTTGGAAAAGATCCGGTTCAGGAAGTGAAAATCAGAGTGAAATCGGCTACAGGTGGTACGTTGCAGGTAAAGACCGGTGGAAAGAAAGGAAATGCTATGGCAACCATTAAAGTTCCGCGTTGTAAGGACTGGACAGTGGTAAATGCACCGGTGAAGAATGCTCCTACCGGTATTCAGGATTTGTATGTCACCTTAAAGAGTGGTTCTATGGAAGTGGATTGGATGGGTTTTGACGGTACTCCTTGGACAGCGGGTGCTTTCGAAACGAAAGAGTACAGAAACTTGTTTGCCGAATACGGTTATAAGCAAGCCGATATCGATGCCAAATTGAAGGACGTGTTCGATGGTGTTTTTTATGGTCCTAACAAGGTGTACTTTGAAGTAGGCGACAGTATGGCCTATATCAGCGACATCAAGAACCACGATGTACGTACAGAAGGTATGTCGTACGGCCTGATGATTGCAGTACAATTCGACAAGAAAGATATTTTCGACCGCTTGTGGCGTTGGGGTAAGAAATACATGCAACACCAGGAAGGCCCCATGAAAGGCTATTTCGCCTGGAGTTGTAAGACAGACGGTACCCGTAACGCTCAGGGACCGGCTTCGGATGGTGAATTGTATTATGTTACCGCATTGATTTTTGCCTCCAACCGTTGGGGCAATGATACGGGTATCGATTATTTGGCTGAGGCTCAGAACATCCTGGATTGTTCCATGCAGAAGACCGGTATGGATAGGGTTGCTCCTTTCATCAATGTAGAGCAGAAGCTGATTACGTTTACTCCCGACTCGTGGGGAGGTAAATATACCGACCCTTCTTACCATCTTCCCGCTTTCTACGAAGTATGGGCCAGATGGGCCAACGATGGCCGTAGCAATTTCTGGAGAGATTGTGCCAAGGCCAGTCGTGAATACCTGCACAAGAGTATCCATCCAGTAACCGGCTTGAATCCGGATTATAATAATTACGATGGTACATTGATGGGAAGTCAGCGAATCATAGGCGATGCTTTCCGCTTCGATTCATGGCGTGTTCCGATGAACATTGCGTTGGATTATTCATGGGCATGTGCCGATAAGGAATGGCAACAGGAATATGGCAACAAAATTCAGAATTTCCTTTATAAGGAAGGTATAGATACGTTTGTTGACCAGTACAATGTAGATGGTTCTAAGGTAGAACGTATCTTGGGCGCCGGTGAACATACCGCCTTGAGACATTCGTTGGGATTGGTGGCTACTTCGGCTGCTGTGTCGTTGGTATGTACTCACAACAAGAGCCGTGAATTTGTAGACCGCTTGTGGAATGCCAAGCACGAACCTTATGAAGACGGTTATTTCGATGCCTATTATGACGGTTTGTTGCGCTTGTTTGCTTTCATGCATTTGAGTGGTAATTATCAGATTATCTTCCCGAAAGAATAAAGAACTATGAAGAGTCTATTACGAAAACTATGGATAGGAACTATGCTGTTTCCTTTGGGAGTAATGGCGCAGAATCCGATTATCCAAACAAGTTATACTCCCGATCCGGCTCCCTATGTACACAATGATACCGTGTATCTGTTTGTGGGACATGATGAGGATGATGCCCTTTATTTCAAGATGAAGGACTGGACACTCTTTTCTACCACCGATATGGTAAACTGGACCTATCGCGGAACCCCTATGTCTACTGCTACCTTCCAATGGGCCAAGCAGGGCGACAATGCCTGGGCTTCGCAAGCAATAGAACGTAACGGCAAGTGGTATTGGTACATTTGTGCCGAAGATACCACCAAACATTTACATGGGATTGGAGTTGGGGTGGCCGACCATCCCGATGGTCCTTATCGTGATGTGATTGGTAAGCCACTTGTACCCGGTGATTGGGGATTCATCGACCCGTCTGTTTTTATTGATGAAGACGGACAAGCTTACTTGTTCTGGGGAAACAATGGCTTGTGGTATGCCAAACTGAACGAAGATATGATTTCGTTGGGCAGTAAGGTAATGCCGGTACCCGGGTTGGAAGACGAAAAAGCTTTCGGCCCTAAGGTCATGAAGATGGATTACCAGTTGGGTAAACGTGTCATGAAGACAGGATATGAAGAAGGTCCGTGGGTATTCAAGCGTAACGGTTTGTATTACTTGGTTTATGCGGCCGGTGGTGTACCCGAACACATGGCTTATTCTACGTCAAAAAGCATCCATGGTCCATGGGAATATCGCGGAAGGATTCAGAATGAATCGCCGAATAGTTTCACCATTCACGGAGGAAGCATCGAATTCAAGGGACGTAACTTTATGTTCTACCACAATGGCTTGTTGCCCAATGGGGGAGGCTTCCATCGTTCCTCTTGTGTGGAAGAGTTTACCTTTGGCGAGAACGGTGAGTTCCCACTCATTCCGTTTACCAAGGAAGGGGTGAAGACACCGGTGGGTACCTTAAATCCATTCCAACGTGTGGAAGCGGAAACCATGGCCAATAGCTACGGACTCAAAACAGACCGTAGAGCGGGTAGGGAACACTACGTAACTTCCATTCATAACGGTGACTGGATGAAATTGCGTGCCGTTGACTTCGGTGATGGCAAGGCGCAAACTTTGAAGGCTTCGTTCCTCCACATCAAGGCCGGTGGTGCGGTAGAGTTCTTCGTTGACGAAATGGGAGGAAAGCCCATCGCTCGTCTGGAAGTGACGAATACTGATGAAAAGAAAGTGCTTCAAGCAAACTTACAGAAAGAAATCAGTGGGGTACACGACCTCTACATCATCTTCCGCGATATGGATGGTGAAATGTTTGATTTCGATTGGTGGTGTTTGGAGTAACTTTTGATAAGTAATAATTATAAAAACAAGGACTATGAAGAAATTGATGCTTGTAGGGTGCATGTTGTTGCTCTCATTGGCAACGATGGCACAAGATAAGAATTTCCATATTTATTTGTGCTTGGGCCAATCGAATATGGAAGGGAATGCAAGAATTGAACCTCAAGATAGGGAAGGAGTGAGTGAACGCTTCCAAGTGATGTCGGCCGTGGATTGTCCGGACTTGGGTAGAGTGAAGGGCGAATGGTATACGGCTGTTCCTCCTTTGTCACGTTGCTATACCGGATTGACTCCCGGTGATTATTTCGGTCGTACGTTGGTAGAAAACCTTCCTGAAGAGGTAAAGATTGGTATCATCAATGTTTCCATCGGTGGATGCCGCATTGAATTGTTCGACAAGGAAAACTATGCGGAACACCTCACTACCCAACCGGGCTGGTTGAAGAATATGGCGAAGGAATACGACAATAATCCTTACGGCCGTTTGGTGGAACTGGCTAAGAAGGCCCAGAAAGATGGTGTCATCAAAGGTATTCTTTTGCATCAAGGCGAATCGAATACCGGCGAAAAGGACTGGCCGATGAAGGTAAAAGGGGTATACGAAAACCTGTTAGCCGACTTGAACCTGAAGGCAGAGGATGTTCCTTTGTTGGCCGGTGAAGTGGTACATGCCGAACAAAATGGTGCATGCGCCGTGATGAACGATGTGATAGCCACCCTTCCCGAGGTGATTCCTACGGCTCATGTCATATCCTCCAAAGGATGTCCGTCGGCCAAAGACCGTCTTCATTTCACAGCCGAAGGTTATCGCATATTGGGCAGACGCTATGCTCATAAATTATTGGCACTGAATTATCGTGCCAAGCATGGCACCTACCGTAACCCCATTCTTTATGCCGATGTGCCCGATATGTCGGTCTGCTTCGATGGTGAATACTATTACATGATCAGTACTACCATGCATCTGATGCCGGGTGCCCCCATCATGCGTTCACCGGATATGCAACATTGGGAAACCGTCAGTTATGTGTTTCCCCGAATTGACGATGGAGACCGGTACAATCTGATAGATGGTACTGCTTATGGACAAGGACAATGGGCTTCGTCCATCCGTTACCATCAAGGGAAGTTCTATGTATGGTTTACTTGCAACGGTGCACCGGGCCGAGGATTTGTCTTTACTACCGAAGATCCGACAGGTACATGGACGTTGCTTTCCCGTCCCCGTCATCACCACGACGGTTCGTTGTTCTTCGACGACGACGGTCGGGTATATTTGTTTCATGATACAGGCCGACTAACCGAATTGAATCCCGACTTGAGTGACGACTTGGAAGGTGGAATTGATATGAAGATCTTTGAGCGCGATGCTGATGAACGAGGCTTGCTCGAAGGTAGTGCCGCATTCAAACATAATGGAAAGTATTACCTGATGATGATTTCCATGGATTGGAGTATTCCGGGACGTTTGCGCCGTGAAGTATGCTATCGTGCCGATAAGATTACCGGTCCTTACGAAAAGAAGATAATTCTTGAAACCGAGTTCGAAGGATATGGTGGAGTAGGCCAAGGTTGTGTGGTTCAAGGAAAAGACGGTGAATGGCATGCCCTTATCTTCCAGGACCGTGGGGGAGTGGGTCGTGTTCCATGTTTGATGCCTTGTACTTGGAAAGACGGATGGCCTATCTTGGGCGATGAAGACGGACGTATCCCGAACAATCTCGATATCTCACATACTTCTATGAAAGGTATTTGCGGTTCGGATGAATTCGATTCAGACAAACTTTCCCTCTATTGGCAATGGAACCATAACCCGATAGATGAGGCTTGGAGCTTGACCGCACGTCCGGGTTGTTTGCGCTTGAAAACCGCTCGGGTGGTGGACAATCTGTTTGTGGCTCCCAATACCTTGACCCAACGCATGGTAGGTCCTTCCTGCTCGGCATCTGTTTGTATCGATTTGAAAGGTATGAAGAATGGCGACAGAACCGGATTTGCCGCATATAACGGTGATAGTGGTGTGCTGACCGTAGAAAAGAACAAAGGAAAGAAGGAACTGGTGATGAGCGAACAGTATTCTGTATTCGGTGATAATCAGGGAGTCAAAGTCATAAAGGAAGTGAAGATCAAAGAAATGGCTCGTATTCCTTTGAAGAGCAATCGGATTTATTTGCGCATTGATGGAGAATTCGGCTTGGGTAAAGATTGGGCTACCTTCTTCTATAGCTTGGATGGTAAGCAATGGAACCGGATAGGCGAACCGGTGAAGATGGTGTTCGATTATCGTCGGATGTTCATGGGCAGCAAGTATGCCGTCTTTAATTACGCTACCAAGAAGTTGGGCGGTTATGTAGATGTAGAATCGTTTGAGTATAAATAAGAATGGTTATGAAGAAATTAATTCTATTGTTGGTTGCAGTTGCTTGTACAGTAGCTGCAACCGCACAAGTGGCATTTGGCGGAAGTCAGGCAAGCGACCGTCAGATGGAGTATTCCCAAAAGTTTGCCGATGTGGATTATGTGGGCGACGGGCAAGGTTATCATACCCTCGACATCTATTTGCCGAAGGTAAAGAAGGATACCTATCCGGTAGTGATTCATATCTATGGAAGTGCCTGGTTCAATAACAATGGTAAGGGCGCTGCCGATTTGAACACCATTTGTGCAGCTTTGCTCGATGCCGGTTATGCGGTCGTTACCCCCAACCATCGTGCCAGTACAGATGCCTTGTATCCGGCTCAGATTCACGACATCAAGGCGGTGATTCGTTTTGTAAGAGGTGAAGCCAAGAAGTATGGTTTCGATACTTCGTTTGTAGGTATTTCCGGTTTCTCGTCGGGTGGACATTTGGCGTCATTGGCGGCTACAACCAATGGCTTGAAGACTTATACCTTGGGCGATGATACCGTTGATTTGGAAGGCTCGTTGGGTAAATATACGGCCGAAAGCAGTTTGGTGAATGCCGCTTGTGATTGGTCGGGCCCGGTTGATTTGCAAAACATGGATTGCGGTGAGGCTATGAAGATGCCGAAATCACCCGAAGAAGTGATGATTGGTGTACCCATGCTAGGCAATGAAAACAAGTATGCGCTTTTGAGTCCCATTACATTTGTCAACAAGAAGAATGCACCAATCCACATCTTCCACGGAACAAAAGACAATGTCGTGCCGGTTTGCCAGGGCGAACGCTTTTATGAAGCATTGAAGGGTGCCGGTGCCCAATGCGATTGCCTCATTGTTCCCGAAGGTGGTCATGGATTCAATATGTACAGTCAGGAAAACCTGCAGCGCATGATTGATTTCTTTGCAAAAGCAAGAAAATAGAATCGGATATAGTTCCCTATTTTACTTTCCAGTCACTCACCGTTCCTGTTTCGGACGAGAAGCTGACACCGATTTGATATAATGGGCGATTGTCCGCCTCGTAGGGGCGGGCATAGCCCTTTTCTTCTATCTGCTGGAGGGCTTCATCGGCAGTTCCGTCTAATTTGAACTCAAAGATGTAGATGTAGTCGGGAGTTTCTACGATACAATCTACCCGTCCTTCACTCTGTTGTTTTTCGGTATAGACGGTGTAGCAGCTTATTATGCGCATCAGCAGGTAGAATGTGTATGTAGCTTTATTTGATTGTAAGGCCAGAGATCTTATCCGTTTTCCAACAAAAAGTTTTTTTGCAATTTTAGTTACATAGTTACAGCGGCGCTGTGTATCAAAAGAAATTACCAGAAACTGGTCTCGGCAATTAAACTTTATAGCATGTCTATCACCTTTATATCGTTTAACGCACTTGATAAATTCATACTCAGTTATAGGTTTGAGTTTATTTTTTCTCTACATCTCTACATTCTCTACAGAGAAGCTGATAATTAATATATTACCTCATGTAGAGAACTAAATAAATCATGTAGAGAACTTATTTTCTCTACATAAATCCTCATTTGAGGCGCTTTTTCAAGTAATATAAGCTCCTTCTATCCGTCCTTTTATTGGGTACATTCCACTTTTTAAG
>JAFUNS010000027.1 GCA_017472925.1 Bacteroides sp. | reverse complement strand
GGATGTTGATCAGCCTCGTAATTTAGCAAAATCAGTAACTGTAGAATGATTAGTCAGTAGGTGAAATTTATATAGGTAAAAGTTAGAAGATTGTTTGTAGAATGAACATTTGAGTTTTATTCTCGGGAGGGGTGAATAGTTAAAGATTTTTTTCTATATTTTTCTCCCATTTCAAATGAACTGCCATCTGCCATCATCTGGGTGAAAATATAGTGTCTTGAATTTGGCGTTTTATCCGAGTTTTTATTAATTTTGTTGCCGCAAAGGTGGTTTATAGGCCATCATTAAGGCAAAGTTTATAAGTGAGAAGAATATGAAATAATTCGGACAATGAAATACATAGCTACCCTATTTTTAGTACTGATGACCCTAGCGTTTGTGGTCTGCGGCTTTCTGTTGTGGAGACGCCGGCATGAACCGCAGGATTACTCACGTACCATTCAGGCACTCTTCAGCTGGGTGTCTGCCTTTTTTACTTTGACATTCATCTTCCGTACCTGGTTGGGTACTACTACGGCCGATAGCGCTTTCTTCGAGCCGGAGCACACGTTTGTGCCTTTTCTGATGCAGATGACATTTTTCCTCTATCCGCTGGAGGTTATGCGTCCTACCGTCAGTCGCACTCTGGTTTATGCGCTTTTATTTTCCCCTTTGTTGCTGCTGGTGTTCATCGGTTTGTGTACGGGTATTGTGTACACTCCCATCTATACCTATGCCGACTTGTGGTCGCATTTGGGTGAATTCAATGTATGGTTTCGTTTACTTGCCCTTCTGGTGATGCTTTTTTATGCTTTCTCCCTGTTTCTGGTGCCCTATGATTGGCGCAGGAGCAGTGCCGACAAGAAGTTCATCACCCGTTACGCTTGCGGGTTCTGTCTCATAGGGGTGATTCATTTTTCCATTCAGATGTCGCATGCCTATGTGCTGGTGCTTTTGCATCAGGTGGCATGGTTTGGGTTCTTTTTGTCCGTTACATATTACGAATTGAAAGAGCGTCTGTTGGTCATGCCGTCTTCCATACAGCCGGTAGCGGTAAATATACCAACGACTCCCGACGATGAAATTTGGGATAAAATTTCACATTTCTTGTTAGACCAAGAGCAATGGTGTAGTCCTGATTTGAGCTTGAATAAGCTTTGCGTAGAGTTGGGCTCCAACCGCACGTATGTAGGCGAAGCTTTCCGCCGTAATGTCGGACAGACGTTCATCGAATACATCACGAATCTCCGTATCGATTATGTGATGGAAGTCATGAAAAGCCATCCCGATGCCGACATAAACCAGCTCCTCACCGAGGTAGGTTATCGCAACCGCTCCACCGCTTGGCGAAATTTTCATAAAGTTACCGGCATCACACCCGCTGAGTTTGTAGAGCAATTGAGGTCATCTTCTCCCCAATGATGGATTTTTAGCGCACAGCTATAGAAAATCGCTCATTTCTTCGATGAAATGGGCGATTTTTGCATTTTAGGGGTATTTTTTTACCCTTCAAGAATGGATGTTTTGTCTGAAATTGTAAATATGAAACAAAGATTTGTAAAATGGTAACGCTGATAATTTGGCAGCCAATTTCATCGTCTATACTTTTGTTCTAAATTAATTTCGTATAAATAATAAAGATTATGAAGACATTTAGGATGATTGGAACAGCCCTTATGGCTGTAACGTTCGCATTCGGAATGAGCGCGTGCAACGATGATGATGACTTCGATCCGTATGCCGACGAACCGGCAGTCATCGAAGGTCGTAAGGACATCATGGACGGCAAGTTATTGTTCCGACTTGACGCCAACAATTTGGACCAATACCACATTCCGGTATCTACATTGCGGAATCTGGATTTCGAGTACCAAAGTGACTATTATGAGTTCAAGCAGGAAGTAATTGGCGGAACACGTTACATCATTCCGGTAGCCAAAGCTGTGCAACCCGACTATGCCCACATCGTCAAGCTGAAAGCATCGTTGAAGGACGAACCGGAAAGAACACGTGTTGTTTTCCTCGTTTTCTATAAGGATGATGTAAATACACGTTCGCAAAGCGGTTTGGATTCCGAATACAGCAGTGTGTTGGGTAAGGGAACTAACTCATTCGGCAAGTTGGGAAATACCACCCAAAGCGTACTTCTCTACGATGCCATCAAGCATCTTCCCGAAACTCATGTTACTATCAATCCGGCATATCACGAAAAGTTTATCAGCTTGAATTGTCAGGATAAGGAAGAAACCTTCAAGAATTGGACAGGTGAATTGGGATTGGATCTTCAGAAGAAATTTAAAAAGAAATTTCAGACACTAGACCTGGTGACACTGAGACCGAAGTGGGTGGAGACAGAAGAAATCAAGTCTAAACTGAATGTTTCTGTCGATTTAGGAGTGGATGTTTCGATCAAGGAAGCGGTGGACTACGAGTTTAGTCTGAATATTGCCAAAGCACATTGCAGTGAAATCAGTATGGATATGGAACGATACGAATGGGGTGGAAACAATGCTAAGGTTGATACACTGCTCTTCACTCTGGTCAATCCGGATTTTGTAGACCAACTGAAAGTAGATTCCACTAAGTTTGATCCGGTGAAGTTTATGGATAGATGGGGAACCGATGTCATTACCCGAGGTGCCTTTGGTGCCAGCTGGGTATATATCTACGGCCGCAAGCAGAACATCTATGAAACTACACAGAATTATGATGCTCATGTAGCGGTAAGTGTGACTCATCCTCAAAATACAGAAATCAAAAACATGGCCCAAATCTTTGCCATGAAGATGGCCGGTGTGGATGGTACACAAGTGGATGCGAAGTACAGTTACATGAAAGAGAATTATCAGGAAACGACCAAGTCTCTCACGGCAAAATTGACTTATGGCGGACATTTGGGTAAATCCGAATGGTCTGAGTTTACCAACGGTATCGAAACGAATCCTGCCCTTTGGACACTAATGAGTTACAGACTCTCCGGCGATACAGAAACAGAAGAAGATATTGATGAAGGACACAAGATTTATCCGATCGAAGATATGGCGTACAACCTATTGGTTATGTACTACCAGAGAACAATGAATGATACTACATTGACGGATAAGGGAGACCATATGAAGACATTTCAGAACTATTTAGCCAATGTCAATGCCATCAGTAATGCAAAGCCTGACTATATAGATAAGAACAGTTTGGTGGTAGAAAAGCGGAGTGCCATGTTCCTGGTGGATGTCATGATGAAGTCTGGAAAGAATGGCAAGCAAAAGGGTGAACCGAAACCTTTCTGTGCCAAGGACTACCGTGGAGAATGGCGCATGTACTATCCGATGATGGCCAATGCCTACAGTCCGGTAAAGGAGGACATCTACTATGCATTGGAAACTTCGCAAGACGAATACAATGTGGGTATTGACCGTTCCGACCACTATTGGTACTATGCCTTGGCTTCGGAAAGAGACTGTAATTATGGATTGTTGGATGTCACTTTCGTACACGAAGAGGATGTAGATACAGGATATTACAAGCGAGGTGAGTGTGCACGCACGGATATTGGCTTGAGTGTACAGAAACGCTATGTGGTTGTGAAACCGTTGGACGAAGGAGACAAAGATGCAGATGCACTGAGAAAGAAGCGCCTTACCGCTTTTGCTATCCGTGATAAAGATACTGAAAAGATTATCGCCTCTACCGGTGGTTCTGAACTGCGTGCCAATGCTTACCAGAGTGAGATTGATACATTCAACAATTTCTGGAAAGTGGATGCGGACAAGACCCTCGAAAAGGACAGTATCAAGCTCCACAATAGCAAGGACAATTACTTCTACAAGGGTGGCGGTATCCACTATCATCAGCTTCAGCCGGTTGTTTCCAACAAGAAGTTGCGCATCAACCGGAGTACGCAAGAGAGTGTATGGCATCCGAAGAGATGGGGTGAATAATCAAGTGTAAAAAAAGAACAAGATGAAAACATTCAGAACTATAGGAGCAGCCCTTATAGCTGTTATGTCAGGTGTAAGCATGACTGCTTGCAATGACAATGAAAAAGTGGAGGAACAGAATTACGAAATAGACTACTCCGATACGACCAACTGGGTGAAGATTTCCGCCGTAGAGCATGAAGCGGATGTGTTCTACCTGTATCCCACGGCTTGGGATCCGACCGATGCCGACGGCTTGGTAAACACCATCGACAATGCTTCAATGCGTGCGAAAGTGCCCGGAGTGTATGACGGGCAGGCTTCTTGCTTCGAGGGAGTGGCGAATGTCTTTGCACCCTATTACCGCCAGCTCAATGCCATGAAGTCGTTGAGCTACTCATTGGAGGAGCAGGAACAGCTGGTGGCCGATGTGCCTTACCACGATGCGTTGGCGGCATTCGAGTATTATCTGAAGCATTACAACAACGGTCGTCCGTTCATCTTGGCAGGACACTCACAAGGTTCCAACGTGCTGAAGTTCCTCTTGTCGGACTACATGGCGGAGCATCTCGAGGTATATAGCCGTATGATTGCGGCTTATCCGTTGGGATATTCTTACTCCAAGGACTACTTTGCGAAGTACACTCACCTTAAGTTTGCCGAGGGAGAGACTGATACGCAAGTTGTCATCTCGTGGAATTGTGAGCGCATGGAGGACGGCAAGTTCAGCTCCTACAACTTGGTGTGCCACGAAGGAGCGTTGTCCATCAATCCGGTATCGTGGAAGCACGATTATGAAAAGGTGGAAGCCGACGACCCGCGCCACTTGGGAGCTTTGAACACTCGTGAGCGCTATTCCACTCAGGTGATGTACGACCCGGTCCGTCAATACGAAGTGCTGATTGTGGGTATACCCGAACAGCCTGCCGACGAACAAGGCATCGGCGAGTATGCCCTCCATGGCAGCGACTACAAGTTGTATTATTACAATATCCGTGAGAATGCAAAGAAACGAATCAATAAGTTTTTGGGCAAATAACCAGAAATTGTAACAAAGCTTTGTAAAATGGTAACGTCGGTAATAATAACATTAAAAATAAAGAAATTATGAAGACATTCAGAATCATAGGTATGGCCTTAGTGGCTGTGATGCTCTGCTTCGCTATGAGTGCTTGTAGCGATGACGACGACGATTATTTAAAGGAGTTGGAGAAGGAATACTCCCGACTGATTGTGGGTAAGTGGTTTAACTTTACGCCGGAGGCGAGTGGATATATCGATTTTCAAGCAGATGGCACATATAAAGAGGTTGGTCATAATAACAAAATCGGTTGGACGGAAAGCGCTGGAACTTATCGCCTTGACGGAAATAGATTGATTAATACAATGTCGAATTCCAAAGAGTATAGCAACATTGTAGAGATAACTCCTGAAAAGCTAGTCTATAAAGCTGGTGGCAATCTAGAACATCCTGAGTTTGGTGAAATCATTTTATATCGTGCAAAAGAACAATTTGACATCACCGGTAAATACTCTTACTTGAATTCTGCCGTAAGAGTAGATGCTAAAGCAGGAAAGACCGAAATAAAGCTTCCGGAAGGCATCACCTTTGGAGGAAAGAATACTATCTCGGTAGAAACATTGCACGGCGACCGCATTGTAGAGCAAATGAAGTCTTTCTTTGCCGATGCCATGTTTACACCGAATGCCAAGTTGAGACATACCGTAGATGGTACTGTGATGTACAAGGACTATGCGCTCGATGGCAACAACCTCTCGTTCGAACTCAATAAGGGTCATGAGCTGAATGCTACTTCGTTCCCGGACGAAGATGGCGACCGTCTCTTTATCATTATTCCGAAGCAGGAAGCCTGGGTAGGTGGTTTGGCGGATGTCATCCGCAAGGAAAATCCAGCCAACGTAATAACCGACGAAGTGGTTGCAGCGCTCGAAAAAGAGTTTATGGATACTTTCGAAACCTTTACCGTAGTGCTCAGCCTCTCGAAGACTGGCGAATACAATGCTGCAGAGGATGTGGATCCTTATAAGGACTATCCGCAGCTGATTGTGGGACAATGGTTCGACTTTACTCCACAATCGAGCATGTATCTGGTTTTTGAGTCGGACAACTCTTATTCTCAGGTGGGTTATGGAGTAAGCAATGGTTGGAGAGAACGAAGAGGTACTTATCGAATGGAAGGCAACAAGCTGACTCGTGAGTATGTAGAAGATGGTGAGAGTGTGACCAAGACGGAGGTAATCGAAGTTACCGCAGATAAGTTCATACAAATGAGGAATGATGCAACGGGCGACCGTGTTAATTATCGCGTAAAGGAATCTTTCGACATTGCCGGTAAATACACCTATCTGAACTCTGCAGTGAGAGTAGATGCTGAAGCAGGCAAAACCGCTCTTCAACTTCCTGAAGGTATCACTTTCCAAGGAAAGAACTCCATTCCGGTAGAGATGTTGCACGGTGAACGCATCATCGAAGCATCGAAAGCATTCTTTGCCGATGCTACTTTTGCAGCCGATGGCAAGTTGGAACACCAAATGGGTGGCGAAACCAAGCACAAGAATTACACCCTCGATGGAAACTCGTTGGTGTTCAACCTCTACGAAGGCAGCGAAGTATATAAGGTAAATGCCACTGCCTTCCCGGATGAAGATGGCGACCGCCTCTTCATCATCATGCCGAAGCAGGGTGCCTGGATGGGTGGCTTCGTAGAACTCATTGAGAAAGAGAACGCAGGATTGAAGATGACCGAAGCACAAATCAAGGAGCTGGAAACCGAATTCTTGACTACCTTCGATACCTTCACCGTTATCTTGAGCTTGAGCAAGAAGTAAGTCTACTATTTATGTGGATGTGTCAAAATACGCATCCACTTATTTTTTTGGCACGGATTACACGGATTAACACGGTTTTTTAGTGTATGTGTCCATCAAATATATCCGTGCAATCCGTGTAATCCGTGCCTAAAATACATCATGACACACTCTCATGAAAACCACCCTATAGCGATGAATGTAAGAAACTCCTACCTCATATCACATGCCTTCCGGAACTACCTGTGGGCATCGTTGGTTTCGTCGGCCGTCATGCAGCTCACGGTCACCGTCGATGCCATCATCCTGGGGCATTATGTAGGTAGCGACGCTCTATCGGCCATCAGCCTGGTGATGCCGCTAACGATGCTGGTATCTGCCATCAGTACACTGATAGGGGTGGGGCCGGCCATCATGGCATCGAAAGCCATCGGCAACCGCCAGTTTGCGAAGGTAAACATGGTTTTCACCTCGGCCGTCTTTCAGGCAGTGATTATCGGCGGATGCATTGGGGTAGCCTGCTGGCAATTCGCCGACCGGATAGCTTCCCTGCTGGGTGGCAACGGACATCTGTTGGCCTACCTCACCGACTATCTGCAGGTGCTTCCGTGGTGCTTCGGTTTCACCATCCTGGTTTCATCGCTGGTGAGCCTGGTCGAAGCCGACGGGCAGCCGCAGTTGGTTACCAAGGCGTTACTGGTGGGCGGTGTGTGCCACGTGTGCTCCGAAGTGCTGTGCGTGGGCTATCTGGATATGGGTATACGGGGAGCGGCCTATGCCATGCTGGTCAACAGCCTGCTGGTCATCCTCGTCTTTGCCTTGTGCATGCGCAGGCAGGGCGTGTCATACCGCTGGCAGTGGCCGAAGAAGAACATTATGAACGTCACCCTGGCCGGACTGAAGGAAGGTACGCCCATGCTGGTAAACGAGCTGATGTACAGCCTGATGCTCTTCTGGCTAAACGGCCTGATAGGCGCTTCACTGGGCGATCAGGGATTGTTCCAATGGGCCATCTGCATACAGATACTCATGCTGGTGCTGGTCGTGGTAGATGGTGCCGAGGGAGCGGTACTTTCCATCGGCGGTATGCTCATAGGCGAGAAAGACGGCAAGGGTTTCTATATGCTGATACGCCAGCTGGTCATCCTGATAGCAGGGTTGGTAGCGGTCATCGTGCTGGTGGTCTGTTGCTTTCCCGACGGGGTGGCCGGAATATTCAGCGAGGGAATAGCGATGCCGCCAGAGTGGCCGGCAGTGGCCCGCATCTTCTCGTTGATGCTCGTACCGCATGCGCTGAGTCTGTTCTTGCGCAGTTACTTTCAGGTGATGGACCGTCGCTGGTGGTCCGTGCTGTTTTCGTCGCTGCAGACATTGTTCATGGTGGCGGGTGTGTGGGCGGTATCGCACGGGGCGCCTTCGTGGGTGTGGTGGAGCTTTCCGCTGTCGGCCTTTCTGTTGCTGGCGGTGCAGTCGGGCATCATCGCCTATCTGCGGATGAAGCGTGGCGGTGGCCAACTGCTGGTGCTGGACAACGAGGAGCATGAGGTGGTGGAACTCTCGGTGGGGTACGAAACGAAGCCGGTGGTCGACGCCATCGGTCAGGTATGCGAGTTTCTGGAGCGTAGGGCAGTAAATGGTGTGGCGGTCATGGCGGTGAGCATCTGTTGTGAGGAGCTGATGCTGAACATTGTCCGTCACCAGTCGCACAAGCACCATCCGTACATGGACCTCCGTGTAGCCGTGGGAGGAGGGAAGGTGAGCCTGGCGCTGAAAGATGCCGGCCGTCCGTTCAATCCGGTTTTGCAGTCGCACGACTTCAACCTGGAGGACAGCGATGTATCCTTAGGCTTGGCGTTGGTGAACAGCGTTTGTACCACGCTCTCGCATAAGTACATGTATGGGCAGAATGTGGTGTTTGCGGAGTTTCAGAGTGAAAGAATAGAATGAATCATAAACTTTTTAAATATATACCGGCGAATTCTTGACTACCTTCGAGACCTTCACCGTGATTCTTGAGCTTGAGTAAGAAGTTAAATGGTATCTTTGGAAGGTTGAAGAAGGAATTGTATTTTTGTAGGCACAAGCAAAAGGTGTCAGCCTAATGTAAGGTATAGAAAAAACTAAACCCGATATTGATGTTTGCGGAATTAAAATAAATTTAATTAATCATTTCATGTTACTGCCTTTTTGTTAGTGCAAAAGATAGTACATTTTTTGATGCGAGGTGCGTTTTCCAATGAAAAACCACCGTAAAAAACTGCGTTTTCCAATAAAACAAGCCCTTAAAAAGATGCGTTTTCCTATAAAATCCAGCCTCAAAGGAACATACAGCAATGCAACCCCAACCAACCGGCCATACACCCCATAAAAACAAGAATGACTTTCCGTTTACGCGTCAGGATATACCAAAATCCGATAGCCATGAGCAAATACGCTCCACACACATCTACCAGATGCGGATGGAACGAAATAAGGGAGGAGCCCGGCAACTGACTTATCCACGAGGCAAAGGCATTGAACATAGCCACCAACCCATCGAGCAACTTGATTCCCCATCCCTGCAGAAGCGGAATGAAAGAAAGCGCCATCGTTCCCAAAGCGGTATAAATGATGCAAGGAACCCACAAGGCTACCCCTAAATTGGCCAACAAAAAATAAACCGAGAAGTTGTGGAAATAATACATCACCAACGGAGCCGTACCCACTTGCGCAGCTATCGATACAGCCATGACATTCCATATCGCCTTCACCCAACGATGCTGAGAAGGACATGCCCTACTGAGCAACGGATAGAGCAACAGGATGAAAAGAACAGCCAAAAAGGACAATTGGAAACTGACATCGAACAAATAAGAAGGATTGTACAACAGCATGAAGAGTGCGGCAATAGCCAGCGTATTCATAGACAGTGTTTTCCCGCCCGCCATACGTCCCAATTCCATGAGCATACACATCACTACCGCACGAACTACTGATGCCTCCAACCCCGCGATAAACGCAAATATCCATAACAAAACGGTTGCCAATATCCAACGCAGAACACGCATGAAAAGAGCGTTTCCCAAGGGGCGCAACAATACACTGACCAGCATCCATAGAAAGCCGATATGCATGCCCGACAAGGCCAATACATGAGCAATACCCGCCACGGCATAGGTCTGCCTTACATCATCGCTTAAATCGCCTTTAAAGCCCACCGTAAGAGCCGAAAGGACAGGCAATTGTCCCTCGCCTATTCCCCATTCCCTATACTTGTCCACTATCTGTTGACGCACTTGCAAAGCCCGTTGTTTCCACGTCAATGGGGCGGATCGTCCGCTTTTCATCCAACTCCCCGAGGGGATATACGACGTGCCACTCACCCCCTTGTGCAACAAATAAGAGGCATAGTCAAACGTTCCTGTATAGCCGGTATTCATCGGTGGACGGATTTGGGTGTATAGCCACAAACGGTCGCCCGTGGCCAATGTCGTTGAAAAACTATCTTTTGCGAGGTATAAAATGACGTTTTGTCCATCAGAAAGCGTCGTTTTACACTGAATGGTCTTAGGCTTTTCTTCGGGCATTTCCTGTACTATCCCTTGATAAATCCGCTTTTCCTCGGGCCAAACCTTATTCACTTGTCGCCATTGGTGCGACATCCGCAATCCGCCTATCAAGAAGAACAAAAGGAATATGCCTCCACCAAACATCCAGCGCCAATCGTACCGTTTGCCAAACATCAGCCAACCCAAGAACACAAATACTCCCAAAATTCCCCCAATATATGCCCCAATGGGGAGGAAATCGGGGAAATTACCGGCAAAAAAGACTCCGATTGCCAAAGGTATGGCCAACCGGAGTATGGGATATGTCTGTATGGAGGGATGTTCCATGTACAATCTATGCTTGCTTCAATTGGCGTACGGCTTCTTTCCGATCGGCAGCTCCGAAAACATAGCTTCCGGCCACCAAAATATCTGCGCCAGCCTCTACCAATGCCTTGGCCGTTTCTTCATTCACGCCTCCATCCACTTCAATCAAGGCATGAGAACCCGTACGTTCTATCAATGCCCGCAATTCACGAATCTTATCAAGGGTATGAGGAATGAATTTCTGTCCGCCAAAGCCCGGATTCACGCTCATCAGCAACACCATATCCACATCGGCAATGATATCGGCCAACAATGATACAGGAGTGGCGGGATTCAGAGTTACGCCTGCCTTCATGCCTGCATCCTTTATTTGTTGGATAACCCGATGCAAATGCGGACAAGCCTCGTAATGCACATTCATCATCATGGCTCCCAATGCCTTCACCTCGTTGATGAACTTTTCGGGTTGTACAATCATCAGGTGTACATCGAGCGGCTTTTCAGAAAGCTGTGCCACATACTTCAAAACGGGGAAGCCAAAAGATATATTGGGGACAAATACCCCGTCCATAATATCGATGTGCAACCAATCGGCACCGCTACAATTGATACTTTCCAAATCGGCCTTCAAGTTTGCAAAATCGGCCGACAACAATGACGGAGATATGATGGGTTCTTTCATATACATTAGCATTTAGACATGTACAAAGATAGACATATTTTGTATATAACCCTCGGAAAACATCATTTTATTTTTTCAAGGTAAGCCGAAGCCCTACTTGCAAATTGAAATTAAGCGGTTTATCCTTGCGTATGGTCTCTATTTTGCTTCCATCTTCAAAATAATAGGCTACCCCCGGTTCTACATACACTCCTACCCGTTCGGCCAACCGATATTGGGCGCCTACCGATGCTTGGATCGACCATTGAAGTTCGTCCACCTCCAAGCGTTGGTTTACATCGGACATATTCCACTTGTCATTCATCTTCAAACTTCCATATACACATTTCTCTACGGCTCCACCGGCCATGGCGTATACATGCCAGCGTTTGTCACTCCAAAGCTCCCGACTGACCTTCAAAGGTATACCCACATAATGGAGTTTCTGTTCACCGTTCTGATTACCCAACGACAAGTCTGTTGATAGCATAGTATAGGTCAATCCACTTTCCAATGCCCATTTCTCATTCAAGGCCCATCGCAAAGAAACCCCTACTACCAACGGAATACGATGCTTCTTCTCCAAAGCCTGATAATCCAAGCTATTTATTTTCGATGCACTTCTTGCATGTAAAGCAGCCTGCTTCCGGTTATCAGTAGAATGATTGGTAGAATCACCAGGAATAGATATCTCGGGAGTTTGTACATTTATAAAATCGGAAACACCAGATATCCCCCCCGAACCCATCAAACCATTTCCTACCGAAATGCCTAAATTCAACGAAGAAGATTTCTTCTTGGGACTTGTTGTGACATTTTCCGCAATCAAGGCTTTTCTACGTATCAAAGGATGTTCTTCTTTTGGATCGTTTTTCTCTTCGGGCACCACAACAGGAGCATCCACCGAATCTTTTTCCGCCTCTTCCTGAACAAGCGTCATATCCTCATAAATGCCACACTCATGGATTATGCTAAAGACAGAATCGGATGCTTTTCTTTTAACAATAGCCTTTGAGGGTGTTTCTTTCTTTTCTTCAGCCAACAACGGTTGTGGGGTTACCTCCGAAATTACAGGAAGCACCTCTTCTACCTTGGCCGATTGTTGTTCCATATATTCTACGGCAGGAGAATGCCAGAACCATAAGGTAAGCGAAGACACTACGAGCAACAAGGCTACAGCTGCCACCATCTGCCAACGTCCTCTCATAGGGATAACCTTCGGAGTTACCTCCAAATCCTTCTCTATGTCTGCCCATAGATTATCAGGAACCGGTTCGGAGTAATCCTTCATCCGATCCCGCAAGCCGTCCAACCATTTATCTTCTTTCATCATCTCCTCATTTGTTTTCTATACTGATTCACTTTCTTCATTAACAATGCCCTTGCCCTTGACAACTGGGAAGAAGAGCTATGCTCACTGATTCCTAACAAGCGGGCTATTTCCTTATGTCCTTTCTCCTCGAACACATACAAGTTAAACACCGTTCTGTACCCCGAGGGGAGCTCTTGAACGAATTGTAGAATGACCTTCGGGGGAATCGTCTCCCAATCATCCTCCTCCGAATCTTCTACATCGGGAATATCATCCATGACCACTTCGTGCGACAAGGAAACGGATTGTTGGCGCAAATACCCCAACGCCTCATTCACTACGATACGATGGAGCCATGCCTTCAAAGAGCCTTCACCTTGATATACAAAGTGGCCAATGGAACGAAAAACATTCAAGAAAGAGTCATGCAAAATGTCTTGTGCCACTTCTCTGTCACCTGTATAACGGATACAGACAGCCAACAATTGTCCGGCATATCGCTCGTACAATTGCTTGCGGGCAAGGTTATCACCCTTACCACAACGTTTGACCAACTCCGTTTCGTTCATGACATGTGACACTTTCTGCTATATAAATGAAGAAATCTAAAAAGACTGCATCTTCAAAACACTTTTTTTTGAAGATGCAGCATTTTATTTATTATCGGTCATTCTACCTTGCTTCCCTCTACATGCCGATAACCGCGAAGGAAATCGCCTACTCCCATACGTTTCTTTCCCGCCATCTGAAGAGAATGCAAATTGACATATCCATCGGGCACTGCTATACGGAAATAAGTCTTGCCATCGGTATCCACTTGACCTATAGGCAAGGAATGGGTAGCAAATTGCTTTTCCGTTTCGTAAATCTTCACGACTTGACGATTGCCATCGGGTAATACCAATTCCGTCCATGCGGCAGGATAAGGCGACAAGCCACGCACAAAATCGTACACTCGCTTCACCCCTTTATTCCAATCAATCCGACAAGTTTCCTTGAAAATTTTCGGAGCCGGACGAAGTTCCGTTTCGGGCATGATCAGTTCATCTTGAGGAATAGGATGGATAGTTCCCGCCAAGATGGCATCCACCGTTTCAAGTACCAAATCACCCCCTAACATCATGAGCTTATCATAAACGATTTCTACATTATCGGTATCGGCTATAGGAACACGTACCTGCTGGATAATGTCGCCTGTATCTATCTCATGCTTCAAGAAGAAAGTGGTGATGCCCGTTTCTGTATCCCCATTGATAACCGCCCAATTGATAGGAGCCGCCCCTCTATATTGGGGCAACAAAGCTGCATGTAGATTGAAAGTACCCATAGGAGGCATATTCCACACCACTTCGGGCAACATGCGGAAAGCCACTACAATCTGCAAATCGGCTTGCAAAGCACGTAGTTCTTCCAAGAAAGCCTCATCCTTCAGTTTCTCGGGTTGCAATACCTTCAATCCTTGCGATACGGCATATTGCTTAACGGGACTTGCCTGCAATACACTTCCATGGCGTCCCATCGGCTTGTCGGGCATGGTAATTACGCCTACTACATTATATCCTCCCTCTACCAACCGCTTCAAACTTTCCACGGCAAATTCGGGAGTTCCCATATATACTATCTTCAAATCTTTCTTTTCCATCACTTATTGTATTAATCTTCCGAAAAATCGACCAGCATCTGGCGATATGTATTAAATATTCTTGACTTGGAAAGGAATCCTTTATACTTTCCTTCTTTATCCACTACGGGCAAATTCCATGCCTTGGTATCATCAAACTTCCTCATTACCTCTTCCATCGAATCTTCTATATTAATCCGGGCCGGAGGAGAGGTCATGAAGCGAGCCACATAAAACCGATGATACAACTCCTGGCGGAACATGATGTTACGGATATCATCCAATATCACAACCCCCAACAATACACCTCGTGCATCGACTACGGGAAACAAGTTGCGCCGTGCCTTGGAAATGACTCTAACCATGGCTCCCAAATCCATATCGGGCGCCACCTTTTCGAAATCCGTTTCCACCACGCTTTCAATATTCATCAACGTGAGCATCGCTTTGTCCTTATGGTGGGTAATCAGCTCGCCTTTCTTGGCCAAACGCATCGAATAAATACTATGAGGCTCGAATATCATAATAGTCAGATAGGCGCTGACCGACACCATCATCAAAGGCAAGAACAAATCATATCCACCCGTCAATTCGGCAATGAGGAATACACCTGTTAGCGGGGCATGCATGACTCCCGACATTACCCCTGCCATTCCTAATAAGGCAAAATTCTTTTCGGGGATATCATCGGAAACGATGGGTGCCATATCATACCCATTACAGAAATGGGCAAAGACAAAACCGGTGATACATCCCAGGAACAAACTGGGTGCAAAAGTCCCCCCACAACCTCCACCTCCATTGGTGGCACTGGTAGCAAACACCTTGAACAATACAACCAAAGACAAGTACACCAACAACAAGCCACCATATCCATAGAATATAGAGTTGTCCATTACTTTATCCCAAGCGGCATCGTTGGTACCGTTGAGCAACAGGTGGATAGTATCATATCCTTCACCATACAAAGAGGGGAAAAGGAAGATAAGTACACTCAGCATACTGCCCCCTATGAGCAATTTGACATACGGATTGCTATATTTACGGAAAATGCCTTCTATCCAATTCATGGTGCGAGTAAAGTACAAGGACACCAATCCACATAAAATACCCAGAATCATTACCGCAGGGATGCGTTCCATCAGGAAAGGCTCATCCATGTGGAATTCAAACATCGCCTGTGTACCTGTCAGAATATACGATACCGTAGCTGCCGTTACGCACGAAATGAGCAAAGGCACCAACGAGCCCATTGTCATGTCTATCATCAACACTTCCAAGGTAAACACCAATCCGGCAATAGGCGCTTTAAAAATGCCCGATACGGCACCTGCAGCCCCACATCCCACCAACAACATCAAGGTACGGTGTTCCATTTTAAAGACGCTTCCCAAATTGGAACCAATAGCCGAACCGGTCAGCACAATCGGCGCTTCGGCCCCTACCGACCCCCCAAAACCGATGGTAATGGAACTGGCAAACAAAGACGACCAGATATTATGACGCTTGATACGGCTCTGCCTACGAGATATGGCATACAATATCTTGGTCACCCCATGACTGATATCATCCTTCACCACATAGCGAATGAAAAGTCCAGTCAGGAAAATACCAATAACCGGATATACCAAATACAACCAGTTAGCCCCTGTGGTATCAAAATTTTCTGTCAGGAATTCCTTTACATATTCTATCAGAAACTTCAGCAAGCAAGCAGCCAATGCGGTCAAGACACCCACCGCAAAACTCAGTATCAAGACAAACTGCTTCTCTTTAATATTTTTTTCACGCCATAAGATAAAGCGTTGAAGTAACGTTTTCTTATTCTCGTCCATGTTATCCATTTCTTATTTTACTCTCTAATGACCTTAACCAATCCTCCTTTACCAAGCTTGATAATGCTCGATGGCTTGGGCTTTACCGTTTCATCTTGTCGATAACCCACCACATAATCCACGGCTTGTTTTATCTCCTCACTTATTTCACTAAAATTTGCGGGTGAGGGCTCGCCACTAATGTTTGCCGAAGTAGACACAATAGCCTTACGAAAACGGAAACACAATTGCTTGGAGAATTCTTCGGAAGTAACCCGGATTCCCACGCTCCCATCCTCTGCCAACAAGTTGGATGCCAAATTGCGTGCATCATCATAAATAATGGTCATCGGTTTGGTGGCACATTCTATCAAATCGAAAGCTACCTCCGGTGCATCCTTTACATAGAAATCAATCTTCACGGCATTGTCCACCAATACAAGCATCGCTTTACTATCTGCCCGCTTCTTGATTTCATACACCCGTTTTACGGCCTCTTCATTGGTTGCATCACATCCTATCCCCCAAATGGTATCGGTAGGATATAGAATCACACCGCCCTTCTGCATTACTTCACAGGCCTTCTTTATGTCTTCCTTCATTGTTTCGTTCATGGTTTTCTACTTTTTATGACAATGAATTGCAAAAGTAAGAAAAATCTTAATGAAATCTCGTATAGAATGGCATTTCTTTCTATCTTTGCAACCATTATCAGAAATACAATCGTCATGAAAATAAAATCTATATTCCTTTCATTCGTTTTATTATTAGTTACAACAACCGGCATGGCACAATCGCCCAAACGGGAATTCCGTGGCGCATGGATTCAATGCGTGAACGGACAATTTCAAGGTTTGAGCAAGGAAACCATGCAGAAAACCCTTGCATCACAACTCGATGCATTGCAACAAGCTGGAATCAATGCCATCATCTTCCAGATACGTGCTGAAGCCGATGCTCTTTATCATTCGAGTTATGAGCCATGGAGCCGTTTCCTTACAGGTGTTCAGGGTAAAAATCCCGGATGGGATCCGTTGCAATGGATGATTGACGAATGCCACCAACGCAACATGGAACTTCATGCATGGATTAATCCTTATCGCGCCAAGACCAAAGGAACAGCTGTATTATCACCGATTCATCCCTATAACAAATATCCCAAACAATTTGTTACATACGCCGGACAATTATACTTTGATCCTGCCTTACCCGAAAATCGCAAATACATTTGCAAGATTGTTCGCGATATTGTTAATCGTTATGACATTGATGCCATCCACATGGATGATTATTTCTATCCTTACCCTAACCCCGGGGAAGATTTTCCTGACAATGCAAGTTTCGCCCAATATGGCCGTGGATATGCCAACAAAGCCGATTGGCGTAGAGACAATGTAAATATACTCATTAAAGAAATACACGAAACCGTCCGTGAATGCAAGCCATGGGTAAAATTTGGTGTAAGTCCGTTCGGTATTTATCGCAACCAAAAAAGTGACCCTAACGGAAGTGCCACTAACGGTCTGCAAAACTACGATGACCTTTATGCCGATGTATTGATGTGGGTTAACAACGGCTGGGTAGATTACAACATACCTCAAGTATATTGGGAAATAGGTCACAAAGCTGCCGACTATGACACTTTAGTCCGCTGGTGGGCCAAGCATGCTTCCGAACGTCCTTTGTTTATTGGACAAGATGTACTCCGCACGGTGAAGAATGCAGACCTTAAGAATCCTTCCGTTCATCAGCTCGACGCCAAGATGAAGTTACAACGTTCACTCCCTACCGTACAAGGAAGTTGCCAATGGTATGCCGCTGCTGTAGTAGATAATCCGGGCAACTATCATACCATGTTACAAAAGAATTATCACCGCTTTCCAGCATTGATACCTACTTCTCCATTCATGGATGACAAAGCTCCTGCGAAGGTTAAGAAATTGAAACCCGTATGGACAGCCGACGGATACATCCTGTTTTGGACTGCTCCTAAAGCCAAGAAAGAAATGGATAAAGCCATACAATATGTAGTGTATCGCTTTGCACAAGGAGAAAAAGTCAATTTGGAAGATGCATCCAAAATTGTTACCATCACTCGCAATACTTATTACCCACTCCCTTACGATGACGGTAAAACGAAGTATCAATACGTAGTAACCGCTTTAGACCGTTTACATAACGAATCCAAAGCAGCAAAAAAGAAAGTGAAGCTTTAATACAACAACCAACCGGCAGCCCCACAAAGAACAATCATCAGAATGGGGCTGACCTTGTATTTACGCGTACCGATAAAGGCTATCAGGAATATCACCACACTGATTATAAACTGATACATATCCGTACGATAATTACCAAAATTATCTGCTGTCATCAATACTAAAGCCGCAGCGGCCAACAAACCAACAACAGCTGGTCGAAGTCCTTTAAATACCGACTCAACCAAAGGATGCTTCTGATACTTCAAGAAAAAACGACTGATAGCTATCATTAATATAAACGACGGGAGTACCATGGCCAATGTAGCCGTAACACTACCTAATACAGCCCATGCTTGACTATATCCGGCATTTATAACCGCTGTATACCCCACATAAGTGGCCGAATTTATTCCTATCGGTCCTGGAGTCATTTGACTGATGGCAACTATATCGGTAAATTCACTCGACGATATCCATCCGTAACGGGTTACCACTTCGCCCTGAATCATGGAAAGCATGGCATATCCACCCCCAAAGCCAAAGAGTCCTATCTGAAGAAACGTTAGAAAAAGTTCTAAAAATATCATATCCTACTAACAACTATGTTTTAATTTTCCGAATATAAATCCCCCTACTCCCGCCAAAGCGATAATATAGACAGGAGAAACGCCCAACAACCATATCAATAGAGCTGATACAATTGGAATCCATACATTATATTTATTAATCTTTGCCGATTTAGCCATACTGAATGTAGGCGCCGCAATCAATGCTACAACAGCCGGACGAATACCTTTAAAAATATTTTCTACTGCCTCATACTCTTTAAAGCGTTGAAAGAACAAGGCTATTCCCAATATAATGAGAAAAGAAGGAAGAATGGTGCCCAAAGCCATGGCTAATGCACCTGGAAATTTACGCAATTTATAACCTATAAAGATAGAAAGATTGACAGCAAACACCCCTGGTACCGATTGGGCTATAGCCAACAAATCGATAAAATCTTCTTTGGCTATCCATTGTTTTTTATTGACTATCTCTTCCTCGATAAGCGGTACCATGGCATATCCTCCACCAATGGTAAAAAGACCTATCTTAAAGAAAGTTCCGAATGAGTTGATATAAAAATTCATGATGCGTTCTCTTGTTTCATATAAGCACTTGGAGTAACTCCATAATGCTTCTTGAATGTATCAGTAAAGTATTTCGGATCACCGTATCCTAATTTATCAGAGACTTCAGCAACCGTATATTTTCTGCTCTTCAATAACAAAGCTGCTTCATTCATACGTATCTGACGAACAAAATCGCTTGGAGAAATCCCTGTCAAAACCTTTATTTTATTATAGAAACTACTACGGCTCATGTGTAATTTGCCACAAAGCGTATCTACATTGAATTCATGATCCAAATGTTGTTTTACTATATCCGTTACCTTTATCAAAAATTCCTGATCAAGGTCAATACCCGGAACCTCCTCACGGATATCACTGGTATGATAGTTCAATTGAGAGAAACGCTGCCTTACAAGTTCTTTATTGGCAAGAACATTGGCGATACTTGCTTTCAATATTTCAATATCAAACGGTTTCACCAAATAATTGTCGGCTTTTGTTTCCAATCCATGAATAATACTGTCTCTATCATTCAAGGCCGTAAGAAGAATAATAGGGATATGACTGGTCTCCACATTATTCTTCAGTACCCTACACAAATCATCTCCCCGCATGACAGGCATCATGATATCCGAAAGTACCAAATCCGGTTGTTGCTCTTTAATGAGGTCCAACGCTTCTTGACCATTACCTGCTTCTCTTACACTATATTCTTCCGACAAACTTTGAGCCAAGAAATTTCTCAAATCGGTATTGTCTTCTACAATTAACAAGGATGCTGTCGATACACTCATTTTACGGACAGACACATTCAGAGCTTCCCCTTCCACCAAAGGGATTTGTTGGCCTCCTTCATCGTGATGCTCCACATGGGGTTTATACCGTCTGTCATTAATTGGGAAACGTAAACGGAAAATACTTCCCTCATTCTCTTTACTGGTTACCGATATCTTTCCTTTATGTCTTTTCACCAATTTATAGGTTTGCAACATACCAATACCTGTACCCGTTATTTGCAGATTTACCGCATTATCCCCTCGGAACAAGCGTTTGAACATCTTTTTCTGGTCTTCTGCCGAAATACCTATACCCGTATCGGCTATCTTCAAGAACCAATGGCTCTTATTATGCGATACTCTTACCTTTATCTTTCCTTCTTCGGGAGTATATTTCAAGGCATTGCTTACCAAATTATGAATAATCGAATCGAGTTTGTTACGGTCAATCCATGCTTCCAATTCATCATTGCTTCCCTCAAATGTCAATTCAATATTCTTCTTTTCCGCATAAGGCTTGAATTGTTCAAGAAAGCCTTCTACATAACTATTCACGTCACAACATATCACATTTATATCCGAATTATACAATTCTTCCTTCTGGAAATCTATCAATTTGGTTGCCAAATCAGATAGTTTGTCGGTACTCCGAATGGCCAACTGCAAATTCGCCCTACCTTGTTCGCTCAATTCTTCGTTACGGCTAATATCACTCAAAGGAGCCTTTATCAACGTCAGAGGGGTACGGATATCATGAGCCGTATTGATAAAAAACTGTATCTTTTCTTTCGAAAGGTTTCTGTCTTTTCGCAACCAAATAAAACGCATGATGGCAAACACAATCAATAATGCAATGATAATATAAATCAATGCGGCCCATACAGATTGGGTGAATGGAGGAGTGATAACAATCCGTATATTTCGTTCCTCTATGATATGTCCGTCATCCAAAAGAATACTCCGTACCCTTAGAGTATAATCCCCCGGTGCAAGGTTGGTATAGCGAATCAAGTTGTTTCCACCAGGTTTGGTCCATTTTTCATAAAAGCCTTCCAATTTCCAAGAGTACAACACACGAGAAGGACAATCATAATTAATGGAGGATACATTCAATGAAAAAATATTCTGGTCATGAGAAAGAACGATCTCTTCGGTTTCATCTATAATATTCCTTAAAGGAGATGACTCATGGTTGGGCAAAATATCCCGATAGTGGATTTTAAAATCTGAAAACACCATTTTCGATTCAAAGGAAGCAGGCAAGTTGATAGAATCTCTCAAAATAACCGCTCCATTTCCACTACCAAAAATAACCACCCCACTTTTTGTCCGAACTCCTGAAGCTGTATTGAACTTAGTCGCAAACAAGCCTTGTTCCTTCGTCCAATTCAAAAAGATTTCTTCATTCAATTTATAACAGACCAATTCATTTTCCGTACTGAGAACCAACTCGTCCTTATTATCACCGGGAAGTATGCAATAAATGTTGTCGGAAATCAAAGCAGAATTGGAAGTATTGAAATTCTTCAGTTGTTGAGTTTGATTGTTGTATATCCATAATCCGTTACCACTAGTGCCTATATAAGTCCAATTATCTTCAACTTGATAAATGGTATTTATACTACCTATATCATCGGATAGATTAGCTTGAAGAACTTTCTTCTGCAATTTACTGAAAGTATATAATCCATTGGTTGTCCCTATCCACAATTCATTTTTGTTTTTCGATGTAATGAACGTTATAGGAAACTCCATCGAATAATGTTCCATGGAATAAGTGACAGGATCCAATCGCTTTAAATTATAATATCCGCCAGACCATACGTACCCGTCTTCATCCCGATAGATACTCCGGATATATTTATCGGGACGAATATGACTGTAACCGAGTTTTTGAGGAGAAATGTAACGAGGAGTCATGTCATTCTTATCGATACGATACATACCCGACAAATATCCTCCCACCAATATTGTACCCGGTCTTGCTTCACACAAAGAGATATAGACATAGTTCTTTCCATCAGCATCATCATGATAGCTTGAAAGAAAACTCGTCCATTTCTTCGTCTTGACATGATAACAACATACTCCATTGCTTGTTGCAAACCAAATATCGCCATCAGAATCTTCCAGGACGTATGTGATTTGGTTACTTATTAATGAGTTCAGATTTTCTTGTGAATGTTTCAGGAGTTCATAACTGGGATATTTGTCAGAACATACGGTAATACTTAAAGGATAAATGGCCATCCAAAGCCTATGTTCTTCATCTTCATAAATATCTTTGATTATATCCCCATTCATCTTGTTTGAATAATGATAATTGGTAGAAAGTAATTGAGTCAGTTCTTTGGTTGCAATATTCAGCTTATAGACACCGTTCCCATCGGTAGCCAATAAAAGTTCTTCTTCTGAGCCATGATAAGGTATAACAGCATTGATATTTACATCATTCATTTGGCCTATGCTCTCCAACGTCCTAATTTGGGGATTGTACAAATAGAAACCATCCATCAGGGTTCCGATAAGTAAAGTACGAGTAGGAGTATGGAAATGAAGATGCTGCACTACATGAAAATTTTCGAGCAAGGAATCACTTTGAGCTTGAAGTGCTTGTCCATTTAGACGTACCTTATATATGTTGCGTGATGTACCTATATAATAACGTGTACTGTCCACTTGCGATATAGAAGTTATTTCTTCTTTAATGGGACTATCCAACTGATAGACTTTACGGGTCTTAATTTCATAGATGTATTGCGATGCTTTGGTGCATAACCACAATCGGTCATTGCTGTCCAACTTAGCTAAAGTGAGAGGCAAACGTCTACCGGTTGGTACGACATCAGAGAATTTAAACTCCAATTCGAATTGATCCTTCAAGGAATTGTAATGAAACATCCGTCCATCTTTCCCTAATGCCCATATGGTTCCATCACTATCTGTCTGTAGTGTATTAAGATTAGGGAATTGCATAATAATCTTATCCTTGTCCATCAACTTGTAATGAACGTATTGCTTTCCATTATATTTATCTATCCCCTCATGGGTAAGGAACCACATGTATCCTTTCTTGTCTTTTTCAATGGATAAGACTCTTCGGCTACTCAATCCATCTTGAGTATCCAGATATTTGAAGAATTGGGCAGATGTAGGAACCGCCCATAGAAGTGCTACGCATAATAGAACGAGAAATCTTCTCATAGCTTATGTTATAAAGGCATTTCGCTTGCAAAAATCAAAAAAAAATGCAAAACCTCAAAACAAGTAACAAACAAAAAAGGTGACATTCCTTACGGATTGCCACCTTTTTAATATTTTATAACATTAAAGCGTTATTTCTTATGTTGTTCTACCCACTTACGTGCATTGACAAATGCTTCAATCCATGGAGTAATTTCATCATTACCCTTACGTTCAGCAGGATAGTGACCACATTGCCATGGGAAGATGGTACGTTCCGGGTGCGGCATGATGGCCAAATGACGACCATCCTTGCTGGCGATAGCTGCTACGCTATAAGATGAGCCGTTCGGATTGGCAGGATATTCATCATACGAATACTTGGCAACCACATTGTATTCATCTTCCGGCAACGGCAAATTGAACTTACCTTCACCATGAGCAACCCAAGTACCAATCTTAAATCCGCTGAGCGAACCAAACATCACGCTACGATTGGTTGGAATAGTCAAGGATACAAAGTTGCTTTCGAACTTGTGTGAATCATTGTGTTCCATCTTCGCTTTCTTATCTGCCGGATGTTCCGGATTGATCAATCCCAATTCAATCATCAACTGACAACCATTACATACACCGAGTGACAAGGTATCTTCACGTGCATAGAAGTTATCGAGCGCAGCCTTGGCTTTCGGGTTGAAGAGGAAGGCGCCAGCCCATCCCTTAGCAGAACCAAGTACGTCGGAGTTGGAGAAACCACCACAGAAGGCGATAACATTCACATCTTCCAATGTTTCACGACCACTGATAAGGTCGGTCATGGTAACGTCCTTCACATCAAAACCGGCCAACCAGAAAGAGTAAGCCATTTCACGTTCAGAGTTGGTACCCTTTTCACGGATAACGGCAGCCTTGAGGCCACTCGGTTCACGACGGTCAGGATTCAAACCATATTGAGACAACTTACCGGTAAATTCTGGACCGAACACCAATTCCAACGGTTGTTGCTTATAGTTTTCAAAACGCTTCTTGGCACAACCGTTGAAGCTTTGCTTGCGGTCAAGCAAGTATGAAGTGGCATACCATACATCACGCAAATGGTCGATTCCAAAGTGATAAGTCACACTATCCTTATTAATAAGAAGATGACGTTCATCTGTAGGAACACCAATCTTAATGTAACCCACACCTGCATCGTCCAAAATCTTCTTTACTCTCGGAGCATCCTTATCGGATACCTGAATCACTACGCCCGGGTTTTCAGCAAACAGACATTTCACGATATCAGTATCTTTCATCTTGTCCAAAGTTACTTCCATACCACCTTCTGCATTACCGAAACACATTTCAAGTAAAGTAGTGATCAAACCACCGGCCGAGATATCGTGACCGGCCATAATCAAACCTTCTTCTACCAATTGCTGTACAGCAAGGAAGGCATCACGGAAATATTCCGGATTCTTCACCGTAGGAACATCGCTACCCACCTTATTTAATGATTGGGCGAATGCCGAACCACCTAATTGCAAGTTATCGAACGAGAAGTCGATGTGGTAGAAACGGCTCTTTGAGTTGTTCTGCATTACCGGCGAAACAATCTTCTTGATGTCCGACACTTCACCACCGGCCGAAACGATAACGGTTCCCGGGCTGATAATCTTTTCTCCGTCAGGATACTTCTGTGTCATGGACAAGGAGTCCTTACCGGTAGGCACATTGATTTGAAGGGCGCAGCAGAAATCAGACAAGGCCTTCACTGCTTTATACAGACGGGCGTCTTCACCTTCCTGAGCACGGCAAGGCCACATCCAGTTGGCCGACAAGGATACACTGTCCAGACCTTCGGCCATTGGTGCCCATACCAAGTTTGTCAACGCTTCGCTGACGGCCAATACCGAACCTGCTTCCGGATTGGCCAAAGCTGCTTGAGGAGCATGACCGATAGAAGTAGCGATACCCTTCTTTCCACGGTAATCCAAAGTAACCGCACCACAGTCGCTAAGCGGCAACTGGATTTCGCCCTGACATTGCTGGCGACCGATACGACCGGTTACACAACGGTCTACCTTGTTAGTCAACCAGTCTTTACATGCTACGGCTTCCAACTGGAGTACACGTTCGATATATTCATCCAACTTAGTGATGTCGTAAGTCACCACATCGTATTTACGTTCTACGGTTTTGTCTACCATATAAGTCTTGGGCGAAGAACCGAACATCTGGTCAACGGCCAAGTCGAACGGACGAACGCCATCGGCTTGTTCGAAAGCAAAACGATGGTCGCCGGTAGTTTCACCTACGGTATACATCGGAGCGCGTTCACGTTCTGCAATCTTTTGTACATGTTCGATAGCCTTTTCGTCAATGAGCAAGCCCATACGTTCCTGACTTTCGTTGGCAATGATTTCCTTGGCGCTCAAAGTTTCGTCGCCAATAGGGAGTTTGTCCATGTGAATCAAACCACCACATTCTTCCACCAATTCCGACAGACAGTTTACGTGACCGGCCGAGCCATGGTCGTGAATAGAAACGATTGGGTTTTCATCTTCTTCGCAAAGCGCACGCACTACGTTATAAGCACGCTTCTGCATTTCGGCATTGGCACGCTGAACGGCATTCAATTCAATGCCCGAAGAATAACGGCCAGTTTCTACTGAAGAAACCGAGCCACCGCCCAAACCGATACGATAGTTATCACCACCTAAAACAACCACCTTATTACCGGCTTCGGGAGTACCTTTCAAGCAATCGCGTTGAGTACCATAACCCACACCACCGGCCAACATGATTACCTTATCGTAGGCATACTTCTCGTTGTTTTCCTGGTGTTCGAAAGTAAGTACAGAACCACAAATCAACGGTTGGCCGAACTTGTTACCGAAATCAGAAGCACCGTTCGATGCCTTGATCAGGATTTGTTCGGGTGTTTGATACAACCATTTGCGGACAGGGAGAATGTCTTCCCATTCACGACCTTCTTCGCTACGCGGATAAGAAGTCATGTACACAGCTGTACCAGCAATCGGCCAAGAGCCCTTACCACCACCCATACGGTCGCGAATTTCACCACCGGTACCGGTAGATGCACCATTGAAAGGCTCTACGGTTGTAGGGAAGTTATGAGTTTCTGCCTTCAAAGAGATAACCGATTTCACGTTCTTGATAACAAAATAATCGGCAGTAGAATGGTCGCGCGGAGCGAATTGTTCTATTTCAGGTCCTTCCGCAAAGGCCACATTATCCTTATAGGCAGATATAATCTTATTGGGGTTTTCCTGGGTAGTCTTCTTGATCATCTGGAAAAGTGAAGATTCCATTTCCACTCCGTCAATAATAAATGTACCGCCGAAGATTTTATGACGGCAGTGCTCCGAGTTGATTTGTGCAAAGCCAAACACTTCCGAGTCGGTAAGCTTGCGTCCCAAATCCTGTTCTACCTTCTTCAAGTAGTCCATTTCTTCTTGCGAGAGTGCCAAACCTTCCTGTTCATTGTACTCTTCCAAGTTTTCAATATAAAGAATAGGTTGCGGCTTGATGTTTACAGTAAAGATGTCCTGATTCAATCCCTTGTACATGCGTTGAAGCATCGGGTCATATTCAGCGTTTTCATCCTTCACCGGGAAATACTCTTCAATGCGGAGAATACCTTCCAATCCCATATTTTGAGTGATTTCTACAGCATTGGTACTCCATGGAGTAATCATTTCACGGCGCGGTCCCACAAAGCAACCTTGCAGATTTTCTTCTTTTTCAACGGTGGCTTCGCCATAAAGCCAGCATAACTTTTGAATGTCTTCAGCTGACAGTGTTTGTTTCACTTCGGTAGCAATGACATTCTGATTCGGTGTTCTGAAAAATAAAATCATAGCACTTTTATACTTGTTTTGTTAATTATAATCTTTTATAGCTTATTAATAAGGTGCAAAGTTAAATAAAAGACACATTCTACAAAAGAATTTTGCAAGTAAATATAGGTACTTTCACAAAAAAGTAGCATCTTTGCACCCATGAATTGGATTGAACAAGTAACCATACTCGATTTATTGGTGAAAGGGCTTATTATAGGCGTGGTAGTTTCTGCGCCCTTGGGGCCTGTGGGCGTGCTTTGTATACAGCGTACGCTCAATAAGGGACGTTGGTATGGTTTCGTTACAGGGTTGGGTGCCTGTTTGAGCGACATTATCTATGCACTGATAACCGGATATGGGATGAGTTTTATGGATGAGTTCTTGATGAAGAATCAAATTCTTCTACAAATCATCGGTAGTATAATGCTTTTTGTATTCGGTGTCTATACCTTCCGTAGCAATCCCGTCCAATCCATCCGACCGGTATCTTCCACTCCCGGAACATACCTTCATAATTTTGTGACGGCCTTTTTTGTCACCCTATCCAATCCACTGATTATCTTCCTGTTTATCGGTCTGTTTGCCCGATTCTCATTTGTCATGCCCGATAGTCCGTTGGAATTACAATTCACCGGTTACCTGGCCATTGTGTTGGGGGCTTGGACATGGTGGTTCGGCATCACATACTTTGTCAACAAAGTGCGTACCCGATTCAATGTACGAGGCATCTGGATACTGAATCGTGTCATCGGTTCCATCGTAATGCTGGCCTCCATTGTGAGCATTGTCTATACTATTTTAGGAAAAACAATCTATTAACCGATTCTTGAGATGTTTATTTCCCATCAACTGAAACAGAAAAACATCGCCGAATACCTGATATATATGTGGCAGGTAGAGGATTTGATTCGTGCCAACGGATGCGATATCGAACGGATAAAACGATGTGTTGTCGATAACTATCCATCGCTTTCCGATGAGCAACGCGACGAGTTGTCACAATGGTACGAAGACTTGATAGAAATGATGCGTCGCGAAGAAGTGATGCAACAAGGTCATCTGCAAATCAACAAGAACATCATTGTTTGGCTGACCGACTTGCATTTACAACTGATGGCATCGTCCAAGTTCCCATATTACAATGCTGCCTACTACAAGGCATTGCCCTTCATCGTAGAGCTCCGCGCTAAAGGAGCCGACAAAGAGAAGCCCGAATTGGAAACTTGTTTTGATGCCTTGTATGGTATTCTTTTACTAAGATTACAGAAAAAAGAAATCAGCGAAGAAACCAAGAAGGCCCAAGAGAGCATCACCGCTTTGCTCTCCATGCTTTCCACCTATTATATAGAGGATAAAAAAGGAGAACTTGAATTATAATTAATTATTTTAGGCACGGATTACGCGGATTACACGGAACCCGTCCTTTGGTTTTAAGCCTTTGGCTTATGTAGATGACACGGAAATATAAAGCGAAAACCGTGAAATCCGTGAAATCCGTGCCTAAATTGACATAGAAAAAGATGAAGAACATTTTAATAACTGGTGCTAACGGACAATTGGGCAATGAAATGCGTGTATTGTCGGAAGAAAACAAGGAATACACTTATTTCTTTACCGATGTCGCCGAACTGGACATCTGCAACGAACAAGCCGTAATGGATTATGTAAAGGCCAACGACATACACGTCATTGTGAATTGTGCGGCCTATACAGCTGTTGACAAGGCTGAAGAAAACATCGAGTTCTGCACCAAGCTGAATGCCGATGCGGTAGGCTATCTGGCAAAAGCCGCCGAAGCCAACCAAGCAGAATTTATCCAAATCTCCACCGACTATGTGTTCGATGGTACGGCACATACACCCTATCGCGAAACAGAACCCACTTGTCCCAATTCGGTATACGGAAGCACCAAGTTGGCTGGCGAACAAAATGCCTTGACACTTTGTAGCCGTTCCATGGTTATCCGTACCGCATGGTTATATTCCACTTTTGGCAATAATTTTGTCAAGACCATGATCCGTTTGGGTAAGGAACGCGATACATTGGGAGTTATCTTCGACCAGATTGGCACTCCTACTTATGCCCGCGATTTGGCTCGTGCCATCTATGCGGCCATCCGTCAGGGAGTAACACCGGGAGTGTACCATTTCAGCAACGAAGGAGTCTGCTCTTGGTATGATTTCACCAAGGCCATCCACCGTTTGGCCGGCATCAAGGATTGCAAAGTCAATCCGCTTCATACTGAGGAGTACCCTACTCCCGCCAAGCGTCCGCACTATTCAGTCTTGGATAAGACGAAAATTAAAGCCACGTATGGTATTGAAATCCCGTATTGGGAAGATTCGTTGGGGAACTGCATTTCCCAAATGATAGTTGAAATATAGTTTTAGGCACGGATTACACGGATTTCACGGATTAATTAAACACACGAACAAAGAATTTATGATACACGAAGAACTAACAAAAGAAATAATAAATGCATTTTATGAAGTTCATAAAATATTAGGATTTGGTTTCTTAGAACAAGTATACCAAAATGCCATGTTTAAAGAATTAATTCGTAGAGGACTGAAGTGTGAGTGTCAGAAGGAATTAAATGTATATTATAAAAATGAAATAGTTGGTACGTACAAACCGGATATCATAGTAGAAGATAAAGTAATTTTAGAATTAAAAGCTGTATCCAAACTTCGTCCCGAGCACGAATGGCAGTTAATTAATTATTTAAAAGGAACAGGCTTGAGAGTGGGATTACTTTTAAACTTTGGATTATCAGCTGAAATGAAACGTAAGATTTTCACATACTAAAATCCGTGAAATCCGTGTAATCCGTGCCTAAAATAATAAAGAATATGGATAGCGAAATTTCAAGAAGAAGAACGTTTGCGATTATCGCACACCCGGATGCCGGTAAGACTTCGTTGACCGAAAAGTTGTTGCTCTTCGGGGGACAGATACAGGTAGCCGGTGCCGTAAAAAGCAATAAGATCAAGAAGACAGCTACATCCGACTGGATGGACATCGAAAAGCAACGTGGTATCTCGGTAACTACCTCCGTGATGGAGTTCGATTACCACGACTATAAAATCAACATCCTCGATACACCGGGTCACCAGGACTTTGCGGAAGATACCTATCGTACACTGACCGCCGTCGATTCGGTTATCATTGTAGTGGATGGTGCCAAAGGGGTGGAAACCCAAACACGCAAGCTGATGGAAGTCTGCCGTATGCGTAATACACCGGTTATCATCTTCGTGAACAAGATGGACCGTGAAGCCAAAGACCCGTTCGATTTGCTCGACGAGTTGGAAGAAGAACTCGTGATTGGTGTACGCCCGTTGACTTGGCCTATCGAAAGCGGTCCTCGTTTCAAAGGGGTATACAACATCTACGAACAGAACCTCAACCTTTTCCAACCTTCCAAGCAAGTGGTGGCCGAAAAGGTAGAAGTAGACATCAACACCGAAGAACTCGACAATCAAATCGGTTCGGATTTGGCCGACAAGCTCCGTAGCGAATTGGAACTCATCGAAGGAGTATATCCAGAATTCGATGTACAAGAATATTTGCGTGGTGAATTGGCACCTGTATTCTTCGGTTCGGCCCTGAACAACTTTGGTGTAGAAGAATTGCTGAACACCTTTGTAGAAATAGCCCCCAGCCCTCGTCCGGTAAAGGCAGAGGAACGCGATGTGCAACCCGACGAACAGAAGTTCACCGGCTTTATCTTCAAGATTACCGCCAACATCGACCCTAACCATCGTTCTTGTATTGCCTTCTGTAAGGTATGCTCGGGTAAGTTCTCGCGTAACACTCCTTACTATCATGTGCGTCACGACAAGACCATGCGCTTCTCATCGCCGACCCAATTCATGGCTCAACGGAAGACTACGGTAGACGAAGCATGGGCGGGCGACATCATCGGTTTGCCGGATAACGGAACCTTCAAGATTGGCGACACTTTGACCGAAGGCGAAAAGCTTCACTTCAAGGGATTGCCGAGCTTCTCGCCGGAAATGTTCAAGTACATCGAGAATGCCGACCCGATGAAGCAAAAGCAATTGGCCAAAGGCATCGACCAATTGATGGACGAAGGGGTAGCCCAGTTGTTCGTCAACCAGTTCAATGGTCGCAAGATAATCGGTACGGTAGGTCAGCTTCAGTTCGAAGTTATCCAGTATCGCTTGGAAAACGAATACAATGCCAAGTGCCGTTGGGAACCTGTCAGCCTTTATAAAGCTTGTTGGATAGAGAGCGACGATGCCGCCGAACTCGAAGCCTTCAAGAAACGAAAGTACCAATACATGGCGAAGGATCGCGAAGGCCGCGATGTATTCCTGGCCGATAGCGGTTATGTACTTCAAATGGCCCAAATGGACTTCAAGCACATCAAATTCCATTTTACTTCGGAATTTTAAATCATATAAGTGGATGCATCAAAATATGCATCCACTTTTTTTAGGCACACTTCAAAAAGAGAAAATCGCCTCTTTAAACTTCTTTAACTTCATAATATTTGCATCATTACGAAAACTTCGTAGATTTGCGAAGAAATCGTAAACAACTCGTTGCTATATGGAAAAACTAACGATGCAAGAAGAAGAAGTGATGCTCTTCATTTGGGAACTGAACGAATGTGTAGTGAAAGACATTGTCACTCGTTTCCCCGAGCCTCAACCCCCTTATACAACCGTAGCCTCTATCGTAAACAATTTGAAGCGGAAAGGTTATGTACATGCCAAGCGCTATGGCAATACCTATTTATATAGTCCGGCCGTGAAGCAAAGCGAATACAAACGGAACTTCATGGGAGGTGTAGTGCGCAACTACTTTGCCAACTCTTATAAAGAAATGGTTTCGTTCTTCGCCAAGGAGCAGAAACTCTCTGCCGACGATTTGAAAGACATCATCAGTTTGATTGAAAAAGGAAAAGAAGAATAACCTTAAACTCCTATCACCATGGCTCCCGAATGGATTTATCTGTTGAAAGTAAATGTAGGCATCGCCCTGTTCTATGCCTTCTATAAATTATTCTGTTGTCGCGATACGTTCTTCCATTGGCGACGCGTGGCTCTATTGAGTTTTTTGGGTATCTCTTTTCTCTACCCTTTCCTCAACATCCAGCATTGGGTACAAGAACAGCCCTCCATGAACGAACTGGCCGATTACTATGCCACCTTCATCGATATGGAAGAAATCACCGTTACCGAAACGGCTTCCACCTATCCTACTCCCGATGCGTTGACACTCCTCTCCTATCTTTATATAATTGGTGTAGTAGTACTCGGTATACGTTTCCTGATACAATTGGTCAGCATCTTCCGATTGGTAAGGAAAGGGCAATCGGTCACCGTCAACGGAGTACGTGTCATCAGTCTATCCGATGAGGCCAATCCGTTCTCTTTCTTCCATTGGATATTCGCCTATCTGCCCGATTTGCAAGGCGAAGGAGGAAAAGAAATCCTTACGCACGAGCTTACCCATGTGCGCCAACGCCATTCTATCGATGTAGTGTTCAGCGAGCTCGTTAACATTGTTTGTTGGATGAATCCGTTCATGTGGCTCATGAAAGCCGAAATACGCCTTAACCTGGAATACTTGGCCGACAACAAGGTGGCCGAAAGCCTTTGTAACACCAAGCAATACCAATACCATTTATTGGGCCTTGCCAACCAGAACAGACAAACCGGTTTATACAATCATTTTAATGTCTCACATTTAAAAAACAGAATTGTTATGATGAACAAGAAAAGAACCCGCACAACAGGCCGCATCAAGTATGCCTTGTTTGCACCGCTGACCGCCGCTCTACTTTTGGTCAGCAACATCGAAGCTGTGGCACGCACCACAGAGCGCATTGCCGAAAAGGTAAGCACCACACTTACCGAGGAGGTCAAGACCACTCCAACCATCGACCAAGACGACCCCGTCTTCCAAGTGGTTGAACAAATGCCGGAATTCCCGGGAGGAATGGGTGAGTGTATGAAGTGGCTTCAAGCCAACATCAAGTACCCCAAGGAAGCCAAAGAAAAGGGAGAACAAGGTCGGGTAATCCTCCAATTTATAGTGGAAAAAGACGGTAGTATCACCGACGTAAAAGTAGTGCGTAGTGTTTCTCCTGATTTGGATGCAGAAGCCATCCGTGTAGCAAGTACCATGCCTAAATGGAAACCAGCTATGCAAAGAGGTAAAGTGGTAAGAGTAAAATATACAATACCCGTGATGTTCAGATTGGAAAAGAAAGAAGCTGTTACCTCTGCATCGGTTAGTGCTGTACCCGTTGATTCAGAGGGAGAAGTAAAGACAGATGTAGTCTTCCAAGTAGTAGAACAAATGCCGGAATTTCCCGGTGGTATGGGAGAATGCATGAAGTGGTTGCAAGCCAACATGAAGTATCCCAAGGAAGCACAGGACAAGGGAGAACAAGGCCGGGTTATTGTGCAATTCATTGTAGAAAAAGACGGTAGCATCACCGAAGTAAAAGTGGCACGCAGCGTTTCTCCCATCTTGGATGCCGAAGCTCTCCGTGTAGCAAGCGCCATGCCTAAATGGAAACCGGGTATGCAGAGAGGTAAAGTAGTCAAAGTGAAATATACTATGCCAGTGATGTTCAATTTAAACAAGAACAAAGAACAACCGAAAACCAACCAGCAATAAATTACCTATTCTATAAAGCTATTTTAAAATAGGAATCCTTTTTTAATGTGTCATCCTGAACATCGCAAAGCATCTAAAACCATCCACTTTATGTCGCCAGATCCTTCACTTCGTTCGGGATGACACAACAATAATTTTAACCCTCCCAAACAACTACCATGAAAATGATGAGAAAAGTAATGAAAACTGTTGCGGTACTTTGTTTATGCATTCTTCCTATGGGAATGTATGCCCAGACCTTGGCCGATTTTCAAAAAGCGATGGAGCAATACGATTACGAAACGGTCATCAATGGTATTGCACCTGCTTCGGGAGATTCTCTGCTTACCCCCTTACGGGCGCAAGCTTTGAAAAGCATGAACCGCTTGCCCGAAACCATTGGCGAATGGAACTCCTTGCTTCCCGAAGACAGTACCCATCTGAAAGCAGTCGTTGAGTTGGCAGAATGTTACCGGCAGATGGGTGTAACACTGAAAGCGGTTGCTTGTTACCGCAAGGCTACAGCGTTGAAGCCGGACAACCGTTATTTCCGTTTGCAATATATCCGTACCCTACTCGGTGCTGAGGAATACGAAGGGGCAAAGGCCGCTTGTCACGAATGGTTGGCGATGGATAGTCTTTCGGCCACAGGATACAAGTATTTGGGACAAGCATACGAAGGCTTGGCTCCGGTCGATTCCAATGCCGTAATGTATGCTTTTACCAGTTACAATGCAGCTTATCGCCGTGATTCGCTCGATGCACAGACGGTAGCCCGCATAGCCAATATCTTCAACAACAACCAGCAATACACTGATGCTATCAGTGTAACGGAGACCTATCGGCAGACCGATACCTTGAATATGGATGTGAACCGTCAGAATGCCAAAGCCTATTGCCTGTCGAAGGATTACAAACAGGCTGTAGACCGATACGAAGCATTGAAGGCTATGGGCGACCATAGTTTCACGACCTTGTATTATTTGGGAGTAAGCCATTTGCAGAACAATTGGCCGTATGGAGGGTATGATAATCTGAAACTCGCACATCAAAAGGCTCCGACGGATATCAATATCCTATATTATCTGGCAAAATCGTGTGCCCGTTCATCCTACAAGCAAGAAGGAGTGGATTATATGCAAAAGGCTATCGACACCGCTATCCCGACCGATAGCCTGATGGCACGACTTTATGAAGGACTGGCCGAATGCCATGATTATGCCGCCCAACCATACAAACGCATCGATGCGTTGAAGGAATTGTATAAATGGAACAAGCATCGGGTAGTGTACTATCGGATAGCTCAAATATACGACCATCAGGAAGACTATGCCAACGCCGTACACTATTATGAAAAATACATGTCGATGGTACCCAAACAGGAACAAATGGCCGTAGATGAAGATGGAAAGATGCTGAAAGATGTACAGACCTATTATCAGTTGGCACAAAAGCGGATAGAGAAAATCAAAGCCGAAGATTTCTTCCGAAACGGAAAGAAAGAGAATCCCGCTGATGGCTTGCCGGTAAGGGCGGTAAGAATAGAATAATAATCATTACTTTTTTTGTAGAAGATCAAGAAAAACATATTATCATGAAAAACATTTTAAAAACAATGCTGTTAGGTATCACTTTGGCATCCTGTCAACCCACAGATACAAAGAGTTATTTAAAGGAAGTGATAGCCAATCTGGAAAACATTGAAACAGCAAGTTACCAGATAGAAGAACACCATTGGTTTCCGGGAGAAACTACCCCAAGAGTCTATCCACCAAACTATGTAGAGGAATACCACAATCCGGCCGACACCACAATTGGTGCCAGCTTCGTGAGGCTCGACCCACAGAACAACATGCGTCTTGAAAGTGGTTACAACGGTAAAGTCTATTTGTCAACCTATCATGATGTAAAGGGAGTAGTTGAAGACGATTTCACCTATCGCAAACTTCCTTTCCGTCCCATTGCAGGGCCTTTCTTCAATTATACTCGTAATATCTTGCAATACATTACCGAAACCACAGATAGCATTGAAGTAAACATGGTGGACGAAGACAGTTGCTATCATCTGTCTTTGGTTATTCACGAAGAAAACCAGATTGAATTCTTCGGAAAGGCACATCGCATCCCCGAATATCCGCATATTATCGACCCCACTTCGCGGTACGAGATATGGATCAATAAATCGGACGACCTCCCCTTCAAATACAAACGGGATATGGAACAAGGTGCAAACATGGAAATCTGCATCAGCCCTACATTCAACCAACTGAAGCTATCGGACTTCAATCTACACAGTTATATCCCCGAAGGTTATGAAATGAGGAAATATGGAGAAAAGAAAAAGAAGGAGGAAGCCCATGAACTGATAGGCAAGCAGGCACCCGAATGGATATTGCCAGACATCAACGAAGAAATGGTGGCTCTCTATAATCTGAAAGATAAAGTCATTTTACTGAATTTTACGGGTATAGGTTGCGGCCCTTGTCAAATGGCCATACCTTTCCTGAAGGAATTGAAAGGACAATATTCCGCAGACGATTTCGAACTGATAGCCATTGAGAGTTGGAGCGGAAGCCATTCGGCACGGACACATTATGTCAAGCAGAAAGGAATCAATTATACCTTCCTCGGTGCCGACGAAAAGGTGTTGGATGATTATCATACGGGCAGGGCTGCCCCCTACTTCTTCCTGTTGGACGAAAAACGAATTGTCCGTAAAGTATTCTTTGGATATAACGAGAACAACAAGAATAAAATCAAAGTTGCGATTAATGATATGTTAAAATAAACAACGAAAACAAGCTATCATGAAAAGATTATTTATTATCAGTCTGCTCACTGCTATGGTTCTTGGTATGCAGGCACAAAAGCCTTTTTCATTCACTTTGAAAGGGACGTTAAACACTACAGGCTTTAATGGATATGAATTTCCCATTATGCGTTATGACAACCATAAACACATCGGGAAAATCAAGCTCAAAGGGAACCAATTCGAATATCATGGAACTGCCGATAGTACCATGTACTGTAGAATTGATGCAGGAACTGAATTTGCCAATTTCATTATCGAAGAAGGAACAATATGGGTAGATATGAAAACACATGGTTATCCTTCGGGAACACCTTTAAACGAAGCATACGCAGAGCTAACCCATTTAAATCAACAAATTGGAGTAGCCCTTGACTCCATCAGGAAAAGTATCATCCAAGGAGACATGGATAGAGAGACCCGCATCAAAAGACTCAATGAGTTGGAATATAATTTTAGCATAAGACGTGAATTGCAGAAAAAACTCCTTATGCCTTTTTTACAGAAACACTCCAACGATGAAGTAGGCGTAGCTGCTTGCCAGAACCTACTATCGATGGGTACTCCCCAGCTATTGGATGAAATCTATCCGTATTTAGGCGAGTGGATTCTTTCCCGACAACATATAAAGGAAATGATAGCGCAAATAGAGCAATCGAAGAAAATGGCATCCGGCCAACCTTTCATCGATTTTGAAGGAGAAGATGTCAACGGTAATAAAGTCAGGTTGTCGGATTACGTAGGAAAAGGGAAATATGTCATTGTAGATTATAGCGCCAGTTGGTGTGGGCCATGCAAAGCCGAAATGCCTAACTTGGCCAACATTTACAACACCTACAAAGGCGACCGTTTCGACATGGTTACAGTCATGGTTTGGGATAGACTCGAAGCCTCCAAGAAAATGTTGAAGGAATTCGACGTACAATGGAAGAGTATTGTCAACGTAGGCATGAAGCCCATGGAACTTTATGGTTTTAATGGCATCCCACGCATCATGCTCATTGACCCTAACGGCATTATTCTACATAACGATTTGCGAGGACCATTGATTCGGGAACAGTTGGAAAAGGCATTCTCAAAATAAGCGAAAAAGGCTCCCTCCAATCCATTTTCAAAAAAAGTTTTTTTCGATTTTACTTGCATCTTACACTCACCACTGAATATCAGCAAGTTAAAGTGTGTAGGTAAAGTGTGTAGGGAATTTCCTTACACACTTTACTTACACACAAAGAATGGTATTTTCCCAACATTCTTGATACATAAACAATGAAATGACACGATATAGCGTGAATAAAGGACTGATTTGTGTAGGTTACGGACAGAAAAATGCCATATTCCAGTCTAAAAAACGTTAAAATAGCGCAGGCAAAAGGATTTACCTACATTCGCAAACTATAAACAAAACATTGCGGTTATATAACCAAAGTATTGCGGTTATATAACCAAAGTATTGCGTTTTATTGTACAAAGCATTGTGTACAAATAAACAATGCATTTTAATCAAACATTACTCCCTATATATCAATAAATTAACAAGGAATTCACAAGCATATTGAAGTACAAAGAAAGTATAATGTAACTAAAAAAGTTAGCTACATGGTTAGTTACAGGGTTAATATACTGATTATCAATGCCGCTGTAACTATGTAACTAAAATTGCGAAAAAAACTTTTTGTAAGAGAGGATACTCATGACGAAAAGTACTAATTTGTATATATTTATTATTTTATTCATTCTTTTTTCAATTCCTCTCAAAAAAAAAGCATGTGTTGTATGTGCGAATTCGCACGTTTTTTGTGCGATATCGCACACTTTTAACAAAGTTAAAAAATGTTTCATCCTTATTAATCAGTGCGTTATCATTCTGGCACGGTTTTTGTAGTATAATTTATATAGAGGAATAAATGCGTGTAATAATAATTTAACGAAAGAAAAAACAATAAAATATTTTTAGTATGCTACTACATTACCTGAAAATTGCCGTGCGCAACTTATTAAAGTACAAGACACAGAGCGTCATTAGTATCTTAGGATTGGCCATCGGTTTGGCATGTTTTGCCCTGGCTACCCTATGGGTGAAATATGAACAATCATACGATGTATTTCATGAAGATGCAGAACGACTGTATTACGTGAAAGCCGACTCGTCTTCCATTGCTTCAAACAGAGAGTTTGTCTTACCCTATCCTTTAGGGAAACGTCTGAAAGACAATCACCCGGAAATAGAAGACTATGCCGTATTCAATAGAGTACCCAACCGATTGTATACCGGTAATGTAAGAAAGGAAGTGAACTTCATTTCGGCGGACAGTTCCTTCATGAACTTCATGCATATTAAAATAGTTGCCGGCAATACCCATTTCATGATGAAAGGCAGCAAAGAAGTAGCCATAACCGAACAAATGGCCGAAGAATTGTACGGCAATCATTCACCTTTAGGTAAAGAGGTAGAGCTCGACAATGAAAAGAGAACCATCGGAGCCATTGTAACGGGATGGGGGAAACATTCTCACTTGCATTACGACTTTATGGGCGATTTGAATTATCCGGAAATGTGGGACTTCCACATGTTCCGCATACTAATCAAATTAAGAGAGGGGGTAAATCCTGATGAATTACAACAAAAGATGAACGCCAACTTCCCGAAAGAGATTACGGACAACGTGCGAGAAAACTCCAAAAAAGCATTCAATTTGGTGCCTGTAAACGAAATCCATTTTGAAGAGGGATACTTCGGAGCATCGGCTTCTTCTTATTACACAGGGCATATCAGCATTCATTACATCATGTACTTCGCAGGTACGGGGCTGCTGATTATAACTTGTGCATTGGTGAATTATCTGACTATCTTTGTGAACCGCATCCGCGTCCGCCAAAAAGAAATGGCCTTGCGCAAAGTGAATGGTGCTTCCCGGTTATCGCTTGTCGCTTTATTGGCAACAGAAATCATGGTGATGCTCTTCTTTTCCATGTTCTTAGGCATGATGATAACCGAAATAGCCTTCGCTCCTTTCAGCAACTATGCCCACATCGAAATGACACAACTGAGCATGTATCTGGAAGCGGCTACCTGTTTTACAATCATCGCCATCATCGTTTTATTGCTGATGCTGGTAATTGTACGTCCGTTCTTAAATCAGCAGGTGCAACAGAACCTGTTGTCTGCCCGAAGGGAAAAGTGGTTACGGAAAGGAAGTGTCATCGTACAATTGGGAGTATGTCTGTTCTTTATGGTTTGTACTACATTGGTCAACAAGCAACTTAACCACCTCAGAAACAGTGATTTGGGAATGGTGCATCACAACATAGCCAGCGTATCCGTTTGGTATGAAGAGGATATGAATGTATGGAAAGAAAAGATAGCCTCACTCCCGATGGTGGAGGAAGTATTGCCCCCTCTCTATAATCCCTTGGTAGCCATGGGAAGTTATGGAAGCTTTTTGGCCGGCAGTTGGGACAATACACAAGGGGGTACAGATGAAGGGAATGTGAACCTGTCATTGATTCTTGCCGGGAAAGACTTTATGGATTTGTATCATATCCAACAGATTTGCGGAGAGCCCCTTACTTCGGAAACCGGTGTAGGCAGACTTTATATAACCGAAAGTACAGCTGAAGCATTTGGATGGACTCCGGAAGAAGCCATCGGAAAGAAAGTCTATTTCCATATGAGCAAAGGATTCTATCAAACGGTAGAAGGGGTGGTAAAGGATTGCATATATTCTTCTCCGTCCATGCCCACACCTTACACCGCTTTTGTAAATGCAGTAAAACAACCCAGCAGAAGCAATGGAGCCGTATTGTTCAGATTCAAGGAAGGCACATGGAATGAATGTAGGCAAGCCATTGAAAAGATGTATGAAGAAACTTGTCCGGACAAATGGCTTCGCCTTTATAACGAAGAGGAAGCATTCAACCAATACCTCCAATCGGAGAATACGTTGATGAGACTTCTTGAATTTGTTTCATTGGTTTGTATACTTATATCCATATTCGGCATCTACTCACTGGTTACCATGACTTGCGAGCAGCGTCGCAAAGAGATTGCCATTCGTAAAGTAAACGGTGCCCATATAAATACCATCCTGCAAATGTTTGCCAAGGAATACTTGACTCTGCTGGTTATATCTTCATGCGTGGCTTTCCCCATAGCTTATGGCATCATGAAGACATGGATACAATCTTATAGCCGTCAAGCAGAAATAGGCATATTACCTTTTGCTTTGATATTCTTTGGCATCGCTATAATCATAGCACTAAGCATCGGCTATCGGGTTTGGAAAGCTGCCAACGAGAATCCTGCGGATGTAGTGAAGAGTGAATAATTTATTATATATTTGTAAATGATCAAGAAAAACACATCAATATGAAAACATTGAAGTATGCCGCACGCTTCTTGATACGTGCCAAATCGTACACCCTTATTAATCTGTTGGGCTTGGCCTTCAGCCTGGCTTGTTGCATCATTCTGATGCGATACATCCATCGGGAGCTGTCTGTGGATACACATTGTGTGGATAGGGAGCAAGTATATGCGGTCAAGGTTTCCATGGAAGGAGGAGAATACATCGGTGGCTTTTCCCATTATTCGTACGATTCGATAAATCTCGACAAGAGATATATTGATAAAGCAACCCACTATACTCCGTTGGTCGAAGACTTTATCGATGTTAATGGCCAACGCTTCGCATTGCGAACCTTGGTAACGGATAGCGTATATTTTCAATTATTCCCTTATCCGGTCGTCCAAGGAAAGATTAAGTTGGACAAGCCGGAATCAGTATTACTGAAAAAAGACTTTGCCCAAAAGATTTTTGGCAATGAAAGCCCGATAGGGAAAGTAATCCGACATTCCAACGGAAAGGATTTGGTAGTGGAAGGTATATTGGACAACCCCTCCTGCAAAACAAGCCTTCAGTTTGATATGGTATTGTCTTATGAATTGTCCACTCAATGGGAACGAATGGCCACCGAGCTGTATCGTTTCATGCCAAATACAGACATGAAGGCCATGAATGCCATAGGAAGCAAGCCACGATATTTGAACGACCCTCAATGGGATACCCGACAATATACATTCAGTTTCCTACCCATAAAAGAACTCTATTGGCAAGGAAACTTGCATGATGATTTAGAGAAGACAATGACTCTTTCGGGAATCCGTTCGCATATTCTGATTCTGTCGGGAGTTTGCTTGCTGATGCTGTTGACGGGCATACTGAATTTTGTAAACCTTTACTTGGTAGCCATGCTCCGTCGTGGCAAGGAATACGGTTTGAAGAAAGTATATGGTGCCAGTGGCTTCAGAATTTTCCTACAAATAGGAATGGAAAACTTCTTGTTGATATTCTGGGCTTTGATGGCAGCCTGGCTCATTGTAGAAGTAACGCAAATTCCTGTCGGCAGACTACTGAATATGCCTTTCTTCTATACTCCATTCGACGGTTGGTTATCTTTAGGATTGTTGGTTATTCTTCCTTTGGTTACCTCCATCTATCCATTCATAAAGTATAACTATGCACCGCCTGTCCGTTCCATCCAATCCATTGGTTGGAGCAGCCGTTCGGTACACTCGCGCATGATGTTCTTAGGTATTCAATATGTGTTGACTTTCCTTTTGGTTGTGTTTGCCCTATATTTCGACCGTCAGTTAGGGTTGATGCTGAATACCGAGCCGGGCTTCCGTACAGAAAACATCATCAACATCAAGTTGCTTTATCAATCGAAAGACTTCAGTAACTTTTCAGAAGAGAAATGGAAGGCCGACAATGCACAACGAAAATTGTTGCGAGATAAAATAGCGGCTTGTCCCTACATAGAATATCAGGAGTCTTATTTTGATCCATTGATAGGCGGATACGGTCAGGATTATGTAAATGAAGAAGGAAAAACCGTTTTTCTGAGTATGAAACGCATATCGCCCTCGTTTTTCAAGATGTTCAATATAGACATTGAAGAAGGTGCCTTACTTGAAAAATCAACAGAGAAGAGATATCACGTATTGAACCGTTCGGCCATGAAAGCTTTTGGCTTTTCGTCTTTAGAAGAAGCAAAAGTAGTAGAAGCCGACAGATTCAGAAAGAACAAACAGACTACATTATACCCCATTGAAGCAGTTGTTGAAGATTATTATGCCGGACATCTTTCGGCCGGTGCACAGCCAACCATTTACGAGATTGACAGGTTTGGTGGTGAATACAGCTATATTGCTTACCAAGAAGGGAACTTACAAAATCTGTTGGCATCCATAAAAGAAACAATGAAAGAGATATATGGAGTGGAGAATTTGGAATACACCTTCCTGGAAGATGATATAAAAGCCCTTTACAACGAAGACCGCAAGGTGGCCACCATCTACACTATCTTTGCCTTGATAGCCATAGCCATATCGTGCCTCGGCCTGTTCGGCATCTCCTTGTTCGACATCCGCCAACGTTATCGCGAAATTGGTATCCGCAAGGTGAATGGAGCTAAAATCAAGGACTTGTACCGCTTGCTTTTCCGCAAATATGTGATGGTATTGATTGCTGCATTTGTGGTAGCCATTCCTATAGCCTATTACCTCATCACGCTATACACCCAAGATTTTGTGGTAAAGGCTCCGATAGGCATCGGCATCTTTATCATCGCTTTGCTGGTGGTAAGTATCATTTCGCTCGGCACCTTGTTCTGGCAAGTGCATAAAGCAGCCAACATCAATCCGGCAGATGTGGTGAAGAGTGAATAAGAAAGAAACAAAAAATATAGAAATATGAAAACATTGAAGTATGCCGCACGCTTCTTGATACGTGCCAAATCGTACACCCTTATCAATCTGTTGGGCTTGGCCTTCAGCCTGGCTTGTTGCATCATTCTGATGCGATACATCCACCGGGAGCTGACGGTGGATACACATTGTGTGGATAGGGAACGGGTTGTTGTTGCCATCCGTGATATCAATAATAGCCGCTTCGTATCCTCTATAGACGATGTGCATGCGTTCACGAAAAAAGAGAAGATTCGTAAAGACGACATAATCCAGCGATGTTCGTTCATTGACAGAAGAAAAGATAATCTGATATACAAAGAGCAAAGTAATAACACTAATGTATGGATAGCAGATTCTACGTTCTTCCATTTCTTTAACTATCCGTTAGTGGAAGGAGAATGTCGTTTGAATGCTCCGGATGATGCTATTCTGACACGTAGTTATGCAGAGAAGGTATTTGGGGAAACAAATCCTATCGGCAAAAGCATGACTTATAATAATAATGTGGTAACTGTGCGTGGTATCATAGATTTGCCGAATTGTAAGACTTCCATGGAAATTGATGCTTTGCTTTCCATTCACTTGATGAAGGATTGGGGACAGCTTATCGGTGAATTCATTCATCTTTCCCCTTATGTTGACTTGAAAGCTATCAATGCGGAAACAAATGTATTCCGTAAAGAGGGAGACAGCAACTGGCGTTATGAACTCATGACTTTACGCCAAGCTTATGAACGGACAAATCCTTTTAATAACGAACTTTTCCTTCATACCAACATGACATATATTTACCTTCTTGCCGGTGTGGCTTTGTTGCTGTTCTTGGTAGGTATACTGAACTTTGTCAACATCTACATGGTGCTGATGATGACCCGTGGTAAGGAATTTGGTATCAAGAAAGTATTTGGATTGAAAGGGTATAGACTCTTTGTACAAATCTGGTTGGAGAATCTATTGTTGGTCATCCCTGCCATATATGTAGCTTGGTTCTTGATTGAAATCACCCAAATACCAGTCAGCCACTTGTTCCAGGAAACTTTCAATTATACTTGGTTCGATCTCTGGTTGTCATTGGGCTTTGTATTACTGATGCCTTTGTGTACATCCATCTATCCATATATTCGCTACAACTACAAGACGGCCATCACCTCTATGAGAACTATCGGCACCAATCGTCAATCAGTAAAGGTGAGAATGGGGTTCTTGTTTGTGCAATATATGCTGACAGTCTGCATTATAATCGTGTCGCTTTACTTAGGCAAACATCTGTCCTTTCTACAAAACACATCGCCAGGATTTCGTACGGAAGGTATCCTGATGGCTAATTTGCAACATGAAAGAAAAAGCTATGGAGGTGCTACTATGGAAGAAATTAAGGCGATATGGGCACGTGTCGGACAGGTAGAATCCAAGTTAAAGGAATGTCCGCATATTGAGAATCACATGTATGGCGCTAATTTGTTTAAAGGGAATGATTCCAAAGTCTTCAACGATAAGGAACAGATGGTAAATTGTATCACGATGTTTATTTCCGATAAATTCTTCGAAATATTTGATATACCAGTCATCGAAGGAAAGATTCCTCAAAGAGAAAACAAATATGATTATAGGGTAGTATTGAACCGGGCTGCAATGAAAGCATTCGGTTATCAGTCGCTTGATGAGGCTTTCATCCGTTGGGAGAGCACACAATGGATTTACTCCAAAGACGGGAAAATAGTGGAAGGCGGAAAGCAATTGATGCCAGTTACTGCCGTAGTGGAAGATTACTATAGCGGACATCTAACTCAAGGAATCAAGCCCATGGCCTTTGTCTTGATGGGAGATCAAGATATGGGAACAGCCAATATTCGTATCCGTCCTGGACAGGAAAAGGATTGTATAGATTACCTGAAGAAAGTCACACAAGAGATTTACAATACTGAAGATTTCTCTTATACTTGGCTGAAAGATGATGTATTGGACATTTATAAAAAAGACCGTCAGATTACCATCATCTACTTTGTCTTTGCCTTCATTGCCATAGCCATATCGTGCCTCGGCCTGTTCGGCATCTCCTTGTTCGACACCCGCCAACGTTATCGTGAGATTGGTATCCGCAAGGTGAATGGAGCTAAAATCAAGGACCTGTACCGCTTGCTTTTCCGCAAATATGTGGTGGTATTGGTAGCGGCATTTGTAGTAGCCATTCCTATTGCCCATTACCTCATCACACTATACACCCAAGATTTTGTGGTAAAGGCTCCTATAGGCATTGGCATCTTTATCATCGCCTTGCTGGTGGTAAGTATCATTTCGCTCGGCACCTTGTTCTGGCAAGTGCATAAAGCAGCCAACATCAATCCGGCAGATGTGGTGAAGAGTGAATAAGAAAGAAACAAAAAATATAGAAATATGAAAACATTGAAGTATGCTGCACGCTTCTTGATACGTACCAAATCGTACACCCTTATCAATCTATTGGGCTTGGCCTTCAGCCTGGCTTGTTGCATCATCCTGATGCGCTATATTCATCGGGAGCTGACGGTGGATACACATTGTGTGGATAGGGAGAATGTGTATGCGGTGATAAATGATGAAGAGGGGCATCGGAATTTTTTCCTTGCAAACGATGACTTGAAAAACGAAATACTTCAAGGAGCAACGCACGTCAGCTTGAAATTAGTGGAAAAAGAGTATTTGACATACAACCAAGAATTGTACCCTGCCGATGTATTGGTGGCGGACAGCATTTTCTTCCAATTATTTCCGTACGAGGTGATACAAGGCAATGTGTGGCAGAAGGCTCCCGATGCGGCGGTACTAATGGCCGACTATGCCCATAGGTTGTTCGGTAATGATAATCCCATAGGGAAGGTACTCCACACTTCCAACGGACAAGAAGCCGTAGTGACTGGTATCATCGAGAGGCCGGAAAACAAAAGTTTCCTCCGTTTTGATGCAGTATTGGCCCAATACAACAAAATTGGCACTCAATTGGACTTACTCCGTTTCCCTCCCCAAACGGACATAAAGCGAATGAAGGAATTGTTTGGTGAGATACGCTATACCCATTATGACCAAAATCCTCATCCTCATACTTATCAACTAATGTCCGTCAAAGACTTATATTGGGACGACCTATTAACCGAGAATACCTTGTTTGTAAAAGGCGACCGTGGACAACTATCCATTATTGGAGGCATCTGTCTACTGATAGGCTTGACGGGCATCATTAACTTCGTGAACCTTTACCTCATTACCACACAAAAACGGCGCAAGGATTTCGGGCTTCGAAAGGTGTTCGGCATCAGTTCCCGTTCGCTGTTCCTCCATTTTTGGATGGAAAATCTGCTCATGGCAATAGCTGCCCTGTTGGTAGCCGGTTTGTTGGTGGAAGTCACCCAAGTGTCCGTAGAACAGCTACTCAATCTCCCTTACGCCTACTCAAAGTTCGATATATGGATATTGTGCGGTTCTGTTCTGCTACTCCCCTTGCTCACTTGCCTGTATCCGTTTTTCAAAAACAACTATGCTCCGTCCATTACCTCTATCCGGAGCATCGGCAACGAACAGCAGGGTGTTAGAGGGCGTATGGCTTTTCTGTTTGTGCAATACATTCTAACTTTTTTGTTAGTGATAATGGCAGGATATTTCAACGGCCAGCTTTCCCTGATGCTGGACACTCATCCAGGTTTTCGGACGAAGGATGTCATGATAGCCCATTTGGGCAAGGTGTGGGCAAACATCACTCCGGAGCAAAAGGCCAATCCCTTTTTTGGCCTCGCCCACATACAAACATTGATGGAACAGATAAGGCAATGCCCCGAAGTAGAATATGTAGAGCCTACAGACATCTTACATCCGCAGAGTTGGCAAGTGCCCTACCTCAACGACAAGGGTGAAACGTGTAACCTTTATCGTTATTGGGCTTCGCCAGAATTCTTCCGTATGCACGGCATCCGTTTTGTGGAAGGCAAGTTGCCGCAAGCCAAAGGCGATGAAGGTTGGGGCGAATTCCAACATTTTGTAGCCAACAAAGAAGCGATGAAAGTCTTGGGATATACATCGAGAAGGGACGGTAAGATAATGGAAAAGTCGACTAAGACAAAGGATAGTTATGCAGAAGCCTCATCTATCATCGGAGTGGTGGAAAACCATTATGGTGGCCACTTGACGAAAGGAGTCAAACCAATACTCTATCAAGTGCGTGAGGACATCAGTTTCATGGCAATGGGCACATATCAGATAGCCTACAAGCCGGGACGATTGGATGAACTGGTAACTGCTCTCCACCAAATACAGCAGGATATATTCGGAAACCCAGACTTTGACTATACGCTATTGGAAAATGATGTCGAAAAGTTATACAAAAACGATCGCACCGTGGCCACCATCTACACTATCTTTGCCTTCATAGCCATAGCCATATCGTGCCTCGGCCTGTTCGGCATCTCCTTGTTCGACATACGTCGCCGTTATCGCGAAATTGGTATCCGCAAGGTGAATGGAGCTAAAATCAAGGACTTGTACCGCTTGCTTTTCCGCAAATATGTAGTGGTATTGGTAGTGGCATTTGTGGTAGCCATTCCTATAGCCTATTACCTCATCACGCTATACACCCAAGATTTTGTGGTAAAGGCTCCGATAGGCATCGGCATCTTTATCATCGCCTTGCTGGTGGTAAGTATCATTTCGCTCGGCACCTTGTTCTGGCAAGTGCATAAAGCAGCCAACATCAATCCGGCAGATGTGGTGAAGAGTGAATAATCAAAAGAAAAATTTTAAAAGAAAATATGGTAATTATGGAAAAACAAAACATCAAGAATTATGCAATCGGGATAGGGATATCCGCTATATTGATTATAGGAATAACCGCCTTGATTTATAGGAACGAAATTTATATGTGGTCTTTGGGAGACATCAATTCTTTATACCAACAGGCGGAACAACATTATAAAGAAAAAAAATATGAGGAGGCAAGAAAAGAATACGAACGCTTGGCAAAAATCGATTCTGCCAAGCAATGCCAATACAGATTGGGCGATATGTACTTTCAAGGGAAAGGAGGCGAACAAGATTATCTAAAGGCCCGGAAGTATTTCGAGCAATCGGCAGAATCCGGCAATGCCGATGCACAAAACAATTTAGGTTATATGTACACTTTCGGCATAGGATTGAAAACAGATTTCTATTTGGCAAGAAAGTGGTTGGCCATGGCTTCGGCACAAGGTCATTCACAGGCTCAAGTAGGACTGGCCAGTCTATACAGAAGAGGTTGGGGAGTGGACAAAAGCCTCACCGAAGCCTTTAAGCTATACAAACGGGCAGCAGCACATAACAATTCGGATGCCATGAACAACTTGGGCTATATGTACAGAAACGGATTCGGAACACCCACCAGCATCAAGGATGCCATTCATTGGTTCCAAAAATCGGCAGCTATGAACAACAGCTACGCTCAATACAACATGGCCGTTCTCCATATCGAAGGACATGGATTCAAAAAAGATTTATCAAAAGGGGCTGAATGGTTAGCCCTATCAGCCGCACAAGGCTTACCGGCAGCAGAATTCAATTTAGGAATGATGTATCTTTTAGGCAGAGGAGTGGAACGAGATTCCCTTCAGGCTGAACGGTTGTTCCGTCAGGCATCAGCCCAAGGACACAAGTATGCCACAAGCTATCTATTGAAGTTAGAAGAAAAACGATTTACTCCGGCCGATTCAATCATGGATTTGAAAGTAATGGCGAATTGACGGAAATGATTATTGCATGATTCAGTTGTTCACTAATATTAACCGTTTGAATCAGTTGTTTATAAAATTAAATCACGTTATTTGCAAATGATCAAGAAAAACATACTATCATGAAAAGAACATTTATTGCAAGCGCATTGACCGCCCTGATGACGGCTTGCGCAACAGCTCCCCAGCAACCGGGCTTCCAACTTTCGGGAGAAATAGAAGGTTTGCAAACAGGTGATACACTCCTACTTACCGAAATGATTATGCCACGATGGCAAGACGGAAAAGTAGATACGCTAATTGTAAAGGAAGCAGGACGCTTCTCGGCTCATATTCCTATGGAGCATACCACTTTCTATTTATTGGATTACAAACCCAAAGTGGGGCAACCGTTAGAAAGTTGTATCCGGGGTGAAGAAATCTTTGCCCGCATAAACGACCACATCACACTGAAAGGGTCATTGGAGTATTTAGGCGCACTACACCATTCGGGCGGTTCGTATGATGATGAAGTGGTCAAGAATTTGGATAGTTTGACTACCATAGCGGATAAGGAAATGATTGATATCTATCGCCAAGCTATCAAATATCAAAAAGAGGAACAAACAGACAGTGTAAACAAATATGGGCAAATGTATAATTCCTACCAATCACCGAAAGAAATGAAGACTTACCGTGATAGTTTGACTTATAGAATAAACGATACAGAATATGCGGCATTTATGTATGTCCGAAACTTATTTGACAAGACTTACTCCCAATTAAAGGAGCGCCTTGAACTGTTTACTCCCGAAGTCCGCCAGTCTTCTTTTGGACAAATTCTTGACAGACAATTGACCATTTTAAAGAATATCGAAGTTGGAGAATCTCCCAAGGATTTCACCATAACGGATAAGGACGGAAACAAAGTTTCTTTATCGAACTACAAAGGAAAGTATACTCTGATTTATCATTGGGGGCTATGCCCAGGTACGTTTTGGGTGAATCCTAAAATCATGGAACTTTATGAGAAGTATCATGACAAGGGATTCGAAGTACTCGGACTTACAAGAGAGGATTTAAACAAATTGATATTTCAACGTGGAGAAGAATTCAGAAATTTGGAAGAGATAAAAGGTTTGTTAAACCACCCATGGACTACTTGCTATACATCAGAAGAAGCCAACACTTTTATTAACGACGAACTTTATTTATCGGGAGTCCCCATTTTGATGTTCATATCTCCGGAAGGTATTACTTTGGCTCGTGGCTATACGGAAGTTTATCAAGAAGTAAAGGATATTTTGGAAAAGGAATTATAAACATTGAGACTCATACTCCTTATATGTGAATATTATAAAAGTATACCTTCAAATTTTTAATTATCAGTGATGAAACATCTTATTTTCCTATGTTTATCGATATGTCTTTTTTCCTGTTCGGGAAAAAAGATTAACGAAATAGGCGAGTTGTCCATTTATGACTCGATTTCGATACCAATAGATTTCCCGATACTTTCTCAATATACAAAATTGAAACCTTATTGCAATGGTGATTCTGTTTATATAACGGGATATAATCATTATGAACATTCCATAGATTTTATCAATTTGGCAGACGGAGAACATTTTATCATTCCGCTTCAACATGAAGGCTCTAATGGTGTCCTTCCGGTACAAGATTATTGTTTTGCAGCAGATAAAATTGTATGTAAGGATGAAAGCGGTATTCTGACATTGGACATGGATGGAAACGTCATAGACCGTCTGCCTGTAAAGGAATTGGTTGCCCCACCTGAAGAATATTCTGTCCGTCCATTAGGAGCTAGTCTGGGTAATTTTCTGTATATGAATAATTGGGGCAGTAAAATTTTTATTCCCTTATCACCTACCCCAAAAGGTGAAAAGGTTCATATAGGTAAAATATATGACATATCGCAACGTTCATTGGAATTCTTACCTCCATATTACCCGACAGAAATTGTTGGTTATACGCAATATTTGGGCAGCCTTTCTGTTCCAGACATAAACATGTATGGTACAGACAAAATAGTTTATAATTACCCTTTCTCTTCGCTGGTATATTTGTATGATACGAAGACTGCAACAACCGAAATTCTTGATATCCAAACTAAAACTATTGAAAACAATATCGATTTTGAGAAGTGGAAAGGTCTTAACGTTGTTGATAAAGTTAAGCAGGAACTCTATATGTCCCGGTTTGGCAAGGTTTATTATAGCTTATCTACAGGAAAATATTATCGTATACATTGGACAATGAGAGAAGAAGGAAAAGGGACATTAAGAGGAATATATTTGATGATATTTGATAAAAAAGGGAACTCTCTCAAAGAGTATCTGCTTCCATCACATTTTTCAGAACAATATTTCTTTTTTCAAGATACATTGTATTTTGCTTGTAGAAGTAGTAATGATACTTCTTTTAATGTAGTTAGGATTAGTTTAGAAATGATTGGACAGGATAAATGATCAAGAAAAACATACTATCATGAAAAGAACATTTATTATCAGCCTGCTGGTCGCTATGGCTCTAAGCGTGCAGGCACAAAAAAGAATAACAGTTATTGGCGAGGTGGAGAATGTGGCAGATAGTACCGTTTTTGACTTAATGGAAACAGATGGGACGGGAGCGACTGCCATCTACACCAACGACGACAACAATGGACGAGTAATAAACGGACGTTTTATATTGGTGTATAAATGTAGTAGAACGGATAGTCGTCATTTTTCTTTGACTTCCTCTTCTAAAGGATTTTCTCAAAGAATCGAACTGGATTTTTGGGCAAACCAAGGAGATACAGTATACATAAAAGGAAAAGGTAATTTGTTGGGGAATTGGGAAGTACAATCCGATGCTACCGAGCAAAAAGAATGGGACTTAATTCGCAGAAAATGTGAACAAGAGTTGGAAACCCATCAACAAGCTATTTGGGACTACGAAACATATCGGTCATATCGTCGGAATACCGAAATGAATGAAGAAGAATGGGACAAAACAAGTATTATACTCGCCCAAAAAGATTCGATAGTCAAACAAACCAGTACCCTTTGGTATAAAAAACAATTGGAAGTTATGAAACATCTTCCTTTTACAGATTTTTGGATGGACCACTTGACAACCATCCTATATATGAACCAATCTTCTTTCAAGGAACTGGAACAGGCGACTAAAGATGTATATGCCATGCATGCGAAACGAATTAACCAACATCCTGACGGCAAGCAGGTTATCTCAAAGATATTCCCTTCGTCCGTAAAGGCTGAACGAGGAAAGATGTGTATAGATACTAAATTGTTTGATACAAACGGAAACGAATTTCAATTAGCAGACTTCCGAGGGAAATACATATTACTTGATTTTTGGGCAAACTATTGTGGAGCGTGCCTTGCTGCTTTTCCACACATCAAGAAGATACAAGAACAATATGCAGACCGCTTAGTTATTATCAGCATTAGTGTGGATAAGGTTAATACATGGAAGGCATCACCTCATATCCGAAACATTTCGTGGCTCAACATGAATGACGGTGGTGGTATTCATGGAGGAATTGCATATAGCTACGACATAAAAGCTTTGCCCACCTACATTCTTATTTCTCCTGAAGGTATCTATAAAGAACGTTTAAATGATTCCATGTTATTCAATGGCACTTTAGAGAAATTAATAAATGAATAATCACAGGATATAAAAAACGAAGAAAAACATATTATCATGAAAAACATTTATTTGTTCATTATGGGTGTACTACTTGTATTAAGTGGATGTACCCCCGAAAACCGAGTGATTGAAAAGCCGGTATTCCTGGCCAGTAACACAACCTCCATCGAAGTGAGCAAGGTAAGCTTGACCGACTCTACCACCGTGCTCGATATCTTTGCACGCTTCCGTCCGGGGTGGTGGATAAAGATTGCCTCTACCGGTTATTTGGCAGACGACAAGGGAAACACATACCCCATACAGGCAGGCATTGGAGTGGAACTCGACAAGGAATTCTGGATGCCCGAATCGGGTGAGGCAGAGTTCCAGATTGTCTTCCCTCCGTTGAAGCGTGGCGCCAAGTACATCGATTACATCGAAGCTCCCGATGTGGAAGGCGGATTCATTATCTGGGGCATCCAACTGAAGGCTAACCAGCTCCCCGAACTCCGTATGCCTAAAGGCTTCAAGGAAACCGAGGTGGACAAGGATGCTCCGCTTCCCGATGTGAAGCTTACTTACGGACAAGCTACCATCAAGGGTCATGTGCTTGACTATCGCGAAGGAATGCCCGATGAAATCACCCTCCGTACCATCGACCTCATGAGTGGACATGGTGAATATAGCCTGAAGATTGCTCCCGATGGCTCGTTCAGCCAAACTCTCGATGTGCTCGGTGCCTTGTCGGCCTTTCTTGTCTATAATGAAAGGAGTGTATCTTCCTTTATGCTGCCCGGCCAAACCAACGAAGTGTGCATCAATATCCGCGAACAGAGCCGCAAGGTTTCCAAGTTCCATGCCGATGCCGAACCCTATGGAAAGGACTTTTATTTCAATGGGCCGTTGGCCGATGCAGTGCGCATATTCCCCGAAATACAGAAGAAGATGCACGAAATCAATGAAAGCGTTTTACCAAGCGAAAAACGTGCCGAACTATCTCTGACAGAATCCCGCCAACTGATGTTGGATTCGTTTCAGGCAATGAAGGATAGCTTTGCCCAAATGGAAGCGAGCGATGCCGTCAAGACTTTCTGTACCAATTACGCATTGGTGTCCACGCTTTGCAACATAAAAGAACTGCCCAGTAATATGGTTTCGTATTACATAAGAGACTTGGGCGATAAGGCGACCAATGAAGCTGCCAGTGCCTATTACCAGAAACTTGCCAAGGAAATGGCTTCCATCCCCGATCCTCTGCCCTCCGATTTATGTCAGTTCCTGAACCAGCCGCAAACTATGCTCACTAACGATTATGGATACATGATACGCTACTCCATGGGCGGCAAGTTGCCTAAGGGATTGGAAGAAGGACTCTTTGCTCAGTTGATGGCTACCGCAAAGATTAACCTTGGCATCAACGAATTCCAACCCTTGACCGAGGCTCAGAAGGAAGAGATGAAGACCTTACCCGAAGCCTGCCAGCAATACCTCAGCGCGGCTAACGAAAAGCTCCTTGCCACTATCGAAGCCAACAAGAAGAAGTCGGGATTCCGCATCAACGAGGCGGGCGAGGTGGCCAACGAAGACCTCTTTGCATCCATCATCAGCAAGTTCAGCGGAAAGCCTATCCTGGTGGACTTCTGGGCTACCTGG
>JAFUNS010000026.1 GCA_017472925.1 Bacteroides sp. | reverse complement strand
TACAAGACAAGGTGGAACTGATTGCCTTGCCATCCGCCATCTACAAGGCATATAAGGAAGTATTACCCAAAGCGAAAGACAAACTTATCGAATTGGCCAACGAAGAAACAACAGAAGGAGGTACACTATGAAACAGATAAACTATCAACAGAAAGCGGTGAAGGAACTGGTAGAGAAGACCATCGACTTGCTGAGACTGAGCGGAAACCGTCATCAATTGGTATTCAAAGCTCCGACTGGTGCCGGCAAGACCGTGATGGCCAGTGAAATGTTGGGTGTGCTGGCCGAAGAGCTTCAAAGCCGTAGTGACTTGCCTTCGCAAGAGGTGGCTTTCATCTGGATTGCTCCCAACAAATTGCACGAACAGAGTTACTTCAAGATGAAGAACTACTTCACCAAAAGTCGCAAGCTTCGTGCCGTGATGTACGATGAACTGGACCACACCGACGGAACCATCCATCCGGGCGAAATCCTGTTCGTGAACTGGGCAAGTATCAATAGCGACAACAATGTGATGGTGCGTGATGGCGAACAAAACCGCTCGCTTTATGAAATCACTCGTCGCACCCAAGAGGAACAAGGTACACCTATTATTATAGTGATAGACGAAGAACACTTGTTCTGGTCAAGAACGGCAGACAAGTCGAAAAAGGTTTTGGAACGCATCCAAGCTAAGATAGAAATCCGCATCAGTGCTACCCCAAAAACCAAGAGCGACTATACTGTAAACATCCCTCGCGAAATGGTGGTCAAGGAAGAGATGATAAAGGAAGGTGTCATCTTGAATCCCGATGTGACCAGTGCATACAACGATGAACTGGAACTGAACCAACACCTCATCAAGAAAGCATTGGAGAAGCGTCAGCAAATCGCCAAAGCCTATCAGCAATTAGGTGTAAACATCAATCCGTTGCTATTGATTCAGCTTCCCAATGATACATCAGAAACGATGACTTCCGAAGATGAAGCCATCGCCTCGCAAGTGCGTCAGTATCTGGATATCAGTCACGGCATCAATGTAGAGAACGGAAAGTTGGCCGTATGGCTTTCGAAGGAAAAACAGAACTTGCAAGGGTTAGAAGACGCCAACAATCTGACGGAAGTATTGCTTTTCAAGCAAGCTATCGCATTAGGATGGGACTGCCCAAGAGCTGCCGTTCTGCTTATTTTCCGCAAGCTGACCAGTGATACCTTCACGGTGCAGACGGTAGGCCGTATCCTCCGTATGCCCGAACAGAAGTTCTATACCAACCCCCTGCTGAACAAGGGATATGTCTATACCGACATCAGCAAGGACAAGATTCAGATTGTGGCCGAAGATATGGACTATCTGCATACTTCGATGTTGCAAGCCGTTCGCCGATGCGACTTGAAGAACGTGTCGCTACCAAGTGCTTACGAAGTGCGTCTCAGTGCCGACCGTAACCGTTTGGGGCCTGACTTCAAGAAGGTACTGACCCAGACTTTCGAAGATTTCTGGTTGGTCAATGCCCAACTCTCCCTCTTTACACTGATGGATTTTGGTGAGGAAACAGAAGAACAGGATTTTGAAAGCAATATCCTCAAGAATCGTCAAGCAGCCGAAGCGAAAGGCATCAAGCTGGATGTAAAGAACATCAATGTGGAAATCCCGGCAGATGTACTGTTCCAGAACGAAATAGGTATCATCGATACCGGTGAACGTGCCAAGTTCGCCCGAAGCGTGGGAGAAATCAACCGGGTATATATCGATTATTGTCGTTCGTTGTTGGGACAATTCGAACGTGCCCATAGTACAGATGTATTGGCCAACTATCTTATGGAAGTCATTGAAAACTTGTTCGAAATCTATGAGACGGAGGCAAAAAAGGTAATACTTTACCACATCAACAAGCCAAAGTTCACAGACATTATCAACAAAGCTTTAAGCCGATATACAAAGACATTGGAAGAACGACAGAAGGCAGCCCGTCAACGTGGCTTTGTGAAGTATCAATGGGAAGTACCCGAAGACCGTATCTATGAAGAAGAAACCCATCGAGTGAAAACGGAAATCAAAGACCATGCCTTGCTTCCTTTTGTGGAACTGAATGTAGCATCCAGTCCCGAACGACGTTTTGCTTCCTTCCTGGAAAGGCATGCCGAACACATCGACTGGTGGTACAAGAACGGAGATTCGGGCAAACAGCATTATTCCATTCCATATACCAACAATGCCAATGAGAAAGCTTTGTTCTATGTGGATTTTGTAGTACGAATGAAAAACGGACAAGTCTTCCTGTTCGACACGAAGACCGAAGGCAGTGATGCCGAAGCTCCCAACAAGCATAATGCGTTGATAGACTATATCAACAGCGAAGAGAACAAAAAGTTAGACTTGAAGGGAGGTATCATCATACAGAAAGGGGATAATTGGAATTACTCTGAGTTCAAGATAGAAACAACCACCGATACCACCAGTTGGACAGCTTTCTATCCCGACCAATATAAATAAGGAGGAAAAACTATGCACAAAGGAATAGACCAAAAGTTTGTACACTATGGCATCCGTCGGGAAGATCTTGCCCTGATAGCTGCCATCTGCGAAAAGAATGAAATAGACTTCGACTGGATGAGCGAAAACATCCTCCGTGCCTATCATGGCAAGAGAGTGGATGTAATAGAGATGAGTGATGCCGATACGGAAAGCATCATCAAGACAGCCATTCAGAAAATTAGATAAGGAGGTATTATGATTATCAAGAAAGTACGCATAACCAATTACAAGACCTACCTTTCACTCGACTTGGACTTGTCCGTGAACGATGAACGTCCCATCATCTTGATTGGCGGGATGAACGGTGGCGGTAAGACTACCCTATTCGAAGCCATCTGCGGTGCTTTGTATGGATTGAAGATACATACAAAAGATGAATTTGAAGAACTGCTGAACAATGGTGCCATCCACTCCGTGAAACCCGAAATACAACTGGAAGTAACTTTCGTAGGAAAGGTATTGGGACAAGAACAAAAGTATGTACTCCGACGGACCTATATCCTGAATCCACAAGGCAAGCCAGTGGAAAGCGTGTATTTGAATATGCAAGGCAATACCTTTGTATATGGTACGGCTACCCCTGCAGCCCAACGGGCACAATGCGAACAACAGGTGAACAAAATCATCAAGGCCAACTTGCCGCAGGAATTGAGCAAATACTTCCTGTTTGATGCCATGCAGTCGAGCGAACTTCTGAAGAAGAACGTCTTCGCCCAAACCATCAAGGACAACATAGAAAATGTGATGGGATTCAAGAAGTATCTGCAACTGAAAAGGGCTGCCGAGAAGTTACAACAGGAATGGGCTCAACAACGACTGGAGGCCGAAAAGGAGGCGGAAGAATACAACAAGTATTGCACTCAAAAGCAGGACTTGGAAAAAGCCGTGGAAGAAAACGAACGGCAACAAGATGAACTGTACAAGTTTATCACCGCACAACAAGAAGAATACGAACGAGCCAAAGCCGGAGCAGAAAACACTGCAAGCATCCAGAAGAAAATCTATGAGTTAGCAGAAAAGCTGAGTTCGGTCGCCAAGAAAGCACAGGAATATAGCGAAGATATGAACCGATTTGTGGATGACATCGAAGTAAGTGTCTTCCTTCCGAAATTGGCTACCAATCTGGCTAATGAAGTGGAACAGATTCTTCGGATGAAAGAAGAATTGAAAAAGACAAACGAAGGTAATTGTCCGTTGGATACTCTTAAGGATGTGACCAACAAAATCATCGCTTATCTGAAAGGCTTGTCGCTCTGCTCGGATGAAGTGGATGAAGACAACATTGTGCAACACATTGTAGCTCTACAAAACAGCAACAAGGCTACTGACCCTTACGAATTTCTGGAAGAGAATGAAGTTACAGCTCTCCGTAATTTGATACAAACATCGAGTGCCAACCGTTTCGTAACGCTCGACCGTATCCGAATGGAACTGGAAGTACAGATAGCCAGTATTTCACAATGGGAAATGCAAAAGAATTCCCTTCAAGCATCTTTAGCTGGAGGCAACGAAGCACTCATCAAACAATATGAAAATGCCCAAAAGGATTTGGAACGTCTGAAAACGGAAGAAACAAAGACAAAAGGAGAAATCAAACGATTGGAAGGTATCATCCATCGATTCGATGTACAAATCCAACAAGAACCGGATATCAAATACGATACATTGGTAAAACTGAAACCATTCTTCGAAGAAGTGGCAGACGGATTGCTGAAAAAGAAGAAAGCACAGATAGAAACGGAAATGCAACAACAACTGAACAACCTGTTGATTTCTTATAAAGGTTGTGTGGCACGAGTGGAACTCTCGGAAAGCATCGAGCATTTCACCATCAAGATGTATCACAAGGCAGGCAATCTGATTTCGCTCAACCAACTGAATGCGGCCTCCAAGCAAATCTTCATTCAAGTATTGCTGAAAGTACTCCGCAACCTGGGCGACTATAATCCCCCGGTAATGATTGACACCGTGATGGGGGTATTGGATAATGAAAGCCGTGATGCCTTGATGGAAGAATACTTCCCTCAACTGGCGGAACAAACGATCTTGCTTTGTACCACTTCGGAAATACGCAAGGAGTCGGATTATGTCAAACTGGAACCTTTCATTTCGAAGACCTATACCCTACATAGGGATGTGGAAAGTCAAAGCACTACAGTGACAGACGGATATTTTGGTGTAACCTTAAACGGATAACGTATGGAAATCTCATTTTACAACGTCAGACAATCGGAAGGTATCTTTGATGAACTGAACGGCATCAAGGAAACCATTGAAAACAAAATAAATTTGAGTCGGATAGTCGGCAAGGAAAAGAAAATCATATTGACCAACAATAAAATAATGCGTATCTGTTTCCTTGCAGGACTGAGCCAAGCCGGACAAAGAGACTTAAACAAAGTTTCTGAAATCCAACTATCGAAGACCAGTACCCGCTATGTTCCAAGCTTCTTTACGATGAACAATCTGTCTTACTTGTATTCGGCATTGCTAAAGCTACGATACAAAGAACACAACATAGATTGGTCGGACAATCCGTTGCTATCCCGTATCATTGCTTATGAAATGTTGAGAGGCCGGGATTATCTGATGGACGAAAACAACTTGAATGGTTTCCTTTACTCCGTAACATCAAATAACAAGAATTACGGAAGTATTCCTGCTTTGGAATTACTTATCGGCGAATACGATGAAGATATGGAAGCTATACTGGACATCAATAGTCGTGCCATCACCAACTCACAGATATTGGTAGCAGGTGCTACGGGTTCGGGCAAAACGAATCTGTTGGCGGTACTTATCCAGCAAATCCGTTCACGCTCCATTGAAACAGCCTATCCGGTGAATTTCTTATTATTCGATTATAAGGGAGAGTTTTCGGACATGGACAACAATCATTGGCTCAGTTTATTTGAGACTGACCGCACTTGTATCCTTGATCCGATAGAGCGTCCTCTCCCATTTACTCCATTCAAGGACTTTACCGGAAAAGCCATCAATGAAATCAACCTCTACTCTACAGAAATGGCGGCTGCACTTTGTGCATTGGACAATGCCAAGATAAGTGCCAACATGAGTAATCGGTTGAGTGAAGCCATCGTGGATGCTTACAAAAAGACCAATGGATCACCTATCACATTCGACTTGATGCTTAGCAATTATCAAAGTAAGCTCCAAAATCCAGACAAGGACGATAGTATCTCTTCTATCTTGAAACAATTAGTAAGAAACAAATTATTCGAGAATGAAGATAAGACCAATCTTATCAAAGAGTGCTTCATCGTGAAAATGGATGCTTTCCCAAAAGACGGACCGATAGCCAAAGCCATCGTTTATTTCCTGATTTCCAAACTGAATCTCATCTATGAACAATTGGACAAGCAAGCAGTAAACGATGATTATGTACAAATCCGCCATTTCACCATTATAGATGAGGCTCACTATATGCTTGACTTTGATAATCGTCCGTTACGAAATCTAATAGCAGTAGGAAGAAACAAAGGCTTAAGCATCATCTTGGCGACTCAAAACATGGCAAGTTTCCAAAGCAAACATTTCGACTTTTATGCCAATGCGCAATATCCACTGATTATGAAGCAACAGACGATTTCGGATTCGGTCATCAAGGATTTGTTTGGCGTGAGTGGTCGTGAGTTACAGGAAATCCGGACAGAAATAGCCGGACTTCAAAAAGGAGAACTCATCATCAAAGACCAAATGGCCTTTGCGTTGGACTTGGGTAAGAAATATAAGAAAATTAAAGTTTCGCACCTGATATAAACTATACTTTATGCAACATTGATTCATCGTTATCAAAGCAACGAATTGTTATTAAAAAACGATTATTTACGAATTGCAGACGAAAGAAATTATAGTCATTCTCTTTCGTCTGAAATTCTTTTTATTATCTTTGCGGAACTTTTTTATAAATCATTAAATAGACATTAGATATGATGCATACCTGGTTTGAATGCAAAATCCGTTACGAAAAGACCATGGAGAACGGAATGAACAAGAAAGTGACAGAACCTTACTTGGTGGATGCCCTCAGCTTTACAGAAGCCGAAGCACGCATCATCGAAGAAATGACTCCTTTCATCAGCGGTGAATTTACCGTATCCGATATCAAGCGTGCCAACTACTCAGAACTCTTTTTCTGCGAGGAAGAAGCAGCCGACCGTTGGTTCAAGTGCAAACTTACCTTCATCACATTGGATGAAAAGAGTGGTGCAGAAAAGAAGACTTCAACCAATGTACTGGTACAAGCTTCCGACCTTCGTGATGCTGTAAAGAAGTTGGACGAAGGCATGAAAGGCTCAATGGCCGACTATATCATCTCATCCATGGCCGAAACCGCCATTATGGATGTATATAAGTATAGTGCAGAGCCGGATGTAAAGCCTGAATTCCCACAAGCATAAACTCCTAAATGAGAGTGTGTCATATTATAATTTAGGCACGGATTACACGGATTGCACGGATAAAGTAGATGTAAACATACACTAAAAACCGTGTTAATCCGTGACATGTTGTTGAGGACTCCGTCCCCAAAAAATCCGCGCCTAAAAATAAGTGAATGTTTATTTCGACACACCCACATTTTTTCAACAATACAACCATGAGCATACAAGCAAATCTGAATGAAGTCCTCGCTACCCTACCCTCACACGTACAATTGGTAGCTGTATCAAAGTTTCACCCCATCGAAGCCTTGCAAGAAGCCTACGATGCCGGCCAACGCATCTTTGGCGAAAGCAAAGTGCAGGAAATGACACAAAAATACGAAGCGTTGCCCAAAGACATCGCTTGGCACTTCATCGGACATCTGCAAACCAACAAGATAAAGTATATGGCTCCGTATGTGGCCATGATACATGGGGTAGATTCCTTCAAATTGCTTTCTGAAATAAACAAGCAAGCAGCAAAAGTAAACAGATGTATTCCTTGCCTGCTACAGATACACATAGCACAAGAAGAAACCAAATTCGGCTTTACCTTTGATGAATGCAGGGAAATGCTCGGCCAAGGAGAATGGAAGGAGCTGACAAACATCTCCATTTCGGGGGTAATGGGAATGGCTACCAATACCGACGACGAAGAACAAATAAAGAAAGAATTCCAATCATTGAGCGATTTCTTCAACGAAATCAAACAGGAGTTTTTTAGTGACAACGAGTCATTTAAAGAAATCTCTATGGGCATGTCCGACGATTATCCGTTTGCTATCGAAGCAGGAAGCACATTAATCAGAGTAGGAAGCAAAATTTTCGGAGAAAGAATCTATTAGCACTCTTATTTGCACATTAAAGAACATTTTGTGCCATTTTCTTTTGTCAGTTCATAATTAAAGTCTATCTTTGCACAGATTTAAAAAAAACGTGCAGAATAATAAGACTGAATTATATGGACAACGAAAAAAGTTTCATATCCCTCATTGAACAAAGTATCAAGAAAAATTGGGATTCAAATGCTTTGACCGATTATAAAGGCGTCACCCTACAATATAAAGATGTAGCCCGAAAAATTGAAAAGATCCACATCCTTCTTGAAGAAAGTGGCGTAAAGAAAGGCGATAAGATAGCCATTTGTGGACGTAACAGTTCACATTGGGGAGTAACCTTTCTGGCTGTTGTAACCTATGGAGCAGTTATTGTACCCATCCTGCATGAATTTAAGGCAGACAATGTTCACAACATTGTGAACCACTCTGAAGCCAAATTATTATTCGTAGGCGATGTGGTTTGGGAAAATCTGGATGAAAATGCCATGCCAAACTTGGAAGGTATTGTATTAGTCAACGACTTCAGCGTATTGGTATCGCGTAGTGAAAAGCTGACTTATGCCCGCGAACATCTCAATGAAATGTTCGGTCATAAATATCCGAAGAACTTCCGTAAGGAACACATCAACTATCATCAGGACCAACCCGAAGAAATGCTTGTATTGAACTATACATCGGGCACTACCAGCTTCTCTAAGGGTGTAATGATACCCAGCCGCGCATTGTGGTCGAATGTAGTTTTCGGTCAAGAAAAACTAAACAAGATATTGAAAGCCGGTGATAGCGTGGTATCCATGCTTCCAATGGCACACATGTACGGACTTGCATTCGAATTCCTCTATGAATTCTGCAACGGATGTCAGGTGTTCTTCCTCACCCGTATGCCAAGTCCTAAGATTATTCTGCAAGCCTTTGCCGAAGTCAAGCCTAAAATTGTTATCGCCGTTCCCCTTATTATCGAAAAGATTATCAAGAAGAATGTACTTCCCAAATTGGAAACCCCAAGAATGAAATTCCTCTTGAAAGTTCCCATTGTGAGCGACAAGATCAAGGCTGTTGTACGCGAGCAAGTAATGAATGCTTTTGGTGGAAACTTCTATGAAGTGATTGTAGGAGGTGCTGCCTTCAACCAGGAAGTGGAACAATTCATGAGAAGCATCAACTTCCCATACACTGTAGGTTATGGTATGACAGAATGTGCTCCTATCATCTGTTATGAAGATTGGCAGAAGTTCAAAGCCGGTTCTTGTGGAAAGACAGCTCCTCGTATGGAAGTACAGATTCTTAGTCCCGACCCACAAAACATTGTAGGTGAAATTGTATGTAAGGGAGACAATGTGATGTTAGGCTATTACAAGAATCCGGAAGCTACAGCCGAAGTAATTGACAAAGACGGATGGATGCATACAGGCGACTTGGGTGTCATGGATGCCGAAGGTAATGTAACCATCAAGGGACGTAGCAAGAACATGCTTCTTGGCCCATCGGGACAAAACATTTATCCGGAAGAAATTGAAGACAAGCTGAACAACATGCCATACGTATCCGAAAGCATTGTTATCCAGCAAGCCGATGGTAAACTTGCCGCATTGATATATCCAGACTTTGACGATGCCTTTGCACACGGATTGGACGAACAAGCTGTTGAAAAGGCCATGGAAGAAAACCGAGTAGCCTTGAATACCGAACTTCCAGCATACGAACAGATTGCCCGTGTAAAAATCTATCACGAAGAATTTGAAAAAACTCCGAAAAAGAGTATCAAGCGTTTCCTTTATCAGGAAGTAAGATAAAACAGACATTTTTTCTGAAGTTTCAATAATATGTGCCAACAAGATTGTTTCTAATTTTGTTGGCATTATTATTTATACTGAAACGGATGAAACTTAAGATTACTTTTCTATTCTTCGGCTTGTTGTATTGCCTTTCTACAACGGCACAATATTCATTGCCCCAAGATTCCCTCTATGCTACTGCTCCCCCCAAACGTCCATGGAGGGCAGCATTGGAAACCTTTGGCATTAATACAGGAGTATGGGCATTTGACCGCTACATCTTACAAGAAGACTTTGCCAAAATCAATCTCCATACCATCCACCAAAACATCAAGACCGGCTTTGTATGGGATAACGACCAGTTCTCCACCAATCTTTTTGCACATCCTTATCATGGTAGTCTATACTTTAATACTGCTCGTAGCAATGGACTTAACTTTTGGGAGTCGGCTCCTTATGCATTCGGTGGAAGCTTGATGTGGGAAATTGTTGCAGAAAGAGAACCACCGGCTATGAATGATCTGATAGCCACTACTGTCGGAGGTATTGCATTGGGAGAATTTACCCACAGAATGTCATCGTTAGTGCTCGATGATTCCAAACGCGGATTCCCTCGTTTTATGAGTGAATTCATAGGAACACTTATCTCTCCCATCCGAGGGTTGAATCGAATGATAACAGGCGATATGTGGAAGGTAAAGCATAAGAATTACAAATATCACGACTATGAGAAGATTCCTGTAAACATAGAAATCAGTAGTGGAAATCGATATTTGGCCAGCGACACAAGACTCTTCAAAGGAGAGCATAACCCTTATCTGGAATTCCGCACAGTATATGGAGATCCATCAAACAAGGAGAACAACCAGCCATACGATTATCTCACGGCATCCATTACATTTGGCTTGTCGCCTAACCAGCCTCTCATCAGCAATGTGAACCTGTTGGGAAAACTCTGGAGTACACCGATAAAGACTTCAGAGAAAGCCGACATCACCTTTGGTATCTACCAGCACTTCAATTTTTATGACTCTGAAGAAGTGAACGATGGAAGCGGACTTATACCTTATAAAATATCAGAAGCAGCCAGTGTAGGCCCTGGCCTAATTTGTCGATTCCCCAACCTATTGCCCAAGATGCATGTAGAGCAAGATCTGTTTCTTAGTGGAATCCTTTTAGGAGGAGGATTAACCGACTATTATCATGTTATAGACCGTAACTACAACTTAGGGAGCGGATATAGTGTAAAAAGTCGTACCTTTGTCCAATTAGGGAAATTGGCTAATATAGATTTCAATGCACATCTTTACCAGATATTTACCTGGAAAGGATACGAAAAAAAGGATTTGGCAACCACCAATCCACTTTACCTCAATGCCCAAGGCGATAAAGGAAACACCGTTTTCTTAGTATTGAATCCTATATACGAACTTAGCTTGACAAAGCACTTCAAGGCTTCTTTTGAAATAGCCTATTACCTCCGCCAAACGCATTATTCATATCATAAAGATGTGCATTCAAAGACAGTGGAAACCCGATTGGGAATCACTTACAAGTTTTGAATCTTAACCTATGGAAGAACGGACACGACTTAACGTTTCGGGAGTCATCTGTAAGTAAGAAGCAATGTACACCAACGGTGCACGCTTCAAGATTTCGGGATGACTATGCAAGAGTTTGGTATAGCGTTCGTGAGCAGATTCAAAACGTAAAGTATCGGCTTTAATTTGAGAAGTAATCAGCGATTGCTCCATAAATTTACGATACATCACAGCTATATCCAAATGCTTCTCTGCCAACATTTCCATAGCCTCTTTGGATATTTCCCAAACAACGGTGGGTTCTAATGTTTCAACCATCAGTCGAGTGGGTTCTTGTTTGAAGTAACTTTCCAGACAAATAACCATTCCATCCTCATAACCAATATGTTCTGTCAAATCCTTGTCATATTTGAAATAGAATTGGCGGGTCATACCTTTTTCAATGAAGAGCATCGCTTTACATATTTCACCAGAATCCAATACCCGCTCTCCCTTTTTATACTTGCGCTTTACCAAGATATCGGCAAAAGCATGAAGACTCTCCTTAGATAAAGGATAATAAAGCCCTGCTATTCTTTTGGCTATATCAATATTGGTGGTCATCTTTGGTATCTATTTATTACTGAGACACATTCACCTTGTCAAACTTATAGCCCAATCTTTTCAGTTCAAGGGCTGCACCAATGCGGAACATCACCTTACAAGCACGAGAGAAAACATGGAAAGCCATGGTGCTTTGAGGTTCAATATGCTCATGTCGAATAGCCGAAACTGTACATTCGCCACAATGACGAATCACCTTTTCCAATTGTTCGGCTTCATAACCATCACGTAACAATCCCAATAGGTCATAAACAATATGTTCATCCATATCATCAAAACCATCGGCACCATAATAAGAAGTATAGGGAGTTTCAAGACACAGTTTCCAATCAGTATCCCATCCATAGGCCACAGCTAATCCTAAATAAGCAGCCCATGCTACAGATACCGTTGGATAATCGGCTATTTGAGGCACAGCATCGGCCATGTATTCGGGAGCCAAGGTTTGCCAATGAGCATCGATGTCTTCAGAAGATAATAAAGTACCATTCAGCATTTTATAGGAAGTGCACAAACGCAAAAGATCCTCCTCCAACTTTGCTTCAAACCTATCCAAATAAATCTTTATCATACAACGTAATGTGATTTTAATGTTTCTGAGCATAAAGGTAATTATTTTCTATTAATTATGGCACATTATCCATAAAAAAAACACTACCTTTGAAAAATAGAATATCTGAAACGCCATGAGAAAGAAACTGTTACACACTCTGGGATATGATACGGAAGGAAAAGTCGTACATGTTTGCAATACCGAAAAAGGAGGTACATATACCTGCCCCCAATGTGGTGACAGAATCATAGCGCGCAATGGTGGCAAGATGCAACGCCCTCATTTTGCCCACTTCAAGAAATCTTCCCTGAAGTGTAATGGCAATTCTATTTTACACCATTTGTTGCTGACGAAAGCTACCGAAATTCTTCAAGCACATGTGGAGCAAAAGAAAGTCTTCACCCTTCAATGGTCATGTCCTTATTGCAGCAAATCCTATAGTAAAGATTTACTGCAACAAGTGGAATCTATAGCAACTGGTCAAATCATCCAAGGACATGGTGCAGATATACTATTGATGGGCAAAGAAAACACTCCTTTGATAGCCATTGAAATATTGGTTAACCGAAGATTGACCAAAAAAGTCATCGAAATGTATGATTCCATGGGTATTATCCTTATCCAAATACATGCCACAGAAAGAAGTTGGGAAGATGTAACCCACATGCTACAACACCCTTATTCTGTAAGCTTCTGTAGCAACAAGGAATGCTATAACTTCCAGTTCAACGAAAACATTTTCCGCCGTGAAATTTATCGTCAGAAGTTCAAATGCAAGAAATGCGGAAAAGTGGTCGATGGCTATATGGTAAAGAATACATCGGCCTTTGGGCTTATCGGACTTGACAATTTGCGCGACAATGAAAAGCAAGAGATTGTGAGCACTTACTTCAGAGGAAAGCGGGCAACTGTTGCCGATATTCTGGTGTATGGCAAATGTCATTGCATTCCTCATAGCAAAGGATTGGTATGCATGAGCAAATCCGACGACTTCAAAGAAGCCCGACAAGGTAAAATTACACATAAAAAATAACAAGAATGAATCTCATCTTATTATTCAAAAAAATACAACCCTATGTAAAGCCTTACAGATGGTTGGTTGTTCTCACCCTTATACTTACATTTATTGGTTCTTTTATTGCGCAAATCAATGCGGTAGTACTCGATAAAACCGTCGATGCCATCAATGAATTGATTATGACCAATGATTTGCTTTGGAAGAATGCCGCTCAAATATTGACTGTCATCAGTATTGTACTCTTAGGTAAGGAAGTATTGTCGGCCATCATCACCTATGCCCAGCATTATTTTGGCGAAAAGATGCGAATCAACGTATCGAAGGATTTGTCACAAGCTGTCATCGACCACATGCTTACCTATCGCATGGCTTTCTTCTCTCGTCAGGACAATGAAACTGGCAAGTTGCAGACACGTATTGACCAAGGAGTCAGCAGTTTGTCATCAACCGTACAAAACTTTTTCATCGATTTATTGCCTCTCTTCATGAGTGCCATCCTGGCGCTTATCCTGATGTTTGCCGCCAATCTTTATGTAGGATTGACCGCCCTATTCATTGTTCCTATCTATATCTGGATAACCATCCGCCAAGCTCGAAAATTACAAGGATGGCGAAGAAACATGCGACATTACCGCGAGCAGAAAAGTCATGGGGTAATGAACATCATCGAGAGTATCAATGTCATCAAATCATTTAACCGCGAAGCGATAGAGAGTGACAAACAATGGAAATTGCAGACAGAGTTTACAGATAATCAAATGATGGTGCGTAAGACCTCATTCTATTTTGATGGATGGAAAAGCTTCATCCGCCAAGTGGGAACTGTGCTCATTATCATCCTTACCGCCTATCTGGTGCTCATTGAATACCCGGGTATGACCATCGGTAAGATTATGTATCACGTCATGCTGTTTGCCAATGTCACTGCACCCATCACCCAACTGCAACGAATCTTTGATCAGATGAACGATGCATTGATTTATGCAGAAGGATTCTTCGATATCCTGGAAGCCGATGGCGAACGCGAAGCATCAGGCAATTACCGACCGAAGAACATCAAGGGCGACTTCGAAATCTCTGGAGTGGACTTTACTTATCCTAATGGTACCAAAGCTCTTCATAACATCAATATGCAGGTAGAAAGTGGAAAGATTACCGCATTTGTAGGACTCTCGGGAGCCGGTAAATCCACTATCCTCAACTTGTTGGTGAAATTCTATAATCCGGATTGCGGAAGCATAAAGCTCGATGGAGTAGACTTGAAAGAATATGACACCCATTTCCTAAGAGACAACATCGGTATGGTGCTTCAGAAAAACCACATCTTTGATGGAAGCATTGAAGAAAATATCCGTTATGGACGTCCTAATGCCACACACGAAGAAGTGGAAGAAGCTGCCAAGAAAGCCTATATTTACGACCAGATTATGAAACTTCCCCATGGTTTCCAATCCAAGGCCCAGCAACTGTCCGGTGGTCAGCAACAACGCATTGCCATTGCCCGCATGTTCCTCAAGAATCCTCCTATCATCTTCTTGGATGAACCTACAGCCAGTCTCGATGCTATTGCTACCGAACAAATCAAGGCAAGCATTGATGCCATCAAGAAAAACCGTACAGTCATCATCATTTCTCACAGCATATCCCAAATCATCGATAGTGATGTAATCTATGCATTGAAGGAAGGTAGAGTGGAACAAAGCGGTGATCCCGATTCCCTTTACCAACAAGGTGGTATATACAAAGAAATTGTCGATGCTTCGGCACGTAGCCTAAACATCGACAAACTCGCTCATACTCTTGATCAAAATGGTGATGGAAATATGTTCGACTAACCATTAGTCGGGCAACTTCACCTTTTCGGGTTCTTCTTCTTGAAATACCTTGAAATCGGGAAGTACATTTCCTTCCAAATCTTCTATAAAGTCATTATTGCACCCCAATCTCCGTGCCTCTTGGGCATAGGCACGGAGAGCTGCAAGTGCACATTTATCTGTTCCTGTCAATACAAAAACAGGTATTTCGTTCATCACACACCGGTTCAACAGTTTTCTCTGATCTTTCGTTGCTGCCATAATTTACCTAAATTTTAGCGCAAAGTTAATCATTTATTCTTTCCAATCATACAGATTTACTTTCTTATGACGACTGATTGGCTTGTCTGTAGCCGGGAAATATCTTGAAAGAATATTGTAAAGTGTAGGGTCATAACGCTTTAATTCCTCACGAGTATTAACCATGTTATGCTTGCCGTCACCATAATCCTTATCCACTTCGGCATTGACATTAAACCAACTCTGCACACCTTCTGCCCAATATTCCTGGATATTAGTACCTGCATATACATTCTTATACTTGCCTTCGGCCAAAGCAGCATCGAGTGCCTTGCGGAGTTCGTCATTGAAACCGGGTTCAATAGGTGCAATACCTACATTGTGAATGGTATGTGCAAACTCATGTATAGCAATATTTTCGGCATGATATTTGTCAATCTGATAAGCCAGGATGTTTTCTTCCGCGCAGGAGCTGAGTGGCAAGCGCAGAGTTCCTCCCAATCCACGGGCACGCAAATCCCAATTCAAGGTGGTGTCATTTGCCAGATAAGCATGTTCGGGCACATCGGTTGTACCTTCATATCGGGCCATAATTGTAACTCTTGCGCCATTGTCCACCAATGATTTCAACACCTTCTTGGGAAGCATATCTGTCAATGCCTTAAAAGTAATATATGCAGCATGGAAACAACTGTCGGGCACTCTCCATGAGCTACATACAGGTATTCCGTTTACATTCATATACTTCTTATAAAACGGATCAAGGTTCAATGACTTAGGAGGTGAAGTAATAACCGGTTTCTCACTCTCTTGATTTGATTGTGCACACATCGATACTCCCATACCCAAAGCAATGGCAAGGAAAATGACTCTACATACGTTCTTCATAATAGTCTTTATTAAAGGTTATACATATTATAATTCTACATGATTGCAAAAATACAAATTTTATTCAATTCTTTGTTGTATATTTGCTACGTAAATATAAATGAATAATATGAATATAGTAATGAATCTTCTTTGGATGCTGTTTGGGGGTATCCTTACAGCTATTGGTTACTTGATTGCCAGTTTGGGATTGATGATAACCATCATTGGAATACCATTTGGCTTGCAGACATTGAAACTTAGTTTGCTCGCTTTATGCCCATTTGGAAAAGAAATACATACCACTCCGCAGGCAGGCGGTTGCTTGAACATCATTATGAATATCCTTTGGTTGATATTTGGTGGTTTCGAAACATGTCTGGTACATTTGTTTTGCGGACTTTTCCTTTGCATCACCATCATCGGAATACCTTTTGGTCGTCAGCACTTCAAATTAGCGGCCATTGCATTGACACCATTCGGGAAACAGATTGTTGAAAAGTAAAAGGAATCTTCATGCCTGTCATCCAAATACAATCCTTGGAGCATCCGGGAGTAGAAGTATTCTCCACCCTTACCGAAGCCCAGTTGCGCAACCGCTTGGAGCCTTCCAAAGGTATCTTCATTGCCGAGAGTCCGAAAGTCATCCAAGTAGCCTTGAATGCCGGATACCAGCCCTTGGCATTGCTTTGCGAAGAGAGACACATCGCCGGAGATGCAGCAAACATCATCAAGGAATGTGGCGATATACCTATCTATACAGGTAATCGTGAGTTGTTGGCTTCCCTTACCGGCTATACACTTACCCGAGGGGTCTTGTGCGCCATGCAACGCCCCCAACTCCCCAGCGTGGAGAAGGTTTGCCAAGGTGCGCAACGGATTGTAGTGATTGATGGTGTAGTCGATACTACAAATATTGGCGCCATCTTCCGCTCGGCAGCTGCTTTAGGCATAGATGCTGTTTTGCTCACTCCCACTTCCTGCGACCCCTTGAATCGTCGTGCAGTGCGTGTATCCATGGGCTCTGTGTTCCTGGTTCCCTGGACATGGTTGGAAGCCCCTATCCCATCGCTCCATGATTTGGGATTCCGCACTGCAGCCATGGCCTTGTCCGACAATTCCATATCCCTTGACCATCCTGCATTGAAAGAAGAAAAGAAACTGGCCCTTATCATGGGCACCGAGGGCGACGGACTTTCCACCCAAGTAATTGAAGAGGCCGATTATGTGGTGCGCATCCCCATGTCGAATGCAGTAGATTCACTGAATGTAGCCGCAGCATCAGCCGTTGCCTTTTGGGAATTGAGAAAGAAATAAGAGATAATATACCTATAAATGTGTCATAATATAATTTAGGCACGGATTACACGGATTAACACGGTCTTTTAGTGTATGTTTACATCTTCTCTATCCGTGCAATCCGTGACGTGTTGTTGAGGACCCCGTCCGAAAAAATCCGCGCCTAAAAAAAAGTGGATGTGTATTTCTACACACCCACTTACTTTATATCAGAACTAATTATTCTGCTTTCTTGGCTGTTTTCTTAGCAACAGGTTTCTTGGCTGCAGGCTTCTTTTCAGCAGCTTCCTTCTTAGGAGCAGCTTTCTTTGCCGGAGCCTTCTTTTCTTCCTTAGGCTGCAACTTGGCCAACTTGCCTTGCAACTTTTCAACTTCCTTGTTCAAGACTTCAATTTCTTCACCTTGGTTCTTGATGGTAGTAAGCAATGAGTTCAATTCTTCATTGTCCATATCTACCGGATAAAGTGAATTTACACGGCTGATGAAGTCACCCAAGATGTTCATGTAGTTGGTGAAAGCATCGAATGGACCATCATAAATACCACGATTCAAGGCAATACCTGTTTCCTTGGTAGTCATGAAGCGGAAGTTGTTACTTGCCTGCATATAGCTCCAGTCTTGCTTGATACGACGGTCGGTGCAAAGACGTACACGGTCGGCTACACTATACAACTTGTCGAATGCTTCGCGTTGCATTACATTACCCAACCAGCAACTGATGTCTCTTTCTTCGTCAACCCATGACATTGGATAAGGAACATCCACTTGGTCAACAGATTTCAACTTGCTGATCACTTCGCTTGGAGTAGAGAAAGTGATGCCCTTTTCCTTGGCGCAAGCCGGCAATGCCTTCAAGAATTCAAGGATGTTGGATGACAATGGTTGTGACATACCCAATGAGCACAATTCCATGAAGATATTGATAACTTGTTCTTCTTCTGGAAGGTCGGCAATCCAACCGATGTACTTGTCGGCAAACAATGGATATTCTGGCCATTCAGAGTTAGAGAAGCGCAAGCTGATATCATCAGACAACTTGAAGTCGCGGAGCAACAACTTGAGGTTCTGGTTGTATGCGCAATGATACAAGTAGTGTGGGCTCTTCCAACCCAATACATGCTTGGCACCTTCGGTAAGCATGCCCTTGAAGCCCATATTGGCAACCATAGCACCAATTTCGTTGGAGTAAATCAAGCTTGAGTTACGGAATACCTTCGGAGTCTTGCCAAACATTTGTTTGATTTTCACCTTCATGCGTTCTACATCTTCACGGAAACATTCTTCGTTGGCCAAAGCCGACAAACCATGAGAATAAGGTTCGCAAAGGAATTCACAACAACCGGTATCATTCAATTCGTGCAACAGTTCAATTACACGTGGAGCATAAATTTCCAATTGTTCCAAACCTACGCCCGAGAGAGACAAAGCAACCTTGAAGGCACCATTGTTGCTCTTCGCCATATCAATCAAAGTAGTGAGCGAAGGAATGTAAGAACGTTCAGCAATTTCGGTAATGCTGCGTTCGTTTTCATAATCATCGTAGTAATAGTGGTCGCGACCGATGTCAAAGCAACGATAGCGTTTCAAATGGATGATTTGATGTATCTCGAAATATAAACAAATTGTTTTCATATCTTTTTCTTATTTATTGTTTACCGGTTGTTTCTAATTAATTCATCATAAATGGCACGATGTTTCAAGCCTACCTTTTCCCAAGTAATGCCATCCACTTCCTTGATACCTTCTTCCTGCAAGTACTTGAAGAGCGAAGGATTGGTGCAGATAGAGTAAATGGCGTCGGCCATGGCGTTGATATCCCAATAGTCTACCTTGATAACGTTGGTAAGGATTTCACCACAACCCGATTGCTTGGAGATAATGGAAGGTGTACCGCACTGCATAGCTTCAAGTGGTGCAATACCGAAAGGCTCTGAAACCGAAGGCATTACGAATACATCACTGTTCTTATAGGCTTCGTACACCTGCTTGCCACGCTGGAATCCAGGGAAGTGGAAGCGGTCGGCAATGCCACGGGCAGCAGCCAAGTGAATCATTTCTTCCAGCTTGTCGCCCGAACCGGCCATCACGAAACGGATGTTGCGAGTACGCTTCAATACCAAGGCAGCAGCTTCTACAAAGTATTCAGGACCCTTCTGCATGGTGATACGTCCCAAGAAGGTAACCACCTTTTCCTTGGGGTGTTCCACGCGAGGAATATCCTGCAATTCTTGTGACAGAGGATACACCGCATTGTGCATGGCTACACACTTGCGTGGGTCTTGATGATATTGATGGATAACCGTTTGGCGTGTCAATTCGGATACACACATGATGCAGTCTGCATGGTCCATACCATTCTTTTCGATGGAATAAACGGTAGGATTCACCTGACCACGAGAACGGTCAAAGTCGGTTGCATGTACGTGGATACACAATGGTTTTCCACTCACCATCTTGGCATGTACACCGGCCGGATAGGTCAACCAGTCATGTGCATGGATGATATCAAATTCCTGCTGACGGGCCACTACACCGGCAATGATGGAGTAGTTATTGATTTCTTCGTGCAGGTTCTTGGGATAACCACCGGCAAACTCCATGCAGCCCAAGTCATTGACATGCATGTACGAGAAATCGGCATAGATATGATCACGAAGTGAATAATATTCTTCAGGCGATGTATAGTTAGGCAAACGGGACTTCAAGTAGTCATAGTCCACATCGCGCCAAACGATGGGCACTTGATTCATACCCAATATCTTCAGGAACTTTTCTTCTTCACCGGTTGGTTTCGGCAGACAGAAGGTAGTTTCCACATCACCTTGCAAGCTCAAGCCTTTGGTAATACCATAAGAGGCAACAGCAAGACCACCTAAAATTTTGGGAGGAAATTCCCATCCAAACATTAATACTTTCATACAGGCTCCTCCTTATTAATAATTATACTTACTTAAAATATATAATGTTCTCAAGATTTCGGCAACGTTCATGGCAAACGAAATGGCGCCACGTCCCTTGAACGGTGGGTTACCATCGAACAATTCAGGAATAGAACCGATACAGTGAGAAGTAAGCTCGTCTTCGTAACCGATGAGTTGGCGTTCTACAAAGCCCAAACCACTCATCTTATAAATACGGAGATATGCTTCGAAATAGAAGCCTGCCAACCAAGGCCATGCTGTTCCCTGGTGATATGCATAATCGCGTTGGCTCTGCGGACCTACATAGTTAGGATTATATCCGCCACTCTTCGGACTCAATGAACGGAGACCCTTCGGAGTGAGCAATTCCTTGGTACAGATATCAACCACACCCTTCTTCTGACGGGCATCCAGCGGAGAATAATCGAAGGCAGCAGCAAAAATCATGTTCGGACGTACACTCCAGTCCATCATGTTACCGTCTACATAGTCCAACAAGTAACCGTGTTCATTCAAGAAGGTTTCTACAAATGCCTTACCAGCCTTTTCGGCCACTTCGTTCAAATCGTCTGTAAAGGTAGTATTACCCTTTTCGCCCAACAAGTCGGCTGTGAATCTCAACGCATTGTACCACAAGGCATTGAATTCTACGATGTAACCTGTACGGTTGATAACCGGACGTCCATTGGCAGTAGAGTTCATCCATGTTACTGCCTTGTCAGTTCCATTGGCATATACCAAGCCATTGGAATGGATAAACAGATTAGGATGATTTTCGCGGCGCAAGTAGTCCATGATTTCTTCCAGCAGCTTACCGTATTTTTCACGGCACTGTTCGCGAGAAACCATCTTGGCATATTGCTGGATACACCATACGGCCCACAAGAGCACATCGGGGTGTTCCATTTCATAAATCTTCAAGTCGTCCGGTTCATCATTGATAAAGCGCATCACGGCCTTACGGGCTGTTTCCATCACGGTTTCAAACTTTTCCACTTCGTCAACGGCCAGTGTCAAGCCCGGAAGAGAAATGAACAAGTCGCGTGCACGGCACTTGAACCATGGATAACCAGCCAGTATGTATGATTCGCCATCCTGTACATTGAGGAACTGATGGGCAGCATTGATCAAGCAATGTTGGAAATTGTCACGCGGCACGCGTTTTTCCTTTTCTTCTTCGAAGGTATTCTTCAACGTACGTGTACTTACTTCCGAGATACCGGCCGAGAACACTACGGTTTCGCCCTTCTTGATGTTGATTTCGAAATAACCCGGTACATAGAGGTCTTCGTTGAAATCGTATCCACGTTCTTGTTCCTTCGGATATTCAATGCCCCGATACCAGTCGGGTTGAAAATGGAATTCGTTCTTCTTGTTCAACTGCATGAAGAGTTCGGGATAACCCGGATACATGCAAGTCTTGATACCATTATCCACCAATTGATAGTCGCGGCTGGCCTGTGAGTTTTCGTGAGTATACTGACGCACACTGCGGAAAGCCAGGAATGGGCGCAAGCGCAAGGTAGTGGCCGAATGGGCTTCGAGCAAAGTGTAGCGAATCAAGATACGGTTTTCATGATGCACAAACACCTTTTCCTTCTTCAACACCACGCCACCTACACGGTAAATGGTAGTAGGCACTTTTTCACATTCAAACTCTCTTACATACTTATGGCCTTTCGGGCTGTAGTTGTTGCCCTGATATTTATGAAGGCCCATGTTGAACTCAGCACCATGCTGAATAACCGTTTCATCCAATGACGACAGCATCACGTGGTTCTCATCATCCAATTCTGGAATTGGGATAACAAGCAGACCATGGTATTTGCGAGTATTGCAATCAACGATTGTAGTACAATGGTAAGCTCCGGAACGATTGGTACGCAACACTTCCTTAGGAAGCGATTCTTCCAAATTCGTCAGCAGAGTCTTGTCAAATCGTAAATAGCTCATAGCTGTTATTTTAAGGTTATAAAACTCAGTTAGCGTTATACATTTTTAGATAACGTTCAAAATTAGCTATTTTAAATGAAAAGCAAAACTTATTTTGGGAATATTTTATAAAAAGTGTTGAAGAATATCCTTTATCCCCTTTTTCTTCTCAATTTGATTGATACATATCAAAAAAATTACTGAATTTACTGAGTGTAATGAGTGTTTTTCGAAAAGAATACACTCAAAAAAAATACTGAATATACTGAGTGTAATGAGTGTTTTCGAAAAGAATACACTCAAAAAAACACTGAATATACTGAGTGTAATGAGTGTTTTTTGAATGAATACACTCAAAAAAATTACTGAATATACTGAAATTACTGATAACATTATAAGAAAGAGAGTGTGTAAAAACACGAAATCACTATTAAAAATGTCGTGTCATCCTGAACGAAGTGAAGGATCTGTATACATAAAGCAGCTGTTTCAGATTCTTCGCGATGCTCAGAATGACATATTGACAGGTGATTTCTATTTTGATAACCCTCCCAAAAACACTCATTACACTCAGTAAATTCAGTATTTTTCTTGAGTATTAACTCCTCCTTTTCTTTGTAAAAATATTTTTACTATTATATATATAATATATATATTTTATATATAATAGTAAATTTTATGTTAATGGATAGACTATCAAAAAATTTACTGAATTTACTGAGTGTAATGAGTGTTCTGAGGGCTGATAGGCATGTTGTAACATTTGATTGTTGATAGAAATGTAAGCATAACGAGCAACTACCACATTTACAAACAATTACAAAAGTTGGCGGACATTGACGGACATTGGCGGACGTTGGCGGACAATGAGCTTGCAAGATGTTGTATCTTTGTATCGTAATCAAGAAAACGACGTTTAATAGCGCGCAAAACGACGCTTTCTTCTTTGTAATGCGACGAGTTCTTTTTTTTAGGCACGGATGACACGGATTGCACGGAACCCATCCTCTGCTTTTCTTAAGCCTTCGGCTTGTTTGGATGACACAGATTCATCCAGTCTGTTAAAAATCCGTGTCATCGCATCAGTCGGAACGACTACGGAAACACAAGGACATGAAAATCCG
>JAFUNS010000025.1 GCA_017472925.1 Bacteroides sp. | reverse complement strand
CCGGATTTTCGTTGGCGGCTTTCCAAACACGGTGGCCTATACTGATGGTGATAACCAGGGCGATGCTTATAAATATAATGGCAAATGGAAGGATGCCTATCTCTACTTGGCGGTTATAGGTTTGTATCCATTGCTTCATTACCCAATAGGCGGTAGGGAAAGCTATAATGGATGCCACAATAAGCATTAGCGTATATTCTTTGGAAAAGATACGAAGAATATCGCTCATTTGGGCTCCGTTTACTTTGCGGATGGCTATTTCCTTGCGACGATATTGGCAAGTAAGCGTTACCAATGAGTAGATACCAAACACTGAGATAAGGATACAAACCAGAGAGGCGAAACCTAATAGAGTAGACAATGCATCTTCCGATTTCAAGTATTCATTGTATTTCTCTTCCTCACTGAATATGAACAACTTCTTGTTAGGTTCCTCGGCTTGTTGCATTTGCTCGATGCGTTTGCGGCATTCTTCCCATGTGCCGGGTTTGTATTTGAATAACACGAAAGCGCGGCCCCAAAACCATTTTTCCTGATATGTGTTGTAAAAAGCGGTATATGGCATCCGTTCGGTAGGCGATTTGTAGGCGCAATCCTTCATTACACCGATTACTTCCAAATTCTCTACACTGGAATAGAACTGTTTGCCCACAGCTTCCTCTGCCGTCCATCCGAACCGTTTAGCTGTACTTTCTGTTATAACAACTTCATTCCCTTTGGAAGATTCCGTTATCCATCTTCCGCTGAGCAACTCCATGTTATAAAAGTCGAACAAATCTTCACCGGCAGAAATATCGTTGATATAAAACGGTTCTTCCAAAGGTTTGTCCAATCCGTCCCAATGAGTTACTTCACGCATCCGTCCGGCTCCCATAGAGAGCAACGGCCAGTATTTAGGCTCTACCGTTTCCTCTATCATGGGGAGTTCGGCTATCTTTTTGTGCCATACATTCATGTCTACATTCATCCAAAGACTGGCGGCTCCCCGGCATTGATAATCCATGCCTGTATCCGAATATCTCAAATGATGTATTTGCATTTGCATCAATGCCGTACTGGTGATAAAGAACAATGAGCATACCAGTTGTATAATCAGACTTCCCTTGCGGAAATAGTTGCCCGAACTCTTGGCCTGAAGAGGACTTTGCAAAGAATAACGCTGCAAGAACAACAAGCCTATTAAGGTAACAACGAAAATCAATACGGCGCTTCCTGCACTGTAGAGTATGCAACTGACATAAACCGAATTGCGTGTTTCACCAATGGAGGCATAGTTCATAAAACTTTCAAGAAGGCATTCCACTAAAACCATACCTACCATGGCAGAAATGAGTATGGTAATCAACAATTCCGTTGCCAGCAACAAGTATAGTGAAAGTCCCGATGCGCCACACACTTTGCGGAGTCCCATTTCCTTACGGCGTGTACGGAAGCGGTCTACGCAAATGCTCAAGTAATTGATCAATGCACAGAGAATAATGAGCACTCCGGTAATTGAAAAATAAACAATATGTTCATATTTAACGGGTGCACCGTTTTGGCCAACATATCCTTTGTCGTAATGCAGTTTGGTAAGTGGAACTATAAAGAATCCCTTTATTTCCTTGTCGGCCGTAGCGGGTAGGTTTTCGTTCATCTTTTGGGTCAGTGCGTCGATGTCTGTTCCTTTGCGCACTTTGATGAGTAAAGAATAGCTGTTGTCTGATCCCAAGAAATGGCTTAAAAATTGGTAGGGATAGTTGGAATGAATTCCCCAATCGCTCACTATGGCTCCTACTTTCATCTTGTTCCCATTCCCGGTGTCTATTTCTTTCCCTATTGCCTGGGTGGTTCCGAAGAAATCCATTGCCATTCGCTCCGTCAAGGCTATTTGGCGTTCTAAGTAAAAGTGAGGATTCCCCTCCAATATCCGTATGTCCATCATATTGAGAAAAGTAGAATCGGGATAGATACAAGGAATATCTACAATGGATTTCTCTTTCTGTATAGGTATATTACTACTATAAGTAAACATACACCAGTCCTCTATTTCCGGACATATTTGTTGATAGTGCTCCCCAAAGGAATAGGGTATATTATCTTCATATTGTCTCCCCCAAATGGAAATGTCCACTCCTACCAAATACATCCGTTCCGCATCTCGATGGAAAGTATCGAAAGTCATTTCGTACCTCACCCAGAAGGCGGACAATGTAAAGGTAGCCAATCCGATGGCCAGCCCCACTATACTAATGACGCTCTGCGTTTTGTACTTCAACAGGTTGCGCACGGCAACTTTCAGGTAATGTAGTAGCATACAATTCTTTCTTTTATTGTTTCTTTCTTTTTCTTATTCACTCTTCACCACATCCGCTGGATTTTCGTTGGCGGCTTGTATCACTTGATTGCATACTGTAAGCAATACTAAAACTACTGTGATGCATGCCAAAGCCAAATAGATGCCTATGCTGATATGAATGTGATAGGCAAATTGTTCCAACCATCGGGAAATAGTATAGTAGAAGAATGGGAAAGCAACAATTGCAGCTATCCCCACTAACCAGATGTATTCGCGGAAGAACATGTCCACCACATTCTTTGCGGTAGCTCCCATAACTTTGCGAACAGCAATTTCCTTGCGGCGTTGCCCTACTGTAGAAGCCGAAATGGCAAAGATGCCGAACAATGAAATGAGCACACACAAGAAAGTAAGGATAGAGAACAGGCGGAATGTAGCAGTCTCAGACTTGTTGAGTTCTTTGATTTTATCTGTTAGGATTTGGGGAGGCGTATTGTTCTTGTTGTACTCCCAACCGTGTTTTTCGGCCAGTTCGTTGATGGCTTTCAATGCGGCCTGTTCCGTTCCCTGGGTAACTTGGAAATAATTGATGGGACGGACAAAGCGGAAGTTCTGCATTACTATAGCCGGTTGCGTCTCAGCTTTCATTCCTTGGGTGTGAAAATCTTTGATGACACCAATGATTTCATAGTCTGTATAATGATTTTCCAACCCGTTTGGTCCAAAGATGCCTGTAGAAATGCGAATTCTTTTCCCTACAGGCTGTTCCATCTGCATGGCCGTTACAGCACTTTCGTTGACGACTATACGGTTCAATACAGGTTTTCCTGTAATGGGGTCTTTAGGTTGGTTGCCGGAAGGTTGCCAGTCGCTTTCTTCAAATCCGCGACCTTCAATCAATCGGAAGCGGAACATGTCCCAACCGTTTTCCTGTAATTCCAATTGCGCTATTTTCACTTCTTTCTGCGCTTCGGTCTTTCTGTCCCATTCTACATTATCCTGCAAATACAATCCTTTTTTGGAAATAAGGTAATCCGAAGCGGTGGTATGTTTTTCTACCATAGGCAATCGTTTGACGTCTTCCAATAAGTCTTTGCCGTTTTGTTCGAAACCGGAAATCATCAGTTCTATTATGTTGTCTGTTTCCATTCCCATGTCCGTATGGTTCATAAAACGAAGTTGTCGATAAAGAGAACTGGCCGAAGCAAAGAAGAACAAGCAGATGATTAACTGAACGGATAATCCGATTCTGCGCACTAAAGTACGGTTGTGTGTCTGCGGGCGGTTTCCCATCAGTTGTCGTCCGGCCGAGCGGATAAATTGCAGAGCCGGAAAAAGCAACAACAGCAGCATGACTATGGCGGTTGTTATGATTACCTGTACATATTCTTTCCAGAGTACATCCATTTGGATGGTGATGGAGAATGTTTCTTCAAAAAACGGAACTGTTGTTTCAATCAGACAACCGCATAGCAAAAATCCCCAAATGCCGTGCGAAAGGATTTCGATCATCACCTGGCAGACCAACTTCAGGTTGTTGGCTCCCACCGATTTACGAAGTTTTACTTCGCGGGCACGTTGGTAATAGCGGTTGAGGAACAGATTCATGAAATTGAAAAGTACACAACAAAGCAATAGTAGGGTGGCCATAGTAAACATGGAGATGGCCGAATAAGAAAACGACTCTTCCGAGGCAAACTCGAAATGTTTCTGATAAAGTGGTACCGCCTTGAACGTCTTTTCTTTCAAAAAATCCAATTGGTGTAAGGAGGTATTCAGATGATTGGTAAACTCTTCTTGTGAATATCCTTCTTTCAACTTGACGTGTGTAAATGCCATTTCAGCATTCCATCTGTTGGGTTCATACAAGTTGGATGGTGCACTACTCATGTCCAAAAAGTACCCCGGGTAAACCATGTTGGCATTCTGTGGTGCATCGGCCATAATACCTACCACTTTGAGGTGTTGCGGTTCGGGCAGATAAAACCCAGCTCTGGCTGTCTGTACCAATACCGTTTCCAATGCCTTTTGGGGCTCTCCGAAATATTTTCGGGCAAAGCTTTCGGAAAGTATGATGTCGTAAGTGTCCATCAGTTTTCTTCCGTATAGAATGGTTTGTGGGAAGATGCCCTGGAAGGCAGAATCCACGGGTATGAATTCGGGCGCATTCATCAGTACGTTGTCTGCTTGGTAATTCATGCTCGAACTTTGGAAGCTGCGGGTTACATATTCTACTTGCGGACAATGTTCACGGATATACTCTGACAATACAGGGGAACTGACTCCCAAGTAGTTGTTTTCCGAAGGAGAATATACTAAATAACTTCGTTCGGCATCGGGATAGAAACTATCATAGGATGTCTCGTACTTCATCCAATGCCAACCATAAACAAATGCGGCAAGACCTATGGCCAATCCCACAATACTAATGACGCTCTGCGTCTTGTACTTCAACAGGTTGCGCGCGGCAACTTTCAGGTAATGTAGTAGCATAATTCAACTATATTTTTATTGTTTCTTTCTTTTTTATCATTCACTTTTCATCACATCCGCCGGATTGATGTTGGCTGCTTTATGTACTTGCCAGAAAAGTACGCCTGCCGAGATGGCGGCTACAACGGCACCGGCCAACAGGAATATCCAGATGGAAAGCGAAGTGCGGTAAGCATAGTCCTCCATATAGCGGTGGATAAACCAAATGGAAAGCGGAATGGAGATGAAGGCCGAAGCCACCAAAAGCCATAAATAGCGTTTGCTTACCAAGCGGACAATGTCACTCATCTTGGCTCCATGTACTTTGCGCAAAGCTATTTCGCGATAGCGCAAACGGATTTCGAAAAGCGAGAGGCCGAACAATCCTAAACAAGAAACGGCAATGGCCAATCCTGCAAAAATCAAGTAGATGTTCACTATGCGACGTTCGTTTTCGTAACGCTTGGCTATTTCGTCTTCCAGGAATGAATATTCCAAATCACCTTCGCCCGATATTTCGTTACGCAAGTTGGAAAGGAAGTTGATGACTTCCTGTTGTTTGCCCGCAGCATAATGGATGATGAAAGGGGTACCGGGATTGATATATTCGGCTCCTTGTTCACTATACATGTAAATGGTAGGCACTACCCCTTTGGATAAATGGTCGGTACGATAATCTTTCAGCACACCTACAATGTTGAACGGAGGATTTCCGCTACAATCTGCGTCCATTGACCACCACAAACGGTCTTTGGTTTGTATCTGGTCGATGCGGATATCGGTTATGCCCAACGCTTCTTTGGCCGATTCGTTGATGATGAGGTTATAGTTTTCAAAACGGTCGATAGAATCGTTCCATGTTCTGCCCTCTATCATTTCTAAATTATACAATTTGAAATCGGAAGCCTTCAAATGGGTTACTGTCCCTGCAATTAACTCATCGTCTGTATCAGCCTTTTTCATGAAAGGTTCAGTCATAGGAAAACCACCTTTCCATCCTTCGTCAGACAGTGTCCATTCAAGGATGGACGGATTGCTGTTCAGCTCATGATTAATCTTGGCTACATCGGCCTTCTCTTTGGCTTTTTGTTTTTCCCATTCTTCCATGTTGTGTATCACATTATCAGTATTGTCTGCAGGAATCAGGATGCATCGCAAAATGTTTTTGGTACGGAAGCCTAAATCGGCATTCAACATATCGTCCAACTGCTTGGCGAAATACACCGATACAATGATGAGGCAGAAACTGATGACATATTGGGCCAGCAGGAAGATACTGCGTGTAAGTACCCCTTTGTTGCCCAGTCTCAATGCTTTCATGGACGAAACGGGACGCTTGTACAAGTATCGGAAATAAGGATAAAGCGTGGTGAGCAACGGGAAGCCGAACAACAAGCCCACTCCCAAAGCCGTATTGAAAGCCATATTGTTCCAAATGGGGATGCCAAGACTATGTACAAGTATCTTGTCGGTTATCTCGATAGCCATGCCAATGAACAGGGCGGATACCAAGGCCAGCAGGAAGTTTTCCATGTAGAGTTGTTTGAAGAGCGCCCAACGACCGGCACCGAACACTTTCCGCACACCGAACTCCAATCCGCGTTTCTGCATAATGACGGCGTAGAGGTTCCAATAATTGAACAGACCTACTATAAACAACAAGAGGGCTACAAAAGAGAGAATACGAATGCCGTTCTTATCGCCTTTGATAAAGAAACTTTCGCTATTGTAGCTTGGTAGTAAAAGAGAGAAATAATTATCCTTCAGTGGCATAAGTTGATAAATTATTTCTTTTCCGCTATACCATGATAACGTTTGGGGTTTCTGCCACTCATTGACAACCTTTGCATCTTCGGCACGATAGAGAAGTGCCATACAGAAAGCGCTGGCTCCTGTACCCATCCATTCAGTGTGTAATTCTTTGGATAACATTACATCGTATTCAAACGATGCCTTCCCGGGCAATGGTTTCATTACCCCCGTTACAGTTACTTGTTTTCCACCGTAATTCAGGGCTTTCCCAATGGGGTCTTGTTCTTGTCCAAAAATGCGGTCGGACAGATCTTTACTGATAACAATGCCTGTGGGTGGAATATCCGTAACACTTCCTATGACGGCTTCGCGCGGCATCAATCGATGGAAAATTGAGTCGACTGCAATGGAGCGTATGGCATAATGATGGTTGTTGTACTTCAATTCACTACCACTCACTGTATAAACAATTGTAGATGTTTCTACTGCCGGATGACTGAGGGGGTCGATAAATGCCTTGTCATTGTTCCAATTGCGGTTAATGTCCAGACGGAAATTGCTGTTTCCCGGTATGGATGAAGTTAGCAGATGAATCCTATCCAAATTCTCCAGATAACTATCTACGGTCAGTTCCTGATGGATGTAGCGCACCAATGTAATGGTTCCCGCCAAACTAATAATCAAACTCACAATGCAGATGATGCTGTAAGCCTTCATTTGCAAGATAATGCGTAAAGCATGTTTCAGTATTTTCATAATAGATTCTTTTTGTTTCTTTTTTATTCACTCTTCACCACATCCGCCGGATTGATGTTGGCTGCTTTATGCACTTGCCAGAACAGAGTGCCGAGCGAAATGACACTTACTACCAGCAAGGCGATGATAAAGATGCCGATGCCTATCGGAGCCTTTACCACAAAGTCCTGAGTGTATAGCGTGATGAGGTAATAGGCAATAGGTATGGACACCACAAACGCCGCTACCAATACCACCACATATTTGCGGAAAAGCAAGCGGTACAAGTCCTTGATTTTAGCTCCGTTTATCTTGCGGATGCCAATTTCGCGATAACGTTGGCGGATATCGAACAAAGAGATGCCGAACAAGCCGAGGCACGATATGGCTATGGCTATCAATGCAAAGATAGTGTAAATGGTGGCCACCTTGCGGTCTTCCTTGTAAAGGGCTTTTACCTCATCGTCCATCCAGGTGTAGCTGAAGTCGTCGGTGTTGTAGACATCCAGCATAATGCCCTTCAGATATTCAATGATTTCCTTTTCCTTTCCTTCCTTTACTTTCAGGTAATATACTCCCCGGTTACTGTCGTTTTCGATACTGAATACCATGGGATGCACACCATTCGTCAGATGTCCGGCATAATAATCGTTGACAACAGCCGTAACGGGCATCAAATCGGTGCCGTGAGTGATTATCTTTCCATTCATTACAGTAATGCCCAGCGGACTTTCGGCACGGATAAAGGCCTCATCCTTGTTACGGAAACCGAAGGCTTTCATGGCTGCTTCGTTCAGAACCAGTACATACTGTCCCATGCTTTCGTTTTCTATCTTGTCGGGGATGCTTCCCTGAAGTATCTTCAAACCGTACATATCAAAGAAAGATTTGCTGACGGTTTGATAGTAAATTTTCAACGACTGGTCTTTGTCGTTAAAGAAAGTCATATCCTGTTGGTTTCCTTCCAAGATGTTTCCTTCCTGGTTCTGCCATTTTTCTATCCATGTACATTCGTCCAGTAGTTGGCCGATACGCGATATATGGGCTTTACGCTTGTTCCATTCCTCTTTGGTCTCATTACGCGAATAATCCAGATTTTCGTGTAGCAGATGAGCTTCCAAAATCCGCTCTGTATGATAACCTTTCGGTGCATTCATCAGGAATTGGAAATGATTGTTCAAGTAGAGGGAGAATATTACCAGTATAGCCGTGGCTATATATTGTACTCCTAAAAACGACATGCGGACCACTACCGAATGATGGGTGGCAAACAGATTCCGCATGGAAGAGATGGGCGACATGTATTGATAGCGGACATAAGGATAAATGGAAGTTAGTAACGGCAGTATTACAAGGAATCCCAAAGAAACTTGCCAGTCGAAGTGGGTGTATTCCATCCGTTCGCCTAACAAGCGGCCTATAGGAACTTGTGTCACCTCGATGAGCCACCACGATAGGAACAAGGCAATACCCGCCAACAAGAAGTTTTCCAACCATATCTGCACGAACAATGGCAACTTCTGCAAGCCGAATATTTTCTTGATGCCATATTCCTTGGAGCGTTTCATCATCAGCACCATGTAGAGGTTGATGAAATTCAGGATTCCTACAAAGAGCAACAAGACCGCTACCGCACAAAGGATGTACAGATAATCAAGGTTGCCGAATACCAATATGTCTTTGTAATCCTCCGCCGAGTTCAGGTTCTTGAAATAGAAATCTTCCCAGCTTACAAACTCATAACGGCTGCGATACTTGAAATTGATGTCCGAATCGTTATATTCCTTATATACAAAGCTTTTCTTGTTTATTTCCTTCAAATCGACACCGGGCAAAACATGTATCAACGAAGCATTTATTTTTCCCCATTGCCTTTGTAATTTTTCATTCAGAAGGATGTCGAAGTTGAATACACTTTTGCATTCGGGTTGCTCGATGACTCCCCGTATGGTAACAGTCTTTACATTGAAGTGCAATACTTTTCCCACAGCACTCTCTTTGCCAAATATCCGTTCGGCATACGCTCGGGTTATCAAGGCATCCTCGGGTGCAGCCAGCCGCGCTTCTCCTTCGGATATGTTGTAATGGAACAAATCCAGGAAGTTGGAATCGGTAGCCAGCACATTCATGGCATAACTCTCGTTGTCGTACACCAAGGTAGTGTTCGGCAAAATAACCATCTCGGATATTTTAAGGACTTCCTCCTGCTTGAGGTAAGTGGTATCCATGTATCCTATGTGAGTGGCCCATTGCATACCCCCGTGATCTGTCAATACGGTTATTACCCGCTCCCTATCCACACAATGTGTATCCACCGTCAGCTCGCGATGGATGTAGCGCATCAGGATGATGCAACAAGCCAGGCTGAAGGCCAAGCCCAACATATTGATAATTGTGTACGATTTGGCACGTATCAAAAAGCGTGCAGCATACTTCAATGTTTTCATGTATATAACTTTATTGTTTCTTCCTTATTCACTCTTCACCACATCCGCCGGATTCTCATTGGCTGCTTTCCAAACTCTATAGCCGATGCATATGGCAATGATGAGAAGCACCAATACATAGGTGCAAACAAAGAGCCATAAGTTGATTGGGGTCTGTAAAGTGTAACCTACTATCCATTGTTTCATAATCACATAACCGGCGGTAAAGGCTATGCCAGCCGAGATAAGCGACATCAACGTATATTCTTTGACGAAAATGGTAAGAATGTCGCGAATGGTGGCCCCGTTGATCTTGCGGATAGCGATTTCTTTCTGGCGTTGCTTGCAGGTAAGCGAAACTAAGGAGAAAACTCCGAAAGCGCTTATGAGCATACATATCACTGATACGATGCCCAATAGCTTCATCAGTAGGCTTTCCGTTTCCAAATATTGGGCATAGACATCTTCTACATTCACAAATTGGTATTTTACTTCAGGGTATTCCGAAGCAAAGAGCTCGTCAACCTTTGCCTTCAGTTCCTTCCATTGTCCCGGGTGGTATTTGAGGATGACACTTCCTCCACTATTGGATATGCTGAAGTCTTGAATGTTTTCTCCAACAAACATCAGTGGCTTTACAGGAACGGTAGGAGGTGTGGTATGGAAGTCCTTGACCACACCAATAATGTGGTATGTAACCTTATTTAGACCTGTAAACTGCTTGCCAATGGGGTTATGCAAGCCCATAGCTTTGATGCCACTTTCGTTGATAACTACATCGGTTGCTTTTTCATTACTTGCTTCTGTATCCCACAAACGGCCTTCTACCAATTGTAAATGATAGAAATCGAACAAGGCCTTTCCTTCTTTCATCACTTCGATGTTTAAGTCCTTCGTATCTTCGGATTTCCCTTCCCATTCTTTAATTCCTATACTTATCATCATGTTCTTGGGCAGCAAGCCTGTGTGTCCGGCCAACACTTCCTTGACGGGGGAAAATTGTTCAATTTTAGTCACAATGGCTTCTGCTTGGTCGGTTGGATACATATATTCAAAAGCGGCAATGTTCTTACGTTCCCAACCCAAATCAGTGTTCTTCAGATGATGGACTTGCTTCATGATGACCGATACACAGAACAGGAAGAAGATGCTGATGACCAATTGGCAGAAAATACTTCCCTTACGGAAGCGGTTGTTTGCTCCCTTAGCACTGAGCTTAGGTGCGTACCAAAGAACCGGAAGCAGAATCAGTACTGAGATAAGAGTTACTATCGCAAAGTAAAACAGGGATTCGGCATACATACCGCTTGTTACCAATGATATTTTTTGAAAAGCCGGGAAAGTCCATTCAATTATCATCATACCGATAAGACCGGAAAACAAGATGATAGGTACGTATTCTATCAGGAACATTCCCATCATTTGGCCGATGGTGGCTCCATACACTTTCCGTAACCCGATTTCGCGTAAGCGTATGCGGATACGCATTACGAACAGGGACAAATAATTGAATAGGGAACAAAGTATGACCAACACCCCAATGGTAGAGAATAGGATGAGGTAATTGAACTGGATGGACTTCTCTTCATTGAAGTCGGCATAATGATATTGGTTTAAAGGATATAAATCGTAACGCTTGAACAGCTGGCTTTCTCCCCAATCGGTGACAGCTTTAATTTCCTTCATTTTATTCAGAAAGTTATTCACATCAGTCCCCTCGCGCAGTTTGACGACGGTTGTGTAAGCTGCATTACTCCAATCGTTGTAGAATCTCCGGAAGTATGCACCTTCTCCCCAATAGTCGAAAGAGAAATTGCTATGCGGTGTGCTTCCATCCAACACCGCACAAATGGTATGAGTGTCTCCGTTGAGGTCGGTAATCTTTTTCCCTAATACGTCAGTGTTACCGAATACCCTTTGGGCAAAGTCGCGGGTAACGGCAATCTTACCATTGGTATACAGAAATTCGTCCGATCCTTCGGCTATGCGGATATGGAACATGTCCATGTAGCAGGAGTCGGCCAGAATCATTCTTGCTTCGTACTTCATCCCCTCTTCGGTCTTTACTTCCGATTTACCCCAGTAATTGAAGGCACAGGCAGCTTCTACTTCGGGGAAACTTTCTTTCAATAGAGTGGACATAGGGTAAGAAGACATCACATCATATCCATATTTGGCTGTAACGGATTGAGTATAGAGTACATACATGCGGTTGTTTCCTTCCAAATGGGTGTCGTATGTCATTTCATAACGAGTCCAAAGATTGGCCAAGGCAAAACATACAAATCCCACCGCCAGTCCTAAAATACTGATAACACTCTGTGTCTTATACTTCAACAGGTTGCGCACGGCAACTTTCAGGTAATGTAGTAGCATACTATTCTTTCTTTTTTGTTTCTTTCTTTTTCTTATTCACTCTTCACCACATCCGCCGGATTCTCATTGGCTGCTTTCCAAACCTGCCAATAAATGCAACACACTACCAATAGGGTAATTCCAATTATTATTTCTATGAACATCCATGGGGTGATTCTTATTTGTAAAGCATATTGTTCCAACCATTTTTTCATCAACGTGTATCCTATAGGGAAAGCAATGACGGAACCGGTTATTATCAGAAGGAGGTATTCCTTGAAGAACATTTTCAGAATGGTACTCATCTTTGCACCACTGATTTTGCGGATGGCTATTTCTTTGCGGCGATGCTCGCACGATTGTACCGTCAGTGTATATACACCAAACAAAGCTATCAGAATACTGATAAAGGTAATGTAACCCAATAGCTTCTGTATATTCATTTCCGAGCGCAGGTATTTTTTATATTCCTCTTCACCATCCAATATGTAGGGAGATATTCCTCCTTCATCTGTTATCATATTTGTGACAGCTGTTTCACAAGCCTTCCAATCTCCTGTATAAGTAAAGGCGATGTTGCCGGGACCTTTGTCGTATTTAATATCGGTGCAGAAAATCATAGGCGATACCGATGAGGCGGGCATGTGATAATAGTCGTAGGCTATCCCCATAATCTTATGTGAGCCGTAACCGAATTCCTTCCCGATGAGCGGAGTTTCTATGTGCGACAATTTATTGGCCATTGCTTCATTGATGATAACTTCGTTCTTGCCTAAGTTGAAGGAAGATACACCCTCTTTCATCTTCAATCCATAGAACCGGGCCACACTATCGTTGATGTGCAGTACGGGGAAAGCATTGTATTCATTTCCGTGCTTTATGCTGATAATCAGGACTCCTGTCCCGAAGGGGTATAGAGGAGTATGTATTGGCATAACTTTTTCAATCATGGGCAATTGCTCCATCAGTTGTATAGCTCTGGTAAGAGGAAGACTTCCTATCGTTGTCATGGCTATTTTATGGCGTTGTATGCCTAAGTCACATTCTAACAGATGTTGTATCTGACGATACATGGTCAACGAACAGAATATGAAACAAAGACTGATAGTCAGTTGGATACCTACACTTATCGGACGGAAGTAACTTCTACCTTTTGTGATATGTGCATTCAATGCCTTGCTCTTGAAATATTGAATGGGCAGAATGGCCAACAATACGGCCAGTATCAGGTTCCATACCATCAGTTTCATGCATTCACCGTATAGTTCCATTCGTTCTATCGCTAATGCCGAAAGTCCGACAAACAGGTTGAAAGAAAGTTCGATGAACAACATTCCCACCATTGAAGTGAATAGCATGAGAAGGAGGTATTCTGTCATGAATTGAAAAAACAACTTTCCATTGGAGGCTCCGAATACTTTATACAAGGCCATGTTGCGGCTTTGGTTGCGGATACGGCTGACAAACAAGGTCAGGTAATTGAGCAAAGCGCATAAAGTAAGTACCAACGAAGCCCAACTGAATAGGCGGATATGCGCTATTTCTACATTACGCTCTCCTTTTGATACGTCTGTCCAACGCACGTCCTTAAGTGGATAGATATGGTCAATACTAATCTCGTTTGTGGCTTTTGCTGATTCTATACTTTCAATCTTTTCATTGAATTTCTTTGCATCTGCATCGGAACGTAGCATTACGTAGGTGTCATAAGCCATTATTCCATCCTGTTCATTCTCAAGATTCAGGTGTTGGATGTATTCGAAAATATAATTGGAATGTTTCCATGCTTTGAATACTCCTACTATTTCGCATTCTTTTCCTGTTTTCTGGGTCAATCGTTTACCTATTGCAGAAGTTCCTTTAAAATATTGTTCGGCAAACTTATCGGTCACCGCTATTTGTCCTTCTTTCCACGATTCTGTATTCGGATTACCTTCTATCCATTGAAAATCGAACATTACCTGTGTTTCCGGGGTGATGGCTAACCCATGCATTTCGTCTATCGAGATGTTGTTGCATGTAAGGTCTTTCATCAATTTATATTCCATGGAGCATGCTGTTTCCACTTCTGGATAAGTTTGTTCCATGTAACTCTTGACATACTTGTCTGTTTGTTCAAAATGCATATCCCCAAGCCCTCCCATCTTTACTCGATGTATGCGTTCGGCATTCGGATGGAAAGCATCGTATGTTTTCTCATAATGATTCCAATAAGTGGCAAGCGTTACAAGGGCAAAGCCTATTGCCAGCCCCACTATACTGATGGCGCTTTGCATCTTGTACTTCAACAGGTTGCGCACGGCAACTTTCAGGTAATGTAGTAGCATACTATTCTTTCTTTTTTGTTTCTTCTTTTTTATCATTCACTCTTCATCACATCCGCTGGATTGATATTGACAGCCCGAATGGTATGTCCAATCAACGTTGCAAAGGAAGTTCCGGTAGTGAACAAGGCAGCTAAGGCAAAAAGCCACCACGATATGGGCTCACGATAAGCAAAATCCTGTAAGTAATATTGGATGGCAAAATAACTCAGAGGGATGGATATCGTAAAGGAAGCGATTATCAAATAAGCGTATTTCTTGGTCAGCAATACGAGCAAGTCACGGAGTGATGCACCATGCACTTTGCGGAGTGTGATTTCACGATAGCGTTGGCGTACATCGTAAAGTGAAATGCCATAAAGCCCCAAGCAGGAAATGAATAGGGCAATGAGAGCAAAGATGGTATAGATGCTGGCGTTGCGATAGTCCTCCTCATAGAGCCGATGAATCTCGTCTTCCATAAATGAATACTCAAATTCTCCATCACCCATTATTTCTCGGTGGACTTCTGTCATATAGTCTATTAACTTCTGCTTATTGGCTGGATGGAACTTGATATACACTTTCCCATCCATTCGATTATCATAAAATTCATCGCTTTCGAATGCACAGACCAAAGGAAAAGTTTTTTGGGAGAGATGTCGGACCTGAAAATCACCAATTACCCCCACAATTTTGTATTGTCTGGGATATCCCGGCGTCCCGGTTAAAGTTTCCGTGGAAATGTCCGTAATACCATATACTTTCTTGGCGGTTTCGTTGATAAGGATAAGTTCTGTCGGATACCGTTCTTTTATGTCAACGCTGTCTATCCACAACCTGCCTTCTTTGGCCGGTATTTCTAACATTTCGAGGAATTTACGTGAATAATATCCGTAGGCTGCATCCACATAAGAATTATCGCTGTCTTTTTTCTTCATACTTACAAAAGGTGATAGCTCCAGTGGGCTACGGGCAAAGTCCCATTGTTCGACAAGGGGAGACGCTTTCAACTTTTCCACGATTAGTGCCGCTTTCTTTTGGTTTTGGCGCCACATTTTCTCATAGTCCATGGAATTATTGTAGTTGAGGAACGTGCATTGCATGATGTCTTTCGTGCGGAAGCCCAAGTCAGCATGAAGCATTCCGTGAAGTTGCTTGATGGCAAACAGAGAGAGTACAATAAGGCTGAAAGTAAGGATGTATTGTATTGCCAGGAAGATACTGCGTGCCACAATCGATTGCCCACTGATGTTTATATTTCGTAAGGAGGTGATGGGAGCGGAGAGGGTATAACGTAGGAATGGATAAATGGTGACCAGAAACGGAAGAACCAACAGGAATCCACCCATAACTATTAAAATAAATGCATAGTTGGGAGTCAGTTCCTTCATTCCCAACCAAGAAGACAACAACACAGAAACCACTTCCACCAAAAGTCCGGCGAACATCAATGCGGCAAAAACAATCAGCATGTTTTCTGTCCATAGTTGAACGAACACTTGCCATCGGCCGGCTCCGAATACTTTCTTGATACCGAATTCACGTCCACGTTTCAGAGTGAGTACGGTATGGATATTAGTATAGTTAAACAATCCCACACCTATCAGCAATACAATGATGATGCCAAGCACAATGATGTTTTGCTTGTTGCCATGTTGTGTACATAAATCATCAATCGTGGTGTTGAAGTAGAAATCCTTCAACGGAAAGAGTTGGCTACGGAAAGGTTGGATAGAGAAGTTTTGTGCAGACAAATCCACTACTTCCTCCTTCTCGTTCAGAACTTGGTAATCATAGCCTGGCTTGATGTGTACGATGCTGTAAAACATTAGTCCCCAATGGTCTTCTTTGTGTGAAACAGGTAGTAACAGCTCAAAGTCGAAACTGCTTCGAGGATTCTCGGTATCGGCTACTCCCACCACAGTTACCATCTTGTTGGCGGAACTAAGTAAGGTTTGTCCAATGGGATGTTCGTTGCCGAAAATTTTTTTGGCAAATTTTTTACTGATGATAACGTCGTTGGGCGATTCCATTACCCGTTTCCCGCTGATTAGTTGAAAAGGCAGAATGTCCAAAAAGTTATTGCTTACAACCATTGTCTGACTGTTGTATCTTCTTTCGTTTACCGTAATGAAATCAGTTTTCAAAAAAGCAAAGTCAGTAGATGCTTCAATGGCAGAATTTCCTTTTTCATCTGTAAAGGGCTTGCTTCCATAAGCTTTGATGTTCCCGAAATCAGGTTGTCGGGATTCATATTCGTTCGTAACGATGAATATGGATTCTTTCCCTTTAAAATTATCCACCGTCAGCTCGCGATGAATGTATCGCATCAGGATGATGCAACAAGCCAGGCTAAAAGCCAAGCCCAACAGATTGATAAGGGTGTACGATTTGGCACGTATCAGGAAGCGTGCAGCATACTTCAATGTTTTCATGTATATAACTTTATTGTTTCTTCCTTTTGGTCGATAAATCATCGAGTTCCCGGTAGTAACACGGCGTTTTCTTACTTGTAAAACGGCGTGTTACGAGGCATAACTCATCGCCTTTTTTTTATTTAAGTTCGAATTTCAGTTTCACATCTGTCACAGGTTTGTAAGTTGCTAACACTCAGCTCGTTTCTGTGAAGCTTCTATCTGTTTTTCCTCTTTCACATCCTTCACACTTTATCTTGTGAAGGATGTGAAAGAAGAATTTTGGGCTATCCTTCACAGAAACCAATTGACCTACAAAGGATTACGAGCCCGTGACAGATGTGAAACTACTTTTTCAACCTTTTTTTATTCTTTCCTAATAATCTCTGCCGGATTCACTTTCGTTATCAAGTAAATGCGGAAGCCAACCGTCAGTGCTATAACCAATGTAATACCCACGAAGATGCTTACATAGAATCCTATACCGGTATTGGCAAATACGGCATATAGTGAGCTGTAACTTTGGATGACAAACATCACGATGGGGAAGGCGAATATGGCCGTAATCACCAACAACCAGATGTACAGACGGGCAAAGATGAATGCAATATCCTTTACCCCCGCACCGTTCACCTTACGGATGGCCATTTCCTTGCGACGGTATTCCGTATCGAGGGTAATGGCAGCATAGACACCCAACAACACAATCAGTAAGGAAACGATAGAGAAGAATCCTACTATGCCCCGTAATTCAAACTCCATGGATTGCTTCTGGCGGATGTCGTCCATCATTGTTTTCAACTGAATGTCGATGCTCTCGGGCAAATGTTTGCGTAGCACCTCTTCCAGTCCTTCTCCTACCAGCTTTTTCTGTCCCGGCTCGCATTTTATATAACAATGATAAGTACTGTTTTCTTCCAACGGATAGATGACACGGATATCTTCATTGATGTACTCCGGCATCTTTTCTATAGATTGTTGGATTGTTTGGCAAACGGCAGTTATCGTGTATCCTTTTAAATGATAATCGTATAACATTTGTCCCAACATTTCTTTTCCCATCATCTCTTCAAACCCTTTGGTGATAATGATTTCATTTTCGTTCTTAGGTGACACACCGCTTAGCAGCGGGATGTTCATGAATTCGAAAAAGTTAGGGGCTACATACATAACCGTTGTACTTTTTGCATATTCACGATTTGCGATAGGTTGGGTGAATACAGCAGACATTGTCACTCCGGAAATATAACCATTATCCGAAGGAAGCAGTGCTTTCACCCCCGGCACTTTGCCCAATTCGGCTATCAGGTTCATCCGCTCTTCCTGACTGAGGAAGGTATATTCCATCATCGGGATGCTATAGATGTTTTCTTTCTCTTCTATGGAAAGTGTATTGAGGATGGTGTTGGCCGACTTTTGCGATTGCAGATAAAGCATAAGGGTGAGCGATACGAATATCCAGCAGATAAATAGTTGGATGCCTAACAACACATTGCGCACCCGATGTTTGCCATACACACCACCGCCGCCAAACAAGCCACGCTGGATGCTGATGCGCTGTACTTTCCAAACTACCAAAGCAGCGGCAATCATGCAACAAACCATCAAGCCAAGCAGATAACCTCCGGCTTGCCACATCATGACGTTGCGTTCAATGAACATCGAGAAGACGAGCAAGTCAAACGACAGGAAAGGAGCGGTCAGTTCCATCAGCATCATGGTGAACAGGCCCGATACAAGGAGTAACAAGAATGACTGAACAAAGAGCATCGACCACAATTGCCAACTGCGTGCACCGTTTACCCTTCGTAAACTGTACTCGCGGATGCGGGTTACAAACGAACCTGTCAGGAAGTGGAAGAAGTTGAGCATACCTACCATTAACATCAGTACACCGGCTATCAAAGTAGTAAGTGCAAAATAGGGAGCGATAGCGTCTTCCCCTTTCCAGAACAGTTCACTGAAAGGAAAAGCCACGATATTTTCTTTCTCTCTGAAATATTCTCCCTCTAACTTACGTGCATTGAGTTCACGGCAGAAAGCTTCCGGCTTTATTCCTTCGCTTAATAAGGCATAGGTCATTCCGGAGGCTCTGGAACGTTTCATGTCGCTCTTCAAAATCCCTTCGCTATCGTTCAATACCCATGCATCTGTCTTTTTCAAAAAGTTCAGGCTGGTGTTTTGAGGCAAGTCCTTCATTACACCTTGAATGGTATAAGCTATACCACCGGTACGGGGTGTTGTCTCGGGCGATGTACTCAACCGTCGTGTCAATACCATTTGCTTGCCTACAGCCTCAGCAGCATTGCCGTATATGCGCTTTGCCATCGATTCGGAGAGCAAAACGGAATTGGGGGCATGAACAGCTTGTTGCCAAGAACCATACAATACTTCCGGGGTAAAGACACGCTGATAAGCCGAATCGGTCTCCATAACCGCCAATGTGTAGGGCAACATCTTCCCTTCAGCCACCTCGATGTTGTAAGGACGGTTCTCCACAAAATCGGTATAGACATAAGTCTCTATTCCGGATATGGAATATTTCTTCAAGCCTTCGGAGAAGTCGCACATGGTATATCCACTCACTCTTCCGGTTTCAGTATCTTGGGTAGTGAGCTGCACAATACGGTTACGTTGTTCAAAGCATTTGTCCGTGCTATAGATATAGCGGGTAATGTACAGGCAGATGCTGAAACAGAACAATGCTACAGACAGCCCCAATACCGAAATGAGGTTTTGCGTCTTGTATTTCCAAATACAGCGCCAGGCGGTGATGATGTAATGTAGTATCATATTATAGTTGTTTTTATTCTTTCCTAATAATCTCTGCCGGATTCACTTTCGTTATCAAGTAAATGCGGAAGCCAACCGTCAGTGCCACAATAGCTGCCATGCCCAAGAAGATGCCGCCATAGAACAGGATGCCGGTATCGATGAAGATGGCATAAATGGTTTTCATGAAATTCATGATCAACGCTATAATCGGGAAGGCCAGTAGCGCGGTTATCACCAACAGCCAGAGGTACAGACGGGCAAAGATGAATACAATGTTCTTCAAACCGGCACCGTTCACTTTGCGGATGGCCATTTCCTTGCGGCGGTATTCCGTATCGAGGGTAATGGCGGCATAGATGCCTAATAGCGAGATGGCCAAAGCCACTACGGCCATAAAGCCTGCAATGCCCCGGAACTTGAACTCGAAGGCTTGTACTTCCTTGATGTCGTCCATCAGGGTATTGTATTTAATCTCGATGCTTTCGGGCAAGCGTTTCTGGAAGAAGGTTTCCAATGATGCCTTGGCCTTGGCTTTTTCGCCCGGATGACACTTCACATAGCAATGAGCGAAGTAGGTATCAAAATTGTCTACCAGGAAGGCAAAACCGTCTACCCCCATTCCACCTCTCTGTGTACTGATGATGAAAGGTTCGGTAATGCCCACCACGGTGTGCATGTTGTTGATGTTCCAATCCAAGGAGAAAGTCTTGCCCATCATTTCCATTTGGTAATGTTTCTCCAAAGCGGCATCAACCACCATATCGCCCGGGCCTTCAAGGCCTCTTCCACTACGGATAGGAATCTGCATAAATTCCAAGAAGTTGGGAGTGACGGTATGAAGCGGTATATTCATGTGCGATTCTGAATTTCCTTTTTCGGTATAAAGCACATTGCCCGATGCACCATGTGTATAACGGATGTCCGAAATCAGGATGTCCTTCACACCCGGAAGGGTGCGCATCTCTTCAACCAACGTGCGCTTTTCTTGTGTAGTGATGAAACTGAAGTCCATCGAAATGCTGAATATTTCTTCTTTCTCTTCAATGGAAAGTGAGCTGAGTATTTCCTTGGCACTCTTTTCGGCTTGGAAGTAAAGTGTTACCGCAAGCGATACGAATATCCAGCACACAAAGAGCTGAATGCCCAACAAGACGTTGCGCAAACGATGCTTGCCATATACCCCACCCCCACCAAAGAGTCCTTTCAGGATGGTGAGCTTGCGCACTTTCCATACAATGAGGGAGGCGGTAAGCATACAAAGCACCAACAGCCCTATGAGATAGCCGGAAGTTTGTTGCAAGAGGGTAAGGTAATCTACCTTCAGTACGATGCGGAAGAAATCGAGTTGCAAGTAAGGGGCAGCCAGTTCCATAAACAAGCCTGTAAACAACCCACATGCTACAATGAGCAAAGCCGATTGTACACTGAGCATACTCCACAAATGGAAGCCTTTGGCACCGTTCACACTCCGCAAGCTATACTCGCGGATGCGGGTCATGTAGCTTCCTGTGAGGAAGTGGAAAAAGTTCAGCATACCTACCAACAGAATCAGAAAACCGGCTATGGTTGTTATGCTTGCCATGAGTTTCATCCCTGCACTTTCGTTAAAGGTTTTTCCCATAGGCTCTGCCATAATTTCAAGGTCTTCATTCCACATGTTCATGGTAAGCTTCTTTTCTTTCAGCTTCTCTATAAATGCTTGTATGTCTGTACCCTCTTTCAGCAGAGCGTATGCCAAAGTGCCCGTCAAACCCGGTCGGTTCATGCCTTCCCGCAGCATTCCTTCGCTATCGTTCATGGCCCATGCGTCCACGTCACTCATAAATTGCATGCTGTTGTTGGCAGGCAGGTTCTTGATAACCGCCTGTATGGTGTAGCTGATGCCTCCGTTACGGGGTGTGCTTTCGGGCGAAGAGAAGAGCCTTTGCGTCAAGGTCATCTGTTTGCCGATGGCTTGATGTACATCGCCGAAAATCTTCTTTGCTTTGCTTTCGCTCAAAACAATGGCATTGGGAGTATTGGATGCCACTTGCCAAGAACCGCTCACCACTTCGGGGGTAAACACGGTGTGGTAGGTGGTGTCCACTTCCATCACTAATAAGGTATAGGGAAGCTGTTTGACGCCTACCTCTACGTTATAGTCGCGCTCGCGGGCATAACTCACTGCGACAAAGGCTTCTACATCGCTTTCCATGTGTGGCTTTACCTGTTGAAGCAGATTGGTGGGGACTCCTGCTACACGTCCTCCTTCCTTTTCGGACAACCCGAATTCGGCAATCCGTTCACGTTTCTCAAAGTTTTCGTCTATGCTATAGATGTAACGTGTGCAATACAGGCAGATGCTGAAGCAAAGCAATGCTACAGACAGCCCCAATACTGAAATGAGGTTTTGTGTCTTGTATTTCCAAATACAGCGCCAGGCGGTGATGATGTAATGTTTAATCATAATATCGTCTTTTTCCTTTTCTTTCTTTATTCTTCATCGTGTCATCCTCCATTTGTGTCATCCTGAACGGAGTGAAGACGAGTTGTTGAGGACTTCGTCCGAAAAATCTGTTTACATCCACTTTATGTCTCCAGATTCTTCGCTAACGCTCAGGATGACAGATGAGGATTCAGAATGCTACAATTACATTTGCACTTCACTAACCACGCTACCATCGAACAAGTTGATGGTACGGCTGGCATAGCCGGCATCGTGTTGAGAGTGGGTTACCATTACTACAGTAGTTCCTTCCTTGTTCAATTGAGTGAGGAGATCCATCACTTCACGACCGTTCTTAGAGTCGAGGTTACCGGTAGGTTCGTCGGCAAGGATAATCTTGGGACTGGCTACTACGGCACGGGCAATGGCTACACGTTGTTGCTGACCACCCGAGAGTTGTTGTGGGAAGTGACCCGAACGGTGGGCAATGGCCATGCGGTCCATCACTTCTTCTACACGGCGCTTGCGTTCTGCCGAGGGTACACCCATGTAAAGCAAAGGAAGTTCGATGTTTTCGTATACATTCAGTTCGTCGATGAGGTTGAAGCTCTGGAATACGAAACCAATGACACCCTTACGTAAGTCGGTGCGTTGTGATTCGGTCATCTTCGATACTTCTACACCGTTCAGTTGGTAAGTACCGTTGGTAGGATTGTCGAGCAAACCGAGGATGTTCAACAAAGTAGACTTACCACAACCCGAAGGTCCCATAATGGCTACAAATTCGCCTTCCTTAATGTCGAGGCTTACATTGTGCAATGCCCATGTTTCCACTTCTTCTGTCTTGAAGATTTTCTGTAAATTTTCTGTCTTAATCATAATAGTTAATTTTTAAATGTTAGTAATATTAATAATTATTATTCTCGTTTCATAACAATGGACGGATTGATGTTTGCTGCTTTCCGTATCTGCCAATACAAGGTGCCGAGTGAAATGAGGGCAATGACCAACAGGGCGATGAGGAATACATCGATGCCCACCGGAGCCTTCACCACAAAGTCGGCCGTATAGATATGGATGGCATACCAGGCCAAGGGGATGGCAACGGCAAACGAAGCCACCAATATCAGGACATACTTGTGGAAGAGCAGCTTGTACAAGTCCTTCATGCCGGCACCGTTCACCTTGCGGATGGCTATTTCGCGATAGCGGCGACGAATGTCGAAGAGCGAGATGCCGAACAGGCCCAGACAAGCAATACCAATGCCTATCAGGGCAAAAATGGTATAGATAGTAGCTACCCGACGGTCTTCGTCGTAGATGGCCTTTACCTGGTCGGAAATCCAACTATATTCCAATGTATCGTTGCCATACACTTCCAGAATAGCATTCTTCAAGTAGCTGATGACGGCCTTTTCCTTGCCTTGGGCTATGTGAATCAGAACTTTTATACTGGTGCCACTGCCTCCTTGGCCGATTTGGATTGCCATGGGCTTTACACCCTCTGTAATGTGACCAAAGTAGTAATCTTCTACAATGCCACTGGCCGGGAATAGAGTAGTTCCGTACTTGGTGATTTTTCCGTTTTCATCTATGGACATGCCTAGACTGACTGAGCTTCGAATATACGCTTCTTCCAAATGTCGGTAACCCAATGCCTTCATGGCTGCTTGGTTCAGAATGACTTTGAGCTCTTCGAGACTTATATTTTCCGGAATTTCTCCTTCTATCAATTTCAGGTCGAATACTTTGAAGAAAGACTCGTCGGCGCTGAATTGCAGTAGTTCTGCCTCTTCGTCCTTGTCGTTGTAAAATTTATCGGTGATCTGTTTGCTCAGCAGGATATTGTCGGAATTGGTCCAGGCAAGGATGTCCGGGCATTCGTCCAACTTCTGATAGATGGCCTTCTTGCTTGCTGCATAGTCTTCATAGTTGTCATACAGGTCTTGAATGACGGTGGCTTCGAGCACGTTCTCGGTACGGAATCCCGGAGGGGTGTCAATCAAGAAACGGAAATGGTTGTTTAGGTAGAGCGAGAAGACCATCAGCACGAAGGTTACCATGTATTGGATGGACAGGAACACCATGCGTGTCATGACCGACTGGCGACCGGTAGTGATGGCACGCATCGAAGTGATGGGTGACATGTACTGGTAGCGGATGTACGGATAGATGGAAGTGATTACAGGCAGGCCGAACAAGAAGCAGAGGGATAACTGGAGGTCGAACCAAGTATAGTGCATCTCCGTATCCATGAGTTGTGCTACGGGTACTTGCGTGATTTCTATAATCAGCCAGGCAAACATCAGTGCCCAGAAAGCCAGTATCACGTTTTCCGTCCATATTTGCACGAACAATGGTAACTTCTGCAGGCCAAACACTTTCTTGATGCCGTATTCCTTGTTTCGCTTCATCATATAGACCATATATAGGTTCACGAAGTTCAGAATACCTACGAAGAGCATGAGTATGGCTACGATAAACAGGATGTTCAGGTAATCTGAACTTCCGAAAACTAGGCAGTTCTGTTCTCTTGAATGTACGTTTTTCAGCTTGCTGAAGTAGAGGTCTTCCAAGGTGATGAACTTTATGCTATGCTTCAAGGAAGACACATGTCCGTCCGGTGTCACGATTTGTCTGAATATACCGCTAACTTTGTTCACGGCTTCCAAATCCACGCTCGGTAGCACTTGGAGCAGTTCTGCCCCGATGCTATGACCTTTATTCATGTTATAGACGAGCATATCGAAATGGAAGGTGGTCTTGCAGACCGGTGGGGTGATGACTCCACGAATGGTGTATGCTTGTTTATTGTAAGTCAAAACTTTTCCTATCGGATTCTGCTGACCAAAGAGGCGGGTAGCACATTCCTGTGTTATGAGGGCATGATCGGGAGCGGAAAGCTTGGCGATTCCTGCTACCAATGGAAAATGGAACATTTGCAGGAAGTTGGAATCGGCGGCTATGAAATCGAGGTAGTAGTCTTGCTCGTTGTATGTCACGCGCTCGTAGGAGTAGAAGTTGAGTCCGGTACGGTTTACGATTTGGTCGTCCGGAATATAGGTCGAGTCGCAATACGATGTATTCGATAGGCTCGTTGTTACCTGAATGTCCCGGATAGGCACCACTACCCGTTCACGGTCCACACAATGGGTGTCCACCGTAAGTTCGCGATGGATGTAGCGCAGCAGGATGATGCAACAAGCCAGGCTGAATGCAAGGCCAAACAGATTGATAAGTGAGTACGAACGACTTCTGACTAAGAAGCGTACGGCGTATTTCAATGTTTTCATATTCTTTGGGGTTTTAATTCATCACAGATTACACAGATTTCCACAAATTAGGATATATATTATTTTGATGAAAAGAATAAAAAAATCTGTGTTCATCTGTATAATCTGTGGTGAAATATTATTCTCGTTTCATAACAATGGACGGATTGATGTTTGCTGCTTTCCGTATCTGCCAATACAAGGTGCCGAGTGAAATGAGGGCAATGACCAGCAGGGCGATGAGGAATACATCGATGCCCACCGGAGCCTTCACCACAAAGTCGGCCGTATAGATATGGATGGCATACCACGCCAAGGGGATGGCAACGGCAAACGAGGCCACCAATATCAGGACATATTTGCGGAAGAGCAGCTTGTACAAATCCTTCATGCCGGCACCGTTCACCTTGCGGATACCTATTTCGCGATAGCGCTGGCGGATATCGAAAAGCGAGATGCCGAACAAGCCCAAGCACGATACACCGATGGCTATCAAGGCAAAAATGGTATAGATGGTGGCTACACGACGGTCTTCGTCGTAGATGGCCTTCACTTGGTCGGAAATCCAGGAATATTCCAACTCTTCGGTATTATACACTTCGCGGACAATTTTTTTCAAATAGTCGATAACGGCTTGTTCCTTACCTTCACGAACAACGAGATAATGCTTGCCGGTAGATATGTTATTCACTTTATCGACTTGATACACAGCTATCATTGGTTTCACTCCTTCTGTGATATGTCCCGAGTAATAGTCTTCTATCACGGCTGCTACTGGTTGCAGGGATTTCCCATATTCTGTGACTCCCTCGGACGTATAAAATCTAAATATAGGCTCATTTGGACGGATGAATGCTTCTTCTATGTGTTTATAACCCATTAGTTTCATGGCTGCACGATTTATTACAATGACAGGAGTACGAAAGTCTGTTGAGTCGGGAAGTTCTCCTTCTACTATTTTCAAATCATAAATTTTCATGAAAGAAGAAGTAAATTGAATAGGAGAATTCAGTTCGAATGCTTGGTCCTTGTCATCGTAATAGGTCTTTGTGAAACTTGTTCCTTTAATGATGCTTCCACTTTGTGACCATGTTTCAATATCCGGACATTCCTGCAACTTTTGATTTACTTTATCTATTCTTCCTAATGATGCCTCAAAATCATTAAGGTTTGCAGTACTTTCTACCAAACTGGCTTCGAGTATTCTTTCGGTACGGAATCCTGGAGAGGTATTGATGAGGAACTGGAAATGCTTGTTCAAATAGAGCGAGAATACCATCAGTACAAAGGTTACCACGTATTGCACAGAAAGGAGCATCATGCGGGTAGCTACCGACTGGCGGTCAGTTACAATAGAACGCATGGAGGTGATGGGTGACATGTACTGATAACGGATGTATGGATAGATGGAAGTTACCAACGGTAAAACCAATAGGAAGCCGATAGACAGATAAAAGTCGAACGGGCTATAGGCCATCTCTGTTCCCAACAAACGGGCTACAGGTATTTGGGTAATCTCGATGATGAACCATGCCACCATCAGTGCCCAGAAGGCTAACAATACATTTTCTGACCAGATTTGTATAAACAATGGCCACTTTTGCAAGCCGTAAACTTTCTTGATGCCGTATTCCTTTTGACGTTTCATCATATACACCATATAGAGGTTGATGAAATTCATTATACCTACAAACAGAAGCAGCAAGGCCACAATAAAGAGTATGTTCAAATAGTCTGAACAGCCGAAGGTGAAGAATCTCTCTTGGTAATCCTTTACATGATTGCCATAGCGGAAGTACATGTCTTTGATAGGAACAAATTCAAAACTATGCAGAAGAGGTGAATAATTCCCATTTTGAAGTTTGAATCTCCGTAAGACATTGCTAATTTTGTTGACAGCTTCCAAATCAACGCTTGGCAATACTTCTATCAGTTCCATTTCAGCTCTTTCGGTGAATTGTTTGGAAATCAATATGTCGAAATTAAATAGGGTTTTGCACGACGGTTTGTCAATGACGCCATATATGGTAATGCTTGCTTTGTCGTGTTCGATGACTTTTCCTATCGCACTTTCCTTACCGAATAGGCGTTGTGCCATATCTCGGGTAATAATGGCATGGCCTGGCACAGACAAGTCAGTGCTACCTTCTACCAACGGATAGTGAAAGAGTTTCATAAATACTGTATCAGTATTTATGACATTCACCCGATAGTTATTTTCATTATAATTGATATATTCGTCTTGACTGAAATTAAATTTGCTCCGTCGTATTATCTTTTCATTAGGAATGAATGTGGTATCGCTGAATTCTGTAGATGCCATACTTAGGTTTTTATTCAGATAACGTAACGGAATTACTACCCGTTCCCTATCCACACAATGGGTATCCACCGTAAGTTCGCGATGGATGTACCGCAGCAGGATGATGCAACAAGCCAAACTGAATGCCAGGCCAAACAGATTGATAAGTGAGTACGAACGACTTCTGACTAAGAAGCGTACGGCATATTTCAATGTTTTCATGTGATATATCTTTTATTTCAAAATCAATTCTTCGGCTTCGCCAAAAGTATCGTATCCGGTAACGATGACTTTATCGCCAGGATTCAAGCCCTCGGCAATCTCGTATTGTTGCGGATTCTGACGACCGATGGTAAGTGGCACGCGAACGGCCTTGTCGCCCACTACCTTGTAAATCCATTGTCCACCGGTGGCTTGGTAGAAGTTGCCTCGTTGTACTACGATAGCATCTTCGGGTTGTCCCAATTCTATCTGTACACGGAAGCTCTTGCCCACACGCACATTTTCGGGCATTTCGCCGGTAAACACCAAGTCTACATCGAACATGCGGTCTTTCACTTCGGGAACCACCTTGGTAATCTTTAGTGGATAGCGCTTGCCCTGATAGTTCACCGTAGCGGGTAGGCCGGTGCTGATACGGTCGATGTAGTATTCACTCAACTGGGCATGAATCTTGAACTCATCGAGCACCTTGATTTCGGCAATGTTGGTATTGGAGCCTACTTGTTGTCCGGGGGTAGCGTTAACATAACTCAGTTGTCCGTCGATGGGTGCACGCACTACCAGCCCGTCCAGTCTGTCCATGCTTCGCAAGTATTTCTTTTGCCCGCGCTCCATTTCATTGCGCAGGAGTTCCTTGCGTACAACGGTCATGGCCGAATCATGTCGGAGGCTTTCCATCTGCAAGGCTGTCTTCTGGATGTTGTAGTTGTATTCGTCTTCGCTCACTTCGAGTTGTGCCTTGCTCTTGATACCCATCTGGTATTCTTCCTTTTCCAATCCGAAATTCTTTTGCAGACGACTCATTTCGTATTGTGCCTGAAGGGCTTGTTGTTTCAAGGTCAGGCTCTTCTGCTCCATTTCGATTTCGCGTTCTTTGTAGGAGTAGCGTTGGTTTTCCCATTCATCGCGCTGGTCTTCTATTTCGCGCATCAGTTCGGGGTTCGAGAGTATCAGAATGGTATCTCCCTTTTTCAGGGTGGCGCCCTCTTCGTTGACAATTCGTTCCACGCTTCCGTCTTCGCGGGTGTTCACTTTGATGGTAAGGATGGGTTGCACCAGTCCTTCTACATCGACGTATTCCATAAACTTGCCGTTCTTTACTTCGGCTATCTGGATGTTTTCACTCTCTATGCGCAACTTTCTGGGACCTAGGGAAAGGGAGATGACATAGATTAAGAATACCATGAAGGCAGCTCCTGCAATCAGGTAATAACGGTAACGGATGTACCACGGTTTTTTTTCAATCTTAAAATCCATATTGTTTTGTTTTTATATTTCCGGATAATTTTCAGCTATTTTTTGGTTCTTTTCGTAATCGTATCCTGTCATGCTACGGAGTCCGTAGTATAGACTCCAATAGGTTTTCAGGGCAGCGATGTAGCTACGGCGGGCTGCATCTTTCTCGGTAGTGGCGGCATTCAAATCGAGAATGGTGCTCTTACCTAAGATATATAGGCGCTTGGCTACATCATAGCGGCGGTCGGCGGTACGGTCGGCTTTCGAGGCCACTACTACGTATTGGCGTTGCAAGTTGAATTGGCGTACCATTTTGCAGACATTCAGTTCAAAGTCCTTCATGCCCTGTTCGGCTTGTGTATTCACCAAATCCACATTCGAGCGGGCCACACGTACTTGTCCTTTGGCTCTCCCCCAATCCAGGATAGGAAGCGAAATGCCTATGCTGGCGTAATATTGGTTCATGGGGTCGCGATACGAGTCGCGGAGCTTGTTGCCCGTTTGCGAAAGGCCGAATTGTACATAGAGGTCGGCTTTCAATCCGGCATTTCCTTTGGCATAGGCCAAATTGCTTTTGCTCTGGATTTTCATGCGTTCGTACATTTCAGGGTCGGGACTATTGGCCAAAGCTTTCTGAAGGGCATCGGCCATGGGCACTTGGAAGTCGGGAACTTCGTTGTCGGTAATCACCCGAATTTCCACATCATCCTGTATGCCTAAGAATGAGCGGAGTGTTTGCATCTGGTCTTCCACTTCGATGCGGGCATTCATCATGTCCGTTTCACCCGAAAGCTTGTTTATTTCGAGTTGCAGCATTTCGTTTTCGGTAATGGTTCCGATGTTGTAGCGGCCTTGCGCGTATCTATATAAGGTATCGGCCGAAGCGTAATTGGACGAGGCAATGTCCAGATTGGCTTGTGCCGTAGCCAAGTTAAAGAACAAATTACTGGTTTGTGAAGCGACCAGTTCCAGGGCTTCGTTGTAATTCTTCCGTGCTTCGCGGTAGCGCACCGGCTCTATCCGCTTGTCCCACTTCAAGGAATTATATCCTAATAAGGTTTGTTGATAGCCGATGACTAACGGTTGCGAATTGTAGGCCGTTACATCGTTCTCAAATTCATCCAAGCGAGTGAGCGTGCTTTTTACGAAGAAATTACCGCCTGTCAGGGGAATGTTTTGATTGATGGTCATACTCAAGTCGGTGCTCAACTGGTTCTGTTTGATGAACAGGTTGGTACCGTCGGGCTGGGTAATCTTATTAATCTGCTCGTTGAACGTAGGGTTCGATGTCAAAGTCAGCGAAGGCAGATAGTTGGCTTTATAGTATCGATAGTTCCAGTAGGCCGACCGATAGGTATGGCGTGCAGCTTGTGCTTCGGGCGAATTTTCCTGAGCAATTTCAATGGCTTGCGACAAGGTAAGGTCCATTGTCGGTTGTTGGGCGGATAACATTTCCGCACCCAAAAGTAATCCAATAGTTAATAGCTTTTTCATCCTGCTTTTTTTAAAATATCTATTATTTATACTACAAAAACCGTGCCAAAGTATCAATCGGTTGATAATCAACGATGAAACATTTATTAACACGAGAAAAAGTGTGCGAATTCGCACAAAAAACGTGCGATTTCGCACATACAACACACAAATATATTTTGTATATTTGCCCCGATATGGCAAAAAAAGGAAAAATTTTGGTTGTAGACGACAATGAAGACATACTTTTTGCATTGAATTTGTTGTTGTCACCACATGTAGAAAAAGTGAAGGTTACTACCCAACCTTCAAGAATTGAGTATTTCATGACCAACTTTATGCCCGACGTAATTCTACTTGATATGAACTTCAGTCGGGATGCAGTGAATGGTGATGAGGGGTTTGAATGTTTGAAACGTATCTTGAAACAAGACCCGGAAGCGATAGTGGTCTTTATGACTGCCTATACCGATACCGATAAGGTGGTGAGAGCCATCAAAGCCGGTGCTACCGATTTTGTATCCAAACCTTGGGAGAAAGAGAAGTTGCTGGCTACCCTCTCAACGGCGGTAAAGTTGAGTGAATCGCAAAAGAAAGTCCGGAAGATGAAAGAACAGATTGATGCGTTGAATGGACAAGCTGATAAACAACCGGAGATGATAGGTAAATCGCCCGCTATGCGTCAAGTGAACGAAACCATCTACAAGTTGGGAGATACCGATGCCAATATTTTGATTTTGGGTGAAAACGGTACAGGAAAAGATTTGGTGGCCCGTTCATTACGTTTCTGCTCTACCCGTAAGGACCGCCCTTTTGTGTCCATTGACTTAGGTAGCATACCCGAATCCTTGTTTGAGAGCGAACTCTTTGGTTACGAGAAAGGAGCCTTTACCGATGCCCATACCTCCAAAGCCGGACGTATGGAAACCGCTTCGGGGGGTACCCTCTTCCTGGACGAAATAGGAAACCTCTCCCTTGCCATGCAGAGCAAGTTGCTTACTGCTTTGGAAAAACGCGAAATCTCCCGTTTGGGATCTACCAAAACCATCCCCATTGATGTGCGCCTTATTTGTGCCACCAATTGCAACCTCCGTCAGATGGTGGCCGAGGGCAAGTTCCGTCAGGATTTGTTTTACCGAATCAATACCATTGAAATACAGGTCCCCCCTCTCCGGGAACGAGGAGACGACATCCTCTTGCTGGCCGACTTTTTTGTGGAGAAATATGCCCATAAATATAAAAAGGAAGTCAAGGGCCTGACTCGTGAGGCCAAGCTGAAATTGTCAAAGTATCCTTGGCCGGGAAATGTGCGCGAATTGCAACATACCATAGAACGCACTGTACTCCTTTCGGATTCCTTCCAGCTAAGAGCCAGAGACTTTATGCTGGAGCCCCAACCCGAAAAGATAGAGGAGTCTACGGGCACTCTGAATTTGGAAAAAGTGGAAAAAGAAACCATTGAAAGAGCCATGAGACGAGCCAATGGTAACCTTTCGCAGGCTGCTGAGTATTTGGGGATTACCCGTTATTCACTCTACCGTAAACTCGAAAAGTTGGAACAATGAATCTATTCTATTCACTCCGCATAGCATTACTGATAGTAGTGGTGATGGCACTTACCGTTGCTTCGGTACTTTTCTATCAGAACGGACTATACTTCTCGCTGTTGTTTTCCGTTCTGGGAATTGTAGGGCTTATGGTGTATGCCTGCTATATGCTGCACCATTCCACTAAACTTGTCATGCGGATGATAGATAGTATCCGGTATAATGATTTTTTATTAAGTTTCTCCACCAAGGAAAAGAATACGATGGAGGAACGACTGAAGAGGGAAATCAATCAGGTGGTAACCGATTTCCGGCAGAAGCAGGCCAATCAGGAAGAACGGTATCATTATTATGAAACTCTGCTTGATACGGTAGACTGTAGTTTGATTGTGGCCGACAAGGACCAACGTATTCATTGGATGAACAAAGCTGCCGTTTACGATCTTTTGGGGCATTACATCCACTCACTTGAAGAATTGAATGTATTCAATAAGGAGCTTTCGGGCATCCTGGCCAACTTGCCACCCGGTGAGGTGAAAGTAGTGAAGCTTTATCGCGAAGACTTTATTCAGGATATGGCCGTCACCATTACCATTTATAATACACCTCAAAAGGAATTCCGTCTGATAAACTTGAAGAACATTCGTTCCGTACTTGAAGAAAACGAACTGGAGGCCTGGCAGAAACTCATTCATGTACTTACACACGAAATCATGAACTCCATCGCTCCTATCATTTCATTGAGTGATACGCTGAGTATCAGCTTGAAGAATCCCAACAGAGATGAGGATGAGGACGAGATGATTTCGCAAGGTATGCGTGTCATTAACCGTCGAAGCAAAGGCATGCAGAGTTTTGTGACCAATTACCGTAAGTTGGCCTACCTCCCCTCACCTACCCTCATGCCTATACGCATCGGTGATTTGTTGGCCGATATCCGTAATCTCTACCCTAATGGACCGGTTATCTATACTTATGAGCTGGAGGACGAAGACTTTGTGTTGCGAATAGACCGTTCGCAGATAGAGCAAGTGCTCATTAACTTGTTGAAGAATGCTAAAGAAGCGTGCGAAGACCAGCCTCATCCTGAAATACGCATTGCTACTCATTTCCAGGCAGATAAACGTATCTTCCATTTGTCTGTTACGGACAATGGTTTGGGTATCTTGCCTAATGTGATGGAGCGTATTTATGTTCCCTTCTTTACTACTAAAAACAGTGGTTCAGGCATTGGTCTCAGTCTTTGTAAGCAGGTAATGGCACTGCATGGCGGCAGTATTTCGGTGAGCAATGTAGAACCACACGGTGCCTCGTTTGTCCTTAAGTTTTTGTGCAGGTAAGAGGCTTTTTTGCCGTTAAGTTTTGTTTGTTCGATAAAGTGTCGTAATTTTGTGCCCATTAAAGTAAAAATCAAAACAATATAAAGATATCAATCGATGAATTTTGTAGAAGAATTGACATGGCGCGGTATGGTGCATACCATCATGCCGGGCACCGAAGAATTGTTGGCTAAGGAACAAGTTACCGCTTACTTGGGTATCGACCCTACTGCCGATTCACTCCACATCGGTCACCTTTGCGGGGTGATGATGTTGCGTCATTTCCAACGTTGCGGTCACAAGCCGTTGGCTTTGGTGGGTGGTGCAACCGGTATGATTGGCGACCCTTCGGGAAAGTCGGCCGAACGTAACTTGCTGAACGAAGAAACTTTGCGTCACAACGTGAGTTGCATCAAGAAGCAATTGGCCAAGTTCCTCGACTTTGAAAGCGATGCGCCTAACAAGGCCGAGTTGGTGAACAACTACGACTGGATGAAGGACTATACATTCCTGGATTTTGCACGCGAAATTGGTAAGCACATTACCGTAAACTATATGATGGCTAAGGACAGCGTACAGAAGCGTTTGAACGGTGAAGCACGCGATGGCTTGTCATTTACTGAATTTACTTACCAGTTGCTTCAAGGTTATGACTTCTTGTATCTATATGAAAACAAGAACTGTAAGCTTCAGTTGGGTGGTTCCGACCAATGGGGTAACATCACTACCGGTACAGAATTGATTCGTCGTACCAAGGGTGGTGAAGCGTTTGCCTTGACTTGTCCGCTCATTACCAAGGCCGATGGAGGTAAGTTTGGTAAGACAGAATCGGGCAACATCTGGCTCGACCCTAACTATACTTCTCCTTACAAGTTCTATCAGTTCTGGTTGAATGTAAGCGATGAAGATGCTGCCAAGTACATTAAGATCTTTACATCACTGAGCAAGGAAGAAATTGAAGCCTTGATAGCCGAACATACTGAAGCTCCTCATTTGCGTGTACTCCAGAAGCGTTTGGCTAAAGAAGTGACTGTTATGGTACACTCGGAAGAAGATTACAATGCAGCTGTTGAAGCATCAGGCATCCTCTTTGGTAACGCTACTTCTGATGCATTGAAGAAGCTTGACGAACAGACTTTGTTGGCTGTATTCGAAGGTGTTCCTCAATTCGAAGTGTCAAAGGAAGCTTTGGCAGAAGGAGTGAAGGCCGTTGATTTGTTTGTTGACCATGCTGCTATCTTCGCTTCAAAGGGCGAAATGCGTAAGCTTGTTCAAGGCGGTGGCGTTTCATTGAACAAAGAAAAATTGGGTGCTTTTGACCAAGTGATTACCACCAACGATTTGCTTGACGATAAGTATCTGCTTGTTCAACGTGGCAAGAAGAATTATTATTTGGTGATAGCCAAGTAAAATAAAAAAAAGTGGCTGTGTTCAAAACACAGCCACTTTTTTTATTATTTCAATCCCAAATCTTTCATTAATGTTTCTACTGCTACTTTCAACTGGGTATCTTCACCCTTTACTACGGTAGCAGGATCATTCAATACATGAACATCGGGTTCCAACTGGTCGTTTTCCAAATAGGTTCCGTCAGCTTTGCGATAACCCACTACAGGGATACCGAAGATTAAGCTGGGGTCTTGCATGTATTCCCATGATACGGTAGTCATGGTACCCGGTACAGGAGCACCTACCAATTTACCCATTTCCTTGAATTTATAAACCCAAGGAGTGCCGTGTGCATTACTATAGTTGGCTTCACATTGAACCATGATGCTGGCCTTGTTCCAACGACGGCTTGGCATATCGCATGATTCTTGTCCACGAACTACTTGAGTAAGGTATTTCTTACCGCTGAATAAAATTTCTACATCTTCGTGCAAACGACCACCACCGTTGAAACGGGTATCGATTACAATACCGTCGCAATGGTTGTATTTACCCAGAATATCGGAATAAACGGTACGGAAGCTGCCATCGTCCATTGATTCAATATGTACATATCCCAAGCGGCCGTTAGACCATCTTTCTACATCAGCAGCGCGTTGCTTCACCCAACGATTGTATAACAAGCCATTGAATGCACTGTTGCCGATGGGGAGCACCACTTCTTCCCAACGTTCCTTGGTGGCAGGATTGTAGAGCGATACCAAAGTCTTTTTGCGGGCCTTGTCGTTCAGCAACAAGGTATAGTCGGCTTCAGGAGTGATTTCTTGACCGTCAATCTTTTCGATGATGACACCGGCTACCATCTTGCTACGTGCATTGTCAAATGGACTTCCTTCTACCACTTCTTCTACCTTCAAGCCTTTACCGTTGTGAGACCAATCGTAAAGCAAACCTAAATTGGCGGTGCTGTATCCGGCATTACCGGCACGATAACGACCACCGGTATGCGATACGTTGAGTTCGCCCAACCATTCGCTCAACAATTCGGCATAATCGTAATTGTTGTTGATATGTGGCAAGAACTTGCGATAGGCGGCACTCATGGCATCCCAGTCCACTCCGTGCATGTTTACATTATAGAAACGCTTCTGTTGTTGCTTGTAAACGTGGTTGAACATGGCTTCGCGTTCGGCAACCAAATCCATCTTCATTTGTGCACTATAGCTGATAGGAGAGAGCTTTCCAGATGCGGGGTCCATCTTTTGCATACGACTACCCAATAGGAAGATGTTCTTTCCTTCCTTGTCAATCTCGAATGTACCATAACCGGCTCCCTTACTTGCCAGTTTTACGTCCTTCTTGCGGAGGTCGATTTTCCACAAGTCCATGGCTCCTTCGAACGAAGCCAGGTAATACAAGGTTTCGCCTTTCTTGTCGATAATGGCATCACCCAAACGTGAAGAAGTAGGAGTGAGGCGTACAATACGGTCCTGAATGCCTTTCAGCTCTACGGTAATGTCTTTGCTTTCTTCCTTCTTCTTGTCGTCCTTCTTATCGTCTTTCTTGTCTTTCTTTTCGGCTTCTTTCTTCAGCTTTTCCTGTTCCTTTTCCAATTCCTTCAGCAATTCATAATCTTCTTTGCTGAGGCGGTATTTGTCGTAGGCATCCTGATTCACAAAGCAAAGGAATACGTCCTCCATAGAGCCCCATGAAGCATGATTACGCATACCGTAGCGTTCGGAAGTGAAGAGAATGGCATTACCATCCATTACCCAACGAGGGCTTCCGCTGGTATACCCACTATTGGTAAGGTTGGTGATTTCACCGCCTTGAGCGCTTACAATACCTATATCGGAATATGGATCGTGCTTGTTACCGATAAAGCAAAGGGTAAACCATTTGCCGTCGGGACTCCAGCGATAATCAAAATATCCGGCGGTGTTATGCCACAAAGAGCCGTCGGTAATTTGACGTACCTTCTTGGTGTCGAGGTTCACTACCATTAACTTGCGACGGTCTTCGATAAAGGCCAGTTCCTTGCCATCAGGCGAGAATTTGGGGAAGCTGCGTTCTATTTTGCTTGAAGGAAGCAATACTTCTTCTTCAATGGTGGTGGCATTGGCAAAGTTCTGGTCGTTTTTACGAGCGATTTTAGCCAAATATAATTGCCAGTTGCCGCTACGTTCGCTGGCGTATGCCAGTGTGCGGTTATCGGCTCCAAAGGCTACTCCTTCTTCGGCTGCAGGCGTGTGGGTAATCTGTTTGGTAGTGGTATAATCTACCGAGGTTACGAACACTTCACCACGGCTCACGAAAGCCACTTGTTTACCATCGGGTGAAACGGCTGCTTCGTCTGGACTTGCGTTCAGTTTGGCAATCTGTTCCATATCGTCGCGGGTAATGTCGATAGCCACTTTCTGTGCCTTGCCATTTGCATTTTGGGTATAGATTTCCCCATCGTAGGTATAACAAAGGGTATTGTTATTGGCTATGGAGAGGAAGCGTACGGGATGTGTCTTGAACGAAGTGACTTTCTTTACTTCGGTAGGGGCATTCATCTGAAGTGAATATACGTTCATGGAACCCTTGTTGCGTTCGCTCAAGAAATATACGGTTTGTCCGTCGTTGGCCAAAGACGGGTCGCGGTCTTCACCTCCTATGTTGGTCAGATTGGTGTGTTTGCCACTCTTGGCATCGTACAACCAGATATCGCGGGTAACCGATGAAGTATGATGCTTGCGCCATTCGTCTTCAAAACCTTTGCGATCTTGGTAGAGGAATGAACGGCCATCGGTGGTATAGCATACCGCTTCGGCAGGTGTAGCGATGATTTGTGTGGTGCGTCCTCCGGCAACCGGTACTTGATAAAGCTCAGTCATCGAGGTAGTAGGGTAGAGGGCACTCTTGGCGGGGTCTTGAATAGCAGCCGAGAATACCACTTGTTTGCCATCGGGTGTAAAGGCCGAAGGTAGTTCGGATACAGAGTTTGATGTCAATCGTTTGGCGTTTCCACCATTGGCCGGCATGACGAAGATGTCGAAATTGCCATTACGGTCGCTGGCAAAAGCGATGGATTTACTGTCGGGACTCCAAATGGGGTTGCATTCATACGAGTCTTGTGTAGTAAGTTGGACGGCATTTCCGCCTTGTATACCTACTTTATAGATATCGCCTTTGTAGCAGAAGGCAATGGATTGTCCGTCGGGCGATATTTGTACATCGCGTAACCATAACGGAGTAACGGCTTGTACGGTAGCTACTGTCAAGCCCATGATGATGCATGTAAGTACTTTCTTCATGTGTGTAATTGTTAAAATTGAATGAACAAAGGTACTTTTTTTCTATATAAAATGAAATTTTTTGCCGAAAAGTTTGGAAGATATTAATAAAAAACTGTATCTTTGCACCGCTTTCCAAGGAAAGTGCTGATGATTGGATTATGGTGTAATGGTAGCACAACAGGTTTTGGTTCTGTTTGTCCAGGTTCGAATCCTGGTAATCCAACACGAAAGAGTGGATGTGTCGAAATACGCATCCACTTTTTTTTAGGCACGGATTACACAGATTAACACGGTCTTTATTGTATGTTTATATCAATTCTTTCCGTGCAATCCGTGTAATCTGTGCCTAAATTTATGTGACACATTTCTTTTTTCGTATCTATATATAGAATTAACATCCATTCTTTTTTGTTTCCCATAATTTCGGTTACTTTTGTTTCCGTTTAGTATGTATGATTATGATTCGTAGGATTGGATGGTGTTTATGGCTGATGGTGTGTACAACCTTATGTGTTTGTGCACAAGAAGATACCGTGCGCATTGCCCGCGATAGTTTGAAGCTATTGCAAGGTAAAGCATTGGAAAATCCTTCTTCTATCTCTTTCGATGAGCGGATAGAAATGCCTCTTCCCAATACTTCGGCCGATACCATTATCCGTTTCTCCTTGCAGAAGCCTTCCTTGATTGTTCCCTATTATACCAATCCCTCGCCTATGTTCAAGGGAGATTACAGTACAGCCAGCATCTTGTTGCACCATCGGCATGGGGCATTGATGGGAGCGGGGAATCAAACTACATTACCGGGTATAGGGCGAAGCAATAGTGCCTCGCTATCCTATATTCATGCTTTGGGCGATAGATGGACTCTTCAGGTGGGAGTAGATGCCAATAAGATGCTGATGTCTCATTTTACCGGCCAATCGTTCGGGGCTTCGGGCACCTTGTCCTATCAAGCAGCCGACCGACTTTCCTTTCATGTCTTTGGAGGATATAATGGTGGGTATGTATCGGGAATGCAAAGTTATCGGTATGGAGGTAGTGTAGCGTGGGATATGACCGAACGTTTTGGTATGGAAATGGGTGTACAACGATATTATAATCCAATGCGTGGCGGATGGGAAACGGTACCTATCGCAACGCCTTACTATCGATTCAACAATGGGGCGAAGGTGGGCTTCGATGTAGGAGGTCTGCTTTATCAGATATTTCATAGTGCTTCCTTCAAGAGTAATCCGCAAAGGGTAAATCCTACCATCGGTCCTCCACGGCCACGCATCGAAATCCGATAAAGAAAATAGGTGTGTAAAAATACGTAACCACTAATTTTTTAGGCACAGATTACACGGATTAACACGGTTTCTAATGTATGTTTACATCAACTTTATCCGTGAAATCCGTGTAATCCGTGCCTAAATTATATTATGACACACTCTCTTTATACTTCATAAAACATAGTTTCGCGAGAAAGAGAAAGAGATTTTATCACTTTTTCTGTATCTTTGCCTTTCTAATCATTCAAACTTAAAAAGAAAGGAATCCAAAGTGGCAAACGATGTGGTATTGACCCCCATGATGAAGCAGTTCTTTGAACTGAAGGCGAAGCATCCCGATGCAGTCATGCTTTTCCGATGTGGCGACTTTTATGAAACTTATTCGGAAGATGCAATCGTTGCGTCCGAGATATTGGGTATTACCTTGACCAAACGGGCCAACGGTCAGGCCAAACACGTAGAAATGGCCGGATTCCCTTTCCATGCACTCGATACTTACCTGCCTAAATTGGTCAGAGCCGGTAAGCGTGTAGCCATCTGCGACCAGCTGGAAGACCCCAAACTCACCAAGAAACTGGTGAAGAGAGGCATTACCGAATTGGTTACGCCGGGGGTGGCCATCAATGACAATGTGCTTTCTTACAAAGAAAACAACTTCTTGGCGGCTGTACACTTTGGTAAGTCAACATGCGGAGTAGCTTTTCTCGATATCTCTACCGGCGAATTCCTTACCGCCGAAGGTCCATTTGACTATATAGACAAGCTTTTGAATAACTTCGCTCCGAAAGAAGTGCTTTTTGAACGTGGCAAACGAGGCATGTTCGAAGGTAATTTCGGTAGCAAGTTCTTTACTTTCGAACTCGAGGACTGGGTGTTTACAGAGACTTCTTCCCGCGAGAAACTGTTGAAACACTTCGAGACCAAGAACCTGAAAGGATTCGGAGTAGAACACCTTAAGAATGGTATTGTGGCATCGGGAGCCATCCTTCAATATCTGGATATGACACAACATTATCAGATTGGTCACATCACCTCACTCTCGCGTATTGAAGAAGACCGCTATGTACGCCTTGACAAGTTTACCGTTCGCAGCCTCGAACTAATCGGAAGTATGAACGATGGAGGTACCAGTTTGCTGGATGTCATAGACAAAACCATCAGTCCCATGGGGGCCCGTATGCTGAAGCGTTGGGTGGTATTCCCTTTGAAAGATGAGAAACCCATCAACGAGCGTTTGGATGTAGTGGAATATTTCTTCCGTGAGCCCGATTTCAAGGACTTTGTCGAAGAAAAGATGCATTTGATAGGCGACCTTGAACGCATCGTTTCCAAGGCCGCTGTAGGCCGTATTTCGCCTCGCGAAGTGGTACAACTGAAAGTGGCTCTTCAAGCCATAGAACCCATTAAGAATGCTTGTTTGAATGCCGAAAACGATAGCCTCCACCGTATTGGTGAGCATTTGAACCTTTGCGAAAGCATCCGCGACCGTATCGCCCGTGAAGTTAAGAACGATCCACCGTTGTTGGTGAACAAAGGAGGCGTAATAGCCGATGGTGTATGTTCCGAATTGGATGAATTGAGACAGATAGCCTATTCGGGCAAAGATTATTTGCTCCAGATGCAGCAACGAGAAAGCGAACGCACCGAAATACCGAGCCTCAAGATAGCCTATAACAATGTGTTCGGCTATTACATTGAAGTACGTAATACGCATAAGGACAAGGTGCCGGCCGATTGGATTCGTAAGCAAACGTTGGTCAACGCCGAGCGCTACATCACTCAGGAATTGAAGGAATACGAAGAAAAGATATTGGGGGCTGAAGAAAAGATACTGGCTCTTGAAACCAAACTTTACAACGATTTGGTACTCTCGTTGGCCGAATATATTCCTGCCATCCAAATCAACGCTACGCAGATAGCCCGATTGGATTGTTTGCTTTCCTTTGCCAATGTAGCGAGAGAAAACAAATACATCCGTCCCATTATAGAAGACAATGATGTGCTAGAAATCCGACAAGGACGCCATCCGGTGATTGAAAAACAATTGCCGATAGGAGAGAGGTATATTGCCAACGATGTGCTCCTCGATACCGATAACCAACAAATCATCATCATTACCGGGCCCAATATGGCCGGTAAATCTGCCTTGCTCCGCCAGACAGCCTTGATAACCCTGATGGCGCAAATAGGTTGTTTTGTACCTGCCGAAAGCGCGCGTATTGGTATGGTAGACAAGATATTCACCCGTGTAGGGGCCAGTGACAACATTTCGGTGGGCGAATCCACTTTCATGGTAGAAATGAACGAAGCTGCCGACATATTGAATAACCTTTCTCCCCGTAGTTTGGTCTTGTTTGATGAGTTGGGTAGGGGTACTTCTACCTACGATGGTATTTCCATTGCGTGGGCCATTGTAGAGTATATCCACGAGCATCCCAAGGCCAAGGCACGTACTCTCTTTGCTACCCATTACCACGAATTGAACGAGATGGAGAAATCCTTCAAGCGCATCAAGAACTACAATGTATCGGTAAAGGAAGTGGATAATAAGGTAATTTTCCTCCGTAAATTGGAGCGTGGAGGAAGTGAACACTCCTTCGGTATCCATGTGGCTAAAATGGCTGGTATGCCTAAAAGCATTGTGAAGCGTGCCAATACTATTTTGGGACAATTGGAATCGGACAATCGTCAACAAGGTGTATCCAAACCCACCAAAGAAATAGCCCAAAGTCGCGACGGAATGCAACTCAGTTTCTTCCAATTGGATGACCCTGTACTTTGCCAGATACGCGATGAAATCCTCAACCTCGATGTAAATAACCTCACTCCTTTAGAGGCTTTGAATAAGCTGAACGATATCAAGAAGATTGTGAGAGGAAAATAAGTCGTTGAATCATATTCAAATAAAGATGTACCACTTATTCTTATGTATAGTGGTACATCTTTATATTGTGGGGTGGTTCTGAAATTTCTTCTATGTGGAATGATTGCATTTAAAAGTTGAATCTACCTACACATCCACTTTCATATAAAGGTACAAAAATATTACACATTGAAGCGGAAGTGCATGATATCACCATCCTGTACCACGTATTCCTTGCCTTCTACACCCATCTTCCCGGCTTCTTTTACAGCAGTTTCAGAGCCATACTTGATATAGTCGTCGTACTTAATCACTTCGGCGCGGATAAAGCCTTTTTCGAAATCGGTATGAATAACACCGGCACATTGGGGAGCTTTCCAACCTTTGCGGTATGTCCAGGCCTTGACTTCCATTTCCCCAGCGGTAATGAAGGTTTCAAGATTCAGAAGTTTGTAGATAGCCTTGATGAGGCGGTCACAACCTGATTCCTTCAAGCCCATGTCTTCCAAAAACATCTGCTTTTCTTCGTAGCTTTCAAGTTCGGCAATGTCGGCTTCGGTTTGAGCACTGATGATAAGCAGTTCGGCTTCTTCGTCCTTGATGGCTTCGCGAACGGCTTCTACGTATGGATTGCCATTGGCAGCAGCTGTATCGTCTACATTACATACATAAAGTACGGGTTTGGTAGTAAGAAGGAACAGGCTTTTTGCAGCATTCTGTTCGTCTTCGGTTTCGAAAGTAACGGTACGTGCCGACTTTCCCTGCAACAAGACTTCGCGGTATTTTGACAATACATCGTATTCCAATTTGGCTTGCTTGTCACCACCTACTTTGGCTTGTTTTTCTACGCGCTTGATGCGGTTTTCTACAGTTTCCAAGTCCTTCAGTTGGAGCTCGGCATCGATAATTTCCTTATCGCGAACAGGGTTTACTGAACCGTCTACATGAGCAATATTATCGTTATCAAAACAACGGAGCACATGGATGATGGCATCGGTTTCGCGGATGTTTCCCAAGAACTGGTTACCCAATCCTTCACCTTGACTGGCACCTTTTACCAATCCGGCAATGTCTACAATATCGCATGTAGCGGGAACAATACGTCCCGGCTTCACTAATTCTGCCAATTTGTTTAATCTTTCATCGGGTACGGAGATTTGTCCTTGTTGTGCATCGATGGTACAAAACGGATAGTTTGCACTTTGTGCCTTAGCGCTGGACAAACAATTAAAAAGTGTGGATTTTCCGACATTGGGAAGACCTACAATACCTGCTTTTAATGCCATTTATTTATTGTTTTAGTTATTAACAGATTATCAGTTTGCAAAGATACTGATTCTTTTTTTATCAAGCTTCATATTCTGAAAAGAAAAGAGAGCGTGTCATGCTATATTTAGGCACGGATTACACGGATTAACACGGTCTTTAGTGTATGTTTACATCAACTAGTTCCGTGAAATCCGTGTAATCCGTACCAATATAATTTGTGGATATGTTTTTTGTATAGTATCTATAATTGGATACACTCTTTAATGAGCTTCCAACCAATTGTTCCCCCAACCACAATCGGCACGTAGAGGTACTTGCATGGCATATGCCTTCTCCATTTCTTCGATGACAATTTGTTGCACTTTTTCCTTTTCATCCGGATAAACGCTGAAGTTAAGTTCATCGTGTACTTGAAGAATCATCTTCGAACGGATGTTTTCCTGCATGAACCGTTGGTATATCTTTACCATGGCTACTTTGATGATATCGGCTGCACTACCTTGTATCGGTGCATTGATGGCATTCCGTTCGGCATACCCTCTGACAACGGCATTGTGTGAATTGATATCGGGTAAGAAGCGTTTACGACCGAATATCGTTTCGATGTAACCGTTTTCGCGTGCCACCGCTATACTCTTATCCATATATTCCTTGATATGGGGATACGTTTCGAAATATCCGTCTATCAGTTCTTTGGCTTCGCTCCGCGGCACGTTCATCCGTTCGGCAAGGCCGAATACACTGATGCCATAAATAATTCCGAAATTGGCCGTTTTTGCCTTGCTACGTTGCTCACGTGTTACCTCTTCTATTGCTATCTTATAGATTTTTGCGGCAGTAGCAGCATGGATGTCGTTTCCTTCGCGGAAAGCTTCAATCATGTTCTTGTCGCCACTGAGATGAGCCATAATACGTAATTCAATTTGTGAATAGTCAGCCGAGAAGAATTCACATCCTTCTTCGGGAATGAATGCTTTTCGTATTTCTTTACCGTCTTCGTTTCTGATCGGAATATTTTGCAAGTTCGGATTGCTGGAACTTAGTCGACCGGTTGCCGTAACGGTTTGGTTGAACGAAGTATGTATTTTCCCTGTCTTGGGATTGACCAAAAGGGGTAGGGCATCGATATACGTACCTAAAAGTTTCTTTAGTCCTCTATGTTCCAAAATCTTTCCCACAATCTCGTGTTTACCACGCAAGCTTTCGAGTACTTCTTCACTGGTAACATATTGGCCTGTTTTGGTCTTCTTAGCTTTAGTTACAATTTTCAATTTGTCGAATAGGACTTCGCCCACTTGTTTCGGGGAGGCGATATTAAAGTCCATACCGGCCAATTGGTGCACTTCCTTTTCTATTTCTTGCATACGGGAAGTGAAGTGAAGCGAACTTTCTTTTAGTGTCTCTGAATTTATTCGTACACCGTTCCGTTCCATATAAGCGAGTACGGGAACCAATGGCATTTCGATATCGTAGAATAAAGAAGATACTTGGTGTTCTTCCAATTCTTTCTTTAAGATATGGTAAAGCTTCAGAGTGACATCGGCATCTTCGCAAGCATATTTGTATATGGCTTCGGGTGGAAGGTCGCGCATATTGCCTTGGTTCTTTCCTTTACTGCCTATCAATTCTTCGATATGGATGGTTTGATAATTCAGATAGATTTCTGCCAAGTAATCCATGTTATGTCTTAATTCGGGCTGAAGGACATAATGTGCTATCATGGTATCGAACATCGGACCTTGAAGATTGATTCCGTAATTCGACAACACTAACATATCATACTTGATGTTTTGTCCCACTTTCAAGGATTGTTTGTTTTCGAAGACTTCCTTAAACTCATTAACAATTTTTAGAGCTTCGTCTTGATTAGCGGGTATCGGTACATAATAGGCTTCATTTTCCTGTATACTGAAGCTCATTCCAACCAATTCGGCATTGATGGGGTCTGTACTTGTGGTCTCTGTATCTAAACTGAGAATTTCGGATGTAATTAACTTTGTACGTAATTCATTTCTTTTATCTTCATTATCAATAAGTTGATAATTATAGCGAAGGCTTTCCAAATTCGCGAGATTTGAATATTTTGAATCGCCTTGCCCCTCGTCCGCAAATTCTGCAAACAAATTGCCCTGTTTTTGGCCCTTTGAAGCAGTTGATGGGGTAGGGGTGTTACCAAACAAAGAAAGCTGACCATTGAAGAGGTCGGGTTGACCAGTCGGCTTCTTGATTGTATTTTCAGTTGTAGTAATTTTTTTCTCACGGTTGAATACTCGTTCCATAAGAGAGCGGAATTCCATTTCCTCAAAAATTTTCCGCAATGCTTCTTCATCGGGTGCTTCTCTTTGTAAGTCTTCCATATTTAACTCGATGGGAACATCGGTTTTAATGGTTGCCAAAAATTTGGAGAAGAGAATCATTTCCTTATTATTTTCTACTTTTGTCTTGAGTGCACCTTTTAACTCCTCGGTGTGTTCAAGTAGATTTTCTATGCTACCAAATTGGGCGACTAACTTTTGAGCTGTCTTTTCTCCTACACCCGGACAACCTGGAATGTTATCAGACGAATCGCCCATCAGTCCCAACATATCAATAACCTGTAATGGAGATTCAATGTCGAACTTAGCTTTTACTTCTTCTACTCCCATTACATCAAATTCCTTATCACCGTATTTGGGGCGGTACATGAAGACATTTTCACTGACCAGTTGGCCATAATCCTTATCAGGAGTCATCATATAAGTAGTAATGCCCTGTTTACCGGCTTTGGTGGCCAATGTACCGATTACATCATCCGCTTCAAAGCCAGATACTTCAAGTATAGGAATGCGGTAAGCGCGAATAATATCCTTAATAATAGGAACGGAAAGACGGATTACTTCAGGCGTTTCTTCGCGTTGTGCCTTGTATTGTTTATAAGCTTCGTGGCGGAAAGTAGGCCCTGAAGGATCGAAAGCTACTCCGATGTGTGTAGGGTTCTCTTTTTTGAGTACATCTTCCAATGTATTGACAAACCCCAATACCGCCGAAGTATTGAATCCTTTCGAATTAATACGAGGATTTTTGATTAATGCATAGTATGCACGGTATATTAATGCGTACGCATCGAGTAGAAAAAGCTTCTCCATTCTTAAAAATATTTGTTTTTTCATGGTAAAAGTACAAAAAAATACCGTATTCCGTGTTTTATTCTTAATTTTGTAGCTTAAAATTGTTATTGAAACGTAATGCAACAAATTAAAGGGCCGATAATGCAAGAATTTGAAGTGTTCAAACAGATGTTTGATGCTTCACTTCAAAGTTCTAATCCATTGTTGAATGAAGTGATTACTTACATTAAACAAAGGAATGGAAAGATGATGCGTCCAATGTTGGTGCTTCTTATGGCAAAGGTCTATGGAGAAGTGCTTGATGCAACTTATCATGCTGCTATCTCTTTGGAATTGTTACATACAGCCAGTTTGGTACATGATGATGTGGTGGATGAGAGTGATAAGCGTCGTGGACAGAAGTCGGTTAATGCCCTTTATGATAATAAGGTATCTGTTTTGGTAGGTGATTATCTTTTGGCTTCAAGTTTGAAGGAGGCAGCAATGACTGCCGATATACGTATAGTCGATCTGGTGGCCAAATTAGGACAAAACCTTTCCGAAGGTGAGATAGTGCAGTTGTCTAATACCGGAGCTATTGATTTTAATGAAGATGTTTATTTTGAAGTCTTACGAAAGAAAACTGCTTCTTTATTCTCTGCTTGTGCAGAAGCAGGTGCTCTTTCCGCTAATTCTACCGATGAAATCGAGCAAAATGCTTCTCTTTTCGGAGAAATGATTGGCATTGCTTTCCAAATTAAGGATGATATATTCGATTACTTTACATCGGATGTTGGTAAACCTACCGGTAATGATATGCGTGAAGGTAAGCTTACACTCCCAGCTCTTTATGTATTGAATCATTTTGCTGACGAGACCATGCGTGCCTTGGCTTATCGTATCCGTTCGTTGGAAGCTACACAAGAAGAAATTGAAGATTTCATCGAATATGTAAAGCAGCAAGGTGGTATTGAGTATGCACAAAAAGTTATGATGGACTATCGAAACAAAGCGCTTGATTTGTTACCTTCCTCAACTACTCCCGAAATGAGAGATGCACTTTCTGCTTATATAGATTATGTAATCAATCGAACAAAATAAAAGGATGTGTGTCATAAATGTATTTTAGGCACGGGTTACACGGATTGCACGGATAAATTTAATGTAAACATACACTAAAAACCGTGTTAATCCGTGTAATCCGTGCCTAAAAAATAGTGGATGTGCATTTCGACACACCCACTTTCTTCTTATTATTCCCTCTATTTAGAAGACTTTTACTTCTTCTCCAAGGATTTCTGTCAATAGTGAGTTGGCTAATCGGCTGGTACCTATACGGAATAGCTTGTTATTCAGCCATTCTTCTCCTAATGTCTCTTTAACAATGGTATAGTAGGCGAGTGCCTTTTGAACATTGTCTATACCACCAGCTGCTTTGAATCCCACTTTTCTTCCAGTTTCCTTGTAATAGTCACGAATGGCTTCACACATAACCAATGCAGCTTCTGGAGTAGCCGAAATGCTTTCTTTTCCTGTAGATGTTTTGATAAAGTCAGCTCCCGAATACATAGCGAGAATAGCTGCTTTCTTGATGTTTGATGCGCTTCTGAGTACTCCTGTTTCTAGTATTACTTTCAGTGGCTTTTCGCCGCAAATATCCTTTAATTCCTCGATTTCATCGCACATCCCTTCATAATCCCCGCAAAGGAATTTGCCAACAGGTAGCACTATGTCTATTTCATCGGCTCCTGTATGAAGCGCCATAGCTGTTTCGGCTACTTTTACTTCCATGAAAGTTTGTGATGAGGGAAAACCGCCCGATACGCAAGCGATATTGACATGATCAGCTTCCAGTGTATCGTTCACAATTTCTGCCATATTCGGATATACACAAATGGCAGCCACATTTTCCAAATCAGGATATTTGTCAGCCAATTCATTCACCTTTTCAGTAAATTTCATGACGCTTTCTTCGGTGTCTGTACACTTTAGGGTGGTGAGGTCAATGCAGTTGAACAAACGCTTTTTTACTTCTAAAGTGTTGTTTTCATCGATATGTTTGCTGATGAGTTGATTGACCTTCTCCATTATCTCATCGTCATGAAGATGGGTATTGTATTTACTGAGCGCAAGGGTATATTTGCTCTGCATTTCTTCGTGGTCGTGATGCTCATGGCCACAATTACAATCGTGAGTATGTTCCATATCTTATAGTTTGGGATTGTTTTTATGTCTTTCTTTATCTCTTGATGTTTTCTTTTCCAAGTTCTTTTGAAAAGCTTCCGTCAAATTGACTCCTGTTTGATTGGCCAAACAGATAAGTACCCATAAAATATCGGCCATTTCATCGCCTAAATCATGCTTTTCTCCAGCTTTAAACGATTGGTCGCCATAGGTTCTTGCCATGATCCGTGCCAGTTCACCTACCTCTTCGGTCAGTACAGCCATATTGGTGAGTTCGCTAAAGTAGCGCACCCCGTAGGTTTTTATCCATTCGTCTACTTGTTTTTGGGCTTCTTCTATCGTCATTATTCTTTGTTTTTAGAGTCCATACAAATGGTTACAGGACCATTGTTCAGTAATTCTACTTTCATGTCTGCTCCAAACTCCCCTGTACCTACTTCTTTTCCGAGTCCTTCGCTTAATTTTTTGCAAAAGTATTCGTATAGAGGAATGGCTGTTTCAGGGCGTGCAGCATGAATATATGATGGACGGTTTCCTTTCTTATAGGATGCGTGAAGCGTAAACTGACTGATAACTAATATGTTACCGTCTGCTTCCAATATGGATTTGTTCATCACTCCGTTTTCGTCATCAAATACTCTAAGATTAATGACCTTCTTGCTTAGCCAATCGGCATCCTCTTGATTATCAGCTTCTTCTATACCTACTAATATCATAAAGCCTTCCTTTATGGCCGACTTGCATACTCCGTTAATGGTAACTGAAGCGTGACTCACTCGTTGTATTACTATTCTCATGTTACAAAGGTAGGAAATATCCTTTATTCTTGGAGTTTTTCTTTGATATTTTTAGCAACAGTTTCTCCCACTATGGCTGCTATCTCTTCCAATGATGCCTGTTTGATACGGGCAACGCTTTTAAATGTTTTCAATAGCTCAGCCTTTCGCTTTTCACCTACTCCTTTAATGTTGTCCAATACCGATGAAATTTGGCTCTTGCTTCGTTTGTCTCTATGGAATGTGATGGCAAAACGGTGTACTTCATTCTGTATGTTTTCCAATAAATGGAACAACGGTGTACTTTGTTTTACGCCAATAGTAAGTGGAGGGAATCCATAAAGCAATTCCGATGTACGGTGTTTGTTGTCTTTTGCCAATCCCGCAATAGGAATGTTCAAGTGCAGCTCATCTTCTATAACTTGCCGCACCACTTCCATTTGTCCCTTTCCACCGTCGGTTATAATTAAATCAGGTAGGGGTGTACCTTCTTCTATGGCCCTGGTGTATCGCCTTCTTACCACCTCTTTCATCGAAGCATAATCGTCAGGCCCTTCCACGGTTTTGATGTTGAATTTTCTATAATCTTTTTTGCTGGGCTTGCCCATTTTGAATACTACACATGCTGCTACAGCATCACTTCCCGATATGTTTGAATTGTCAAAACATTCGATGTGTACGGGCATTTTTGTCATGTGCAGTTGTTCTTGTATTTCTTTCAGTATCCTTGTTTTCTTTTGTTCTGGGTTAAGTTTGTCGGCCTGTTTCATTCTGTCTGCCTTGTATTGCTTTACATTTAAGATGGATAGTCCCAATAGATGCTTCTTTTCGCCACGTTGAGGTATTGTGAATGTAACGTTGTTTAATTCCATATCCAACTCGAAAGGCACGATTATTTCGCGTGAATTGCTCTTATACCTTTCCCTCATTTCAACGATTCCTAATTGAAGGAGTTCCTCTTTGGTCTCATTTAATCGCTTTTTATATTCAAATGTAAAGGCTTGATTGATGCATCCATTGGTGATGTGTAAGTAATTGATGTATCCCGTATTATCATCCATTTCTATAGAGAATACATCCACATTATGAATAAATCTGTTTACAACCTCACTCTTTGCGCGATAATTCTCGATTAAATCATACTTTTCTTTGATGGCCTGTGCTTCTTCGAATCGCATTTCCATGGCTAATGCTTTCATTTCATCCTTCAATAAATCGCATACAATTTGTGTGTCACCTTTTAGGATACTTTTCACTTCTTGTATGTCTTTCATATAATCTTCGTGAGATTGTTTCCCAATGCAGGGACCTTTACAATTCTTGATGTGGTATTCCAGACAAATATCAAATTTGCCCCCTCGAATGTTTTCTGGAGTTAGACTATGTCTGCATCTTCGTAAAGGGTATAATTTGTTAATCAACTCCAATAAGGCATTCATGGAGGGCACATGGCTATATGGACCATAATAGTTGGATCCATCGTGAATTATGTTTCGTGTCTTGAATACCCTGGGGTAATATTCATTGCTTACACAAATGGAAGGATAGCTCTTGTCGTCCTTTAGCAAAACATTGTAGCGAGGTTTGTATTTCTTAATAAGGTTGTTTTCCAATAGGAGTGCATCTTCCTCGGTCTTTACCACAATGTATTTGATGTCCGCTATTTTGCTGACAAGTATTCGAGTCTTTCCATTCGGATGTTCCCTGTTGAAATATGAAGATACTCTTCGTTTTAGATTTTTAGCCTTTCCAACGTATATGATGGTTCCTTCGGCATTCAAGTATTGATAAATGCCTGGTGTCTCCGGGAGGTTTGGAACAATCCCTTTTATGTGATTGGATACGTTGGATTCAGCCATTTTCTTCTTATTTCACAATAAGCGAAGTGATTTCAGTATTTTCTGGGAAAGCTTTTCTACCGTTCAATTCGTCCAATTCAATAATGAAGTTGATGAATGTTTCTTTAGCTCCACATTTTTGTACCAATCTATGCGCTGCTGCCATCGTGCCGCCTGTAGCTAAGAGATCGTCGTGTAATAATACCACGTCGTCTTTTGAAATGGCATCTTTGTGGATTTGGATTGAATCAACACCATATTCCTTGGTGTATGTTTCTTCGATGGTTTCGGCTGGAAGTTTCCCAGGTTTTCTTGCCATTACGAATCCTGCGTTTAGTTTAATGGCTAATGCAGCACCCAATATAAAACCTCTTGATTCAATACCTACTACCTTAGTAATACCTTTGTCCTTGTATAATTCATACAGGCTGTTCAGTATTTCTTCTAAGCATTCTGCGTTCTTGAATAATGTGGTAACATCATAGAATAGGATACCTGGAATGGGGAAGTTAGGTATTTCTCTTAAATTAGCCAATAAAAGTTCTTTGTTCATAACCAGTGATTTATTGTTAAAGTATTAAACGATTTGTTTCACGTGAAACATTCAAGCTTATCTGCCAAGTAAGACCAACAATACATTGATGTCGCTCGGTGAAATGCCCGGTATTCTACTAGCTTGCGCCAACGTCTCTGGATCAATCTTTATTAGTTTTTGACGGGCTTCCGTAGAAAGGGAGTTCAACGAGTTATAGTCAAATTTCCCTTTTATGCGGATGCTTTCCAGCCGATGTATCTTGTCGGCTACCATTCGTTCGCGGTCTATATAGCCTTGGTATTTGATTAGCACTTCGGCGGCCTCTATTATTTCTTCCTTGCGGTCGGTTATCTTGTTAAGCAATTCCTTGAAAGCAGGAATATATTCTGCAATGCTTTCGATGTTGATTTGTGGACGAATAATTAAATCTATCAGTTTACATCCATGTGATAGGGGATTGGTTCCTAATTTTTCCAAAGCATCGTTGATGAGTGCAGCTTTAATGGAGAACTTCTTGGCGAATTCAATGATACCGTTTATTGCTTCACGTTTGCTGCAAAGTTTTTCGTAACGGTCTTGTTTTACCAATCCCAGTTTATACGCCTTTTCTGTTAAGCGCATATCAGCATCGTCTTGTCTTAATAGAATGCGATATTCGGCACGCGAAGTAAACATACGGTAAGGTTCGTCCACACCTTTAGTAACCAAATCGTCGATAAGAACACCTATATAGGCCTCGTCGCGACCTAAAGTGAAAGGCTCTCCTCCGTGGCAATTGATGTGTGCATTGATACCCGCAATGATACCCTGTCCACCCGCTTCTTCGTATCCAGTTGTTCCGTTTACTTGTCCGGCCATAAAGAGGTTCTTCACCGCTTTTGTTTCCAGGGTATGCTTCAATTGGGTAGGATCGAAATAATCGTATTCAATGGCATATCCCGGTCTATAGATTACCAAATCCTTGAATGCCGGAATCTTCTTCAGCGCTTCTATTTGTATGTTCATTGGGAGCGAAGAAGAGAATCCGTTCAAGTATAATTCGTGTGTTGTTTCTCCTTCCGGCTCCAAGAACAATTGATGTTGTGGCTTGTCGGGGAAAGTCACAATCTTGGTTTCGATACTGGGGCAATAGCGCGGGCCGATGCTCTGAATTTGTCCGTTGAATAGGGGAGATTCAGATAGCCCTTTGCGGAGCACTTCGTGCGATTCCTCGTTGGTAAAGCACGTCCAGCATTGTAATTGCTTGAGTTTTCTAGGCTCGCTGATGAATGAGAAACGATGGAAATCATTCTCGCCATCTTGTGTCTCCATGTGCTCAAAATGCACACTTTTGGCATCGATACGAACGGGTGTACCGGTTTTCATTCGTCCGTAGGTGATACCATGGCGGGCGATGGATTCAGTCAGATGGTAAGAAGCGGGTTCTGCGCAACGGCCACCGGCTAACATTTTAGGCCCGATATGCATCAATCCGTTAAGGAAAGTACCGGCGGTAAGTACGATACATTTTGCATGGAAAGTTACTCCCCAACAAGTAGTGAGGCCTACCACTTCGCCGTTCTTTACCAACAATTCTTCTACGGTGTCTTGCCAAATATGTAAGTTGGGGATGTTCTCCAATATTTCTCGCCAGGCCCAAATGAATTTCCCTCTGTCGCATTGGGCGCGAGGACTCCACATGGCCGGTCCTTTCGAGCGGTTGAGCATACGGAATTGAATGGCGGTACGATCGGTTACCAAGCCCATATATCCTCCCAAGGCATCTATCTCTCTGACAATCTGTCCTTTGGCAATCCCACCTACGGCAGGGTTACAGCTCATCTGACCTATCTTATTCATATCCATGGTGATAAGACAAGTTTTTGAGCCTAAATTGGCGGCGGCTGCAGCAGCTTCACATCCGGCATGTCCGGCACCTATAACTATAACATCGTATTTAAAATCCATTGATATATTTCTTTATTTCGGTACAATTTTTACCGCATCTCCAAGGCTTTGTTTTCGGCTTCTTCCATAATTTCGCGTTCGCCTGGACCTTTGTCGTTAATGCCGCAAAGGTGTAGAATACCGTGTATGATTACCCGATAAAGCTCGCGTTCATAAGGTTGGTTGAATTGTTCGGCATTGGTACGAACGGTATCAAGACTGATAAACAAATCTCCGCCGATGCGATTTCCCTCGGTGTAGTCAAAGGTTATGATGTCCGTATAATAATCGTGCTCCAGATACTGACGGTTCACTTCCAATATCTTCTCGTCCGAACAGAAGATGTACGCTATTTCGCCTACCTTTTTCCCGTAAGTAGCAGCTACTTTCTTGATCCATTCGGTGGTTTCTCTCTTTTTAATATCGGGCATACGAGTACCCTCTGTCTGATAAGTAATCATAATGATGCGATTTAAATACCTTGCAAACTTAGTGTTTTTTGTTGAAAATTCCATTATATCTTTGTCACTTTTGTACTTTGGCATGTCCTTATGCATGCTTTTTGTTTTTGTGATTAAACCATCTTATTGTATCTTTGTCTATTTTATAAAGAACTATTCGAGAAAATAGAATGCCTATGAAATTGGGAAAAAGCTTCATAAAGTGCCTTCTCTGCGTTACGGTTGCCCTTTTGGCCATCAGTAATGTGAATGCACAAACAGATAGTTTACAACTAAACAAGTTGCAGGTATTGGACGAATTGGTAGTTACGGGTACCCGCTATGGAGCGGATGTGCGTCATCTACCTATGACTATTTCTGTCTTCCATCGCGAAAAAATTGAACATCAGCACACTCCCTCCCTTCTGCCGATGCTTACCGAGCAAGTCCCCGGATTGTTTATCACTTCCCGTGGAATGATGGGGTATGGTGTATCGGGAGGTGCAGCGGGTAGCATGAATCTTCGTGGAATGGGTGGCAATAGTGCCCGCTTGATGGTGTTGGTCGATGGACATCCGCAATATGCAGGCATCATGGGACATCCCGTAGCCGATGTTTGTCAAGGTATGATGGCCGGAAAGGTAGAAGTGTTGCGAGGTCCCGCTTCGGTTCTCTATGGCTCGAATGCCATGGGAGGCGTTATAAACATTGTAACCCGAAAGATGGATACCGATGGAGTAGAGACGCAAGCCAATGTAGGCTATGGCTCTTACCAAACAATTCAGAGCGAAATAACAAACAGAGTGCGTAAAGGAAAGTTTACAAGTATTGTCAGTGGCTCATACAATCAGACGGATGGACATCAAGAGAATATGGAGTTCACTCAATACGGTGGATATGTAAAATTAGGCTACGAATGGTCTTCGCATTGGAAGACTATGGCTGATGTGAATTTGGTGCAGTTCAAGGCTTCTCAACCTGGAGCTATATCTGCTCCGTTAGAGGATGCCGATCAGCGTATTACTCGCGGTATGGCATCTGTTTCATTGGATAATACCTACGAGAAAACTTCGGGGACTTTATCCTTTTTCTATAATTGGGGACGACATAAAATCAATGACGGATACAATGCCGTTGGTGGTGAAAATCCGTTGGACTACCGTTTCCACTCCAATGATGTGATGATGGGTCTTTCGTGGCATCAGAATTTCCAGTTGTTTTCGGGCAATCACACCACGATAGGGGCTGACTGGTATCGCTTTGGTGGTAAGGCCTGGAACAAGTTTGTATCTGGTGAAAAGAAAGGAGAACAAAAGGAAATAGTCGACAAGAATCAAAACGAGATAGCCGGATATGTGGATTTCAGGCAACACCTGGCCGCTTGGCTTACTTTGAATGCTGGTTTTCGTTTAGACCACCACGACCAAGCGGGAACCGAATGGATTCCTCAAATGGGAGCTGCCATCCATTTACCAAAGAATGCCGAGGTAAAATTATCCGTTAGCAAAGGTTTCCGATACCCCATTATCCGTGAAATGTTCATGTGGGGCGTGGCCAATCCCGATTTGGAAGCCGAAAGAATTTGGAATTACGAAGTAAGCTATTCGCAACGATTGTTTGATAACCGGTTGAACTATGGCATCAACTTGTTTTACTTGAAGGGCGATAACATGATTACAGTTGCATCGGTAGACGGTAGAATGATGAATGTAAATACCGGGAAGATTGAGAACAATGGAGTAGAGTTACAAGCTACTTATCGAGTTTCACCACATTGGATAATAGATGCAAACTATAGCTATTTGCACATGAAGAATCCGGTTATCTCTTCCCCGGAGCATAAGCTCTACGGTGGTATATCATACACCAAAGGGGTTTGGAATGTATCTACAGGTGTTCAATATGTAGACGGATTATATAAATCAATCACGCCCGAAGAGAAAGAAAACTTTGTCTTGTGGAATCTAAAGGCCTCATATACGGTGAACAAGCATCTAAGCCTTTGGATGCGTGGCGAGAACTTGTTAGCCCAACAATATGAAATGATGAGCGGTTATCCCATGCCTAAAGCCACTTTCATGGGCGGTGTACAAGTAGAGTTTTGAGTGAAAGAAAAATAATGATTTTGTTGTATGTTTTTCAGAAATATTCTATATTTGTAAAGTATTGATTCAATGGTAACTATACATTCTTCCAAGCCTATGAAAAGAACAATCACTTTATTGGTAGCAAGCATCGTACTTGGCTGGTTGTTGCCCCTCAAGGCACAAACGGCCGGCGAGGTTATTATCAGCGGAATAGTAAAGGACAAGGACAGCCGTAAGAAGCTGGACAATGTAAACATTGCCGTTATCGGGAGTAATGTGGGTACTGTAACCAATGCTGATGGTGCTTTTACCTTGAAAGTGTCGCCTGACGAAATCAAGCAAGGGCTGCTGGTATCATTCATCGGTTATCTGAACACCAAAGTGTCGGCCAATGAGCTTATGGCCCAACAAGGCACCCCATTGGAAATATGGATGCGCCCCTCTACCGAATGGCTCAGCGAGGTGAATGTATTTGGTGGCCATCCGCGCGATTTGGTGGAGAAGGCCATTTCGAAGATTGGCTACAACTATTCCGACCGCGACCATCTGTATGCCGCCTTCTACCGCGAAACCGTACAGAAAGGGCGTCGTTACATCGGGGTGGCCGAAGCGGTGATGGATGTCTATAAAACCGATTATAATAACCGTCGCACCACCTTCGACCGCTCCAAACTTGTCAGAGGCCGACGCTTGGTGAGTCAACGGGCCAAGGATACGCTCTCGGTCAAAGTGGCGGGCGGACCACTTATTCCCGTCTATCTGGACATTGTGAAGAACGGTGACGATTTGCTCAATATTACCACGCTGCATTACTACAACTTCACCATGGACAAGCCTGTACTTCTTGATAACAGAATGCAGTACGTAGTGGCCTTCACTCCCCGTATGAATTTGGAATACGCTCTTTATACCGGTAAGTTGTACATCGACCAGGAAACCCTTTCGTTTACCCGTGCCGAATTTGAAATGGATCTGACCGATAGAGCCAAGGCCGTCCGTACTATACTTCAGAAGAAACCTGCCAGCTTGCGTTTCCGTCCTTTGGCCGTTACCTATTTGGTGTCTTACCGTCAGCAAGGCGATAAAACCTACCTGAATTATATACGCAATGATGTCCGCTTTAAGTGCGACTGGAAGAAGCGCCTCTTCTCGTCTACCTATACCACTTCGTCCGAAATGGTGATGGTAGATAGAGAAGAAGAGACGCCCGATCGCATCAAGGCCAAGAACTCCTTTAAATACCGCGAAGTATTCTACGATGTGGTGGACGAGTATTGGGATGCTGACTATTGGAAAGACTATAACATCATTGAGCCTACTGAATCGTTGGAGTCGGCGGTAAACAAGTTGCGGAAGCGGAACAAGTAACGGCAGGCGCATACGCATCCGCCGTTTTCTTGTGGATTGATACGTCCTGCCATTTTGTACTTCAAAATTCCTGTTGCCATAGTTGTTTAGTTTTAGTTAATAAATAGTTTAGTTCTCTTTTGTCATCCTGACGACTCCATCCTCCTTGTCATCCTGAGGAACGGAGTGACGAATGGATCTGTGTACATCCACGGATGCATCCACGTTTATGTCTTCAGATCCTTCGCTACGCTCAGGATGACAAAGAGCGTAATGCGTCGTTTTGTAAAGAAGAAAGCGTCGTTTTACGGCCGATTAAACGTCGTTTTCTCAAACCTCACGGTGCGAAGGTACAACATTGGTATAGCAGGTGTCAAGCCTTACTGGAATATTTTTTCAAAGTAACTTTCTCTGGAAAACAAGTCAACTTATGCAGCAAACAAAGTCAACGGATTCCTTACGAAAAAGATAGTCAATAGTCAGTAAAGTCAGTATAGTCAGTATAGTCAGTAATTTTTGCGTAGGTATACAAAATGTGAATTTCAAACTTATATATATAATAATATTATATATATAAAATTTAATTTACATACCATAGGGTAGTCCATTAATTACTGACTTTACTGACTATACTGACTTTATTGACCTCCATGATGAAGAATTTGACAATTTTCAAGAACAAGGAGTTTGGATAAATCAGAACTTGTGTGGTGGATGGTGAAACATATTTCGTGGGTAAAGATGTGGCTTCGGCTTTGGGGTATAAAAATACGATGGAAGCACTGAAGCGTCTCGTGGATGAAGAAGACAAGGCCATCGTGAAACACGATACCCTTGGCGGTAAGCAACAGCATACCATCATCAATGAATCCGTGCCTAAAATACATTTATGATACACCTTCATTTCTTTTTATCCGAAGAACAAATAGCAGATAAAGATGGCTGAAATAATGCCGGCTGCATCGGCTATCAGTCCGCAAGGAACGGCATGGCGGGTCTTGGCGATGCCCACACTACCGAAGTAAACGGCCAGGATGTAGAACGTGGTATCGGTGGAACCTTGGAAAATGCATGCCAGTCGGCCTACAAACGAGTCGGCACCATAGGTGGTCATGGCATCTACCATCAATCCACGGGCCCCACTTCCGCTCAGGGGTTTCATGATGGCGGTGGGGAGTCCACCCACAAAATCGCTATTGATACCACAGAGTTGTACTCCCTTTTCGATGGCTCCAATGAGATAATCCATGGCTCCCGAAGCACGGAACACACCAATAGCCACCAAGATGGCCACCAGATAGGGAATGATGCGCACGGCGGTAGTGAAGCCTTCTTTGGCACCCTCTACAAAGGCATCGTATACGTTCACCTTCTTACGGATGCCCGCCAGGATGAAGCCGATGATGATCAAGAACAGGAATACATTGGCGCTGGTGGTGGAGTAGACATCAATCTGCGTACGGCTCAAGGTGGTGAAAAGCCAAATGATGCCGGCTACAACCAAACTCATGCCTCCAAGGAACAACAACAAGGTGCGGTTGAACAAATTAATGCGTTGATATAGGCTAACTGCGATAATACCCGCCAGAGTAGAAAAGAAGGTGGCCAAAAGAATGGGTACGAATACATCGGTGGGCTGGGCAGCTCCCATTTGTGCCCGGTATACCATAATGCTGATGGGGATAAGCGTCAGTCCCGAAGTATTGAGTACCAGAAACATAATCATAGGATTGCTGGCCGTATCTTTCTTGGGGTTCAGTTCTTGTAAGCCTTCCATGGCTTTCAGCCCCAAGGGGGTAGCGGCATTGTCTAATCCCAACATGTTGGCGGCCAGGTTCATGAAGATACTACCGGTAACGGGGTGCCCTTTCGGAATATCGGGAAACAACTTACAGAAGATGGGACTCAATATTTTGGAGAACAAGGCAATGACTCCTCCCTTTTCGCCTATCTTCATGATACCCAGCCACAAGGAGAGTACACCCGTAAGGCCCAAAGAGATTTCGAAAGCGGTCTTCGAACTACTGAAGGTAGAGTTGATAATTTCGGGGAACACCTCGGTATCGCCAAGGAACACCAGTCGGAAGGTAGCGATGACAAAGGCTATCAGAAAGAAAGCTATCCAAATATAATTGAGTACCATAAAATGTTGCTTGATTGGTTTGGAGGACAAAAATACAAAATATTAAATAAAAAATAGTACATTTGCAGTCAGTTAACTGTAAATGTACATTTTTATGTTAGATATTCTTTTTTTAGTAGGCGGACTTGCCTTGATTTTGGTTGGTGCTAATGCTCTGACCGATGGAGCGGCCGCTGTAGCAAAACGTTTTAATATCTCCGATCTTGTGATTGGTTTGACCATTGTGGCCTTCGGAACATCGGCCCCCGAATTGGTCATCAGTTCTATGGCTGCATTGGGTGGTAGCGCCGAAATGGCCATTGGTAACGTAGTGGGTAGCAATATCTTTAATGTGCTGATGATTATCGGGGTAACTTCATGTGTGATGCCCATTAAAGTGGAGCAAGGTATTATGAGTAAAGAGATTCCTCTAGTGATTCTGGCTTCGCTTGTTCTTGCTGCTTTGGCCAATGATATATGGCTCGATGGAGATATAAGTAACATCATCAGTCGTGTAGACGGATTAATACTTTTGGGATTTTTCTTGATATTTCTTCGTTATACCTTTGCCATTGCCCGTAATGGAGGTGATGAGGCCGAAGGAGAAAAAATCAAGGAAATGCCTATCTGGAAATCGGTACTTTTTATTGCCGCAGGATTAGCCGGATTGATATATGGTGGTGAACTGTTTGTAGATGGTGCCAGTGGTATTGCTACGGCACTTGGTGTAAGTGAATCCATCATCGGTTTGACTATTGTAGCCTGTGGTACTTCACTTCCCGAATTGGCCACTTCGGTTACAGCGGCTTTGAAGAAGAATCCGGGTATTGCCATCGGTAATGTGATTGGTAGTAACCTATTTAATATTTTCTTTGTATTGGGATGTAGTGCAACCATCTCTCCGCTTCCGATGGGCGGAATCAATAATGTGGATATGCTGGTACTCATCAGTTCGGCACTTCTTTTCTGGCTGGTGGGCTGGTTCTTCAAGAAACGTACCATTACCCGCATAGAAGGTGCCTTGTTGGTAGTGTGCTACATTGCCTATACCGCTTTCCTTATTTCGCAACAATAAAATCAAGATATTATGGCTATAACCATCAAGAAAGTTACCACCTCGAAGGAACTGAAAACGTTTATCCGTTTGAATTATGAAATGTATAAGGAGAATCCTTATTCGGTTCCTGATCTGTACGACGACATGCTGAATACCTTCAGCCGTAAAAAGAATGCCGCCTTCGAATTCTGCGAAGCCGATTATTTCTTGGCTTACAAGGACGGTAAGCCGGTGGGACGTGTGGCTGCTATTATGAACAACCGCGCCAACGAAACCTGGAACAAGAAGGAAGTGCGCTTCGGATGGATAGACTTCATTGACGATACCGAAGTGTCCGACGCCTTGCTGAAGACCGTTGAGGCATGGGGTAAGGAGAGAGGTGCTACTGAAATTGTAGGGCCACTTGGATTTACCGATTTTGATGCCGAAGGGATGCTGGTAGAAGGCTTTGACCAACTGAGCACCATGGCTACCATCTACAACTATCCTTACTATCCTGAACACATGGTGAAGCATGGGTACGAAAAGGATGCCGACTGGGTGGAATTCAAGATATACATTCCTGATGCCATTCCCGACAAGCATAAGCGCATCTCCGAGATTATTATGCGTAAGTATGGCTTGAAGATTGTGAAGTGCACTTCGACCAAGGATATCAATAAATATGGTCAGGCTATCTTTGATTTGATGAACGAAGCATATAGCCAACTGTATGGCTATTCGGCTTTGTCGCCCAAGCAAATCAAGCAATACATCAAGATGTTCCTCCCAATACTCGACCTCCGTATGGTGACATTGGTTGTCGATTCGGAAGACCAGGTGATAGCAGCGGGTATCTCTATGCCATCGCTTAGTGAAGCCTTGCAGAAGGCCAAGGGCCGCTTGTTGCCTTTCGGTTGGTATCACTTGTTAAAGGTTATCTTCCTGAAGAAATACCCCAAGGTGCTCGACCTCTTGTTGGTAGCCGTGAAGCCCGAATATCAGAACAAGGGAGTGAATGCCCTGTTGTTCTACGATTTGATTCCGGTTTATCAGAAGATTGGCTTTGAATATGCTGAAAGTAATCCGGAACTGGAATTGAACGACAAGGTTCAGGCGCAATGGGAATACTTCAAGACCGAACAGCATAAGCGTCGCCGTTGCTTTAAGAAAGAAATATAATGAATGCGGGTTTTCCCGCGTTCATTCATTATATATAGAGAGTTGAAGTTGAAAATCATCGTCATGAAGTTCAGCCGGCATTGATTATCAGTGAGCTACACTAACTTCTTCGATTTTTTTTAGACGCGGATTTAGCGGACGCAGCGGATAAATTTTGAAAAAGAATAATCCGCTCAATCCGTTTCGCCTGCGTCTGATAATGAGTTTTGATGCAACTTCGTAGTATGCCATATTACACTCCGTAGAGTGCCGTACTATGCTCCGTAACTCAACGTTTTACAACTCATAACTTAACACTCTACGAATCAAAGACACATTAGCTACTATACACTTGAATACTACTTATGTACAACTGAATACTAGCTAGTATACAAAGCTGCACATAGTTCTATATTCCGCTACATATAAGCACTATGTGCCCTTGGTTGTTTTTAGCCTTATTGATAAAGCAGGATGACAGAGATTATTTTGGAATAACGGAAAAAATGTATAGCTTTGTCATCATGAAACAAATCCTACTACTCTGCCTGTTTCTGCTGCTCATAGCCGGCTGCAAGGAACGTACCGAAGTCTTTGCCACCCTTGACCGTGCCGAGGCACTGATGGAGTCTGCCCCTGACTCTGCCCTGACCCTATTGCAATCTCTTGATGCAGAGACCTTCCATAAGCGGAGCACTCATGCACGCCATGCCCTGTTGAAATCGATGGCACTGGACAAGAACGTCATCGATACAACTACGTTCGATGTGTTACAACCTGCCCTTGACTATTATCTTGAAAAAGGTACACCCGATGAAAAACTCCGTACCTATTATTATCAAGGACGGATATACCAGAACAGAAAAGAAACGGATGCTGCCATGAAGGCATTCATTAAAGGGAAAGATTTGCAGTATGAAATGACCGATACTCTTACCCTCGCTCATTTGTTGGTAGCTCAGTCTACGCTGCATTATACCGCCTATCAATTGGAAAATTTCATAGAAAACCAACTGTTAGCTGCCGATTTATACGGATTGGCCGACCGTCCGTATTATCAATTCACAAGCCTGTTGAAAGCATTGGATGGTAGTATCCTTACACAAGACCAACCTTTGGCCGACAGTCTGTATACGGTTTGCAGGATTCACGTCAGCCAAAATGCAGCATATGAATCCTTGTTCGTCCCTTTTGCTCTGACCTACACCTTTGTCTTTGGCTCACCGGATGAAGTCCGGGATATTCTCGAATTCTATTCTACCCAAGGCGACCTTACCAATATGGCCAGACTTGATATGGCTTACGGCTATTCCCGAATCGGTGAACCGGCTAAGGCGCTTCATCTGTTGAACTCGGTCGATGCAGGGAGCAGCACTGCCGGTGCATTGAAATACCTATCCATCAAGACAGAAATCCTGAAGGCAAACAGGAAATACGAAGAAGCTTTGAATTGTTTCCAATTGTACTCGGAGACTTTGGATAGTTTGCATCAGGCATTGTTTTCGCAGGATTTACTCTTTGCTGAAGAGAAACACGACATGGAAATGAAATCATGGATGGAAATCCAGGACAAGAATAGGCTCATAGGATACAGCATATGTGGATTCTTTATTCTGTTGCTTGCGATAGGATGGATTTACTACTGTTACAGAAACAGCAGATTGGAATACGAACGTCAGAAACTGGAAAAAGAGAATCTTCAGATAAGATTGTTCCAATTGGAAGATGAAAGCGAGAAGTTGAAGTCCCTGCTTGCTGAACAGGAAGAACTTCCCGCACCTATATCAGAAGTCATCAAAGAAAGGATAGAGCTACTGAACGGACTGTTGGCCGCACAAATTGCAGGAAACGAAGCTTACGCAAAGCCCTACAAATTATGGCTGGACAAAATCTTGATGGATAGAGAAAAGTTCATGAACTCCACCCGAATGGCATTCATGGCTTCACATCCCCGATTCATGGAGTATTTGGAAGAGTATGGGCTTACTGAGTATGAAATAAATTATCTCTGCTTATATGCCATCGGACTGCGCGGAAAGGATGTCGGCGAATATATCCAACTGAAAAGACATTACCATCTCAGTAGTGACATCCGTAAGAAATTGGGTATCGACGAACACGAAACCAACATTGGTATCTACGTCCGGAAACTGATGAATAGTCTTTGATTGTCATACCCGACGGATTGTTTGTAGGGGGATGCTCCAAGGAATGGAAGATGCCGTAAAAAAGGGTGGTTTTAAGGCGAGTGTCAAACTTTTGTGTTTCTTGCAAAGTACCTGTTCTTCTTTTATTTTATTACCACTCCTGTAAATCATTGATAATCAGCTTATTGCAAAATAATAAAAGTGCGCTTTGTTAAACTTTTATTGTTGTTTGAAAACTTTTTATAAATTACATTTGCTCCATTTTTAATTATTTAAAGAGTTATTGACATGAAGAAAATGATTTTATTTTTTAGCGCCATGTTGTTTTTGGTGCTATCGGTTTCGGCAGAAAAGAAGGAAGAAGAAAAGAAACCTGTCTATATGGAATACCACCAGATAGGGCATGGTGATTTTAATACAGGTAACAACAGAACGCTTTTTGAGTTTCCTTCTATAGATGTAGTCTACAATTATGTTTTGAATGCCATTCAAGTAAGTTCAGATGCTGCTAATGATGCAGAAGTTTTTGTCTACGACAATTCCGGAACAATGGTAGGCTATGTCTCTTCATCGAATGCTGCCATTCAGTTGCCTTCTTCATCTGGTATTTATACCATTTATATTGCAGGAACCGATTGGTATGCCTTGGGGTATTTGAATAAATAAAAGGGAAAGGTTTATCCGTTTCCAATCAATGAAATCTTCGATGAAATCGGTCGTTTTTGAAGATTTACCGTATTTAATTGTTAATGGGCTCTTGGTAAAAAGAAACGGAGATTCTTGTTAGTATGGTTATTCATTATAATATTATTACACTAGTGTCCCATTAAAATTGTTTGCCACTATTGTAAATTATTGATAAATAGTTGCTTATGGTGATATTTAAAGTAAACTGATTTGAATTTTATTTTTTTTATGCGATTTTTAAAAGCAGAAACAATTATTAAGTATTAATGAGTTACAAAACAGATTGTTTCAAAAATATCTTGAATGAAAATTTAATAGGGCACTAGTTAATGAGGATATGAAAGATAATTCCAATCAGTAAATCAATCTTATGTGAAAGTAATGATGAAAATATTTAATTTGAAATATATTATTATTATTATTTTAATTATAATAGGTGGATATGAGACCTTTTTAGGATTATCTCAACTTTATCGGTTTACAGAATCCAATCATTGCTTGTATACTTTAACTGGGAGTTTTTATAATCCAGGACCTTATATGGGATTTTTAGCAATGATATTTCCAATTTGTTTACATGAATATTTAAAATGGAAAGATGTATGTAAAGGATTGATGTATTTTTCTTCAATAATTGTAGGTTTAGGCATTCTTTGTATTCTTCCCGCTGGTATGAGTCGTTCGGCATGGATTTCAATTATAATTGCTTCATGTTATGTAATATGGGTACATTACAAGAAAACGATAAAGCAATTTTTCGTGTTGCATGTAAAATGGATTAAAACGACTATCATCAGTATTTCTTTTATTCTAATGATGGTAATCGCAAGTTTGTATATCTGGAAAAAAGATTCTGCTGATGGCCGTTTGTTTATATGGAAAATTTCAATTTGTGCTATAAGTGAAAAACCGTGGAAGGGATATGGATGGGATAATGTGTCAGGCGCATATGGTGATGCGCAAGAAGCTTATTTTGCATCAGGTAATTATACTGACACAGAAGCATATGTCGCAGGTTCCCCTGAATATATGTTTAATGAATATTTACAGATAGCTATGGCATGGGGTATCCCAATTCTTGTTATTGGTTTATTTCTTATTGGATATAGTGCATGGATTGGTCATTTTTATAAAGAATATGGAATGTGTGGAGCCTTACTTTCTTTTGCCGTATTTGCTTTCTTTTCTTATCCTTTGCAATTCCCTCTTTTCATTTTTTCTTTAGGTCTGTTAATAATAGGGTGTATCGTAAATAATATCAATAATATGCCTATACAACTTTGTAGATTCAATATAATAATTTCACTCGCAGTTTTGTATATGGGCTATTGCTATTACAAAGATTACTCTTGTAAACATAAAGATCAAGAAAAATGGGGGCATTGTCGTATTTTATATTATTCTAAAGCATATGAGGATGCTTTAGATGGTTATAACGAAATCTATGATAATATGAAATGGAATGCGCAGTTTTTATATGAACTTGGTTATATCTATCATAAGTTACATTGGTATGAAGAGTCTAATTGTGTGTTGAAACAAGCTTTAATGAAAAGTTCTAATTCAATGATTTTAAATATTATTGGGAAAAACTATCAAAAAATGAAACGTTATAAAGAATCGGAATTTTGGTTACTCCGTTCTATAAATCGTATACCAAAGCGTATATATCCTTATTATTTATTGATGAGACTTTATATGGAAGCGGATTGTTTTTCTATAGGAAAACTTGAGTGGGCTTGGAATTCTGTATTAGTAAAGAAGCCTAAAGTATGTTCAAAAGCAACTGAAGAAATGAAACATGAAGTCTGGTCTATATTTGGAGATGATTTTAATTGGGATAATTAAGCTATGAATGAGCTATGAATAAAAATGAATTACTACTTTTATTGTTAATAACTATTTCTGTTGTTTCGTGTGTTAAATCAACAGGGAAAGATTTTTTAATTAATGAGTGGGATAATGTAGAAATAGAATTCCCAGTTAATTCTATATTTAAATTACGTGGTACTATTGTGAATAAAGATTCTCAAAATATTGACTATAAGATTATAATTTATATGAGGATGGCAGATTGTAAAGATACATTATGGTTGTCTGATTGGTATTCCTTTATGGAAGAAGTCGAACTTATGGCAGGGGAAAAAGTTGTTCCATTTTTTATTTTTCATCCGCAATGTGCAGATAGTCCCGAATTTCATAGACAAATAGAATCTTTCATATATCCTATTTGCTTTGATATAGATGATGAATTTTATAATAAGAATATTCTTATAAAACAATATAATTATCAAACTTTTTTATTAAACGAAAATAATAGTGTACTGGCTGTAGGAAATCCGATATATAACCGAAAAGTACGAAATTTGTATAAAAGAATAATATCAAGCAAATCTTTATTTAATAATAATACAACAGTTTATGTAAATAAACATAATTTATTGCTTAATGATTTGGAATATAACAAAATGAATATTTGTCGTTTTGAGATTAGAAATATAGGTGATAAACCATTATATATATCAGATATAGAGACAACATGTGATTGTACTAAAGCTGTTTGTATTCCTGAGACTATCCCTCCTAATGAGAATGGTATAATTGAAGTTAAAATGCATTTAGATACTTGGGGGTATATATCACAAACGTTATTCGTATATTGTAATATTGAGAAAAAAATTATAGAATTGACTATTGATGGTATTGTTAAAAAATAAAATGATGTTCTTTAAAAATTTGTACAATTCATACCTCGCATTTTGTGAACAAAAGAGGTATAGAGAAAAGCGAAATGAACTGAGTTCAATGAGAATTTATATGTCTGAGGCATGTAATGCAAATTGTAACTATTGTTTTAATAAAACAATAAGAAAAGATTCACATATGGATAGAAGTAAGGCCTTATTGTTATTTGATTATTTGCATATAAACGGAATTAAATCATTAAAAATTATGGGCGGTGAACCAACTATTCATCCGAATTTCAAAGAATTGTATAAGGAAGCTCAATTGCGTTTTAATAATGTAGCACTATTTACAAATGCATTAAATGATATGGTGTTAAATATAACCCCAAGAAAGGATGATTCCGTTATTTATAATTTTGTATTCATAAATGATAATTTTTTATATGATAAACTTCTTCCTCAAAATAATAGTGGCTTCCCTCGTGTCTTTGAAATCGTAATAGACCATTCTACAAATATGGATGCTTTGAAGGACAAAATAGATATGGTGGCAGATAAATGTAATCAGTTGGGCGTTTTGTCATTTTGTTTTCAATTGACGATAAATTGTATGGTTAATATATTTGCCTATAGAGATAGTATAAATAATAAAATGAAATCCTTATTGATATTTTTGTTAAATAAATACCCCAAACATTATTCTTTTGATCATACAGTCCCTTTATGTTTTTGGGATGATGAAGTGATTTCATTTATGGAGAGTAACGGGATTGATTATTTTAAAAAGACATGCAGAGGAAAAGACTTTGGATTGATAGATGCTAACTTGAATTTATTGCATTGTAATCAATACCCTGTGGTTCTAACTTCAATGATAAAGAATGGTCATTTTATTTCTTTTGATAGAGTAATGGATTTGTTGAAAGAGAGTAATGAAGGAAAAAAAGAACGTAATTTTTATAAAATGTGTTCTACTTGTAAGTATTTTCCTAAACAGTGTACGGGAGGATGTATGATTCATAAAGATTTCATAAAAAAATAAAAGATTATGCCAGCTGGATTTTATTGTTTAATATTTAAAAAAAAAGAAAAATGAAAAAGAAATTATTTACTTTAGTTACTTTTATGAGCTTTATAAGCTTTTGTTTTATTCATGTGAGAATGGTTATTTCTCAAAATGGAATAATTGCTCCTGTTGGATTAGAATTAGTGGAATCTGAATTAGGTAATGCTGAATGCGCAAATAAACCATGGAAAAATAATGGCGATTGTGTGGCAAATTCTTATGATGAGTTCTGTGAAGAATCATGGATTAATCATGATTGTTGGTATTAATAGTTTTAGAATAATTAAATTTAAGAGTGTCTGTATATTCAGACACTCTCAATCTTAACTGTTTATGAAATACTTTTTATGCATTTTATGTGCCCTATTATTGTTTCAATCATGTGCTTATGATATTGTAACAAATAAGAATGACAAAAAAAATAATTTGACGGCATCATACGAATTGTTGCAAATCGGCGAAAAAAGATTTCTGCTTGATGATGAATCTCAACCGCGGAACAGATGCATTCAGCTATATGAAGACATTAAAACGGATTCTTTGTATTATACATTTTATAATGAATATAATAATAGTATTTATGTCTATGACTATTTATCTTCTAATTTGATAAAGAAGATTCAATTTGACAAAGAGGGTAGTGATGGCGTATACCCATATCGCTCTGGATATTATATATCGTCTTTTGATTCTATATATTTTCATTCGATGAGTACGAATAGATTATATGTATTGAATGAAAGCGGAATGAAATATCGAACTATAAATCTAAGGGCAGAACTTAATCACAACGTAATTCCTCCAACAATTAAGATAACCACTGAAACACCTATATATAAAATTGGGAATGTTTTATATTTGTGTGGAAGTATAAATGAAGAAATAGAAGATTTGGATAGTATTTATGGATTGCTCGTTACAAAAATTTCATCACATGATGATTTTTCAAATCCTGTTTTAAACATAGGTTATCCATCTTCTTATCGGAAGGGGAATTGGGGGGATGCTTATTTTCGTAATGTCTGTTGGTGCTATAATTCAAAGGAACATGCATTTTATTTAAGTTTTGCAAATGATCATTATATTTACAAATATGACAAAAGCATGGAAATGGTAGATAAAATATATGCGGGTAGTGCGTTTGCAGATGATATCTGTTCTATTGACCATCCTCAAAATATACCATTGCCAAAATCTAAACGTATAGCTCATTATTTATCTTCATTCTATTATAGAGGTATCATATATGATAAGTATAATGACGTTTACTATCGCATATTGGAACATCCGTGGGAAAATTTTAATCCCAATGAAAGGCCATGGAAAAAACCGATTTCAATAGCTGTATTTAATTCCGATTTTAAATATTTAGGAGAAAAGTTATTAAGTGAAGAGTATAATTTGTCTGCAGATAATATCTTCGTGTCAGAAGAAGGCTTATTTATACGTAAAGAAACCGACTGTGAAGATGAATTGATATATTCTATTTTTAGACTAAATAAAATTTATTAAGATGACTTATTTTTGGATTTTATTGATTTCAGTATCTTTATTATCTTGTAAAGATGTTGGTTATGTTAATTTTCTAACTGATAAGATAAATGAAAATTTTCAAGAAGAAATAGCATCCATAGATGCTTTTGTAATATTGCCGGGGCAGGGATGTATGGGATGTATCTCGGAAGGTGAACAGTTTTTGATTGATAATTATAAAAAGCTTTCTACAGTTAAATTTGTATTAACTAAAATTGTTTCAAAAAAAATATTAAGACAGAAGATAGGTGGTGAAGTATATGGGGCTGATAATGTATATATAGATTCTTTAAATATATTTACAACAATGGACTTTCAGGAATCGATTTATCCAACAATTCTTTATTTGGATAGCGGTAAAATATTGAAAATCGAATATCAATCCCCGAATGACCCTTATGCAATATATCGGTTATTTCCTAATATTTCTACACCTGATGTGTTTAGATAAATTATATAAAGGAATAAAACTTGTAGTAAGAATTTGTTTTTATGCTGTTGTGATAGTGATTATAGTTAGGATGTTTTTTTTTGAATCGTTTAAAATAGCATCATCTTCAATGGAGCCAACTTTAAAAAAAAGTGATATGGTTATTGCTAATAAAATAATTTATGGACCGAGAATATTGAGCTTGACAAACGATAAGATTATAAAGGCATATAGATTAAAGGGGGTACGAAACGTTGTTAGAAATGATATTATAATTTTTAACTATCCATATTGCATAGATACTATTACAGGGAATGAAATACGTTCTATGAATTTAAATCAATATTATATTAAGAGATGTGTTGCTCTTCCTGGTGACACGGTAAGGATACATGATGGGATTTGTAAAATAAATGGTAATGTTGTAGATGGGATTTATGATAACCAGAAACTGCTGTTAGAAAAATTGAAGCATATTATTCCTGATAAATATAATCATTGGACATTAGCAAATTGGGGACCTTATTATGTACCGAAGAGTAACGATATAGTAAAACTTACTAAGAATAATATAGGTTTATATCAGGATATTATTGAATATGAAACAAACAAAAAAATCAAGATTCAAGAAGACTTTGTTTTTTTAGATAAGTCTCAGATAAAAGAATATCGATTTATAAATAACTATTATTTTGTTATGGGAGATAATATATTTGATTCTTATGATTCAAGATATTGGGGAGTTTTACCAGAAAATCATATAATAGGAAAAATTGATTTTATATGGAGTACACGTAAATAATTATCCCTATTGGTAGAATCAAATACGCTCAAAATGGATATTCCATTAACTGGTCAATGAAATATTTATTTGTATATTTTTTGTTATTCCCTCCTTTTCTTGTCAAGACGAGAAAAAGGAAGAAATGTTGCACTTGGTCAAGGAGTGGGACGGTAAGGAAATCTTGTTTCCCGACAATTCTGTCTTTACCATACAAGGTAAAGACACGGTGGACTTCGATTATAAGGATGCTGAATACAAGGTGGTGACTTATGTCTATTCCATTGGTTGCACCAGTTGCAAGCTGCACTTGGGCCGTTGGAATACTTTTATACAGGAAGTAGATTCTATAAAAACGGTAGGGTGTTCTGTTACAAAATATAAATTCTGAGCTGATGGAGAAGAAGATTGTCTATGTGGTTGATGCAAATATCAGGAAGGCTGACATCTATCGGCTGACGGAGGGCATCACTTATGATGTGATGGGCCGTACTGTCTGGCGGGGAAGTGAATCTGTCCGGTTAGCGCCACAAGCTGCTACGTTGTTCCTGCAGTTCCTGCATGCGAAGGAACACTCTATACTTCCGATGATATCAACTGTTGTCTGTGGAACGGGAACGGGAGCAAGAACAGTATTCATGCTGCCATCAAGCGGCTGCGCAAGCTGTTGAAGGAACACCACTTGCCTTTTGAAATCGTCAATCATGGGGACTGCTATCTGTTGAAGAAATCCTATCCGTAGAGAAATCTGCCTATGACAAAAGAAGCGGATGCAATTGCATCCGCTTCTTTTGTCATTATTTTGCCATAGCGGCTCCGATACCTATAGCAATGATTTGCCAATAGCGCTGAAGCGGTACCATCGTAGCACCGAGAGTGATACCACCCGTATCACTTTAAGCGGTACCAAGAAATCGGGTTTGTTTTGTTGATGCAAATGTATTTATTTTTTCTTTCTCTACCTCATGGTTTGATGAGGTAGTTCCACTTCGGAATTGTTTGTGAGAAAACGACCTGACACGCAAGTCGATTCTCATATGATTCATTAACTTGAGCTTGTAGCGGATGATGTTGATTATCCAGTAGCCCAGCAGTCCGCATAAATTCATCTTGCTAAAAGTTATTTTTTCTAATTTTTCTCTACATCTCTACAGCGGAGTTGATAATCAGATAGTTAAGACATGTAGGTAACATGTAGACAATTTCTTATCTACATGAATGGACTCTCTTGATTGAATATACAGACATAAATATATGTATATATCTGATTATCAGTATATATTTTATGTTCACAGTGCTTTGTCTATATAAATGAAATACTTTATTTATATAGACGTAATACTATGAATATATAGACGAAGCATTATGAATATAAGATTCGAATGGAGGTGGATGGCTTGAAAATGTAGATAAAATACTTTTTCTGTTTCATATATAGGTATTTTAGGTCTTGTTTATAGGATTTTTATCCGTTAAACCTCAGTTTTTTGGCAAAATATTCCCGGATGTATCCTTGAATTTACCGGATTTGAGCGCATTAATAATGCTAATACTCGTAGCTTTTTGCGTTACAAATGCAAAAAACAGGGATAAAACAACTAATTCCGGGTATATTCTTGTCCAAAATAAGGATTAAATACGTCAAAAACAGCAGGAATAAGGCTACTTTATTGCTTAAAATCACCCTGTATAGGGGAAAATGTAGACAAAAACGGCTTCTCTACATGTCTTTTATAGCTTACCTACATAGCTAAGTGCCTGATTGCCAACATTGCTGTAGAGAATGTAGAGATGTAGGTAAGAATTAAACTTTTATTTCACCGAGATTCTTCGCTTCGCTCTGAATGACAAGAGTGATGCAACTTATTTTTTATGCATTACTTAAGATTGTCGAATCTTTTTTTGTCTACTTCCCAAATTCTGATTAATTTTGCCCAAAGTGCCTATGTTTAGGCAGATAGCAAATCAATACCCATGGAAGAAAACAACAATTTGGAACTGCCTTTGGAAGGGGCGGTAAATGCCGTAGAATATAACGAAGACAACATACGCCATCTGGATGATATGGAACACATCCGTGTGCGCTCGGGGATGTATATCGGTCGGTTGGGCGACGGACAACAGAACGATGACGGTATCTATGTGCTTCTGAAGGAAGTAATGGATAACAGTATCGACGAATTCAAGATGGGGGCCGGAAAGAAGATTGAGGTCAACATTGAGGAAGACCTGAGGGTGAGTGTGCGCGACTATGGTCGAGGCATTCCGCAAGGCAAGTTGATTGAAGCGGTGAGCAAGTTGAATACCGGAGGTAAGTATGATTCCAAAGCCTTCAAGAAGAGTGTGGGCTTGAATGGGGTAGGTATCAAGGCGGTGAATGCATTGAGCAGTCACTTTGAAGTGGCCAGCTACCGCGATGGAAAAGTTCGCAAGGCCGTGTTTGAAAAAGGTCAGCTTATCAGCGATGTAACGGAAGACTGTGCAGAAGAAACAGGTACCTACATTTTCTTTGAACCCGATGATACTTTGTTCTTGAACTACAAGTTCCAAAGTCAGTTTGTAGAAACGTTGTTGCGCAACTATACTTATCTGAATACGGGATTGACTTTCCTCTACAACGGACAGAAGATTCTATCACGCCATGGACTCGAAGATTTGCTGAAGGATAATATGACTTCCGAAGGGTTGTACGACATTGTACACCTGAAAGGTGAAGACATTGAAATAGCTTTCACACATACCAATCAATACGGAGAAGAATATTATTCGTTTGTCAACGGTCAGCATACCACTCAAGGGGGTACCCATCAGAGTGCATTGAAAGAACACATTGCCCGTACCATCAAGGAATTCTACAACAAGAACCAGGAGTTTGCCGATATCCGTAACGGTATTGTAGCTGCCATAGCCCTGGATGTGGAAGAGCCAATGTTCGAAAGTCAGACAAAGACCAAACTCGGCTCTAATAATATGTGGCCGGCCATTCCACAAGAAAACAAACCTGCCGGCCCGAGCATCAATAAGTTTGTAGGCGATTTCATCAAGACGGAAGTCGACAATTATTTGCACAAGCATCCGGATGTGGCCAATGTGATGCTGGAAAAGATTCAGGAATCGGAAAAGGAACGCAAGGCCATTGCCGGTGTTACCAAATTGGCACGCGAACGTGCAAAGAAAGCCAATCTACATAACCGTAAGCTTCGCGATTGCCGTTTCCATTTAAATGATGTAAAGGGCAACAAGCAAGAAGAAAGCTGCATCTTCATTACCGAGGGTGATTCGGCCAGTGGTTCCATCACCAAGAGTCGCGATGTGAACACGCAAGCAGTATTCAGCCTTCGTGGTAAGCCCCTCAACTCTTACGGACTCACCAAGAAGGTAGTGTATGAGAACGAAGAATTCAACCTCTTGCAAGCTGCTCTGAACATTGAAGATGGCATGGAAGGACTCCGTTACAACAAGGTGATTGTGGCCACCGATGCCGATGTGGACGGGATGCACATCCGCTTGCTGATGATTACTTTCTTCCTCCAGTTCTTCCCGGATTTGATTAAGAAAGGCCATGTATACATCCTTCAGACACCGCTTTTCCGTGTGCGCAATCGCAAGAAAGGAGTATACGAAACCATTTATTGTTATACCGACGAAGAACGCTTGGAAGCCATCGAGAAGCTTAGCCCGAATCCTGAAATCACCCGATTCAAAGGGTTGGGAGAAATTTCGCCCGACGAATTCAAGAACTTCATCGGTAAGGACATGCGTCTGGAACAAGTACGCCTCCGCAAGACCGATGCGGTAAAGGAATTGCTGGAGTTCTATATGGGCAAGAATACTATGGAGCGCCAAAACTTTATCATTGATAATCTGGTTGTAGAAGAAGATATTACAAAAGAATGAAAAGAGCAATATTCCCCGGTACATTCGATCCCTTCACACTTGGACATCACTCCATTGTGAAGCGTACCTTGACCTTTATGGACGAGGTAATTGTGGGCATAGGTATCAACGAAGGCAAGCATTGTTTGCTTCCCGTAGAGAAGCGGGTGGAAATGATTCGTCAGCTTTACGCCGATGAACCACGGGTAAAGGTTATGGCTTATAGCGGACTTACCGTAGACTTTGCCAAGGAGCAGGAAGCCGGGTTCATTGTGCGTGGCATCCGTAGCGTCAAGGATTTTGAGTACGAAGAAGGGATTGCCGACATCAATAAGAAATTAAGTGGTATTGAAACGATTTTCCTTTTTACGGAACCCGAACTTTCTTCCGTCAGCTCGAGTGTAGTAAGGGAGTTGTTGCACTATGGTAAGGACGTAAGCATGTTCTTGCCCGAAGGAATGGAGATTTGAATATGAAAAGAGCAAAATTTATTGCAGGCTTGCTTGCCTGCATTTTTTCTATCGCCTTTGTACAGGCGCAAAACAATAAGAACTATGGTAAATCGGCTGCCCGAAAGTTGCAGATAGCTGAGTTTGCCATAGCCAATTTGTATGTAGACCCTGTAGACGAAAATAAGTTGGTGGAAGAGGCCATTATCGGTATGCTGAAAGACCTTGATCCACACTCCACTTATTCCGATCCCGAAGAAGTGAAGAAAATGAATGAACCATTGGTGGGTAATTTCGAAGGTATTGGCGTGCAGTTCAATATGGCGGAAGACACCTTGTTCGTTATCCAGCCCGTTTCGGGTGGCCCTTCGGAAAAGGCGGGTATTTTGGCGGGCGACCGCATTGTAGCCGTGAATGATACGGCTATTGCGGGCGTAAAGATGAGTCAGGAAGACATTATGCGTCGTTTGCGAGGTCCTAAAGGCACGAAAGTATACTTGAAGGTGGTACGTCGTGGGGTAGACGAACAACTTCCTTTTACCATTGTAAGAGATAAAATTCCGGTGTATAGCTTGGACGCTTCGTATATGGTGAAAGATAAGATAGGTTACATCAAAATCAACCGTTTCGGAGCAACAACCCATAAAGAGTTTGTGGAAGCTTTCCGTGCTTTGAAGAAACAAGGGATGAAGGACTTGATTCTCGACCTTCAAGGCAATGGGGGTGGTTATTTGAATATAGCCATCGACTTGGCCAATGAGTTTCTTGATAAAGGCGAACTGATTGTTTATACCGAAGGACGTCGGAATCCGCGTAGTGAGTTTTTGGCTAAAGGTAATGGTGAGTTCCGCAAAGGTCGTTTGGTGGTGTTAGTCGATGAGTTTTCGGCTTCGGCCAGCGAGATTGTTTCGGGTGCCATCCAGGATTGGGACAGAGGGGTAGTGGTAGGTCGCCGAACCTTTGGCAAGGGCTTGGTGCAACGCCCCGTCGATTTGCCTGACGGCTCTATGATTCGTCTCACCGTTGCCCGTTATTACACTCCTGCTGGCCGATGCATCCAAAAGCCTTACGAAAGCATTGAAAAGTATAATGCCGACCTTATCGAACGTTACAATAGTGGCGAGATGATGAGTGCTGATAGTATCCATTTCCCCGATTCTTTACGGACAAAAACGTTGAAGCTCGGTCGCACGGTATATGGTGGTGGAGGTATCATGCCCGATTATTTCGTGCCGGTTGATACCACTCTCTTTACCGATTATCATAGCAAGCTGAGCAATAAGGGAGTATTGTTGAAAACTCACTATAAACTGATAGATGCTCATCGTGAGGAATGGAAAAAGAAATACGAGGATTATGCTTCTTTCCAGAAGAAGTTCGACCTTTCGGACAAGTTGATGAAGCTACTGATTGAAGAAGGAAAACAAGCCGGTGTGGAATATAATGAAGAACAATATAAGAAATCGGCTCCACTCATGAAATTGCAATTAAAAGCCCTCATTGCTCGGGACCTTTGGGACATGAATGAGTATTACCATACCATTAACGCCGTGAACGAAAGTGTAAACAAGGCGGTGGAACTCATCGAACGCGAAGACTTCGAGAATTTGTTACAGAAGAAATAATTAAGGGAACAATAGCCAATTAACACAATATGTAATTTTTATTCTCTATCAAAATCATAAACTGTTGAGTTCGAATTTGGAAATCCAGAAATTGGATTTTACGTCAAACCATAATTCATCCCCCTTTTGCATATAGAATCTGTTTGGGTTATGGATAGTAAAGTTGTCAAAATCTCTCTCAAATTCACCAATAAGATCGGGTTCCATATCTCCATCGAATACGATTATACCATATGGAGAAAAGGAAGAGATTAACTTTACTTTTATTTTTGATTCTAAAAAATAGCCGTCAATAGCTATGTCCGTTATGATTCCCTTTGGTAAAAAGGAATGAATGTCAGGTTCTTCAAGCCATATTTGTTGCTCTTTCATAGTAGAGCAACCGTATGGATACTGAAAGTATATGGTATCTCCTTTTACAAACCCTTCTTTTTTCAGCATGTCTGCTTTCTCCTTTATTTCGCTTTCTACCTGCTTTGTATAATATTTGTTAGTCATAGGGTCTGAATCAAAATCAGGCTTAATAATCCCTTCGGGAGGATAGCTCATTCCTTTGATTGTTAGTTCATAATATGCTTTGAGAATTAACTGACTCATATAGTCGGGGTTGTAAACTTGCTTGTCGTTGAAATATTTTTGAAGACGTGAACCACCCCAGAGCCCCCATCTGGCTCTTATGAATGATCCTAATGATAAATCACGACAAAAATCTGTAAGAGAGACAGAATCTTTAATAAAATGTTTATCTATATTGAGAAGGGTATCCAAGGCGCTGATAGCTTCGTCTATATCTTTGGGTATATATGCGCCATTGATTTTATCAACCATATACAGATAGTCCCGTTGGTATGAAACTTTTTGTTGTGCCATAGATGAAATAACAAACCAAAAAGCTACAAGGCAAGAAATTAATCTATTAATCATCTCTTTAGGTCAAATTTAAAAATATGTTTTATAGCAATTGTATTTCTTTATCTTTTAGATATATGTTGTTTGTTCTATCATTCCCTATTTGGATTTATTTCATCCTTTCTCTATCACCAAATCTGAAGAACCATTTTCTAAACAATTGAACTCGTCATAATGAAGATGATATCCATTGGGTACGCCATCTTGCGCTAATTGTAACAATTGTTTAGCCAGCGATATCAAACCTTCTTTGTTGGCTTTTATCACAAAAACATTCCTCTCAAAGCTTGTCTTGATTTGGAAATCTTTGCACCATTCGTATTTGAATCCTTCATTGGATGAATAATCTGGTATTTCGATTTGTATATTCATTTTGAGAATTAGTTGGATTATAGTAACTATTCATCTGTTGGCCAATTTTCTTTTTCTCTTTTCCAATAGTCTTCAATAGCTTCAACCATTTCGATAGCATCACTGATGGCTGTTTCTTCCGAGTATTCTTGGAAATGACTGAAGACAAAACCACTGTGTGCAGACGCTTCCTCAGATTCATAGCCTCCACATACTCCAACAAGCCATTTCCCGTCAATGTCTTTTGTGTACTTGAAAACATAAAAGTGCTCATCGTTTCTATCGAATTCATGTGTACAGGCTATTTCGTAAGGTGGATGTCCCAATTCATTAGGGTGCGATAGCCAATCAACCATGGATATTGTTGCCTCCTGTAATTGTTTCTTGTTATTCATTCTTTGAGTATATGAAAACTGCTAAAATAAAAGGTAGAAAACTTTCTACCTTAATAATTATTATTTAAATTGTTTACAATTCATTATAAGCCGGGCTGAATGTATCGCCTTCGTTGATATTACCGCTTTTCAAACCTTTTTTAAGCCAACGAACTCGTTGGGCTGATGTACCGTGGTTGAAGGCATCGGGTACGGTATAGCCTTGGGCCTGTTTCTGTAAGTAGTCGTCACCAATCTTTGAAGCTACGTTGAGGCCTTCTTCAATGTCACCGTCTTCCAACGAACCGAACATGGCATTGTCGTGGTAGGCCCAGATGCCGGCAAAGAAGTCGGCTTGAAGTTCCAGACGCACACTGATACGGTTGCTTTCCTTTTCGCTTACTCGGCTCATCTGGCTATGGGCATTGTTCAAAATCCCCAGTAAGTATTGTACATGGTGGCCCACTTCGTGTGCAATGACATAGGCATAGGCAAAGTCGCCGTCGGCACCTAGTTGTTGTCTCATCTGACTAAAGAATGAAAGGTCGATGTATACACTTTGGTCGGCCGAACAATAGAACGGTCCCATGGAAGAGCTTGCTCCACCGCAACCACTTTGTACATTACCGGTAAACAAAACCAAACGAGGAGGCTCGTAGGTACGTCCCATCTTTTGGAATTCCTTGGTCCATACATCTTCTGTTCCTGCTAAAATCTGTTTGGAGAATTTGGCTAGTGCTTCTTCTTCGGCCGTAGGTTCGTAAGTACCTCCACCTTGTTCGGTCATGATACTGCCCAAATCGGCTTGCGTCAATACACTCAAGGGATTGCCTCCCATCATCCAGGTGATGAGTGCTGCTATTACCAATCCACCGATACCTATACCGGCTTTTTTCCCTCCACCGGATCGTCGGCGGTCGTCCACATTGGAACTTTCTCTTCTTCCGTCTAATCTCATGGTATAATGTAAATTAAGAATTTATGATTCTGACGGCAAAGATAATGATTGTTTTTATTTGAACAAAACCTTGTTCAACCACTTGTTGACATAGATGTTCAAGAATCCGCATCCCACCCCAATAGCGGCTCCTGTCAATACATCGCTGGGGTAGTGTACCCCTTGATTGATGCGTGCCAAACCTACACCGCAAGCCCATACGGCCGAAGGGGCGATGACATACCACTTGGGATAGGTTATGGAAAGAGAAGTAGCTAATGAAAAGGCGGCAGCGGTATGTCCAGATGGAAAGGACGGATCATCTTCGGCGTGACCTACCAAATGAATCCTATCGGGGTATTTCACAAAAGGACGTTGGCGGTCAAATGCATACTTCATACCATAAGTAATACCTACGGCTTCGATAACAGTTGTACCTATATATATGGCATCCTTTAGTAACGGTTGGTCTTTTTTGATGAGCGCATATATGCCCATGGCGGTAGGAACACCTACGGGTAATATAAGTCCGCTATAAGACAATCCACGACTGAGGCCATGCATGTGCCAACGGTTGATTTGGGAAGCGGTATTGACATCCCAATTCTGTGCTTGCAAGGTGTTGCTTGCTAAAAAACAGAACAGAAGGGTTAGTATAGATGTTTTCATTTGTTACATATTCTATTCAATAAACAAAGGTAAGGGATTTTGGTTGATACAAAAAGAAATCTATTAATTAAAGAAATATTTCCCTAATTCCTTGTGATATCGGTGGATTTAATATACCTTTGCATGTGGTGTATAGTGCCGCGATGGAATAGATATATTAGTTCTAACAATTAAATAATTTAAATTCAATCATTTATGTGGTTAAGTAATTCATCTATTGGTAGGAAAGTGGTGATGAGCGTTACCGGTCTCGCCCTTATCCTGTTTTTGACATTTCACATGGCGATGAATCTTGTTGCAATCTTCTCTGCAGATGCTTACAACATGATTTGCGAGTTCTTGGGTGCCAACTGGTATGCACTGGTGGCTACTGCCGGATTGGGTGCCTTGGTAGTGATTCACATTATCTATGCCTTCTGGCTGACTATGCAGAACCGTGCTGCTCGTGGTAGCGAACGTTATGCAGTGAGCGCTAAGCCTAAGGGTGTGGAATGGGCTTCTCAAAACATGCTTGTTTTGGGTATTATCGTATTGTTGGGCTTGGCTTTGCACTTGTTCAATTTCTGGGCTAAGATGCAGTTGCCGGAAGTTCTTCACATGTTGGGTATGCACGTTGACACAGCTAATGTAACAAACGGTGTATATCACATCCAGAACACTTTCTCTTGCCCGGTTTACTCTATCCTTTATTTGGTATGGTTGGCTGCATTATGGTTCCATCTTACTCATGGTTTCTGGAGTGCATTGCATACTTTGGGATGGAACAACAAGATCTGGTTCGAACGTTGGAGAATGATTGGTAACATCTATTCTACTATCGTAGTTCTTGGTTTTGCTGTTGTAGTATTGTACTATTGGTTGTGCGGTGGAAGCTGCTGCTAATCAGATTTTCTAACATTAAACAGAAAGAATATTATGGCTACTATAGATTCTAAAATTCCTGAAGGCGCATTAGCCGAAAAATGGACCAATTATAAAGCTCACCAGAAATTGGTGAACCCAGCCAACAAGCGTCGTCTTGATATCATCGTTGTTGGTACTGGTTTGGCAGGTGCTTCTGCAGCTGCTTCTTTGGGTGCTCTGGGCTTCAAAGTATTGAACTTCTGTATCCAGGACTCTCCTCGTCGTGCTCACTCTATCGCTGCACAGGGTGGTATCAACGCTGCCAAGAACTATCAGAACGACGGTGACTCTGTATATCGTTTGTTCTACGATACTATCAAGGGTGGTGACTACCGTGCTCGTGAAGCAAACGTTTACCGTTTGGCCGAAGTATCTAACGCTATCATCGACCAATGTGTAGCTCAGGGTGTTCCTTTCGCTCGTGAATACGGCGGTTTGCTCGATAACCGTTCATTCGGTGGTGCTCAAGTATCCCGTACATTCTATGCCCGCGGTCAGACCGGTCAGCAGTTGTTGTTGGGTGCTTACTCTGCATTGAGCCGCGAAGTTCAACGTGGTAACGTGAAGTTGTATACTCGTTACGAAATGTTGGATGTAGTATTGGTAAAGGATAGCGAAGGTGTAGAACGTGCTCGTGGTATCTTGGCTCGTAACTTGGTTACTGGTAAGATTGAGCGTTTTGCTGCTCACGCAGTAGTTATCGGTACCGGTGGTTACGGTAACACTTACTTCTTGTCTACTAACGCTATGGGTTGTAACGGTTCTGCTGCTATGCAGTGCTACCGTAAGGGTGCTTACTTTGCTAACCCATGTTTCGCTCAGATTCACCCGACTTGTGTACCTGTACATGGTGACAAGCAGTCTAAGTTGACTTTGATGTCTGAATCATTGCGTAACGACGGTCGTATCTGGGTTCCTAAGAAGTTGGAAGACGCTAAGGCTCTCCAGGCTGGCAAGAAGAAACCGACCGATATTCCTGATGAAGACCGTGACTTCTACTTGGAACGTCGTTATCCTGCATTCGGTAACTTGGTTCCTCGTGACGTGGCTTCTCGTGCTGCTAAGGAACGTTGTGACGCCGGTTACGGTGTGAACAATACAGGTCTTGCTGTATTCTTGGACTTCAAGTACGCTATCGACCGCTTGGGCGAAGACGTAGTTCGTGCTCGTTACGGTAACTTGTTCGACATGTACGAAGAAATTACAGACGAAAATCCATATAAGACTCCGATGATGATCTTCCCGGCTATCCACTATACAATGGGTGGTATTTGGGTTGACTACGAATTGATGACTTCTATCAAGGGTCTCTTCGCTATCGGTGAAGCCAACTTCTCTGACCACGGTGCAAACCGTTTGGGTGCATCGGCATTGATGCAAGGTTTGGCAGACGGTTACTTCGTATTGCCTTACACTATCCAGAACTACTTGTCAGACCAAATTCAGGTTCCACGCTTCTCTACAGACTTGCCTGAATTCGAAGCTGCTGAAAAGGCTTTGAAGGCACGTATTGAAAAGTTGATGAACATCAAGGGTAAGCGTTCTGTAGACTCTATCCACAAGGAATTGGGTCACGTAATGTGGGACTTCGTAGGTATGGGACGTACCAAGGAATCTTTGACAACAGCTATTGCTAAGTTGAAAGAAGTTCGCAAGACATTCTATAGCGACCTCCGTATCCCGGGTAACGCTGAAGACTTGAACGTAGAACTCGAAAAGGCTTTGCGTTTGGAAGACTTCATTGGCATTGGCGAATTGATGGCTTACGATGCTTTGAACCGTGAAGAATCTTGCGGTGGACACTTCCGTGAAGAACATCAGACTCCAGAAGGTGAAGCTCTCCGTCACGATGACAAGTTCTCTTACGTAGCTTGCTGGAAGTACACAGGCGAAGGTAATGAACCTGAACTTATCAAGGAAGACTTGAACTATCAGTTCACTAAGGTTCAAACTCGTAACTATAAGTCTTAATCATTAAAAAGAAGTAATCATGGATAAAAATATAAGCTTTACACTGAAAGTTTGGCGTCAGAGAGGTCCGAAGGAAAAAGGTCATTTCCAGACTATCCCTGTAAAAGATATGCCAGGCGATACTTCATTCCTCGAAATGTTGGATATCGTGAATGAAGAATTGATTAACAAGGGTGAAGAACCTATTGTATTCGACCACGACTGTCGCGAAGGTATCTGCGGTATGTGTTCATTGTATATCAATGGTCATCCTCACGGTCCTGCTACAGGTGCTACTACTTGTCAGATTTACATCCGTCGTTTCAACGATGGTGATGTAGTCACTGTTGAACCATGGCGTTCGGCCGGTTTCCCGGTTATCCGCGACTTGATGGTAGACCGTGGTGCTTACGACAAGATTATGCAGGCTGGTGGTTACGTATCAGTAAACACAGGTGGTATTCCTGATGCTAATGCAATTCCTATTCCTAAGCCGGTAGCTGATGAAGCTATGGATGCTGCAGCATGTATCGGTTGTGGTGCTTGTGTAGCTGCTTGTAAGAATGGTTCGGCCATGTTGTTCGTTTCTGCTAAGGTTAGCCAGTTGGCTTTGTTGCCACAAGGTAAGGTAGAAGCAGCTCGTCGTGCTAAGGCTATGTTGGCTAAGATGGACGAATTGGGCTTCGGTAACTGTACTAACACTCGCGCTTGCGAAGCCGAATGTCCGAAGTGCATTTCTATCAGCAACATCGCTCGTTTGAACCGTGAGTTCATCTCTGCCAAGTTGAAAGACTAAGATTCAATTGTCTGAATAATAGATTAAGTGGGTGTACCGAAAGTACATCCACTTATTTTTTTATGATATAGGGCTACATCCTCATTTTGTCAGAATGCTAATAAATCTTCAAACAGTTAAGCAACTTGTAATATTGTGTACGAAAACGGTTGTATTTGTGAAATATGTTTAAAAGAAATCATATTTTTAAGAGAATGTTTGGATAGTTGGCTTATATGCCTTACTTTTGTCATGTGATTTTTTTCATAGTATTAGATTTAAGGTTAACAAAAAGGTTGGAGCAAAGCGTTGCTCCTTTTTTTTATCCCTATCTTTCCTTATCCTACTATACGATACACGCCTCCGGCCATGGGACGTACAATTCCTTTCATTTCCAGTTCGAATAGCAACATACTGATGCGGTTTATGGGAATATTGCTTTCTATTACCAATGTGTTGATTTGAATGCCGTCAGGCGATTTTTGTAGCAAATTGACAATGATCTGTTCTTCTTCTGTTAATTCAGGAAAAAGTTGGCGTTGGATGTTTTCGGGTTTGGTCTTGTATTTTGTAGACCATCCCATAGCCTGAAGGAAATCGTCGGCGCAAGTGATAAGTGCGGCCCTATTGTTTCTTATCAGTTCATTACATCCTGCCGAGAATTCATCATTGGTGCGTCCGGGGAAAGCAAAACAATCGCGATGATAACTTTCGGCCAGTTCGGCTGTAATCAAAGCACCCCCTTTGGCTGCACTTTCTACTACAAGGGTAGCATCGGCCATGCCTGCAACAATGCGGTTGCGCTTAACAAAGTTCTGTCGATCGGGGTTGGTACCACTCATAAATTCAGTAAGCAGTCCTCCTTGCTCTAACATTTTAATGGCGGAATGCCGATGTGCGGAAGGATATATTCTGTCCAATCCGTGTGCCAATACACCTACCGTATTGAGCCCGTTCTGTAAGGCTGCCTGATGTGCATAAATATCAATACCATAGGCCAACCCACTTACTATCAAAACATCGGGGAGTGCTTCCGACAAATCGGCGATAAATGAATTGCATAAACATTGTCCATAGGAAGTGGCATGGCGTGTACCTACAACACTGACTACGCGCAAGGCATTTAAAGGAGCGTTTCCTCGGTAGAAAAGAGCAAGTGGTGCATCTTCACATTCCCGTAAGCGCGATGGGTACTCTTCGTCATTGAGAGTTAGGCACCGTATTTGATTCTTTGCAGCATAGGCCAGTTCTTCTTCGGCCCGTTTGAAGGCCTCGGGGCAATCGAGTATCTTGACCAATTTTTCGGTAGCTCCAGGTATCAATTGGGGAAGTTCGGTACGATGCTGGAATACAGCCATGGCACTTCCCAGGTTTTTCACTAAATGAAAAGCTCCTGTTTGTCCTAATCCCGGAATGCGGGTAAGCGCTAAAGTAAAGATTTGTTCGTCATGTTTCATGGTTATGTATTTAAAGAATTATTCGTTGGGAATGAATTTTGCAAATTTTTCATCCAGTAGCTTGCTTTCCCCTAACCGCCCATTGATGAGGCAGACTGTTTCTACCGAAGCCTTGATAACCATCTTTAAATCGGGCAACCGGAAGATGTCTTGATAAAACACGTATTTGATACCTTCTTTCTTGAGATAGAGTTTCGATACAAATTCGTCACCGCTACGTAGGGGAGTTTTGAAAGCCATAGTCAGACGGGCCACTACAGGGTCTACTCCTTGTTCGTGCAGTTGGGCAAAACTGATTCCCTCCGAACAGAGGAATTCGTGGCGGGTATGTTCCAGATAGTGCTGGTAATTGGCGTTGTTTACAATGCCTTGGAGGTCGCACTCGTAGTCGCGTACCTTCATCTTGAGTTCGTAACTGTATTTTTCCATAAGGGCAAAGGTAACGGATTTATTCAACAATCCGTTACCTTTTAAGGAAAAAATGTAAAGTTAATCTTCAGAGAGTTCTTCAATTTGTGTCAGGATATCATCGGCCATGTGTTGTGTCTTTAAGTACCGATAGGTGCCTATAATCACTCCCAGTACGATACCGATTGCCATACCGCCAAAGATACTTTGTAATTCTTCGCCTTGGAAATGTTGCTTTATCTCAAAGGCAAACCATCCCAGAAATACGATAATGAAGGGAATACCGATAAACTTCAACCAGTTGGCATAGAATTTCTTCAGCATCAGGGTATTCTTTTTGGCTTTTACCAAATCGCCGTATACAAATTCGTCCGGGCGGAAATGGCTATGGATGTAATAGTTGTAGCCTAAAGCCAATGCCAGCATAAAGCATACAAATAGACAGAAACCTGTTGAAAGTCCTAATAATTCGGGCATCACCCATAAAAAATAAGGAATACCGATGGCTGAAACAACGCTCTCTATGATGGCTTTCCGGCGTAAAGACGACGCTTTTTCCTTCATGGAACGTCGTATCAGTCGTTCGTTTACGATGGTTTCCTGTTCCAACTTCTTGTTCAACAAAGCGAGTTGGGCTTTCATTTCTTCAAATTCATTATATCTTTCCATTTTCGTGCTGTTTTAATTGTTAGACATTTGTTTCAGTTCTTCCTTGATTCGGAAGAGGCGGACGGAAACATTCTTTACCGAGATTCCCACGATGGCAGCTATCTCTTCATAGCTCATGCTTTCCAACCAAAGAAGTACGATGGCGCGGTCGAAAGGTTTCAGCCGATGGATGCGGTCGTATAGCATCTTGATTTGCTTGGTGTCGTTGTCCTTGTCTTCAAAGAGGTTGATTTCCATCGACAGAGGAACGGTTGCGGAGCGTTTCTTTTTCCTTTCCTGAGAGATGCAGGTATTGAAGCTTACCCTCCATATCCATGTGTCGATTTTACTCTTTCCCTCGAAGGAGCTGTATCCTTTCCACAAGTTAATCAATACTTCCTGAAAGAGGTCGTTTACCTCGTCGGAATCCTTAGAGAACATGAAGCACACAGTATAGATGGTGTTCTTATGTTCCCGAACCATTTGCGCAAATGCGGTTTCCATTGTTTTCATCTTTCTTTTCCGAATGTTTTTTACCCGTTAGACGCACGAAGTTTGGAATAACTACAAAGATAATCGAAAATCTATCAAAAAACATAGTAATACCGCCAATTTACTTGTTGGAGTTTTCTTAGAATTCCCTATCTTTGTCCAAACTCATCATTATTAAATAAAAGATAATACCATGATTAACAGATTTGTGTTGAACGAAGTTTCTTACTTCGGACCGGGTGCACGCGAAGTGCTTCCACAAGAAATCAAGCGTTTGGGATTGAACAAGGCATTTGTTGCTACCGACAAGGATTTGATCAAGTTCGGTGTGGCCGACAAGGTGCTCAAGGTGCTCGAAGCAGCCAATATCCCTTATGAAATCTTCAGTGAAATCAAACCGAATCCTACCGTGAGCAACGTAAAGGCAGGTGTTGAAGCTTTTGCCAAATCGGGGGCCGACTTTATCCTGGCCATTGGTGGTGGTTCTTCCATCGATACTTCCAAAGCTATCGGTATCATTACCAACAATCCTGAATTCAGCGATGTAGTGTCTCTCGAAGGTGTGGCTCCTACCAAGAAGAAATCTGTGCCCATCATCGCATTGCCCACTACCGCCGGTACAGCTGCCGAAGTGACCATCAACTACGTGATTACCGACGAAGAAAACCAGAAGAAGATGGTGTGCGTTGACCCCAACGATATTCCAGCCATCGCTATCGTCGATGCCGAATTGATGTACACCTTGCCAAAGAGCCTGACTGCTGCCACCGGTCTTGATGCCTTGACACATGCCATCGAAGGTTTGATAACTAAGGGTGCTTGGGAAATGAGTGATATGTTCGAAATCAAGGCTATCGAAATGATTGCCCGTCACCTGGAAACAGCCGTATTCGAACCTACCAATGCCGAAGCCCGCAATGGTATGGCCGTAGCCCAATACATCGCCGGTATGGCATTCTCTAACGTAGGTCTCGGTGTGGTTCATGGTATGGCCCATCCACTTGGTGCTATCTTCGATATTCCTCACGGTGTAGCCAATGCCCTGTTGCTCCCTACTATCATGGAATTCAACATGCCATCTGCATTGCCTAAGTATGTAGATATTGCCAAGGCCATGAATGTCTATAAGGATGGTATGACTCAAGAAGAAGCTGCTCAGGCTGCTGTCGATGCAGTGAAGGCCCTTTCTATCAAGGTAGGTATTCCACAACACTTGTCAGAACTTGGCATTAAGGAAGAAGACCTTCCACGTTTGGCTGCTTCTGCCATTGCTGATGTTTGTACACCGGGCAATCCACGTGAAGTGACCGAAGAAATCATCCTTGAACTTTATAAGAAGGT
>JAFUNS010000006.1 GCA_017472925.1 Bacteroides sp. | reverse complement strand
TCCGTCCGCCGTCCGGCGATATTCCGCCACGGGATAGATGCGGGGGATCCTGTCAAGGTAAATGAAACGGGTGTCCGACCCTTGCAGGGAAGGGAGACGGCTACGCAACAGCGAGATGTACTTCCCCTTGTTTTCCTTCTTCACCCTTTCCAGGAACGTCTCCATGGTACAGGTACTACACACATCTGCATCCTTTTCCTTTCTAATTACTCCTATCTTCATCTATTTTATGCTTTAAACTCCTACAAAAATACAAAATCCAGAGGGGAAAGTCAAGTATTTACGGATTATTTTTCCATAAAATACAGAAGAAAAACATTTTCTCTACACAACCAAAAGATTCAAGCACCCTTCGGATTGCATATTCAAAGTGCATCGTCCATATTGGCAATGTATTTCGTCTGCATATTCACTGTACTTTGAATATACAGACGATGTACTTTAAATATAAATTACATACTGATTACCAACATTTTAGATATGCTCTTGTATATTTATAGACATAGGAGCAAGAAAAAAATAGTGTAGAGAAAAAGTTCTCTACACTTTCTCTACACTATTTTTTACAAAGCCTATTGTCTTATTTTCAATACATTACATCCGTTTGTGTAGAGATGTAGAGAAAAAAATAGCAAAATAAAACTTTTCCAATGATGTAGTGTAAAATCTGTTCTTTCTTATCCATCTTAATCATGGTTTACTTCTGATTGCTATGCAACTTGAAGGTCGAAATAACGAAGAAAACGGTGATTGAGTGGTATACTTTTCAATTATTATCGTGGTATACTTTTCGATTACTATCTACATTTAAACGACTAATTTGAACGAATCAGCTCAAACAAGCAAGAAAAAGCACATAAATCGGCTTAAATTGAGCCGATTTATTAAAAAATACTGCTATCTTTGAGCCGATAAAGCAAAATGTCCTATGAATATAGAACTTGAAATACTACAATTCCTGCATTTTCATCCGTTGGCTAATAGGACGGAAATAACACAAGGAATATCCAATGCGCCAAGTGACAGCTCCATGAAAAGAGTGATTGCAGCTGCCGTCAAGAATGGTCGCATTGAAGCCATTGGTCGTGGTCCTGCCACAAAATACAAGCTCACCCCCCAAGCTCTGGTTACTATGCCGTTAAATCTTGCCACTTACTTCGACAAGGATATTGATGAGCGCGAAATTCAAAAATCATTCAACTTTGAACTGATTCGTGAGGTACTCCCGCATGTACAACTTTTCACCGATGAAGAACAAAACCTGTTGGATGAAGCACAGAAACAATTCACGAAAAATATCGCAGATATGACTGATACGGAATACCGAAAGGAGATGGAACGCCTTGGTGTTGATTTGTCATGGAAGTCTTCACAGATAGAAGGTAACACGTATTCCTTATTAGAAACAGAGAAGCTTTTGATGGAAAAACAGACAGCGTCGGGAAAGACAAAGGAAGAAGCTATCATGTTGCTGAATCATAAGGATGCACTTGATTTTGTACTTGACATGCCAGACTATCTAAAAGAACTTACCCCTCACCGGATAGAAGACATTCATTCAATTCTAATCAAAGAGTTAGGAGTTGATAGAAATATCCGTCATCGCCGAGTTGGCATAACAGGAACCAACTACCGGCCACTTGATAATGAGTTCCAAATCCGTGAAGCATTGGAAGATACCTGCTTACTGGTGAATAGCAGACAGAATGTTTTTGAAAAAGCATTGCTCACATTGGTATTGTTATCATACATCCAAGCATTTACAGACGGGAATAAACGGACGGCCAGAATTACAAGTAATGCCATTCTGATAGCCAACGGATATTGTCCCCTATCTTTCAGAACCGTGGATTCCATAGACTATAAAAAGGCGATGCTGATGTTTTACGAACAAAACAATATCGCAGCATTCAAGCAAATATTCATCGACCAGTATTTGTTTGCCGTAAAAACTTATTTCTAATGGGTTCTGATTCAATTTAGGGGCAGCCAATCTGTTATAACACTCAGAATGAAAATATACTACAATGGATTGGCTGCCCCTAAATTGAATCAGAACCGAAAATAGACTCTGCTTATTATTTAGCGAAGCGTCTTCGAATCTGTATTCAGTGAAGAACAGATACGGCGGTTGATTTCCTTCAGACGCCGTTCGTCCAGCTTGACAACTTTACGGTCATAAGTCATCAGACCGTTCACCTCGACTTCCACATCGGTAGTCTGCGTGTAGACTGCCGCCGTAGTACCCCGTTTAATCAGATTATAAAGTATATTGGCATATTCCTCATAAGCATCCGTTGCTTCCTTGGACGACTTGAACTGCACGTATCCCCAGTTTCTGTCGGGCACCCATAGATGTCCCTTCATGACCAATCCAATACCTCCATACTCTCCAAGTACATTGGCACGACAAGCATCGTAGAAATCAAGTTGCGGCTCGGGATAGTTGTGAATATCAAGCATATCGCCGCACGGATAATGGTTTCCACCGCTTGCCGGATTCACCAAACGATTGGGATCGTAAGCTTTGGTCCATTCGGCTATCTCCATGGTCTTGAACTGGCCCCAACGTTCATTGAACGGCACCCATACGCCGATGCACGGATAAGAATACAGACAATCCATGATTTCTTTCCATTCCTTGCGGTAGGTTGCTTCATCCCCAGCCGAATAGTTCAGTTCAACGCCGTCAAAGTATTTACGTGCCTGCCATTCAGGACGACCGCTACCGCTCGGCATATCCTGCCAAACCAAGATACCGATACTGTCGCAATGGGTGTACCAGCGTGCCGGCTCCACCTTAATATGCTTGCGAATCATGTTGTATCCGAAATCTTTCGTCTTTTCGATGTCATACTTCAACGCTTCATCCGTAGGAGCTGTATAGAGTCCATCGGGCCACCATCCCTGATCGAGGGGGCCGAATTGAAAATAAGGTTCGTTGTTCAGCTCCAGGCGCACGATGCCGTCCTTGTCCTTGCGGGCAGACACCTTCCGCATAGCGGCATAACTGTCCACCTTATCCACCGCCTTCCCTTTGTGGGTCAGCGTCACCTTCAGTTTATAGAGGAAAGGCGATTCGGGGCTCCAGAGTTTGACATCCTTCGGCATCTGCACCTCCACCGCTTCGTAGTTGATGCTTCCACCTTTCGCCACTTCCTCATCGCCATCATACACCGTGACTTCGATCAGGTCGGAAGGAGTGCGATTATCAATGGATGCTTCCACCTTCAACGTATGGCAATCGATATCCGGCACGATACGGAGGTTGGCGATATACTTTTCAGCCACCGGTTCTAACCACACGGTTTGCCAGATGCCGGTTACAGGAGTATAATAGATTCCTTTCGGATTGGTTACCTGCTTGCCGCGCGGCTGGTTGGCTCTATCTGTCGGATCCCATACACGTACCACCAGTTCATTCTCTCCCTCCGGTCTCAGCACCGGAGTGACATCAAACGAAAACGGTGTATAGCCTCCGGTATGGGTACCCACTTTTACATTGTTCACCCATACTTCCGCTTTCCAATCCACCGCACCGAAATGAAGCAGCACCCGTTTACCTTTCCATGCCGCAGGAACGCTGAACGAACGGCGGTAGAACAAGACCTTGTTCTCGCCCACCCGCTTTCCTACTCCAGACAGTGAGGATTCTACTGCAAACGGCACCAGGATATTGCCGTCGAACGCTTCAGGACAATTCACCCGCTTGTCTACAATGGCATATTCCCACAAACCGTTTAGGTTCTTCCAGCCCGCGCGTTTCATAATAGGGCGCGGATACTCCGGAAGTACATTATTGGGATTTACTTCTTTCGCCCACGATGTGCGGATTTTGTCTCCGGCAGGTGCCCATTGGGCAAAGCCAGTCATGCACGAAGCGCATAACAAGCCCATCAATAATACCTTCTTCATCATATCCTTATAACTCTTTAGCTTTCGCATTCCACACCAACAAGGCAAGCAGCGTAGAAAGCAGGGCAGCACCTATCCAGAACCAGTTGATGGCCGTGAAGTCGTACACTTCCACACCGTCCACCACCTGTTTGTTGCCTTCGATAAGAATGCCGCTCATCACATCCTGCACACCGGCACCGATGTAGCTGGCGATGCCTACCACACCCAGTGCGGCACCCGAGGCATTCTTCGGAGCAATGTCCACCGCCATCAGGCCTCCCAAGAAGCAGATGAGGGCACCGACGCCCAGGCCGAAGAGTATCATGGCCGTCACATCCAGCCAGAAGTGTACACCCGGCACGAGGAGGAACATGCAGAGGGCAACCGTATTCATCAGACCGAAAACCAAGGCAGGCACGTTGCGGCTGCCCCGGAAGAACTTGTCGGATATCACACCCGAAAGCACCGTACCGATGATGCCGCACACCGAACTGATGGAGATGATGAAGCTGGCATCGAGCGTGTCATAGCCTTTCTGGGCTTCGAGGTAGAACACGCCCCAGGAGTTCACCGCATAGCGGCTGATGTACATGAACGCACTGCTGAGTGCCAGTATCCAGATGGCAGGATGGCGGAGCACCGCCTTCTGTGCCTTGTTGAAGTCTTCGCTCTTCTGCCGCTTCCTTGTCTCTTGTCCGTTGCCGAGCAGATAGCCCTGGCTCTGTGGAGTGTCGCGCATGAATACCGCCAACAGAGCGAAGCCCGCCAAGCCCACCAGTCCGGCACCGATCATGCCGTACCGCCATCCGAAAGCACTGACAAGCAGGGCGATGGAAATGAACGTCAACGCCTCGCCGATGTTGTGGCTCGCACTCCAGAAGCCGTAGTACGTACCCCGTTTCTGAGGCTCGAACCAGCGGGAAAGGCTTACCACACCCGAGGCAGCGCCCATGGACTGGAACCAGCCGTTCAGTCCCCACAATATGGCAAAGGCATAGAACGATTCCGTAAAGCCCAATGCCAGGTTGATGAGTGCCGAGCACAGAAGGCCCGTGGACATGAAGCGCTTCACGTTGCTGCGGTCGGCCAGAAAGCCGTTGGTCAGCTTGCCCACCGCATACACGAAGAACAGGCACGAGCCGATGACACCGAGCTGGCTCTCGGTGAACACCCCCGCATCCACCATAGGCTTGCGGACCACGTTCATGCTCAAACGGCACACATAGTAGACACCATAGCCGAGTGTGGCCGATATGAACGTCGCCCAGCGCAGGCGACGGAAACGGCCGTCTTCCCCTCCCCGGCTTTCCGCCGGAGAGGAGATTCTATAGAAATCCAATAGTCTCTTTATCATGTGGCATAGGATTTAATCATGAAGGCCACGCTTCCTCAAATAGTCAATCAGGTATTGCGGACGGTCCGTCTGGATGATACGACAGCCCAGCGTGTCAATCAGATAGCCGTAGCCCTTGTCGGGGTCCTGAAGCGACATGTCGTCATCGTGACCGCCGGCCATGGTGTCCCAAAGCGTGTTGTACCAGATAAGCGACTTGCCGCGCAGCATCTTCTTCACCTCCAACGGAAGCGGATTGCTGTCCTTGACGAACAGGAGCTCGTAAGCCACCGGATTCAGGCCCTCGGAAAATATCTCCAATTGTTCCCTGGCGTTCTTCTTGTCAAGGTTCACGATCGGCATGTAGATGACATCATCCAGGTATTTGCCGAACTGCTTCTTTACGGCGGCGGCAGACTTGTTGCCCTTCATGATGACCTGCTTGGTGGTGCCCGTCTTCTGCATCAGGGCATACACCTCCTCAAAATAGCGGTCGGCCTTGTCGAGGTTCAGCATAATCTTGCCCTTGGCATGGAGAAGGGCTTCCTCCAAAGTGGGCACCTTATGGACGGTACGGATGGCGCAACCGTTCTTCAGCTTCAGCTTGGCGATGGAGTCCATCGTCACTTCCGCAATCTTGCCCTTACCCGTAGTGGTACGGTCGAGCGTGCCGTCGTGCATCAGGATGAGCACACCGTCCTTGGTGCGCTGTACGTCCAGTTCCACAATGTCCACTCCCATCCTGATGGCGTTGTCGATAGCCGCCAGGGAGTTTTCGGGGAAGTTGCGCCAGTCGCCCCGGTGTGAGGCCACGATGACGCTGCTTTCGTCGCGGTTCAATAACTTTTCACGGATGACACTCACCCGGTCTTGTGCCACAAGCTGGAGGGTACAGACCACCACAGCCAGCAATGACAGACAATATCTTTTGTTCATGGTTATTTACATTTAAATACATTACTAATTATTTCACTCCATGTTTCCGGAGAATCTTTTCTATTTTCGGTTGAATATGTTCCAATATCCGTTCATGCCCCATATCGGTAGGATGTACCCCATCGACAGTCGCCTCATGGTCATCCCCCAACGGCATACCCGGATTGATGAAATAGATATTCTTATCCTTCTTCATCAACTCTTCCAATCCTCTTTCCGCTGCAGTCCGTTTGTCTTGTTCAAAGCTACGACGTTTCAGGTTAAAATTACCCGTTTCACGTACTTCCGTCTGTAAGAATATAAGCGGAGTATTCGGATGAGCGGTACGAATACGAGCTACAAAATCCGCCAGGCGCTCCTCTATCTGCTTGGCATTGGGATTGGAAAACGTGTCGAACACGAAGGCATCCGCTTCTGTCTCGGCGGCTATCCTCGCATAAAACATATCCAATTTGCACTGCCCGCTTGCACCAAGATTACAGAACTCCATATCCATAGCCCGCTCCAATCGTGCCGGATAGGCCATACCCGGACGACTGACACCCACTCCATGTGTGATGCTGGAACCTATCACCACAACTTTATGCTTGAAAGGATTAGGCAAGGCTTCGAGCATGGATGAAGTATCCACGCCAATCTCTAATTTCTCCACATTATCGAACAATGGCAGATAAAGCAAACATTCCTTCACACCTTCCTCCATATTTTGAATCAACGGCGCATCATGTTCTGCAGAATGATTGGGAGTACCTGTCCCAGCAAATATCCATTCACCGTTTTTCTTTATGTACAAATCCAACCCTTTCTGTGCTATCAAAGGCGTTTCAAAACGATTGCTTTTATTCAGTGTAGTCCAACGGGCATAAATGTTCCTACTATCGGTACGGAATGTCACAGCAAGTCCGGTAGAGAACTGATAATAGCGGTTTACTGTAGTATTCAGCTCAGGATAACGAGCTACATCCATCCGATGATAAAGAGGTCCTCCTGCCTGCGGTTTGTTTACCATGCCCAATAAAGAAGCATCCGTATAAACCACCCCTTTCCTTTCCACTTTCTTTTCCCTATTTCTACGCCCCACCTTTTTCAGATAGGCATCCAACAGGAACGGATGATCGGAAAAGATGACATTCGCCCCTTTATCCAACAAGTAACCGTATCCATTTTCAGGGTTATTGACAGACATTTCATCATCGTGTCCGGCATTGAAAGTAGCCCAAAGGGAATTATACCATACACGGAAACCTCTATCATTCATTTCCTGCACTCTATCCAAAACCTTGTAGCCTTCCTGCTTGAATGAAATACCAATCACCGGAGTCTTGATATTATCCATAAAGTCATCCAATTTCTCGTCATCATTCTTACCGTTACAAAAGACTACCGGACAATAAATCACATTCAAAAGCAAATCACCGTACTCGGCAGCCAGCTGTTTGCTGCTTTTGGTGCTCCGCAAGACAATCTGATTCTCGCAATCGTGACGTTTGGCGGCTTCGATGACTAATTCAGCCACCGAAGACCATTTATCCACTTGCAGGAGAATCTTCCCTTTAGCCAGTTCCAGCACCTCATCGAAAGTAGGAATACGCTGACGACTCACCACATTGATAGGACTCCGCAGATAAAGTTCCTTCAATTCTGCCAACGTATGATTGGAAACCAATCCCTTGCCAGTGGTGGTACGGTCAAGTGTACGGTCGTGCATCATGACCAATACACTGTCCTTGGTCATCTGTACATCCACTTCGATACCGTCGAAACCGGCATCAATACAATTCTGATAAGCTTGAATCGAGTTTTCGGGAGCATTGCGCCAATCTCCACGATGTGCGAAGATCATCACATAATCGGACTTTCCTCCATCGTAAAGTTTTTCGAGGATGAAATCCAATTTACTTGGCTGTGCCCATGATGTCAATGAGCATAGCAAGCACAATATAAACAAATGTCGTTTCATGGTTTTGCACTGTTTAGGAGGGATGGACCAACGTCCACCCTCCTCAGTTATCAATCAAAGTTGGTACTGTCCGTCCAGCCAGGATTTTGCGTCAAGACACCACCGGTCAACACACGTTCATCGGCAGGAATCGGCCATAAATAGTCACGGGTTTCATCCCAAGATACAGTGATGTTACTATGTACCCACAAGTATCCTTTGTCGCCTTCCGAAAGAATGACTTCGGAACCAATCTTTTTGGCAGTACCTTTGAAGCTTCCCTTGCTGTCGGTATAGAGCAACAAGTCATTTTTTCCATCAGTAGTACCGTCACCGTCCATGTCGTATTGACCCGGACCGGGGAAATACATACCATAGAAAGGCTTGGTGAACTGCTGTCCTTCTTTCCAACGGAACATATCCCACAAATGGAAACCCTCCATAACCAGTTCCACCACACGTTCACGGCGGATTTCCAGAATCACACCTGTATTGCTGCTCGAAGTGGCATTCGGATAGTATTCTTTCAACAAAGCATCCGGATTGGCATTGGCTTCCACCATATTCAGGCTTGGCATATTGGCGCGGGCACGGATAACATTGACAGATTTATCTAAATCGTCTTGTGTCAAAGTTCCCAGTTCAGCTTTCGCTTCCGCAAAGTTCAAATAAACTTCCGGAGCACGGAACAAGGGGAAGTCTGTATATGCCTTCAAAGAACCGTCGTAAGCCGATGCATTTACAAACTTAATGGGTCGATAACCGGTAATGGAAGTCAAGTCGTTGACAGAAATGTCCTTATTTCCAATCTGCACATACCCCGGACACAGTACTGTCTGTTCCAAACGAGGGTCACGGTTCTTCACTTCGTCCACATATTCCATTGTTTCCCATCCTTCCTGTTCGGTAAACCGAGAACCGTCCGCCATCAGGTAGTGATTCATCATCCGTTTGCTCAGACCCTGACGTTGGTTAATGATATTAAACTGGATGCTATGCATTACATTGGCTTCCGTACCATACTTGCGTGTCAGAATCACTTCCTGATCTACACAATCAATGCTGTTGAACAAAGTGCGATAAGGCTCTGCCCCTGAAGTGTACAGTTTATATCCGCTGTTTGCTATGAAGTTTTCGGCAGCTTCAGCAGCCAACTTCAAATACTTGTCAGCATTGTCCATATTACGGTATTTGCGATAAGTGCCCTCGTAAAGTGCCGCACGGCTCTTGAACGCCAAAGCCGTCCACTTGGTTACATGAAGTTTATCCTTAGCTGTAGGCAACATATCGATAGCCTTGTCCAAATCACTCATGATAGAATCCATCACCAATCCACGGTCATCCCGTGCCTGATACAGATACTCGGTATCATCTGAATCCAACACCTGATTATACCAAGGAACATCCCCGTAACGACGTACCTTTATATAGTAAAAATAAGCACGCATAAAGTATGCCACGCCGTCGTATTCATTACGAACCGATTCGCTTTTGCAATGATAAGAGTTCTGAAGATAATAGTTGATTTTTCGCAACATAGTCCAACTCCAGCCAGATTCGTTCGAAGCCATTCGTTGTCCCATAAGCAAAGTTCCCAAATTGGTATCCACCACATCTTCCGCTTCAGTCAACGCCGCATCATCAGCCGCATCAAACTGTGAATAGAACTGGTTGGTCCACAGTTCCAACTGGGTTTCATTGGCAAAATATGTATCGGGACTCAATGTATCCTCGGGAGCCATATCCAGCAGACTGTCACACGCACTAAAACATCCTGCCACCAACAGGATTGCCATAAGGTTCAAATTATATTTCATTTTCATAACGTTCTATTCAATTAAAATGTAACATCAAGACCTATTGAGAATGATTTGGAATAAGTATATCCCAAACCAGAATTGGAATAGTAAGAAGAACTGGAAACAGCCATTTCCGGATCCAATGTCTTTGTATATTTCTTCAAAGGAGACCAATAGAAAAGGTTTTCACCGGCTACATACACTCTTACCTTATTCACAATCTTCTTGTTAATAGGAAGCGTATAGCCCAAAGTCAGATTCTTCAGACGAAGATAAGCCACATTCTGCATGTAACGGTCGCTTTTCACTCCCAATGCTCCGGAACTATATGACTGATAACCACGCTGACGAGGGAAGTAACCATCCGTATTATCCTCACTCCAGCAGTTATCCAGAAAATCCTCGTGAATGAAGGATACAGAAGGAATAGCATACGGTCCCCAGAAATCGTAGGCATACTGACCGGGACACCAGTTGCGTTTGCCTACTCCCTGGAAAAACGCAGAGAAATCGAAACCGCAATAGTCGGCACCCAAACGGAACGAATAGCTGTAGCGGGGTGTAGTGTTACCAATCACCCGCATATCACCCGGGTCGTTCACTGTTCCTGAACCTTCGGAAATAACCTTATCGCCGTCCAAATCAAGGAAATGCACATCACCGGCACGCAAATAGTTGTCGTTCTTAGACACGTAAACACGATTATTTACTGCTTTGTCATTGATTTGTGCCTGATAAGCAGCCGCTTCTTCATCCGTAGCAAACAGGCCGGCTGTCCTATATCCCCAGATTTCACCCAATTCCTTACCTTCATAATAGTCTGAAAGTAATTTATCCGGATTGTTATACTTGGTAATCACACGTTTGTAGTCACCTAAACTCGCAGATACATTGTATTTAAACGGCTTTCCTGCCAATTCAAACTGATCGTTCCAGTTTATGGCAATTTCCCAGCCATTGGTACGAAGATCTGCACAATTCGCTTCCGGTGTACTTGCACCATATACAGACGGCAATGTCAAAGAAGTGGTCAACATATCCTTGGTATAACGGATAAAATAGTCTGCAGTCACATTCAACCGATTATTAAAGAAGCCAAAATCAAGGCCCCAGTCGTAAGTGGTTACGGTTTCCCATCCCAAATGTGCTGACTTAGGAGCCGTCACCGAAGCATAATAAGCTTTGGTCGAACCATCGAAAGTATAAGACATCTGATTGTCTGTGGATATTTGATCGAAATAAGCATAGTTATCCACCTGTTGATTACCCAAGCTACCTACAGAGAAACGTACTTTCGCACTATTCCAGAAATCCTTCAAAGGTTCGAAGAATTTTTCTTCACTGGCTCTCCAACCGAAAGATGCAGATGGGAAGAAACCCCAACGATCCTCCGAAGCGAAACGCGAAGAGCCATCACAACGTCCACTGACCTCCAACAAATATTTACCCATATAGTCGTAGTTTACACGGCCGAAGAAACCCAAGGTACGCCATGCAGAGATATCCTGTGTGATAATCGCTTCGCCAGTGGCTACCCCCAACGTACTCAAATCATCGCTCAACAAGTCTGTTCTCTTAACAGAATGCTGGTCACTGCGATAATCCTCGAATTGCATACCTGCCACTGCCTTGAAGTTGTGCTTCTTGTTCCACTGATGTTCGTAAGTACCATATACATTCACATTATGGTCTTCAATAGTGCGGTGGGTTTCCTGATAATAATCGTAGATCGTACCCGATTTGAAAGTCTTGGTCACACCCTCCTGCTGGGAATATTCGAAGGTGTTGTTTCTGTACTTGTACAGACGACCCCGATTCTTGTAAGCATAACTGGCAGTAAGAGTCAAATCATCGAACACCTTAAAGTTCAATTCATTCGACAATACCCAGTCTTCATTCTTACGGCTGTTTCGTGCCACATCTGCGGTCAAGAAACCGGCATGTCCGCCACCCATCGGTGACGATGAGCTCATCTGATTGATGTACTGTACGATAGTTCCATCGGGATTTCTTGGGACAACGGTCGGGAATACATTGTATGCCAAAAAGTACATACCCTGCTGCTCATTATACATACCTCCATACTTATATGTATTGGAGTTGAAGTTCAGATTGACCGTATAGTTCAAACGGTCGGTCAACTTGGCATTGACTTTGGCACGGAACGAGTAATTCTTGTAGTTGTCTTCATAGATATTGAATACACCATCCTGGTCAAGCAAACGACCACTGATAAAATAATTGACTTTGTCTGTACCGCCGGTCACTGATACATTGTGTTCCTGTTCCGGACGAGTCCTTCTATACAAATAACCATACCAGTCAAAGTTACCATAATACAAATACTTTCCTGCATCATTTGTCAAGACCCAAGGGCGGTCAGCATTTTCCGTTTTGTCATTGCGACGGTCGTACAACATCTGCATGTCTTCTTCATCGTAAGTCAGCCATTGCTTGCCCTGATAGGCTTCATAAAACTGGTTTACGAGGCTTACATAATCGTAACCGGTAGAAATGAAGTCTGTAGAAGTCGTATTCTGTTTCCATGCCATACGGCCATTGTAAGTGACGGTTGCCTTTCCTTTGGTATCCTTACCTTTCTTGGTCGTAATCAAAATGACACCGGAAGAAGCTTTAGCACCATAAACAGCCGAAGCTGAAGCGTCCTTCAATACAGAAATAGACTCAATATCGTTCGGGTTAATTTGGTTCAAACTTACTTCCATACCATCAGCCAAGACCAAAGGAGAACCCCCATTGATAGAAGCTACACCACGGATGTTGATGCTATAGTCAGAGTCCAACGCACCAGAACCGAATGTCAAGTTCAAAGAAGGGTCAGCACCCTGTAAAGCACCGGCAGCAGATGTCACCGGACGGTTGTTGATGTCGTCTGCCGTAATGGTGGAAACGGCACCCGTCAAATTGGCACGTTTCTGCGAGCCATAACCTACAACCACCACTTCTGACAACATCTCGGCATCCTCCTTCAAAGTAACTTTGGCAAGAACAGAACTTCCTGCTTTCAGTTCCACTGTCTGATAACCAATATAAGTAATTTGCACTGTAGCATCTACCGGCACATCATTCAGTGTATAATTACCGTCAAAGTCGGTAATCACACCATTAGTTGTACCTTTTACCACCACATTGGCACCAATCACCGGTTCACCCGTATTGTCTACCACCTGTCCGTTTATGTTTTTGGTTTGTTTAACTGCTTTTGCGCTTCCTTGTTTGCCTACAGTAATTGTATTATTATCCCTATTGAAAACTAATTTAGTCTGTGAAGCGACTTTATCCAATACTTTTTTGAGAGGCATTGATACGTTCAACGTTACGTGGGGTACATCCGCCACCACTTCCTGATCGTAAAAGAACTTCACTCCTGTCTGTTTGCTGATAGCACTGAAAACGTTTTCCACCGCTACATTCTGTACGTTAAGTGTAACCGTTTTCTCTTGAGCTTGCGCATATACTGATGTAAACGACAAGCATACAAATAGTAAAAAAACTAAAAACGTTCCTGCTTTCTTGCTTTTCTTTTCTGCGTCAAATATATATTTCATAAATTTGTACGTTTTTTAAATTAGTAAATTTAATTAAAACGAAGTAATGGAGGATGGCAAGTACATTCGTTTCGACCCGCATGAACAGTCATCCGCATTACGTTGAGGGGAGCATTTCACCGAAATGTTCTCCTCTTTTGTAATCAAGGTGGTGTTTTTCTCATAGACTGAATCTTTTAAAGGTTAAACATCATTATTTATACAATAGAATACTGTTTCCGTTTCTTTTATAGTATATACTACTGGCATACTGAATAGAACGAAGTACCGACTCCAAATTAGGATTTTCATGTTCGCCGGTAATTAGATTGTCAAAACTCTGTCCGTCTGCAAAAGTAATCCTGCACTGATAAATTCGCTCCAGCTCTTTCGCTACATCACGAATTGGAGTCTGGTTGAAACAGAGTATTCCTTTTCTCCATAAGGCAATTTTCTGTTCCATCGATGATTTATTGTAATTTCCTGTATGCGTATTGAACAGCATCTTCTCCTTAGCACGAAGACGCATCATCGCTTCAGGCAAGTCCACCTGCACTTTCCCGCTCTCCACATCGACCGAAACCAATTCGTCCGCTTTGTAGGATTTAATATTGAAACTGGTACCCAGTACCCGTACATCAAAACGAGAAGTACTTACGATGAAAGGCTGTTCCTCGTTACGTGCCACCTGAAAATATCCTTCCCCTTCCAGCTCCACTTTCCTTTCATCCGAAACAAAACGAATAGGATATCGTACCTTGGAGCAGGAATTCAGAACCAGCATCGTTCCATCAGGCAATACAATGTTTTTCTTCTCTCCATATGTTGTGGACACAATTTTCCATACCACCTGTTGTACTTTCAAATAATCCACATATTTCACGCCTCCCCATACCAGACAAAACATAGCCGCCATACTTGCCACCGCTACCGCTATGCGACGAAAATAGAAACGTTTTTTGTGCTCGATACGTTTCAACAGTTGGCGGGCTTCCTTTTTATAACGCTCATGTTCCACACCAGTCAACAATGTTTGAGCCTCCGATTCTTCCCAGACATCGGAGGTCAATCCATCCAAAACTTCTTCACATTCCGGAGCATGAATGGTTTTCAACAATTTGCGTGCGTCTTCTGTAGTATAAAGATTATCTACATAACGACGCAACAAAAAACTTTCTTCCGAATGTTTCTTCATCCAATCACCTTTATTTATATCCCGCCGCCTTGGCTATACGACGGGGAATTTCCGTATTATCCATTTTGCCTGCGAACAAGTCCGCCCCTACGCCTACGGCAAATACCGGAACATAAGCGGCAGAATGTCCGGTAGAACACCATGCCAATCCTGCTATCTGATTAATCACTTTGCGAGCTGCAGCTGCCAATGGTTCTGTTTTGGCATAAAGTGTCTCTTCAAACTTCACCTTACGCTTCACAAACGAAGTTTCGAATTCATCACGCAGTATTTTCTCCTGTTCCCAAGTCAGAACAAGCTCGCTCCAGAACCCCATCTTTTCCGAAAGCAGATTCTTCACCTGTTCCCAAGTAGCCTTTCCATCCTTGCGAAGTGTGGTAATAGCGCGTGAGAGTTCGTTCACCGACTGTTTTTGGTAACTCAATGCCGCTAAGTTCAATGTATAAGGGCCTGCGCCAATACCCAACCCTGCCGTTTCGTGATCGGCTGTTACCACTATCAATGTTTCCTTCGGATGCCTTTTGTAAAACTCGTATGCTACCTTCACTGCCTCATCCATATCCATCACTTCTCCGAACATCGTCCGGGCATCGTTGCCATGACAAGCCTTATCTACCCGTCCGCCTTCTATCATCAGAAAAAATCCCTTATTGTCTTTAGCAAGGAAAGAAACTGCACTTTCGGTAATTTGCGCCAAAGTCAAATCGTCTGCCGTACGGTCAATGGCAAAAGGCAAGTCGGCAGATACCACCTCATTGCGTTGCATCAATATCATTTTGTGGGCACCACTACTTTTTTCCTTGTATTCCTGCAAGCCGCGAGCAACCGTATATCCCGCTTCATCGAAAATTGAATAAATACTCGGAGCCTTCTTCTTGTCATAAGTTGTGTTTGGATTGACGAAACCGCCTCCACCATAAAAATCAAATCCTGCCACAGGTAAATCAAGTGCAATCTCGTAATACATATTGCGATGTATCTGATGGGCGTAAAATGCAGCCGGAGTAGCATGATCGATACTCACAGTCGTAGTAATTCCAACCTTCTTTCCCGCTTCTTTTGCCTTGACCGCTATGGAGTACAAAGGATGCTTCAATGTATCCATTCCGATGGCATCGTTATATGTTTTTTCACCTACCGCCAATGCTGTACCACCAGCAGCCGAGTCTGTTACCGGGTGAGTTGCAGAAAAAGTTGTAGCAAATCCCGTAACCGGGAAAGAAGAAAGCAGCAATGGTTCCGCACCGATGTATCCCTTTTGGGATGCCAAATACATTTCGGTGGAGTTGATTTGATTGAATCCCATTCCATCACCGATAAAATAGAATACATACTTTGCACGTTGGGCGGAAGCAAGTGCCACCCAAACAACCAAAGCCATCAATAAGAAAAAACGTTTCATATACCTTATTATAACAAATTGCTTTTCATGGAACGGCTATTGTACCGTTTACATGAAGATATACACAGAAAGGAGAAGATACAGGGGTGTCGTTAACTTCTTTTAAGATTAAATGCCTATTACCGGATCTATACATACCAACAATACGACAAGATCTGCATGTCCTGCAGAATATTTCTCCACATAGTTTCGGAGAGTATGCAACGAGACAGAAATGGATTCCTGTACAGTATTGACAGATATGCCCAAGGCTTCCGCTATCTCCCGATGCGACATTTGATTCTCCCTGCTCATGGTAAATATCTCCCGTTGGCGGGGAGTAAGGCGCTGAAGAGCACGGGAAATAAGTCTATGCAAGTCGTTGACCAATATTTCTTCCTTCGTATTATCCGTATAGTCTACCGCATGAGAAAGGATATATTCACGCAACTTTCCCTCGTTTTCCCAATCGCGCAAGCAATTCAACACCCGGTTTCGTACAATCGTATATAAATAGGTGGAGAAAGACGAGTCCGGATTGATAAAACGGCGGCTCTGCCACACAGCAATAAAAGCTTCCTGAAATATATCTTCTGCATATTCACGTGACTTCAAGAAGCGCATAGCGAAAAAAATCAGACGGTTCTTGTAAGCAGCATACAGTTCACAGAAAGCATCCTCGTCCCCGTTTATCAAACGGAGAACCAAAGAACGTTCGTCATTCAAATAAACTGCTGCACTTGCCATGATTTAAATATTAGACTGCAAAAATACAATTTAAATATTACAAACGTATGTAAAAATCCAATAATTTTCAAGGAAGAGGATTTTTTAGAATTCAAATCTACACAAAAATAAATCTAATAATGCTTGCAACTAGTGGTTAATCTTATTTTACCCAAAAGGGTCAATCATATTAAAGCCAAAGGGGGCTATTCTATTTGGCCGAAAGGGTTGGGAAACGGGTAATCAGAATTTCTAAAGGAAAGTTCTATAAATTAATCGCTTGCTAATCAGTAAATTATTTTGTATCTTTGTGCAAAAATAAGACAGAATATGAAAAAAGGTTCTCATTATCGCCGCAATCAATCAAGCAGCAGTTTGTTTGAGCATGCCCAAACCCTCGAAGCATTATCCAAGCAAGGGAATCCTCTGGAATTTATATCCGAGATGATTGACTTCGAAATGTTCCGTCCCATTCTTGAGAGCAAACTGCAAACTTTAGAACGCAAGAGCAATGCAGGTCGTCGCCCCATAAACCCGTATTGATGTTCAAGGTGATGTTTGTGCAGCGATTATACGGGTTGAGCGACGAACAGGCTGAATACCAGATAAAAGACCGCACCAGTTTTCGTGATTTCATAGGCATTTGCAGTGTCGATGATGTCCCTGATGCTCGAACGATATGGAAGTATCGAGAAGAGCTGACACGATGCGGAGCGTATGATGAGTTGTTCAAGCATTTCTACGCATATCTGCAGAGCCTTGGCCTGATTGTCAACGAAGGGAAGATAATAGATGCAAGTTTCGTCGTATCCCCTCGCCAACGAAATACACGAGAGGAGAACAAGGCAATTAAGAAAGGTGAGAGGGATAGTTTGTGGAACGACAATCCTCACAAGAAGTGCCATAAAGATATTGATGCTCGCTGGACAAAGAAGGGCGGAGATACGTTCTACGGTTATAAAAACCACGCAAAGGTATGCTGTAAGACCAAACTGATAACAGGTTATGACACGACATCGGCATCTGTTCACGACTCGAAACGAGGTGCTGAATTGGTTGATGACAATGATGCGGTAGGCGAAATGTTTTGGCTTGATGCCGGTTATGTGGGAACGGAGGATGGCTTTGCAAACAAGTCTGTTACTCCTGTCATCTGCGAGAAAGGTTTTCGTGGACATCCATTAAATGATGAGCAAAAACAAAACAATCGCTCTAAATCAAAGATTCGTTGTCACGTAGAACACGTGTTCGGGTTTATAGAGCGTTCGATGGGTGGTCTTGTGTTTCGAGGAATTGGCATTGTTAGAGCAAAGGCGAATGTTGCAATGACAAACCTCACCTACAACATAGCACGCTTAATACAAATTTATAGATACCATAAGGAGTGGATAACTGTGTAAATATCAAAGTTTATACTATTGATATTCAGTATGTTACCCACCCAAAAAAAACACTGAAATTTGCGTATAAATTAGAAAAAGTTTTGCTAAATTTGCGAAAACAATAACACATTAGCGGTAGCCTTAATGAGGTTCTGACTACTCGCTAATGGAAAATGAATTTATAGAACCTCCCTTATGATTGATTACGAACTTTATCAGAACCCCAATCCCGACGGATCGAACAAGAAACGCTATCATGCCCGCGTAGTGAGCTATAGCAACATCACCACCGAACAATTGGCCGAAGATATTGAAGCAAGAAGTGGCTTATCGGCCGGTGCAGTGAAAGATGTCTTAATAAGTTTTGCCGAGAAACTGGCCGATTATTTAGGAGAGGGAAAGAAAGTATACTTGGAAAATGTAGGCTATTTCCAGGTAAACCTGCGTTGCAAGGAAGAAATACGCGACCCTCGTGGTGCAAGGGCAGAAAACATCGAGTTCAAATCCGTTTCTTTCCGGGCAGACAATACTCTAAAAGAGAAATTGAGGAAACAGAAAATTAAGCGAACGACCAAAAAATCGCACTCGCGCAAACGAACGGATGCAAGCATAGACAAACTGTTGACCAAGTATTTTGAAGTGAGCCCAACCATAACCCGACGAGATTTCCAACAACTGACCGGACAACTCAGAGCCACCGCCTGCCGTACCATCAAGAAATTAGCAGAAGCAGGAAAGTTAAAGAATATAGGAGCCGACAATAGTCCTGTCTATATGCCGGGAGATGGATTTTACGGGAAATAAAAAGGTGGAAGGAGTGGAAGGAGTTTTTCGTGTCTCCTTCCACCCCTAACAATCTAATATAAAATCAATTAGCACATCGTTGGAACGAGTGGAAGTAAAACAACCCAAAATCATGAAAGAAAAAGAAATGCAGCATACATGTGTGAATTGCGGCACACAGAACTGTAAGTTCAAAGTCCGCACTTATCCGGAGTTCTGCCCTACCACCCACTTAAAGAAAGAGGATTTGCAATGGGCCTTGGAAAGATACGAAGAAGGACGTAACCACGACATCATGGTGGCAAGTGCCGAAGTGGAATACGAGGGCTATTGCCAATGGACCCGTGTACAAGAGATTATGGAGTTTGCCCGTAAGATTGGGGCGAAGAAGATTGGTATTGCCAACTGCATCGGCCTCATCAACGAAGCGCGTATCTTTGCCAAGATTCTCCGTGCCAACGGATTCGAGGCGTATGCCATCATCTGCAAAGTGGCAGGTAAGGCAAAGTCTTCTATCGGCATACCTGAAAAATGTGAGGAAATAGGCGCCGCCATGTGCAACCCCATCCTTCAAGCCCGTTTGTTAAACGAAGCACAGACCGACTTGAATGTTGTCATCGGTCTGTGCGTAGGTCATGATAGTTTGTTCTATAAATATTCGGATGCTTATGTTACCACCTTAGTCACCAAAGACAGGGTAACAGGAAACAATCCGGCCGCAGCATTATATACCGCCCAATCTTATTACAAGAAGAAGTTTGGCGTATAAAAACACTACCAATCGGGTTATTCTGCTATCAATCGTACTTCGTAGATATGTGGAGTAACCCGTTTTTCACCCTTAGCAATCTTAACTGTCAGTTGTGAAAGTCCAGCCAAGGATGCAGGAATTTCAAATTCGGCAACCATTGTCCCTCTTCCTTCAGAAGTAGGGAACGAACCAATTTGTTGGTCATTCACATAGACATAAGCATCACGTCGGGCATCTGCGCCGTACAGTACACGCACTTTGCTTACTTTCTTACCGTTGGTCTTCATCTGATAGCTGAACCATCCGGCAGTTTCGCGCCAATGCACTCCCTCGTCATCGCCCATATTAGAACGTTCCATCTTCACGAAGTGATCGCTTTCCGGTTGCTGTTCCCCACAGATTACCTTATCAGTAGTAATGGCATCCAGAGCAATACGTTCTTTCTCTTCTTGCGCCAAACGTTCCAAACGTGCGGCCAATTCTTGTTCGGAGATAACGGGCCAATACACCATATAGCGACATTCGTGCAACTGATAAAAAGGCTGCAATACCATTCCTTCGTAATTATCCGGATATACACCAGACAGTTTGAAAGTCAACGGTTTTCCTTCTACCTTCTGTATCTTTTCAATCACTTTATCCTTATCGCCTACAATGACCGGCATATTCTGCAATGACCAACGGGGACCGTTAGCAATGTGACCGCCACGACTATCATCAGCATACATACCATCCTGTTGTTGCTTACCCAATGAAGAAGCCAATACAATCGGACCATACATAATGGAATAATTAGAAGAACCATCCGGTAAGCCCAATGTATACAGATGCATCGGCATAGCTACATGCAACTTGTCACCCTTCTTCCAAGTACGGTTTACTACTGCATATCCATCCTTTATTTCCACTTTCTGTGATTCGCCATTCACTGACAAACTCACTGAAGACTTATCTGCCCATTCGGGAATACGCACATGCATTGCAAACGCTTTCTTTCCCTTTTCAGGAGAAACCACCAAAGTAGTACCTTCTTCTTCGGGGAAAGCAGTCTGTTGCTCAATCATCGTTCCATTCCAATCCAAAGTAGAAGGAATAAACAAGTTTACATACAAGTTCTTGTCCTTATGCGCATAAATCATTTCGCCATAACGTGCATGGTTTTCCATACCCGAACCTACACAGCACCAAAAACTGGTTTGCGGTTGTGAATACACCCGATAATGGCCTGAGCGCATGGGAGTGAAATACACAAAACCACCTTGTATCGGGTTGATGGTAGAAAGGATGTGATTATACAAAGCTCGTTCATAGTAATCCATGTACGATACTTGTGCACTGGTTTGGTACAACATCTTCGTCAATCGAAGCATATTATAGGTATTACAAGTTTCCGGGCCTTGTTCACTGGTAAGCATACTACTGAAATCGGTTGCCGGGTGGAAGTGCTCGCGTACACTGTTTCCGCCGATACTGATACTACGATGTTCTACCACCGTTTCCCAGAAATAACGGGCCGCTTCACTCCAATCCTGATTACCTTCCAAATCGGCCATACGCTTGTAACCAATCACCTTAGGTATCTGTGTATTGGCATGCATACCGGTAAGTTTGTCTTCCTTCTTCAACAAAGGTTGCAACACCAGTTGATGAGAGAATTTATGAGCCAACTCCAAATAACGCTTGTCGCCTGTTATGGCCGCCACATCTGCAAAGGTTTCATTCAAGCCTCCATGTTCACTACGGAGCATATCCTGCATCTGTTCGTCACTCAAATTTTCCACCACACCAATCATCCAGTCGGTAAGCTTTACCAACATATCCTTGGCTTCCACCTTACCACCGATCAGATAAGCGTCGCGCAAGCCCGCAAAAATCTTATGGATATTATATAAAGGTACCCACCCGTCGTTCAAACCGAATCCGGATGCACGGATATTTCCTTCCTTGATTTCCTTCCATACCTTGCGACCATTCACTACCCCACTCAGATAACCATCTGCATCCTGGCAACGTTGCAATTCACTGATCATATAATCCAACCGACGCTTGATTTCCTGATTACCCGTTGCGGCATACATATACGATAAGGCAGACACATAGTGACCACCGATGTGTCCATCCAATCCGGTGTTCTCCCAATTGGTATAATTGTCCGCTTTCGGTTGCAAGCCGGCTTCTTTCAAGTAAGGAGCCAACAAACGGTCGGGATTGATACCCAATAGATACTGAATGTCCAACTCTTCGGCATGTTTGAACGGACTTGCCGTCAGGCGGACATTACTGATTGGAAAGCTCTCAACTTTTACAGGTATTTGGGCAGCTCCTTGTAAAGAAGCCGCCAATACCATTGCTACACTTAAAATTCTTGTTACTTTCATTAGATTAATTCATCAATAGTTCAAATTATTTCTTCTTTATAATTTCTTTTTGTATACGAATAACCGTAAACGAATAAGCAGGCAATTCGTATACGAACTTTTCATTCACCTCCATGGCCGATTCTACCGGACGGGCATTCTTATCTTTCGGATCGCCTGCCAATACGGTCTTCACGGCTGTTTTCTTCATACCGTCCAACGAAGGAAGTGCAATATCGGCCTTAGCGCTGACCGGTAGCAAATTCACCATCTTTACAATCAAATCGCCTGTATGCTCATCACGAACCACAGATACACCGATACGCTTCTTCACAGCATCCTGACGTGTTTTTACTCTAACATCCGATGCCAAATATTCTGTTCCGGCATTCTGTCCGTAAAGCAATTGAGTATAATAACCCACCGTGGGTTTCACTTCCGTATTGTTGAAATAAATCAAGTCGGGATTCCATTGGGTATATCCTTCCTTAGCCAACAAAGGAGCATACGATGTCATGGTTACCACATCTGCATTTCGTTCTACCGAAGTCAGATACAAGGCCTCAGCCAATGCTGTTTCAATGTTATTAGGACGTCCCGGCAAATGGGCTGCATATTCACCCAAATACACTTTAGACTTGTTGCGGTCATAGCGGTCATAGAAGTCCTGGTTATTGATAAACCATCCCGGCGTATTATAATAATGTTCGTCCACCATCGGAATACCCATCTTGGTAGCCAGTTCCCAGCCTTCTTCATAATCGGTTCCTTCATAGAACGGTCCCACTGTACCAATAATGGTCACTTCGGGATGTTTTTCTTTCACCGCATTATAAATCATAGTAAAGCGTTCCACGAACACTTCGGTAATCATATCTTCATTACCTATACCGATATACTTCAAGTTGAATGGCTTGGGATGACCGGCTTCTGCACGTTTCTTACCCCACTTGGTTTTCTTAGCATCACCATTGGCATATTCTATCAAGTCGAGCACATCTTGAATGTATTCATCCATTTCATCCATCGGAATACCTCCTTGCTGACCTTTGCAAGTTACCAAATTATGAGAATGATGCGCACATGTACCCGAGTTCTGGCAAGGTAAACCGGCTGCTACCACCGGCACTGGTTCTGCACCTATATCCTCACAGAACTGGAAGTATTCAAAATATCCCAATCCACGTGTCTGGTGATACCCCCAAAGGTTACGCAACGGTTTACGTTCTTCCAAAGCGCCAACCGATCCTTTCCAGTCATAGATATTGTCTATACCGTCTCCATGGGCAACACAACCACCCGGGAATCGAACAAAGCGAGGCTTCATATCGGCCAATGCCTGTGCCAAATCGGCGCGAAGCCCATTCTTACGTCCCTTGAATGTATTTTGAGGGAACAAAGAAATCATATCCAACGCATACTTACCACCCGTTTGTGGAATAACAGCCAACACGGCATCCGCAGCATCTTCTGTTGCAACCAATACAGTTTTCTGTTTCTTCCAGTCAGCAGAAGATATTTTCACTTTGGATTGCGCAATTTCTTTTCCATCCTTATTCAATACGGCTATTTTCACCAAGCCTCCTTTACCTCCCAGCATTTTGCCGAATAAAGAAAAGTCGTACTTCTCACCTTTCTTCACAACAATGCCATCAAAGCCTTCATTCACCAAAGCTGCGCCCGGTTGCTGAACATCCAATACCGCATAGTGTGAATTGTTGGCATGAATCGGATTTTCAACCCCAATGGTCAAATCAGCCTTACCATTCTTTATGCTCCATGCATATTGATTATTCCAGTTGCGACGGTCATTTGATGAATATTCAAAGTCACGATTCTGTACCAATTCGGCATACAAGCCACCATCGGCCGCATAATTGATATCTTCAAAGAAAATTCCAATCAAGTGTTCACTGATGGGTTTTGCCTTATCACCATTCACCTTTACACTAACTTCTACCGGTTTAAGACCTGCAAAACGCACACCATCCTGTTCGGTACGCTCATCATTCAATTGGGCACGATACATCTTGTGCTCCGCAAAACGAATCATATCCAGCACTTGTTTATAAGCCACCTTTTGCGCCCAACCGGTCAACTGCTGTCCATTCAGTACAATGGTCTTTTCTTCGGTAGGGTAACAGTTCTTCTCTGCATACTTTCCCTTATCGGAAGTCATGAAGTATTGTTGCGATTTCCATTTCAGCAAATCTTTCGATGCCACTTTAGCCATGGCATCTTCTTCCTTTGTCAAATACCAAGTACAATACCATGTTCCATCCTCCTTACTTTGTTGCAAGTGAGGTTTATACATATTCTTAAAACTGCCCCAAGGACCAAAGTCACTCTTCACATAGGCCCAATCGTTGCCTACACTGAACCATTGGTCATCACCTTGGCTCCAAGCAAACTTCAAGCCACTCTTACCTTCATCAAAAGTCGTACAATACGAGAATAAATACACCGAATCGGGTTCATTCATCACCCCGTTCACGCTGGCCGAGACAGGTAAGATTCCCAAGCAAGCCAAACAACCTAAAATAAACTTCCTCATTCTTTTCATAATCCTATAAATAATCGTGTCACTCCTCGCCATGCTTGGGATGACACGAAAAAGACTCATTACTTACTTGGCACCACTCGTTTGATGGTACCATCTTCATTAAATTCCAATTTGTCAATACAAACTTCGCGATGCCATCCCGGTCCTTTCTCGCGTTCAATAAAGTTCTTATTGATACGGTGATATACAATGTACCATTCATCTGTACCCGGGATTCGGATAACCGAATTATGAGCCGGTCCATAAATTTCCTTCTTGGCATCTTGTATCAATACTATCGGATCTTTGGCTACCTTAATCGGTCCTAATGGAGAAGTCGATGTTCCGTATGCCACATGATAGTTGGGTGAACCGGTATCATCTACCGACCATAAGAAATAGTACAATCCGTTGCGATAGAATACATAAGCCGCTTCACGGAAGGCGTAATCCTTCAATGTACCACCCTTCGGAGTCATGACGGTAATGGTATTCTTTTTAATTGAAACCATATCTGTATTCAACTCTGCTCCGGCCATATATCCGTTACCCCAATACAAGTAAGGTTTGCCAGATACTGGATCTGTAAACACATCCACATCAATTTGTTGTCCTCTTCCTACAGGAGATTCTGTAATGATAGGATGTCCCAAATCCTTGAACGGACCTGTTGGATGGTCGGCTATAGCCACACCTATTTGTTTGCCACCTCCGGCAATCGGGTTGGCACTGTAATAGAAGAAATATTTATACTTACCGTCAATCATTTTTTCTTCAATACAGGGTGCCCAAGTATTTCCGTTGGCCCATGGCACTTGAGTAGAACGAGCATCCAACATCACTCCTTCATAATCCCAATCCTTCAAGTTGCTTGAAGAAAAGACGGTAAAATACCAACCTCCCCAACCGGGTTGACCATCGGTAGTAGAATAGATGTAATACTTACCTGTCTGCTTGGAGAAAAGAATTTCAGGGTCGGCATGAAATCCCGGCAAGATGGGGTTCTGTGGAAGTTCACCCAATTCGGCCGGCTTGCCCCATTTGTCTGTAATTCGCTTCAATTCAGCACGAGTGATAGGAATAATGGTACCATGACGAGGATGGAAATTCATCTTCACATCATTATCTATCACCTTAAAGTTCTTCAAATCGGTCGTTTCTGTAAACTGATATTTACCTCGCATATATACATCATACATCAAGATGTATTTGTCTTGTCCTATCAATTTAAAGGTTCCGGCTCCTTCTACGGCATCTTTAGTTTGTTGCTTGTAGTCATCTTGTTCTTCCCACTGACCGGAAGTCAAAGACTTGGTAGTAGCGACTTTAATGCCATTGCCATGACCTTCGGTCTTATAGAACATGTGGTACACACCGTCCTTATAAACGATATCTCCATCGATGCACGACTTTCCGTTTTTAGGCAAAAACAACGGTTTCGGTTCACCTTCTAAATCGGTAAATTCTTCGTTAGCATACGCATAATAGATAATATCTGCTCCATTGCCATGCAACATCGACCAATATACCATGTACTTACCGGCCTCTGCATCGTAAACGGTCTGTGGTGCCCATACACGCTTCAGTCTTTCCTGACCGGCATATTTCTTCTGCATGTTGATTACAGAATGGCTCCAGTTTACCAAGTCGGTAGATTTCAGCATCACCATGGCACGGTTGGATGACCAACCGTTGTCCGATACCATATCAGTCAATACCATATAGAATGTCTTACCGTCTTCGCAACGAAGGATATGAGGGTCGCGCACTCCACCGGTAGAACTGATTACTTTCGAATCTAACACCGGTTTGTTATCATTCAATGCCCAATATGAATATCCGTCCATACTTACCGCATAACATACTGCTTCTTGACTGATATGATTACCTGTAAAGTAGGTAAACAAATAGGCTACACACTGGTCTTCAACCGGATTAGCCGCTTGCATTCCTCCACCCATAGATAAGGCGCAAGCCAATGTCATCAATATTTTCTTCATAAATACTTATAATTATCATTTAGACTTAGGATGATAAGGTTCTCCCAATACCAACTTGTCGCCCGACAAATCCACTTCAAACAGACGTGGAATACGAACATATCTTCCATTTACATCTTTATGGCTATGTACAGACATCAGCCATTTGCCTTCCAATGTTTGGAACAACATACCATGACCATAGTTAGGAGGAGTAATAGGTTCCGGCTCGTGTACCCATGGTCCATCCAATGTACCGCTTTCCGAATAGGCCACACCTTGTGTATAATCCTTGTAAATCCAACTGGTCCAAATCATACCCAAACGACCGGTACCGGTCTTGAACAACCAAGGACCATCCGTAACCTTGTTAAAGATTTCTTTTCCATTCTCCATTTCTTTGCTCCATGGAGAATCGCTGGCCTTGAACAAAAGCTTGCCTTCTCCCACCGAGCCACTCAAATCAGGCTTCAACTCAATCTTTTCGATTGTACCGTTCCAGTTCTGCAACCACTCATAGCAATACACCATATAAGGTTTACCATCTGTATCCACCCAGAAAGTACCATCCAATGTCGGCATATGAGCCGGCAAGTAAGTAGGATCTTCCATCGGTCTGTACGGTCCTTCAGCCTTATCACTTACCAATACATGACTGGCACGACGAGGTATCACATTTCCTTTCACAGAGTCAATACGTACAGCATTATTGGTAAACGTAGCAAAATAGTAATATTTATCCTTATATTGGTGCAACTCTGCAGCCCAAATCTGTGGTCTTCTTCCCATCCACGATTCCGGATTAGTAGCAGCCACTTCATAAGGGCCTTCCCACAAGGCCAAATCCTTGCTCTTCCACAACATACCACCGGTACCTGTCATATAGTACATATTGGTTTTCTTGTCAGCCAAAATACAAGGGTCGCTCAAGCGGATAGAATCCAACGGAATGTCTGTTCTAAAACGACGTGTTTTCTTCGGTTTGTTGGCTTGTTCCTTCCAATAGTTTTCCAATCTGGTAGCTTCTTCCTTAGTAATTTGAATTACAGAACCGTGCTTCGGCGATTGGAAGTTCACAGCTTTCATTACACCTTCATTAAAATGTCCCAAATGAGTGAAGTTTTTGAAGTCGGTTGTTTCAGCAAAGCCGAAGTTATGTGGATGAATACTGAAGATATCGTACATTACTACCCATTTGTCTTCACCGATACGTTTCCATACATTCGGAGCTTCACAAGCCCGAGGTTCAAAGTCAATCCAACGTTCTTCGAACTGATAACCACCATTGATAGAATCCGACATGGCCATCTTAACACCGCTTTCACCGGTTTGTGCCACATACATCATGCAGAAACGTCCGTCGGGCAATGCAGTAATATCTGCATCCAATGTCTGAACTTTAGGATCGGGATATTCAAACAACACCTTCGGTTCTGTCACCAATTTGGTAAAGTCATCATCTGTATAAGCGTAATACAATTGGCTCTTGCCATTACCGATACGCATGGTGAAATAAATCATCATCTTACCTTCTTTGGCATCATATACGGTTTCGGGTGCCCAAGCACAACCTATATCACCAAATTTTTCAGGATAGGCCTTGTCCACACGCACATTGCTACGTGTCCAATTAATCAAGTCAAATGATTTCATCAACACCAATCCGCGGTTGTTTCCCCAACCATAAGCATCCCCATCACGATCCCATTGGGTTTTACGAATACCAACACGCTGCCCAAAGATATGCAAGTCGGTCATCGCCAAATAAAAGGCTCCATCAGGTCCACGTGTAATGTGTGGGTCACGAATGCCTCGTTGTTCGGCAATGGTATCACCGGCTATTACCGGATTTCCATCGTTTACCGCTGTAAACGTATAGCCATCATGGCTGGTTGCCATAAACAAACTATGAGTTGGATCACTAAAGAACACGAAAAGATAAGCTCCCATGTCCTCTTCGGTCAATTGTTTCTTTCCTGTCGTACAGGAGGTCAGAGCTGCCAATAGGCAAACCATCAATAATAGACTCTTTTTCATAAATTCCTTATCTTATTATTCAGCTACAATTACTACACCACCTTGCGAAGCAATGGTCAAAGCCACCGGCTTACCAGCCTTCAGTTTTTTATCCGTCAATTGAGGTTGTTGGTTCTTGTCATCACCATACCATTTTACGGTCTGGTCTCCCAAGAAGGACAAATCCACATTCAGTTTCAATGTTTCTTTTTCGGCATTGATAGCTGCTACATACCACTTGTCACCGCTACGACGAGCCAAAACTACATATTTACCCGGATAACCATCAATGTATTTCACTTCATCCCATTCAGTCGGAATTTCCTTCAAGAAGTCCAAACAGAGTTGAGGAGCATCAGTCAGATTATTGGGTGCCAAAGCAAAATTCTGAATCGGATTTTGGAACAATACAGCTGTTGCCAATTGGAATACATCAGTAGTACGACGATGATTTCCTCCATTGTTGCCTTTATTCATACGCTTGTTCAAAAAAGTTCCACCAAATTCCATGCAACCTACCGTATTGCGAATAAATGGATGGAGAGTAGCATTGTAAGCTTCCATGTCACAAGAACGTTGGGTAAAGATTAAATTTTCAGAAGCCAATACCGCTTCACTTCCCACATAATTTGGATACATGCGTTCCCAACCGCGTGGCAATGTACATCCATGGAAAATAACCATCAATCCATAATCGTTGGCATCACTCAAAATAGCTTCATACAAACGCATGGTTTCCTGCTTGTCACCACCAAAGAAGTCCACCTTGATACCTTTCACGCCATTTTCCTTCAACCATTTCATCTGCTTTTTGCGTTGGATAGGGTTATCCATCAAGTTCACCGGTCCTTGAACAATATCATTCCAATAACCGCTGGAGCTATGCCATACAAAAGGATCTACTCCTTTGCTCTTGGCATACTTGAAGAGTTGTTCCATCTTTTCATAACCGATATTGGTATCCCACCAGTTGTCTATCAACACATATTCAAATCCCATAGCAGCAGCCAAGTCGATGTACTTCACTTGATCATCATAATTGATACTACCATCCTGCCACAAAATCCAGCTCCAAGTACCACATCCCATTTGGTAATCGCAAGAAGCTTTATAACGAGGTTCCACTACATCCCAAGGAATGGTAGTTTCCACAATAGGTTTCAATGTTTCACCAACAGTCAACGTTCTCCAGGGTGTAGAACCGGGCAAAGCAAAAGCAGGTTCCACCGTACCATTACCATTGTTTTCTTCAGGCATGGGGAATTCCAGCTTATAATAGTTGCCATGCTTCACATCGCTCAAGCGGGAACCACAATAACGACTGTCCACATCGGTTTCGCTAACCAACACCCAACCATCTTCGCCTATTTTAAAAAGACAAGGGAAAGTAAATCCATGACCATATTGAGAAGCCTGACTCATCGGAGCATCGGCTACATAATCTTCTTCATAACTGGGCTTGGTCCGTTTCCATCCTATCATGGCATCACTCTGAGGAGTGAGGAACGTAGTAGTTTGTTCAGGAAAACAGAAACCGGTAGCTTCGTCTTTCACCACCACACTACCTGTTTCACCGGCTTTATGAAGGGTATAACGGAAAGCCACATCGTTGTTGCTCACCCGGAAAGTGATATCCATCTTCTGCTTACGGATATTTTCGAATGAGCAAGTCACTTCATTCGCCTGATAACGGATTTCCGATTGTTTGATACGATCCTGTCGATAGGTCTTGTCAATCGCTTTTGACTCCTGTCCTATCAATCTCAATTCCTTGGTAAAGTCAGCATAGTTTACATTCAATCCTAACGGTGACTCTTCGAGCATCTTCTTACCATTGTAAGTTACCGTATAATAAACTTTCCCGTTTTTAGGAGTCAACACATCTACTTGTAGTTTTCCATCGGGACTACTTACCTTTACATTTCCAGCCGACAAGGGCAACAGAGCCATCCAGCAGAGGAGTAAAATTCCTGTTATGTTCTTCATGGTTATCTATTAATTATATTTAATTTTTATTTTTTACAAAAATAGCACTTTATTTTGAATTAGCAAGAGGATGATTACATCAAAATTAGAGGACATTAGGTCTTAGATTAATTAAATAAGAGTGTATCATTATATAATTTAGGCACGGATTACACGGATTAACACGGTTTTTAGTGTATGTTTACAGCAACTATTTCCGTGTAATCCGTGTAATCCGTGCCTAAAAAAAGTGGATGCACATCTCGCACACCCACTTCCACCTGTCTAACTTATTATTGTAGTATGAAAAATTATTTCTGATCAAACCAATCCATTGTCCAACTGTCCATCCATTCTACAAATGGAGTACCGTCTTCCTGGAATTGAATAGGCAACCAAATGTAACGTGCATCAATCGGATGCTTCGGGCGCCAAATGTCAGCCATAAAGATAAATGCATCTTTCTTACCTGGCACTTTCAAGATATAAGTACTCTGACCTCCAAAAGTCAAGTCTTTATTCGGACCTACACAAGGATTCGGATGTTTGGTCCATGGACCCATAATATCAGTAGCCGAGTGCATACGGGCTTCATTAGGAGCCCAACCGGTACATCCCGATGTAATCATCCAATATTTACCATCTTTCTTGAAGATAGCCGGAGCTTCGTTATGTCCAGCCGGAGCCATACGGGCATACTTTCCAGTATGTGACAGATAATCATCACTCAATTCGGCAATATTCAAAGTCAAATTATCTTCTGAAGAGAAAATATGATAAGCTTTTCCGTCATCATCTACATAAAGCGTCATGTCACGGCTCATTTGTCCACCTTCCAAGTCACGCTTTACAAACAATCCCTTATCAATGGCCTTGTACCATTCGGGTGTCCACCATTCTTTATAGTCTTCCAAATTCAATGAATCCATAGCTGCCAACGCTGCTTCATCCATATTAACAGGTGTTTTACCTGGATTTACACGTCCTGAACGAATGAATTCAAAAGGACCTGTAGGAGAATCACTCACTGCTACACCGGCACGAGCTGCGCTATAACCTTTACCCTTGAGTTCCAAATGGAACCACATCACAAACTTACCGGTCTTTTCATTATAGATAACCTTAGGACGTTCCAATACACAACCACGTACAATGTCACTGTTTTCATCATCAACAACTTTCAGCACGGCACCTTCATTCTTCCAATCAGTCAAGTTCTTGGATGAATAACACATAACACCTACCAGTGCGCTACTTGTCTTTTCACTCTTGTGCTCTCCGTACCAATAATAGGTACCGTTGTGATACAACACTCCGCCTCCATGGGCATTAACATGAACACCTTCGTTATCCGGCCAAATTTCCCCAGATACAATAGGCTTTGCCGGTTCTTTCTGACATGCAACCAATGCCATCATCAGCAAAGCAACAACTCCTAAATTCTTAAACTTCATCATATAACCAACTTTTGTTTCTGCAAATAAACAGATTATTTATCAATAAAAGGATTAAGAATCGTTCAATTATAAGGAATTACTCGTCAATGTTTCAAATATATAATAAAAGGGAGAGTAACACGCATATTATCTCTCCCCTTTCTCAATATATAATATTATATTTTACTTACAAAGTATCTATTTCAAGTTTTGTCAAACCTGTAGCTTCCATAATTTGTTCCACGGTCATTCCCATTTTCTTCAAGTTCAAAGCTGTAGTCTTTATTCCTTCAGCACGACCCTCTGCACGACCTTCCGCACGACCTTCAGCACGACCTTCAGCACGGCCTTCTGCACGACCTTCTGCACGACCTTCCATTTTTGCCGTATCTAATACATCATTTTGAGTCATGATTGCATCGATATGGCGATCATAATCCTGACGTTCTTTCTTAGACATTTTTAGATATTGCAATTTGTTACGAGCTTCTGCCAAGCCTGGAGCTTGCGTATCCTCTCGGATACTACCATCTTTCAGATAGGCTATCCATTCTTCCAAGGGAGTGGTTGCCACTTGGTTAAACTCATTTACACGGATGATATAATATTCAGGAAAGACTTCTTCGGGTGCCCGCATACTAATGGCATTCTTTTCCTTAGCGCTAACTTGAAGTCGGTCTCCTGTATGCACACCTATAAAGCTGGTCTTACCATGATAGAGATAATCCGAACCTTTTCCTAAATCAAAATAAAGGATACTGATGGAATATACCTTCTTTACATTGTCATATTTGCTTCCCAATGTAATATGTTCAGTTATAGCCTTGGAAACGCCAAATAGGATACGTTCCAAATAATACAACTGACGTGTCAGTTGAATCTCAACTATGATAATTTCACCTTTACTATTAAGTGCTTTGATATCAACACGATTAAATTTATCATCACGTGCATTCTGGTTGCTTTCGCTCTCCAGCATTTGTTCAATAGTAATCTTCTCACCAATCAAAACGGTAAGCAAGCCTTCAATAACACCAAAATTAGCCTTATCGCGCAACATTCGTTTCGCAGCCCAATCAAATCGTACAAATTTATTATTCTCGTTCATAGTGACTTTTTTTGAAGTTATTACCTTCTAACCTTACCTCTTTAATAGTCGCAAATATACAAGACAAACAGTTATTTTCCAAAAAAGTTAGGATATTTTTGGAATCAACTCCCAAAAAGTAAAGTGTAAAAACAGCCTTCACAAGCTTCACCGAATCGTAAACCATTGATATATAGCGTATAGAAGTGAATTCACAGGCTTCACGAAGGGTTCACCAAGTTTCACATTCGGGAGACAGTGTGAAACATGTGAATCTTCGTGAAAGCGCTCTCGTTTCACCAAAACAAATTGATTATTAACATTTTATACATGCGTGAAACTTGTGAAACTTATTTTTGAACTTAAAAAATAATAATCGATGGTTTGTCATACCGAACACACCGTTTTACGGTTTATAAAACGACGTTTTCATAGTTTTACACGATTAAGCAGCAATTAAGAATATAGATTGCAGCTAATCCCATAAATGAGGTCACTATGAAAACTATAAATACTTTAGAACATGCCCATGCTGGGCATACAACAAATTGGGCTGCCCACAATGAGCAGCCTAATTCTATTATTAATCAACGAGGAAGCAATGTACGAAAGGAATTAGAATAAATCAGAATGCGTTCCGGTATCGAGCATCAACATAATCAAATCGTCATCTATTTGCTCCCATACAAGCAACCAATCAGGACGAATATGACATTCCCATATATCATTTCCCTTTTTCCCTTTCAATTTGTGCGGATAATACTTTGAAGGTAAAGTACCTGTTTCGACTAATATAGACATAACTTCGCGCAATTCGTTCATTGGATAATTCCTACGAATACAAAGCTTGACAGACTTATCAAACTTCTTTGTGGTACGAAGTATATAACTCATATGCCCATTTTTTGAAAATAATCGTCAACTGATGCATATTCGGTTACACGACCAGCTTCTACATCTTCCAAGGCTTTGTCCAAACCTGTATTTTTCTTCTTTGTAGATTTGGTTTCTACAACAGAAATTCCATCCATCAATTCTATAATTTTAAGCAATCGATTCTTGATGGTATTATTTTCAAACTGTAAAGTAACCTGTGTCATAATTTTCCTCTTAATATTTCTCTTGCAAAATAACAAAGAATTTACGAGAATTCCTAATAGTTGGGTTAATTTAGTAACCGTAACTCGTAACCACAAGGATAGAGCACCTTCCCTCTCACACCACCGCACGTGACGTGCGGTTTACTGAGATTTAAATTGCTTCTTCTCTCCCAAATGTCACCATTTGAAACATGCAAGTCGATATGGGGTTCGTCGACAACTACCCCCCGAGTGGACTTCCACCATAGATGTATGACATGCCCGTCATACTACTAAAAAAGGCAGCTCAAATGAGCTGCCTTTCTCTTAATCTTTTTCCTTAAAAAACTAATACAACTGGTTATTAGTCAATTTTATCTTCATCGGCTACTGCATCTTTCCAATCAGTCCACATAGCAACAGAAGCATCATAACCGTCGTAACCGTAGTTCTGACGAAGAACACCATTAATGTTAGCAGTGATAGCTGAATTAGGAATAGGCCAATGCAAGTTATGCTTGTTCACCTTGTATTCAAATTGTTGATTACCTTGTGAACCCTTACCATAAGGTTGGTTGAATACATTGTAACGGGTACAACGCTTGAACCAGTAGCTACCGCCATTCAAGTCGGTACCTTCTTGCTTGTCCCAAGTATTGATATCGTAAGTTTCACCCCATTCATCTGGCTTACCGCTCTTAGCCAAACACCAAGAAACGCGTACCATTTCAGCCTGACGGAATTCTTCCAAATACAATTCACGAGCACGTTCATCCATGATGTCACCGATAGTTACAGTGGTGTACATTTTCTTGGCGTTAGCACGACGACGAACAGCATTAACGTCTTCAGCAGCACCACTTGCATTACCTTGGTAGAACTTAGCTTCTGCACGTAGCAAATAGGTTTCAGCCAAACGGAACAAATACCAGTCACCGTTAGCGCCCTTATCTGAAGCACCATGGAACTGAGTTGCACCCATATTATTTTCATTAGGTACATCAAGAATATAAAGTTGATACAACGGTGTAGGATACCAACTACGGATAGTATCTGAACAAAGAATTTCACCTTTAGCAACTATTGGTTTTCCCGTTTCTTCATTCCAACCATAATCTTCAGTTGCATACAATTGGAAATTTTGACCATAGCAAGAAGACTTAGGATTATTGTACTTGATATCTTCCATTTCCAACCAGTTACCTACTTCACGATTATGGCGAAGGTCCTGCCAATCTGTTTCACCATCATAAGACCAGATAGTCTTATTATAGTGATATGAAGTACGATTCAATGCGATACCACGACCGATAGCACGAGTCCAGTCAAGTGTTGGATCATAATCCTTATTATTACGTGCAATCGTATTACCCGGTGCTGCCAAACCGTGAGGATCACGAATTACGCTGTTACTCCAATGCGCAAACATAGCACGCATGGTTTGAATACGAATGAAAGACTGGTCATTTGAATTAATAATTGGCAAAATTGTTTCCTTGTTTTCTGCATGACATACGTTTGGTGTACGGTGCAAGTCCCAAATTACGTTACGGGTTACCTTCCAAGTTTCCTCGTTACCAGAAGGTTGCCAAACACCGAAAGGTTCGGTCATCAATTTCAAACCATAATTATTAATCAAATCAGTAGCAGTTTGTTCAGCTTTAGCATATTCACCATTCACCAAATACACTTTTGTTAATAAGTGCAAACAAGCTTCTTTAGTAATCATACCAAGATATGGGGTATTTGCTTTAGTTGGAACCCATTTGATAGCGAATTCCAAGTTTTCCTGCAACATTTGGAAAATAGCAGCCTTACTGGTTGAAGTATAATTCTGCTTAGGAACCTCAGGCAATTTAGTCACCAAAGGTATATCACCAAATTGAAGTGCCAAATTGTAATAAGCATAAGATTGGTGGAAAAGTGCACGACCTTTATATGCATTCTGTGTAGCCTCATCCAAGCCTTCTACTTTATCTACATAAGAGAGTACAGAATTGGCATACTTTACAATATTATATCCTTCATTCCAGAAACGTTGCATGTAGTTACCATCGCCACCAGTACCCATACCTGATGTTGGAGTTAACTTGGCATCAAAGTTATCTTGGAAACCACCTCCCATATCGGTCTTGGCATACATACCCACATCAGTCAAATAATAGTTGGTAGCCAAACCAACATTGTTCCAGTTACCATCAAGAATATAGCCTTTGAACGCTTGGTCACACATAGCCATAGCTGACTTCAAACCTTCTTCGGTAGAATAGGTAGTGGTTGGCTCATAGAAAGAGAGCGGATCTTGTGCCAGGAACGAATCGGAACAAGCGGTCATGGTAGCCAATGCAGCTACCAAAGCACTACCTTTGCAGAAATTGTTAATATATTGTTTCATATTGATTCTTACGATTTTAGAGTGTTACGTTAATACCAAATTGGAACTGACGGTTAGCAAAGTCACCTGTTTCAGGGTCACCGTATTCCCAGCTATCCAATGTAAATACATTGTTGATACCAGCTGTCAAGTGAACTCTTTCCATAGCAAACTTACGAGTCCATTCTTTCGGCAATGTATAACCCAAAGAGATGTTATCCAAACGAACAAAACTACGATTATACACCTTGTTTACACCTGTTGCGCCCTTAGGACCAACAGCGTTCAAACGACCATAATCATTAGTAGGATTATCCGGTGTCCAATATTCTTTTACGAATGTATTACATGTTTGAGTAAACATAGAACCTGAGTTATCATTATTCAAATAGTAACCGGCACGGCTCTTGTGCCCCATGTATGAATACATAGAGAAAGAGAACTTCCAATTTTTGAAGAAGGTAAAGTCGTTACGCAAATTCCAATAAATTGGAGGAGCTGTTGTACCATGGAATACCTTATCCTTATCATTGTAAACAGGTGTACCATCAGCATTATCGTCAGCTGTATAGTGGTTGATTACCTTCGGGTCACCCGGCATTTGACCAACCTTAGCAGCTTCTTCAGCTTCGTCCAATTGCCAGATACCGTCTACTTCGAAGTCCCAAATTTCACCGATAGGCTTACCAATGAACCAACCATTGCTGGTATCATCATTTTCCTTACCGTTTTCATCGTATTCATAATACAAGTGGTTAATCTTGTTCTTGTTGTAAGAGAAGCCGAATGAAGTATCCCAAGTAAAGTTTTCACGTTGGATATTAGAAGAATTCAATGTCAATTCAAAACCAGTATTTTGTACTTCACCCAAGTTGGTAGTAATGCTGCTAAAACCAATAAAGTTAGGCAAACGTTTAGCCATAATCATATCATGAGTCTTCTTGTGGTACACTTCAATGCTACCGGTCAAACGATAATCCAATACGGCAAAGTCCAAACCTACGTTATATGCAGTAGTCTTTTCCCATTCCAAGTTCGGGTTACCCAAGCGATTAACTTTCAACGCATTTACAATTGCAGAAGAGCCATTATTATAATATGCCATTACACCACCGTTGCTCAAGTTTGATAAAGCCAAGTAAGTGTCACCCAATGAACGGTTACCATTTGTACCGTAAGATACACGCAACTTACCGGTGTTCAACCAATCTATACCATCCATAAACTTTTCTTCTGAGAATACCCAGCTACCACCGATTGACCAGAATGTAGCCCATGGATTGTTCTGACCGAATGCAGAATAACCGTCGCGACGAACTGTACCGGTAAACATATAGCGATCTTTGTAGCTATAGAACAAACGACCCAAATATGCAGCTGCAGTAGAATGACTGTCTGAAGTCCAGAATGAAGATTGTTCCTTATTTGCTCCACTAATGTAATGGAATCCCAACACATCGGTCGGAGTAATGTTACGAGCTTCAATATTATCACTCCAATAACGGTTTTCTTCAGCTTCTTGTACCAAAGTTACAGTGAAACGATGATCACCGAAAGTCTTGTCCCAAGTCAAGGTGTTATTCAAGTTCCAATCAAAACTCTTAGAACTCTTTCTATTAGCACCACGATTAGCTGCTACACTATTAGGCAATTCAGCTGACATAAAGTAGCGGTCATAGAACCATTGGTAACGAGGAGCAATATTGAATGAATATGTAAAGCCGAATGGCAATGTCACCTTAGCATTGAAAATAGTATTCAATACAGTATAACCCTTTTCCAAGTCAATGTATTGTTGATTAAAATGGTAGTTATATCCTGGATTGGTTGGATTACCATTACGAGGATACTGAATTTCATTGCCATTTTCATCGTAACGAGAAGAGAATGGTGATTCACGCATTTGGTTATCATCCCAATAGTTACCACCTAAACCTACAGGACTTGATTCATCACTACGATCCTGGAAGTTTACATTGGCACCAATTTCCAGCCAATCAGTAATCTTAGCATTCAACTTCATGTTTGAACGGAATGCATGGTAATCATCACCTTGGATGGCACCTTCGTTATTCAAATAACCAAAACTGAAGTAGTAGTTCATCTTATCAGTAGCACCAGAGATACTTGCGTTGTAGTCTTGGTTAAAACCGGTACGGAAAGTAGCATCTTCCCAATTATATGTTTTGTCATTTAAGAAGTTTTGGTAAACCAAAGCTGCATCCACATCCAAGCCCATACGACGACCATACAGTTCCTTAAGGCTCTCACCAGCACCTAAAGTCAACGGACCAGAAGTAGCCCATGCATCTTGGTTTGAAGCATTACTAAAATGATCATAATAACCTTCAGGAATATTACTATTTGTACTATAATAGCCCCATGTACCATCAGCACGATAACCATAAGTACCAGCCTTGAACCAATCTTCACGATATTTCAAATAACCTTCTGCACCGTATACATCACGATAAGTAGCTTTTGTATTAGCTGCCAGGTTAGCACTAATATTAATAACCGGCTTACCTTCCTTACCTTTCTTGGTTGTAATGATGATAACACCATTGGCAGCTTTAGCACCATAAACAGATGCAGAAGAAGCATCCTTCAATACGTCGATTTGACCGATATCGTCTGGATTGATTTCTGACAATTCACCATAGAATTGCATACCATCTAAAATAATCAATGGTGAAGTACTTGTACCCAATGAGTTTTGACCACGCAACTGAATACTTGAACCACCTTTTGCAGAGGTATTATATCCAATCTGCAAACCAGGAGTACCACGAAGTAAGTCTGATACTGTACCTGGATTTTGGTCGGCCATTTTTTCGGCATTAATTTGAACAACAGAACCGGTCAAGTCCTTCTTACGCATAGAACCGTAACCAACTACCACCACTTCTTCCAACACTTCAGTGTCTTCATTCATAGTAATGTTCAAAGCCTTACCTGGAGTAACCACCACTTCCTGTGTTTGGTATCCAATGAAGGAGATAACCAAAGTTGCCCCGTTAGCAACTTCCAAACTAAAATTACCGTCAAAATCGGTAATGGTACCGTTTGTAGTACCCTTTTCTACGATACTGGCTCCGATTACAGGTTCACCTGTTGCATCTTTCACTACACCCGAAACGGACTGTTTTTGTTGAACAGCCTGTACGGAAGCGACAGAATCATCTGCCATCGCAGTCATAGGCTGTACCGTCATATAGCCGGCACAAACCATCAAAGCAATCAAAGCTTTCTGATTTTTTGATAACGAATTTAACTTCATCGTTTTCCGTTTTTTATTAGATTAATATTACTAAAAAGGATTAAATAATTCCAATCCAATGGTCTAAAAAGCCTACAGCCTTTTAAACCGATGCAAATTAATATTTTTAAACGCAAATTTTCCTTTAATAAATAAGCAGTATCTTACAAAAAACGGTCATGACGATTTTTTAGATGCTTTTTGACGAAATTTTATATAAGGCAAGATTAGTACTCCTATTTGAACAATTCACACCCTATTTTTTAATTATATTCAATAAAAAAACGCTATATTTGTGTATAAAATCAAAAATGATACTATGAAAAGAATATTTGCTACCTTTTTGTTATACGTATTCTGTCTGATAGGGTTCGCCCAATCCTATATTATAGAGAACTTCCATATGGGGCATGGCCTATCAAGCAATTATACCATCGACATGGTTCAAGACCACAAAGGCTATATTTGGATAGCTACCGGAACGGGATTGAACCGTTTCGACGGACACACCTTCACCGTATATACCAAATACAATTCCGGCCTCAGCAGCAACGAGCTGAACGCCGTACTGGCCGACCCGATAGAAGACAAGGTGTGGATAGGTACCCAACGGGACGGTTTGTGTATATATGACTATGCAACCGGTGAAATTTCCACGTATTCATCAAAAGACGGATTGTTGACCAATGACATTACCGACTTGACCGAAAGTACCGATAAGGGTATTTGGATAACCCATTATCACTACGGAATAGACTACTACGACCGAAGTACCCAAACCATCACACCTTATTCATTTAGAGAAGTGGAAGGTTTGGAAGGCTTTTGTTGGACATCGGAAGAAGACGGACAAGGGAACTTGTATGTGGGACACGACGGGCAGGGTTTGAGCATTATTTCATTGAAAGACAAGAAAGCTCGCAACTTCCGACATAATCCGAACGACCCATACAGTCTGCCCAGTAACATTGTTCGTACCATATATATAGACAACAACAGAAATGTATGGGTAGGAACCGACAAAGGTTTGGCCTTGTTCAACCCACAAAATGAACGGTTCACTACCTTCAAACATTCCGAGGAGAATGAATTCTCCCTCCTTTCCGACCAAATATACGACATCGGTCAAATGAAGGACGGAACTCTCTGGATATGCAGCAATATGGGAGGTGTGAGTATACTGAACCTACAGAGCAACGTTTTTGCCTCGCCTGATGAAGTGTTGTTCTTCAATATACCGGCCAGCAATAACAACCACGGTTTGTCCAGTCCCAATGCCCGATGTATCCTACAAGATGCATTTGATAACATTTGGATAGGAAACTTCCGGGGAGGAATTGATTTTATCAGTCACGCCCAACCCCTCTTCAATAACATAGACTATTATTCCGACCAATACGGAAAAGCCGAATATAAACAAGTATGGGGATTATATGCCGACAACGAGCACATTTGGATTGGCAGCGAGAACGAATTGGCTCAACACGCTTTAGGAACAGAAGGAAATAACATTTTGATTCACAAACTTTTAGGAATCAATATAAATCCACAAACCCATATCAATGTTATCTTGAAAGACAAGCAACAACGGGTGTGGACGGGATTGTATAAAGACGGAATAGCTTATTACGACACGAAGACTAAAAGGTTCCACCGTATAGGTGATAGCCACTCCAAGGATTTGGACATCAGATGCCTATATGAAGACCATGACGGAAAGATATGGATTGGTGCCGAACAAGGGTTGTTTACCTACCAAGACAAATGGACCAGAGAAAACGGGATTGTAATCCAAATGACCGACAGAAACATACATGGTATATTAAGAGACAAGAACGGACGGATGTGGATAGGTACTTTCAGCAAGGGAGTGAACATATTCAATCAAGACAACCAACTGATTTATTCCTTCACCAGAGGAGACAACAAATTCCCTTCCAATGCTGTGAACCACATGATAGAAGACTCAAAAGGAAGAATATGGGTAGCCACTCGCGAAGGACTTATCTTGTTTCCCGACATAGACAATCCACAGAACTATATCCATTATAGTAGAGCAGAAGGGCTTAACAACACCCAAGTACGCGCCATACAGGAAGACTTGAACGGAAACATTTGGATCAGTACCAATGGGGGAATTTCAAGATTGGACGAAGAAGCTCGCAAATTCTACAATTACAACCACCACGACGGTGTACCTATGGGAGACTTTATGGACGGTTCGGCCTGTATTACCTCGCAAGGAGTAATCCACTTCGGTTCTCAAAATGGGGTGTGTTACTTCAACCCGAATGAGTTGGTCAGCAACCGAAAGGTATCACCGGCTACCATCACCCAATTCGTTGTCTACAACCATAATACAGACGATATGGAAAGCAGCCACTCGCTGCCCTTAGACAACAAGCATATTCAATTGGCCCACGAACAGAACACATTCGACATATCATTCAATGTACTCGATTATTCCCAAAGTAAACAAGTGGAATTTACCTACCAGCTCGAAGGACTGTCCAACGAATGGTTCAACACTATAGGAGAACATCAGGTTACCTTCCGCAATATTCCACACGGGAACTATACATTCAAGGTGAAAGCACGCTTCCGTAATCAGGAATGGGATGACCACGTCGCGCTATTACATATTAATATAGCCCCTCCTTTCTGGTTGACCTGGTATGCCAAATTGTTCTATTTTTTGGTAGTATGCGCCTTTATCTATATGCTCCTGACCTTCTATAAGCGAAGATTAGTATTGGAAAGCACCCTTAAGCTACAACAGGAAAAAGAAAAGAACATTCAGGAACTGAATGACGAACGCTTGCGTTTCTTTACCAACATTACCCACGAACTGCGTACACCACTCACTTTAATATTGGGTCCGTTGGAAGATTTGTTGGGCGACAGCACCCTATCGGCCAAGCATAACAAGAAAATCAGTATTATTCACAACAGTTCCTTGCGGTTGCTGGATTTGATCAATCACATATTGGAATTCAGAAAAACACAAACGCAAAACAGAAAATTGGCTGTAATGAAAGAGGACATCAGTTTTCTGGTTCAAGAAATTGGGCTGAAATACAAGGAACTGAACCAAAACCCGCAGGTGAATTACCACACCGAAATCGCGACAGAAGACACCGAATTGTTCTTTGACAGAGACATGATAAACATGATATTGGACAATCTGATGAGCAATGCGGGTAAATATACAGCGGAAGGCGACATATATCTACGACTCCGTTCAGTAGAAGAAAACCAATTGAAATACACAGAAATCAGTGTAAGCGATACGGGCTACGGAATAGCTAAAGAAGCCTTGCCTCATATATTTGACCGTTATTATCAGGCTAATAGCGAGCACCAGATGGCAGGTTCAGGCATTGGATTAGCTTTAGTAAAAAGCTTGGCCGACTTGCATGAAGGGATACTCACCGTAGAAAGTGAATTGGAAGTAGGAACCACCTTCAGTCTCCGTCTGCTTACCAATAACACGTATCCGAATGCCTCTCATCCGGAAAAGAAGGAAAGCAAGCAGCAATCGGTTATAGAAACGCCCGAAAAGGATACTCAAGGCGATGAGCGACCTATCATATTGTTAGTAGAAGACAATGCGGACATTTGTGAATATGTACAAAGTGCTTTAGGTGAAGTCTTTGAGATTATTACGGCCAGAAACGGCAAAGAAGGCCTGGAAATAGCCCAAAAACGAATTCCAAACATTATAGTGAGCGACATTATGATGCCGATTATGGATGGTCTGGAGTTATGCAGACTGCTGAAGAAAGACATACTTACCTGTCACATTCCGGTAGTATTGCTTACCGCCAAGGATTCGTTGCAGGACAAGGAAGCAGGATATGCCGCAGGAGCCGACTCATATTTGACCAAACCATTCAGTGCCAACTTGCTGCATAGTAGAATCAACAACATTTTGGAAACCCGTAAGATGATTGCCACCGTGGTTACATCGAATGCCGCACAGGCTTCTCAAGAAGAGAAAGAAACTGACAACCAACCATTGACCCGCCTTGACAATGAATTCCTACAAAAGGTTACGGAAATCATTGAAAAGAATTTAGGCACAGACAAACTGGATATAGCCTTTATTGCCGAAAAGATGTGTATGAGTCACTCTACCCTCTACCGTAAGATAAAAGGCTTGACAGAGATGTCGGCCAACGAATTCATTCGTAAGATCAAGATGCGTAAGAGTATAGAACTGATGAAGGACGGTTATAGTATATCAGAAATAGCCTATACGCTTGGATTCAGTAGTTCGGCCTATTTCCGCCAATGCTTCAAGGATGAGTTTGGTATGTCACCAACGGAGTATATCAAATCTCATTGATATTTTTAGGCACGGATTACACATAGGTCATCCTCGATATGCTAATACAATTGTGTCATTCTGAGCGAAAGCGAAGAATCTGTATGCATTTACTTTATGTTTACAGATTCTTCGCTTTCGCTCAGAATGACACGTTTAAATTTTATCAGAACAAATCACGAGTACGGATATCATCCGACCAGTGATGGTCCTTCGGGAACGGTTGGCTTCCCCATGCCTTTTGATTTGTTGTAGGCAAGGCTGCATCAGTCCAAAAAGGATGTGTAGCCGGCAAACCTAACGGAAGGAATCCCAAAGAAGTCAGATACAAGCTACCGTTGTTGGTATACCAATCGGCTACATTCGGTTGACGACCAGCAAAACCAATGGTCAAGAAACCACCTTCGTTGAAATTTTCCTTACCATCGAACATGCTATGCATAACTGAAGTCAACGCATTACGAACTTGTCCGTAAGTCAAACCAGCAGGAAGCTTTTCGTACCAAGCCATCAAAGCAAGCGGTTGCATGGCACCCATACGATAAGGGATAGAGCGACCGAAAACAGGGAATGTACCTTCCGGAGAAATGAGGCGTTCGAGTACAATACTAAACTTTTGCGCACGCTTCAAGGCACGACGATAATAGTTCTTGTAATGTATGCGAGTATATGCCTTAGCATCTACCATACCTTGCAAGGTTTCCAAATACATAGGATGGAATACATAGCTGGTGTAATAATCGAAAGCAAACGAAGGACCGTCGGCATACCATCCGTCACCTGTATACCATTCTTCTACCTTACGAATAGCAGAATTAACACGGTATTCATCGTATGATGCTCCTGCCTTAGCCAAGAATGATTCAATAGTAGAAGAGAACAACAACCAATTAGTATAAGGAGGATCTACTCTACGCAATTGGGTGAATTCTTCAATATAACGCTTCTTGGTAGTATCATCCAACGGCATCCACAATTGGTCGTAAGCACGGAGGAAGCTTTCTGCCACATAAGCAGCATCAACCAACGCCTGACCATGGCCACGCCATAACAAATAGTCGGGACTATTCGGATCTACAGCATGTACATAGCTCTTCAAAGCCCATTCACGAAGTTGCTTACGCATCTTTCCTTCTTCTGTATCATCATCCGGCAAAGACAACCAAGGAGCTACACCGGCCATCAAACGACCGAATGCTTCCATGTAAGTCACCTTCTTATCGCGTCCATCCCAATTAGGGCTTACCTCTACTTGCATGTTCTTCTGCAAGTTACCTTCGGCCATATTGCTCAATACAGGCTTAGCCATGTTATAAAGCAAATTTGCCCAATAAGCACGATCCTTATTTACCGGAGCTTCCAAATAGCGTACATATTCACAAGCAGCCAACAAGAAAGCACCTACACCAAAATTGGCAGTTGAATTTTCATTAACGATTTGTCCAGGAATAGCCTTTTCACCGATAGGTTGTACATAACCTACTCTACCATCCTTCTGCAAAGCAGTCTTCTTCAGATAGTTCCATGCCTTCTTTACGACCGGCATGTAAGTGGCTTCATCCAAATAACCATTATTGATACCCCACAAGAAACCATAAGTAAAGAATGCTGTACCACTGGTTTCAGGACCTGGAGCATGTTCAGGGTCCATCATACTACGTGTCCAGTATCCTTCCGGTTGTTGGATAGAAGCTACTGCCTTTGCCATCTTGACATACTTGTCAACAAAGAACTGACGGTGTTCGTATTCTTCTGGAAGGTCTTTCAAAACCTTTGCCAAACCAGCAAGCACCCAACCATCGCCACGAGCCCAGAAATCCTTCTTGCCATTGGCACTCTTATGCTTGGGATATACATACTTGGCATCGCGATAATACAAACCTGTTTCGTAATCATACATAATGCTGTCCGAGAACTGGATGTATTCATACAATTTTTCCAAATACTTGTGGTTACCGGTTACATGATACATCTTGGTCATTACCGGCATAACCATATAAAGACCATCAGACCACCACCAATAATCGTTCTTCGGGGTACTCATCTGATATTCCATTACCTCACGGGCACGGGCAATCTTATAATTATCGGGCAAGATGTTATAAAGGTCTACATAAGTCTGGAAACAAATCTGATAGTCGCCAAACAATACATACTTGTCACTTTCACCGTATGAATATCTCCATTCGGCCTTGTTGTTACTCTTGGCACCTTTCCATTCATTGTGCTTGGCCCAAGCTTCCGAATAGGCACGATAGGTTTCATTACCAGTCAAGAAATACGCTTCCATGTTACCGGTGTGGTAAGCGGCATTATCCCAGAACGAACGCACTTCCGGCTTGTTATGGGTTTGCCAATACGTATTCACCTTGTCGATGATTTTTCTCACTTCTTCTGCTTCTGTCGGCTTAGCAGACAGCATGCCCACCATACAGAGCATACCTAAGCAGAGCATTGCTTTTTTCAAGATGTTCTTCATGTTCCTAATTTATTTTAGTTATTACTTTATTTCGAGTACATATACCATCTGTGGTTCTGTTTGCATTTGGCGTTCGCCATCACCCTGGCGGGTATCTTGAACAAACAAATGAAGCTTCTTGTCGGATTTCCATAATTCGGAGTCATGACTGGGTTCCCAAGCATTGACAGCGAATTCGGTCAAATCCTTCACTTCCCACTTTCCTTCCTTCATGTTCTTTGTATAATACATAGACACTTTACTGCCTCTTTCTTCATCGCGGAAGATATAGTAAGCTTCATTCTTGTCAACCACCATACGAGGACGTGAAATCGGAATCATTTTGGTACCTCCCCCCTTCAAAGAGAATGGAGTGGTACGATTGGACACCTGTTGGCTTTGCCATTGCTTGCCATCAAACCATACCAATCGATATTGTGGTATGTCACTATCCTGATCTCTCCAATAAGTCGCAATAAACGGATTTCCTTCTGCATCAGCACTCATGCTTGTCTGATTGATGAGTTCACTGTTTTGGGGGATACGGCAAGCATATTCAGCATTATCCAAACGGATGGGAAGTTCATAAATCTCGCCGGTAGTCTTGTACCAGGTTTCTCCTCCATCAAACGAACGGGCATAACACAAGTCGTGATTGGTTTCAACCAACCAGGTTTCACGCCATACCCATGAAAGGTGAATGGTTCCTTTGGCATCTACATACAATTGCCAATAGGCATTGCGCAAGTTTTCACCATCAATCAAGATATCTTGTACACGTTCCCATTGACGGGTTTCCAACGAATAACGGTTGAGCACTAAATTGCCACGGCCTGATGCTCCCGAGCGATAAGCAAACAACAAATCGCCATTCGCCAAACGATAGAATTCAGGATAAGTCACATCCTTTTCATCTACTCCGGTCATGGACTCTTTATCGCCTAATTCCAACGAATGGGGAGCCACACTTCGGCAATAATTCAATGGATGTCCGTGATGGTCAAACGCTACGTGCAAATAGCCTTCACCATCCACCATCAGACTGATGATATTATGGGCATCCTTTACATTTCCTTTGTACTGAGAACGCTTCAATGTCCATGTATCTTCATTCAAGAGACGACTACCTATCACCATCCATCCTTCAGCATCATAATAGGCAATGTATTGCTTCCCTTCGAAAGACGCTAAAGAACTGTTACGGAAAATAGTGGTATTCACAGAAGTGCTGCTATATCCCTTGTCCACTTCCACCAGACGGGGAGCTTTCGTACAAGAAGAGATACCGCACAATAAAATCAAAAGAGTCAAAAAGTTTTTCATGATAAATTTTAAACTAATACAAATGCAAAAATAGCCGAATTATTCCATAATAACATCGAATAATCCGGCTATTTAAGGTAAAAATCGGTCAATTAATGACAATTCCGTCCAATCCACCAAATTTTTAAGGTATAGAAGAAGGCGGTTCCCAAAATCAGCGTAAGACTAACCGCAAACATCACTGCACATCCCCACGAGGGTATACCCAAGAAGTCGGATGACAAGGACAAGACTACAGCCAGCCAAATGCATCCCATAGCCAATGTCATGATGCGGCACATACGCCCTATCAATCCTATCTGCCGATAAAACACCGGTTCTTTCAAACGAATAGGGAGATTGACCATCTTCCGGTTATAGGCAGCCGTAGCACAAATAATCATGCCCACAATGAATACCACTGCCATAAACCAATAAATGGATTTGTCCGACCAATCATCAGCCTCACCCATCGCATTGAAATGAGAAGGAACGGTATCAGGCGCTTGGGTGTAAAGCACCGCTGTCAAGATCAATATTCCTACAGCCATCATAGCAGCTGCTATTTCCAAGATTCGGTCTACTACCGTAATGGGATTGTTCTTTCGGTCACGACTTACATCGAAATTAAACCATCTCAATCTTATCATATTTCTTCCTCCTCTGTTTTAGTACGCTTTTTCTTCATTCTTCCACTTTTGCGCAAGGCCTCAGCAATGATCCATTGCAATTGTCCGTTGGTGGAGCGAAACTCGTCCGCGGCCCATTTTTCTATGGCTTCCATGGTATCTGCGTCCACCCTTAAGACAAAACTTTTTATTGTTTCCTTCTTTGCCATAGATGCCTATCCTTATTAATGATTCAGAGTACCCGAATTGATGACCGGCTGAGCAGGTTCGTCGGCACAAAGTACAACGAGCAGATTGCTGACCATAGCCGCCTTCTTTTCTTCGTCCAATTCCACGATCTCTTCAGCAGAAAGCTTGTCGAGTGCCATTTTCACCATAGACACGGCTCCTTCTACAATCTTTTCGCGAGCCGTAATGATGGCACTTGCTTGCTGGCGACGGAGCATAACGGCCGCAATTTCCGGAGCATAAGCCAAGTAGTTGATACGAGCTTCTACAATCTCCATACCAGCCATGGCAAGACGTTCGTTCAATTGTTTTTCCAATTGGTCGTTGATTTCTTCTCCTCCACCACGAAGGGTAAGCTCTTCGCTTTCGTTTTCGTTATCATCGTAAGCATATTGTCCGGCCACCTGACGAAGAGCCGCATCACTCTGTACACGTACAAAGTCTTCGAATGCATTCATTCGTCCAGCTACCGTAACGCCCAAACTACCATTTCCTTTATCGGCCATGGTTTGCGCATCGATTTCGAACATCGCCTTGTAGGTATCCTTCAATTTCCATACCAATACCAAGCCAATGAGAATGGGGTTACCAATCTTATCGTTTACCTTGATAGGTTCTACATCGAGGTTACGGGCACGAAGCGAAAGTTTCTTCTTGTCCATAAACGGATTCACCCAATAGAAACCGGTATCGGTAAAGGTTCCTTTGTATTTACCAAAGAATACCATGACGCGGGCTTCGTTCGGTTCTTGTGAGAAGTAACCGGCCATCATAATAAAGAAAGCCAAGGCCAACACCACCAATACAGGAATAAGCACGACTAATGAGCCTGCATAATAGATAGTCAATACAGCCAATGCAGGAATCACTACCAAATTGATAAACAAAGCCAAGAATCCATTGACTTTCATACCATTAAAAATAACTTCATTTGTTTTCATACACTTTATTATTTGATATTATTTTGATATCACAAAGATACAAACTTTTTTTCAAGAAAAACAAGGGAGTATTCTATGTTATTCAGCATAATTCGCTATATTTGCAGACGTAAACAAACAAATTATGCAAGTAGATACCCGTAACAAAGAATTTCAAGATGCATTGAATCTCATTCAGTACACCCGCCAGTCGGTATTTCTGACGGGGAAGGCAGGTACGGGTAAATCCACCTTTCTGAAGTATGTATGCGCCAATACCAAGAAGAAACATGTAGTATTGGCACCAACCGGTATAGCAGCCATCAATGCAGGAGGTAGTACCTTGCATAGTTTCTTCAAACTTCCTTTTCATCCTTTGTTGCCCGACGACCCCAATTTCAGCTTGAAAGGCGGTAAGCTACATAGTTTTCTGAAATATTCATCGGAGCATCGAAAACTGATTAAAGAGATAGAATTAGTCATCATCGACGAGATTTCGATGGTACGGGCCGACATCATTGACTTTATAGACAAGGTATTACGCGTGTATTCACAAAACATGCGTGAGCCTTTTGGAGGCAAACAAGTGTTATTGGTAGGCGATGTATACCAATTGGAGCCGGTGGTAAAAAGTGATGAACGCGAAATACTCAACCGCTTCTACCCCACTCCCTATTTCTTTTCGGCCCGAGTATTCAACGAAATGGAATTGGTATCTATCGAGCTGACTAAAGTGTATCGCCAAAGCGATCCTGTTTTTGTGAATGTACTCGACCACATCCGCAACAATACAGCTACAGCTGCCGACCTGCAACTGCTGAATACCCGCTACGATACCCACATCGAAGAAAGCGAAAGCGATATGTACATCACCTTGGCCACTCGAAGGGATGTGGTGAATTACATCAACGAAAAGAAATTGGCCGAACTTCCGGGCGATGCCGTTACACTGGAAGGAGAGATCAAAGGTGAATTCCCAGAAAGCAGTCTTCCCACCCAAATGGAACTGGAAGTAAAGCCGGGCGCACAGATTATCTTCATCAAGAACGATCCCGACAAGCGATGGGTGAATGGCACCATAGGTACTATCTCAGGCATAGACGAAGAGGATACCCTTTACATCATCACTGAAGACGGGCGCGAATTTGATGTCAAGAAGGACAAATGGAGTAATATCCGCTATCGATACAACGAACAAGAAAAGAAAATTGAAGAAGAGGAATTGGGGGTATTTATCCAATATCCTATCCGATTGGCATGGGCCATTACCATTCACAAGAGTCAGGGGCTGACCTTCAGTCGGGTAGTCATCGACTTTAGCGGAGGAGTCTTTGCCGGCGGACAAGCCTATGTGGCATTGAGCCGATGCACCTCACTCGACGGTATCCAATTGAAGAAACAAATTTCAAGGGGCGATATCTTTGTACGCCCCGAAATAGTTAACTTCGCCCAACGTTTCAATAACCAACAAGCCATTGACAAGGCATTGAAACAAGCGCAAGCCGATATTCAATACAACGAAGCCATCAAACTATTTGACGAAGGTAATTTTGAAGGATTCCTCGACCAATTCTTCAAAGCCATCCACTCACGTTACGATATAGAGAAGCCTGTAAACAAGCGGTTTATCCGTAAGAAGCTGGGCATCATTAACCAACTGAAAGCCGAAAACCAGAAGCTGAAAGACCAAATGCGTGTACAACGTAAGAATTTGGAGAAGTACGCCCACGAATATTATCAGATGGGAAATGATTGCATCACCCAAGCCCACGACATACGGGCAGCATTGGCCAATTACGAAAAAGCCATCGAACTATATCCGCAATACACCGATGCTTGGGTTCGGAAAGGCATTACCTTATATAATAATAAGGATTATTACGAAGCCGAGCTATGTTTGAATGAAGCTGTCCGCTTAAGCCCTACCTTGTTCAAGGCCTACTACAATCGAGGGAAGAACCGGTTGGCCATCCATAACATCGAAGGCGCTTTAGCCGATTTCGACAAGGCTACCTCACTGAAGCCCGAACACCCCAAGGCACACGAATTCTTCGGCGATGCCTTGATGCAAGCGGGTAAAGAGAACGAAGCCGCCCTGCATTGGGCCATTGCCGAACGATTAAGGGAGAAAAAGAAAAAGGAATAATTATTTTGGCACGGATTACACGGATTAACACGGTCTTTAATGTATGTATCCATCAACAGAAACCGTGAAATCCGTGTAATCCGCGCCAAAGAACAAAAACAACATGTTGATAAAACTCTACGAAAAGAACAACAACCCCAAAGATCTGGAAAAAATCATCCAGACATTGGAAGACGGAGGCATCATCATCTATCCTACCGATACGATGTATGCCATTGGGTGTCATGCCTTGAAGGAAAGAGCCATCGAGCGCATCTGCAAGCTGAAAGGCATTGACCCGAAGAAACAACATTTGTCCATCATCTGCTACGATCTGAGCAACATCAGTGAGTATGCCAAGATAGACAATGCCACTTTCAAACTGATGAAGCGCAACCTACCGGGAGCCTTCACTTTCATACTTCCTACCGGTAGCAAACTCCCAAAGATTTTCAAAAATCGGAAGGAAGTGGGAATCCGTATGCCCGACCATCCCATCATCATGGAAATCTGTCAGCTACTCGATGCACCTATCCTTACCACCACCCTCCCTTTGGAAGAGGGTGAAGAAATAGAATACATCACCACACCCGAATTGATTGAGGAGAAATTCGGACGGGAAGCTGATATCATCATCGACGGAGGCATCGGCGAAACCGAGCCTTCTACCATTGTGAATTGTGTGGAAGGAGATGCGGAGATAGTACGCCAAGGGAAAGGATGGTTAGAAGAATAAACAAACAAAAACTATATTATTAACCAATTAAATTAAGGTATTATGTTTTTATTCATTTCAAATGAACAAATCAATGAAATCATCAACAAACTGATTGCAGGAAGCATCGACATAGGGGGCAGAATCCTCGGTGCATTGATTATTTTCATCATCGGTAAGCTGCTCGTCAATTGGGTCAACAAACTCTTCGCCAAGATGCTGAACAAGCGTAAGGTAGAACCCAGCATCCAAAGCTTCTTGAAGAGCATTGTCAACATCACCCTATTGGTCTTACTGTTCCTGGCGGTGATCGGCAAGTTAGGTATCGAGTTGACCAGTTTTGCTGCACTATTGGCTTCTGCCGGCGTGGCAATCGGTATGGCTCTTTCCGGCAACCTGTCCAACTTTGCCGGTGGTGTCATCATTCTCGTGTTCCGTCCGTACAAGGTGGGCGACTACATCGAAGCCTCAACCGGCGCATCGGGCACCGTGACCGACATCCAGATTTTCCACACCGTACTGACTACTCCGGACAACAAGGTCATCTTTGCCCCGAACGGTGCCATGAGCGGTGCGGTGGTAACCAACTATAGCCGCAAGGATGTACGTCGTGTGGATTTCTCTTTTGGAGTGGAATATGGCACTGACTTCAAGCAGGCACAAGCCATCTTGATGGAAGTCATCAACAAGGACAGCCGCATCCTGAAGGACCCTGCTCCATTTGTCGAAGTAGGTGCATTGGCCGAAAGCAGTGTGAACATCACTGTCCGTGTATGGGTGAAGGCCGCCGACTATTGGGATGTGAACTTCGACATGAACAAGAACGTATATGCAACTTTCAACGAACGTGGCATTTCGTTCCCATTCCCACAACTGACTGTGCATCAAGGATAAGAAAAAAGAGGAGTTCGCTCCTCTTTTTTATACCATATACCCTACCGGTACCTATTTCACTTTCCAGTCATTCACCGTTCCCGTTTCAGAAGAGAAACTGACACCAATTTGGTATAATGGGCGATTGTCCGCCTCGTAGGGGCGGGCATAACCTTTTTCTTCGATTTGCGCCAAAGCTTCATCGGCTGTTCCGTCTAATTTGAACTCGAAAATGTAGATGTAGTCGGGAGTTTCTACGATGCAGTCTACCCGTCCTTCGCTCTGTTGTTTTTCGGTATAGACGGTATAGCAACTTATCATGCGCATCAGCAGGTAGAACGTATAGTGGAAGTAGCGTTCACGCTCGCGTTCGTCTTCCTTGCGTCGCATGGTGTAAGGGATGTCGGCCAGGAATGAGGTGAGCAGTTTGCGGAACTTTTCCGTATCGCCAGCTTCCAAGGCATCTACTACCTCTTGTGTCCAACTGTTAACATTGGTACGTGACTTGAGGTAATCGTTGGCTACCATAGTCACGAATCCGTTCTTCACTTCGTTGTTTGGGAAATCGAGCAGATACGTATTTCTTCGTAAGTTTACCCCCTTGATGGTAAGGTATCCGCTTTGGAATATCATGGGTAGTGGCTTTTCTACATCCGCCTTGTAATCGATGAACTCACTTGGATCGTAGTACTTCCCTGTCAGTTCGTTCAGATTCTCTTGAGTATGGTTGAGTAACCGTATCAAGTAAGAGGGTGTACCGCTTCGGAACCAGTAGTCGTCCACTCGTTGTGACGCAAAAGCGTTTAAGATACTAAATGGATTGTAAATGTCTGTTAGATTGTCGCCAAAGTGATAACCGTCATATTGCAATTTCAAATGCTGTTTCATTTCTTCTTCCGTATAGCAGTATTTAGGAGCCAGCATTTTAATCGGTTCGTCGAAGTATTGATACAACTCCTCGGTAGTAATACCACAGAGTGCTTCGTATCGTGGATCCATGCTGATGTCTGCCGGTTGGTTAAACCCACTGAACACACTTACTTGCGAGAACTTGGTGACACCGGTGAGCAGCACGAATTGCAGATGCTCGTCGGCTTCCTTGAATACGGAATAGAATCCTTTGAGGATTTCCCGATGGTGGTTTTCCAACAAGCGTTTCTCCCCCTCAACGGTAGTGGTATATCCTGTGTCGAGTACATCTAATAGCGGTTTGTCGTATTCATCGATGAGCACTACAGCCCGGCGGCCGGTCTTTTCGTAAGCGGCTTTTAGTACATACTTGAAACGGTTTCCCATTTCATCGGCGTATGGATTTTTGCCATATAGTTCTTCCCATTGCCCTAACGAGTCCATTATTTTGTCACGTAATGTTCCTGACAGTGTGAAGTTCTCTCCGCCAAACGAGAGGTGAAATACCGGATACTCCGCCCAATCTTTTTCTAACGCATCGATGGCCAATCCCTTGAACAGTTCCTTCTTTCCCAAGTAATAGTTCTTGAGGGTAGATACCAACAGACTCTTACCGAAACGACGAGGACGGCTAAGGAAATAAATCTTTCCTTCCGTAACAAGCTTGTGTATCAAGGCTGTCTTGTCTACATAAACATAACCATCGTTGATAATCTGGTCAAAACTCTGTATTCCGATAGGGTATTTCATAACTTTTCCAATTAGC
>JAFUNS010000059.1 GCA_017472925.1 Bacteroides sp. | reverse complement strand
TTCTTGAATAAAAATAGTCTTCAATAGCTTTTATTAGTGGATTCTTAGCTTTTAACGGCAGAATATTCATGTAATTGTCTTCATACTCTGCGGTCAGTTTGGCTAACTTACCAATTTCACGAATGTATTCATTGTCTGCATCCGGCTCCAACAAGCCTTTCGCTGTAGCTTCATTGATAAGTTCATTAACACGAGCACGCACCTCATCATACTGCTCTCGTGTTGTGATACAGTTGATGTTCTTTGTTGCCATATGGTTTTATTGTTTTAATTAGGTTTTAGTTCGTTCTTTTTTAATTGTCCGGCGATTAAATTATCGAACAATCTTTAATTTTATAATACTCAGTTTATTTGCAATTTGCATAACTTAAAATAATTTACTTTGCAAAAGTGCAAACTATTTTCCAGTTATGCAAACATTCTTTGCAAAAATGCAAATTAATATCATTTTTTGAAAAGAGGATGACATTATAACGTCACCTTCCCACTGACGATGCTTGGTTGGGATTTGGGTGAACAAATCAATCCCATCATATACTCCGACAAAGAATGGGAAGCTAGCCGAATCACTCCGTTTTACCAGAATGTTTTACAAGACGCCATTGTTTTAGTGTGATACTGAATAATAAAAGTCTCTTATTCATAAAGGAACATACAAAGCTAAGAAATATCACCCAATAATGAAAATATAATGTAGAAAAAGTATAAAAGTCCCATATAATCTCAAATATGCTGCCACTCCTGCAACCAACGCTTAACTCACTATGAGACAACGAATTTAGGGTGGCAGGAGTCCTGCCACCACTCAAATCTGCTGCCACCAATTTTAAATCATGTCTACCAAAACAGGAAACGAAAGGACGAGACTGGGTGACAGGAGAGAGGGGAGGGTGGCAGGAGTCCTGCAACCCATTATAAATTGAGAATCAATAATTTAAAGTCCGGTGACAGGAGTGGCAGCAATATCCAGGATTTTATAGTAGAAGCATCATTTTCAAGGTCAACGAACTTCCGCCGGAAGATGTAGCATCTTATCGCAGTAAGATGTAGCATCTTGTCGTGGTAAGATGTAGCATCTTATCGCGATAAGGTATATTGCGTATCCGATTCTATTATAAATAGGCAAATACCTACGTGAAAACACTTTTTTTCAGGCCAAATCGTTCTTTACTCCAAATATTATGCTTATATTTGAAGATTATTTGACGGGTAACTCTTATCTGGAGTCTATCCGTCTATGAACCTTTGTAAACAACTTAAAAAATATTCTTAAATCTAATTAAATTCATTATCATGCTATTACAACTTCTATTTGTATTGGTTGCCATTATCATCGGTGCCCGTTTGGGAGGTATTGGTCTCGGTGTAATGGGTGGCGTAGGACTCGCCATTTTAACCTTTGTTTTCGGACTTCAACCGACTGCACCTCCCATTGATGTAATGTTGATGATTGCAGCTGTTATTTCGGCTGCTTCCTGTATGCAAGCTGCCGGCGGCTTGGACTACATGGTAAAAATCGCCGAACGTTTGTTGCGCAAGAATCCATCGCACGTCACTATCCTGGCTCCGTTGGTAACTTACTTCTTCACTTTCTTGGCTGGTACTGGTCACGTGGCCTATTCCGTACTTCCGGTGATTGCCGAAGTAGCAACCGAAACCAAGATCCGTCCGGAACGTCCATTGGGTATCGCTGTGATTGCTTCCCAACAAGGGATTACTGCCAGCCCGATTTCGGCTGCTACAGTAGCACTCCTCGGTTTGTTGGCAGGCTATGACATCACTCTTTTCGACATTCTGAAAATCTGTGTTCCAGCAACTTTGATCGGTGTATTGGTCGGCGCTTTCTTCTCCATGAAGGTGGGTAAGGAATTGGTAGACGATCCAGAATACCAACGTCGACTCCAAAGCGGTATGTTGAACGACAAGCATGTAGAATTGAAAGACGTTCAGAACAAGTTCAAGGCCCAGCTTTCAGTAGGATTGTTCCTGACAGCTACCTTCCTGATTGTATTGTTCGGTTCCATTCCTAGCTTGCGTCCTTCTTTCGACGGTGTAACACTCGGCATGCCATCATTGATTGAAATCCTGATGTTGACTGCTGCTGCTTTGATTCTGATCCTGACCAAGACAGACGGTATCAAGGCTACTCAAGGCAGTATCTTCCCAGCCGGTATGCAAGCCGTCATCGCTATCTTCGGTATTGCATGGATGGGGGATACCTTTATTAATGGTAACATTACTCAGTTGACTGCTTCTATTGAAGGTATTGTAACAGAAATGCCTTGGTTGTTCGGTTTGGCATTGTTCGTGATGTCCATTTTGCTTTATAGCCAAGCAGCTACCGTACGTGCCATCGTTCCATTGGGTATCGCATTGGGCATGTCTCCGATGATGCTCATTGCATTGTTCCCTGCTGTAAACGGTTACTTCTTCATTCCGAATTACCCGACCGTAGTAGCAGCCATCAATTTCGACCGTACCGGTACTACCGGTATCGGTAAGTATATCTTGAACCACTCGTTCATGATGCCGGGATTGATTTCAACGGTAGTAGCATTGGTTGCCGGCTTATTATTGATTCAACTTTTTTAATAACTTTATAAATTAACAATCTAAAATTTACTATTATGTCAACACTTAAAACTCGCGTTGAAAGCGACCTCATCGGCGCACGCGAAATTCCCGAAAGTGCCCTTTATGGCGTACAGACTCTCAGAGGTATTGAAAACTTCCCTATCAGCAACTTCCACCTTTGCGATTACCCTCGTTTCATCGACGGTTTGGCTGTTACAAAGATGGCTGCTGCCCGCGCTAACCACGCTCTCGGCCTTTTGACTGACGCTCAAGCTCAAGCTATCGAACAGGCTTGCAAGGAAATCTTGGACGGTCAGCATCACGAACACTTCCCGGTAGACATGATCCAGGGTGGTGCAGGTACTACTACCAACATGAATGCCAACGAAGTAATCGCTAACCGTGCCCTTGAAATCATGGGTCACCAACGTGGCGAATACCAATACTGCTCACCGAACGACCATGTGAACTGTGCACAGTCTACCAACGATGCTTACCCGACAGCTATCCACGTAGGTTTGTACTACCGTCACTTGGAACTTTTGCCACATTTGAAGGAATTGATCGCTGCTCTCCGCGCTAAGGGTCAGGAATTTGCTCATGTCATCAAGATGGGCCGTACTCAGTTGCAGGATGCCGTTCCTATGACATTGGGTCAGACATTCAACGGTTTCGCCAGCATCCTTCAAGACGAATTGAAGCACTTGGACGAAGCGGCTGCTGACTTCTTGACA
>JAFUNS010000024.1 GCA_017472925.1 Bacteroides sp. | reverse complement strand
CGGTCTGCAAAACCGTGTACGGCGGTTCGAATCCGCCAGGAACCTCAAAGGAAGGAAGTTTGGGTGAGTGGCTGAAACCACCAGTTTGCTAAACTGACGTACGGGTAACCGTACCGGGGGTTCGAATCCCCCAGCTTCCGCTTCAATATAAAAAAGTGGATGTGTATAGACACATCCACTTTTTTTGTATTATTCATATAACAAACGATGACTGGATTCATAATAAAAGCGTCTCCCCACGAATCACTTCGTAGGGAGACGTTTTACTAATAACTAACTAATTTGTGGTTTACGTAATTTCTATATGACTAACTTTGATACAAAGATAATGCTTCTACAAAACCTATACAATCCCTAAATATAGGTATATTCATAAGAAAAAGGACATCCTTCAGCAGAATGTCCTTTCCTTATATACTTATTTTTAATTAGTATACTTCTACCTTAGCGGCAGCTGCCTTACACTTATCGCGCAAAGCATCGAGATCGCTTCCGTTCGGAGCATAGCTTACAACCACTCCCATACGACGGTTCAATTTTGTATATGGCTTACCAAATATACGCAAATAGGTATTGGTTTCCTTACATACTTCTTCTTCACCACGATAACGAGGCGCTTCCTTACTGGCAATAGGTGAAAGAATCACCGCACTAGCACCCATGCGTTCTTGTGTAATTTCAGGAATAGGAAGACCAAGTACAGCACGACAATGCAACTCGAATTCATTCAAGTTCTGTGTACCAGCCAAAGTAACCATACCTGTATCGTGTGGACGAGGTGAAAGCTCACTGAAGTATACACCATTTTCGTGACTCAAGAAAAACTCTACTCCCCAAATACCAGCACCTGTCAATGCAGCAGTAACCTTAGCAGCCATGCGTTGAGCTTCCTTCAAATGCTCCGGATCGATAGCCGCCGGTTGGAAACTTTCACGATAGTCGCCACTCTTTTGTACGTGACCGATAGGTGGACAGAACAAAGTAGGACCATTTTGCTGGGTAACGGTAAGCAATGTAATTTCGCTATCGAAATTAATGAATTCTTCAATAATCAATTCTTTAATATCACCACGGCTACCTTCGCAACCATAAATCCAAGCCTGTTCCAAATCATCGGCTGTCTTCACCAATGACTGTCCCTTACCTGACGAAGACATCAACGGTTTCACTACACATGGGAAACCAACTTCCTTAGCAGCCTCTTTCAGTTCTTCCAATGACTTGGCATAAAAATACTTGGCAGTCTTTAAGCCTAATTCCTTGGCAGCCAAATCACGGATAGCCTTACGGTTCATGGTATAATTCACCGCCTTAGCACTGGGCACTACCCGGATTCCTTGCTTTTCGAAATCGTACAAACGTTCTGTACGAATTGCTTCAATCTCAGGCACAATAATATCTGGTTGGTGTTTCTTTACAGCCGCTTCGAGTGCATCACCATCGAGCATTGAAAACACTTCGCATTCATCGGCCACCTGCATGGCAGGAGCACCAGCATAAGAATCACACGCAACTACATATTGTCCTTTGCGCTTGGCTGCAATGACGAATTCTTTTCCCAGTTCGCCTGAGCCTAACAATAAAATCTTCTTGGTCATGATATATTTGATATAATTTCTGTTACCGCAAAGATACGATATTTTTCTTTAAAAGTTGACATTCTGCCAAATAAACGGTGCGTTCAATATAAACAAGAGGTACAAAGCACCGCAAAGTGCAAAGAACCAAATGCAGATAAAGGCAATTCGGGTACCTACTGACATAGGACGCCAACCCCCAAAAGTACTCATCAAGATATGTATAATACCGATAATTGGCAAACCAATAATCAAGATACCACATAGCGCCAATATTACGGCTCCTGTAGGCGAGGTAGAAAGGAAAGTCCAATCTACGTGAGGCATTATTTCGTATAAAATAGAAGGGGTAGCCGCAATTACACCCGTAGTAGCCATGAGTAACGAGAAGAACACAATCAGCAGAATGAATAAAATCGGTGCGGCACATACAGCTGCAATAACCAATATGCACTTTATTAGGAATCCGGCTACATTAACAATCCCCTCACCTATCTTTTGCATGGTGCTTTTCGTTTGTTCCGAACGAACCACATCGTTAACTTTCTCGAATCCTTCGGTTACGGTTTCGCCTATATTCTTTACATTAGCTTTGATTCCCTTCATGAAAAGTTTTTCGGTTGCTGTAGTAGCTTCGGGAATAACAAACCACATCACAATATAGACTATGATAAATCCTTTCACAAAAAAACCTAATATGAGAAAAATCAGACGGGTTATAGTAATGTCCCATCCCATATAGGCAGCTACCCCAGAACATACACCTCCCAGCACTTTGTTGTCTGCATCACGGAACAGACGTTTGGGGCCTCTTTCCTTTTCTGAGGAGTTTACGGGCGATTCTTTTTCCATCGGTTCATCATCCGACAAGTCTTCGGGTTTACCCATTTGCGCAATGATTTCTTCTACATCAACAATGGTAATCACTTGTTTTCCCTCTTTCAATCGTTCGCTGAAGAGTTCGGAGATACGTGCTTCCATATCGTGCACAATTTCTTCGGCTCCCTCTTCCTTACTGAAGTGGATACGTAGGTTACTTAAATAATTGTCAAGCAGTTCATAGGCATCTTCATCAATGTGATAAACAGTGCCGTTCAAGTTTACGGTAAATGTCTTTTTCATATGGGTTGTTTTTTGTTGTCCAACTTTAATTGTTCTTTATATGATTCACGGTGTTGCTCAGTTCGCTCCAGGCTTCTTCCAAACCTTGAAGGAAAAGTTCCCCATCTGGGGTGAGTGTATAATATTTGCGTGGTGGTCCTTGTGTAGATTCCACCCATTCGTAAGCCAACAAATTATCATTCTTCAATCGGGTAAGCAACGGATATAGGGTTCCTTCTACCACAATAAGGTGTGCTTCCTTCAGTTTCAGAATGATGTCTGAAGCATACGATGCCTCCTTATGAAGCAATAACAAAATGCAATATTCCAGCATCCCCTTGCGCATTTGCGAGCGTACATTGTCTACATTCATAACGTTTCTATTCTTTGTATGGCACAAATGTATGTAAAATAGTAGTACCTTGCATTACATAGAACTATAATATAACATTTATTAAGGATTGCATTATCTTTAACCTATTTATATTATTAGTGAATTTCCCATTCCGACTATACATAATCCAACAACAATCTTTATCTTTGCGTAATTAATAAACATATGAATACATTTATTTCCCTCCAATCATACATAGAAAAAGAAATTATTCCTCTATACACCACTTTTGACAGAGCACACCAAACGGAACATGTGCGGAATGTCATCGAGGAAAGTCTGAAATTAGCAAAGTATTACCCTGTTAATACGGCTATGGTATATACTATTGCCGCTTTTCATGACATCGGATTATGTCAAGGACGTGAATATCATCACATTGTATCAGGAGAAATGATACGCAACAACCAAACTTTACGCCAATGGTTCAATGAAGAACAAATTGCCATTATGGCCGAAGCCGTAGAAGACCATCGGGCCTCTAACAAACATACTCCACGAAGCATTTATGGAAAAATTGTAGCCGAAGCCGACCGTCTTATTTCCCCACATTCCATTTTACTTCGTACCATACAATATGGCCTCTCCCATTATCCTAAGCTTAAAAAGGAAGAACAATACCTTCGTTTTTGTGAACATTTGCAAGAAAAATATGCTGAAGGAGGTTACCTTAAGTTATGGATACCAGAATCAGAAAACGCAAAGCAACTGGAAGAACTCCGGAAAATAATTAAGGATAAAGAACAGTTACGCAAGACATTTGACTTGCTTTTCAATGGGTGACATCTTTGACAATGTCCTATATTTGACTTTTATTCTGAAAATCTATCCATTCTATGATGTAATTCCAAAAACTTATTCTATATTTGTACAAAATATCAGTTATAAGATTATGGAATTAATAACTAAATATTTTACCAATCTAACTGACAAGCAAAAAGAACAATTTGCAGCTCTATATGACCTGTATTTGGATTGGAATAGTAAGATAAACGTGATATCACGTAAAGATATCACCAACCTTTACGAACACCATGTGCTCCACTCCCTTGGTATAGCCCGTTTCATTCAATTTACGCCTCATACCCGTATCATGGATTTGGGTACAGGCGGTGGATTTCCCGGCATCCCTTTAGCCATCTTATTCCCTGAAGTTAGTTTCCATCTAGTTGACAGTATAGGCAAAAAAGTAAAGGTAGCTACCGAGGTAGCTCATGCCATAGGTCTGGAAAATGTCAGTTTCCGCCATTGCCGAGCTGAAGAAGAAAAACAAATGTTCGATTTTGTCGTTAGCCGTGCTGTTATGCCCTTGACCGATTTATTGAAAATTATTCGCAAGAACATCACCAAAGAACAACACAATGCCATACCCAACGGATTGATTTGTTTGAAAGGCGGCGAACTTGAGAAAGAAATAATGCCCGTAAAACACCAAACCATTTTCCATGAATTGAAAGATGACTTTACGGAAGAGTTTTTCGAAACGAAGAAAGTTGTTTATGTACCAGTAGTATAGCGCTATGAAGATAAAGAAATTCGAATTCAATATGTTTCCCGTAAACTGCTACATATTATGGGACGATACAAAGGAAGCAGCTGTCATAGACCCTGCTTGCTTTTACGAAGAAGAAAGACAAGCTTTCAAAAACTTCATTGAAAAAGAAGGGCTGAAGCTAACCCGTTTACTCAATACCCATCTACATATAGATCATGTATTTGGCAATCCTTTCATTTTGCGCGAATTTGGATTGAAAGCCGAAGCCAGTCAACAAGATGAATTCTGGTTAGATCAGGCATACGCACAAAGTCGCATGTTCGGGCTTCAGATGAACGAAGCCCCCGCCCCACTCGGTAAGTACATTTGCGATGGTGACCAAATTCAATTTGGACATACCGTTCTTGAAGCCATCCACGTACCCGGCCACTCACCAGGCAGCATGGTTTATTATTGCAAAGAAGACGGTTGCTTGTTCAGTGGTGATGTACTCTTTCAAGGAAGCATAGGCCGAGCAGACCTTACAGGAGGTAATTTCGACGAACTCAGAGAACATATTTGCAGCCGTTTGTTCGTACTCCCGAACGAAACCATCGTTTACCCGGGACATGGAGCTCCTACCACCATCGGGGATGAAAAAACTCAGAATCCTTTTTTTAGATAATATTTAAAATATCATACCATGAAAACAGATTTATTAACCAACCGCCACAATGGCATACAAGAATCCGATCTGCCCGTTATGCTCGAGAAGATAGGTGTAGAAAGCCTTGACGAATTGATCAATAAAACAATCCCAGCCAATATTCGTTTGAAAGAGCCTTTGCCATTGGCCGCTCCTATGACTGAACGAGCATTTGCTGAACATATCAATGGATTAGCCGCCAAAAACAAACTATATACTTCATACATCGGAATGGGATGGTACGATTCTATTACCCCAGCTGTAATCCAACGCAATGTATTCGAAAACCCTGTATGGTACACATCCTACACTCCCTACCAAACTGAAGTATCACAAGGCCGATTGGAAGCTCTACTAAACTTCCAAACCGTTATTTCCGACCTTACCGCCATGCCATTGGCCAATTGTTCTCTGCTTGATGAAGCAACCGCTGCTGCCGAAGCCGCCGCAATGATGTATGCACTTCGTAGTCGCGAACAACAAAAGAATGGTGCCAACGTATTGTTTATTGACGAAAACATCTTCCCGCAAAATCTTTCCGTAATCCGTACCCGTGTAATTCCACAAGGAATGATTATCCGATTAGGTAATTATAAAGAGTTAGAATTTTCCCCCGATATTTTTGGTTGCATCATCCAATATCCTAATTCTAACGGTAATGTAGAAGATTATCGTGAATTTGTAGAAAAGGCACATGCCGCCCATTGTAAAGTGGCTGTAGATGCAGATATCCTGAGCCTTGCCCTTCTAGTACCTCCCGGCGAATGGGGAGCAGACATCGTATTCGGAAGTAGCCAACGATTGGGTATCCCAATGTTCTACGGTGGTCCTTCGGCAGCTTATTTTGCTACCCGTGACGAATTCAAACGTAATATGCCGGGCCGTATCATTGGTCTTTCAAAAGACAAATACGGAAAGATAGCATACCGAATGGCTCTCCAAACCCGCGAGCAACACATCAAGCGCGAAAAGGCCACTTCCAATATTTGTACCGCTCAGGCATTGTTGGCAACCATGGCTGGTTTTTATGCCGTATATCATGGTCAGGAAGGTATCAAAAATATAGCCGCACGCATTCATGGTATCGCCACTTACTTATGTAAAGCTTTATGCAAGCTTGGTTACATCCAACATAACACCTCTTTCTTCGATACGTTACACCTCACTCTGCCCGAACATGTAACCCAATCAAAATTACGTACTATCGCTTTAAGCAAAGAAGTGAATCTGCGCTATTACGAAAATGGTGAAGTGGGTATCAGTATAGACGAAGCCACAGATTTGAAGAAGATTAATGTATTGCTTTCCATCTTTTCGATTGCGGCCGAAGAACCTTTCCAAGAAATTACAGAAATCACTGAAATCACAGAATCCCTTTCACTCGATAAGGAACTGGTACGCCAAACCCCTTACCTCACCCACGAGGTATTCAACATGTATCATACAGAAACCGAAATGATGCGATACATCAAACGTTTGGAACGTAAGGACATCTCATTGGCACACTCTATGATTTCACTTGGATCGTGTACCATGAAATTGAATGCCGCACAAGAAATGCTTCCGTTAAGCAATGCCGGTTGGATGAATATCCACCCGCTGGCTCCCGAAGACCAAACCAAGGGTTATCAAGAACTGATTGAAAATCTTAGCAACCAACTCGGTATAATTACCGGTTTTGCTGGTGTAACACTTCAACCTAACTCAGGTGCAGCTGGCGAATACACTGGTTTACGCATTATTCGCGCATACTTGGAAAGTATCGGACAAGGCCATCGTAACAAGATTCTGATTCCAGCATCGGCACACGGTACTAACCCAGCATCGGCTATTCAATGTGGATATACAACGGTTACTTGCGCCTGCGATGAAAAAGGAAATGTCGATGTAGAAGACCTCCGTGCCAAAGCTGAAGCCAACAAGGATGATTTGGCTGCTCTCATGATTACCTATCCATCCACTCACGGTATATTTGAACCCGAAATAGCCAAGATTTGTGAAATCATCCACGCATGTGGCGCACAAGTATATATGGATGGTGCCAACATGAACGCTCAAGTGGGATTGACCAATCCAGGCACTATTGGTGCCGACGTATGTCATCTCAACTTACACAAGACCTTTGCAAGTCCTCACGGTGGTGGTGGTCCAGGGGTAGGCCCCGTTTGTGTAGCCGAACATTTGGTTCCTTTCTTACCTGGACATGTATCCTTCGGTAACGATGCCAACCAAGTATCGGCCGCTCCATTCGGTAGTGCCGGTATCTTGCCTATCACTTATGGATATATCTGTATGATGGGAGCCGAAGGTCTGACACGCGCAACAAAAACCGCCATCCTGAGCGCCAACTACTTAGCAGCTTGTTTCAAAGACACTTATGGAATTGTATATAGTGGTGCAACCGGATTCGTTGGGCATGAAATGATTTTGGACTGCCGCTATCTACACGATATGGCCGGCATCAGCGAAAACGATATCGCCAAACGTTTGATGGACTATGGCTATCATGCACCTACCCTTTCCTTCCCTGTACACGGTACCCTCATGATTGAGCCTACCGAAAGTGAAAGTTTATGGGAGCTCGATAATTTCGTAAAGGTGATGCTTACCATTTGGGAAGAAATTCAGGAAGTGAAAGACGGACGTGCAGACAAAGCCGATAATGTACTCGTTAACGCTCCACACCCTGAATACGAAGTGGTAGCCGACGAATGGACACATAGCTATAGCCGTGCAAAAGCTGCTTATCCAATCGATTCTGTTCGTGAAAACAAGTTCTGGATTAATGTGGCACGTGTAGATAACACATTGGGCGACCGTAAGTTATTGCCTACCCGTTACGGAAAATTCGAATAAAGTATTTATAGATACAAAAAGAAGAAATCGCCAGCAAAAATGTTGGCGATCTTTTTTTTTATTATTTATCAAAGAAATACGTATCTACTTACAAAAAAACGTTGTTACTAATCAGTCAAAACATTACTATATAGTTTGTTACGTTCAGAAGTAACATTCTTGGCCTTGAACAACTCGGGCACGGTTACAAACTTATATCCTTGTTCTTTCAGAGCTGGAATAATTACATCAAGAGCCGCTACCGTTGAATCATTGCCTGCAAAATCATGCAACAAGACTATTTGTCCGTCAGCCGCATTATTGATTACCATTTCGGCACGTTGGGCAGCCGTAACTTCTGGTTCCCAATCATTGCATCCTACACCACAAATAAAAGGTAATTCTATGTTGTCGTACATGGTTTGATTTACCGCAATATAGGGAGGACGGAAGAAAGTGGGGCGAACGCCTACATACTTTTCCACCATATCTGATGTATAAGCTATTTCGTCCTTTATTTGCTGGTCGGTAAGGTTAGGCATAGCAGTATGTGTCTGCGAATGGTTTTGAATATCACATCCCATATCATAAGCACGTTTCATCACTACTGCACTCGAATCGTTTATGTTGTTACCAATAACAAAGAAAGAGCCCACTACCCCATGTTTTTCCAACATATCAAGCATCTTGACGGTAGTAGTGGTATTGGGACCATCATCAAAACTCAAGGCTATCAATTTACTATTTTCTTGTTGTTCAGTCGATTTCTTTGTTTGCCCACAACTCATAAACAAGCATGCAGCAATAAGGGTTAGGATAAAATTCTTCATATGTTCAGGCTTTATTTAGATTTCTTCTCCAATCAACATTTGATGTTCAACTCGTCCAAAATGGCACGCATCTTCTCGAAAGTGGTAATACGAGTAGGCACCAACGGTAAACGCAACTTGTTGTCAATCAACCCCATTACATTCAGCATAGCCTTAACACCAGCAGGATTACCATCTACAAACAATAAACTAAACAATTCGGTAAACTTATGATGAATGGTCAATGCATTGTTATAATCACCTTGCAAGGCCAAACGAGTCATCCGACTAAATTCACGGGGGAATGCATTACCAATAACCGAAATAACCCCTACTGCTCCCAAGGTAATCAATGGGAAAGTAATACCATCATCACCCGAAATCACATCAAAGTTAGCAGGCTTGTTCTTAATGATATCGTCCATCTGGGTAATGTTACCCGATGCTTCCTTGATGGCTACAATATTGTCAAACTCACGCGCCAATCGAAGAGTGGTTTCGGCAGTCATGTTCACACCTGTACGTCCTGGTACATTATAAAGTACGATAGGCAAGTCGGTAGATTGGGCAATGGCCTTGTAATGCTGATACAATCCTTCTTGCGAAGGCTTATTATAATAAGGTACAGCTACCAATACTGCATCTACCCCTCTCATCATCTCTTCGTTGTGCAAGGTTTCAATAACGGTACGTGTACAATTGCTCCCTACCCCCAATAGGATGGGTAATTGTCCGTTTACACGTTCTACTACCAAATTCTTTATCTTGAGTTTTTCTTCACTGGTCAAAGTAGGAGTTTCGGCTGTGGTACCCAATACACACAGAAAGTCAGTACCATTCTGCAATTGGTAATCCACCAAGCGGAGCAACGCATCATAATCTACACTATCATCTTCTTTGAAAGGAGTAATCAGAGCCACTCCCATTCCCTTTAATCTTGTACGTATCATAAATTCTATCAATTTCCAATTCAACGGATACAAAAGTACAACTTTTTTCTGTTTTTACTATAAAAAAGATGCATTATTTACAGTTTTCATATAAAATGTTACTCTAACAACTTCAAAAACTCGTCTTCACTCATAATTTGTATACCCAACTTCCCTGCTTTCTCCAATTTGCTAGGACCCATATTTTCCCCTGCCAGAATAAAGCTGGTCTTCTTCGAGATGCTTCCCACGTTCTTTCCACCGTTCTTTTCAATCATCTCCTTGTATTCATCGCGCGAGTGGTGAGCAAATACCCCACTGATTACGATAGATTTTCCCGCCAACTTATCGGTATATTCGGAGATATCGATTTGTTCCATAGCCATTTGTACACCCGCTTCGCGTAACCGTTCAATAAGTTCGCGATTCTTTTCATCGGCAAAGTACTGAATAATGCTTTGTGCGATGCGGGTTCCAATTTCGTCTACCTGAATGAGTTCTTCTAATGTTGCTTCGGCCAACGCATCGATACTTCTAAATACTTTGGCCAAGATTTTGGCAGTAGTTTCGCCCACAAAACGGATACCTAAAGCAAACAACACGCGCTCAAACGACACTTCTTTCGAAGCTCTGATACCTTCCAATATATTGATAGCTGATTTCTTGCCCATTCGATCCAAACGGGCTATATCGGGACCTTTCAACGAATAGAGGTCGGCTATGCTATGTATCAACCCTTCTTGATAGAATTGATCCACCGTTTCGACCCCCAACCCGTCTATATTCATGGCTTTGCGGCTGACAAAATGCTCAATTTTACCCTTAATTTGTGGCGGACATGCCGTATCATTCGTACAATAATGGGCCGCTTCGCCCTCATAACGTGTCAATGGGCTACCACATTCGGGACAATGAGTAATGAATTTCACCTTGTCTCCCACCATGAAACGTGCTTCCTTGTCCACTCCCACTATCTTAGGGATAATCTCCCCACCCTTCTCAACATACACCATGTCGCCGATGTATAAATCCAGTCCTTCAATGATGTCGGCATTGTGAAGCGAGGCGCGTTTCACCACTGTACCGGCCAACTGAACGGGGTCAAGGTTGGCTACCGGAGTAATAGCCCCCGTACGCCCTACCTGATAAGTTACCTTGTTCAAACGCGTGCAAGCCCTTTCGGCCTGAAACTTGTAGGCAATAGCCCAACGGGGCGACTTAGCGGTAAAGCCCAAGTTACGTTGCTGTCGTAACGAGTTCACTTTCAACACAATGCCATCGGTAGCCACGGGCAAGTTCTTTCGTTCTACATCCCAAAAATGAATGAAATCAATCACTTCTTCCAACGAAGCACACTTGCGCATAATGTCCGATACTTTGAATCCCCATTGGGCAGCCTCCTGCATGTTTTCGTAATGACCTCCGGCCGGTAATTCTTCACCCAATAAGTAATACAAATAGGCATCTAACTTGCGCGAAGCCACTACCGACGAATTCTGAAGTTTCAAAGTACCCGATGCGGCATTACGCGGATTGGCAAACAAAGGCTCTTCCTTGCGTTCACGTTCTTCGTTCAATTGCTCAAAAACCACCCATGGCATCAATATCTCCCCTCTTATCTCGAATTCGCGAGGGTATCCTTCACCTCTGAGAATCAATGGAATGCTTCGGATAGTCTTCACATTATCCGTCACGTCATCGCCTTGTGTACCATCGCCACGGGTAACAGCACGCACCAACTTACCTTCCTCGTAGGTCAACGAGATGGAAGTACCGTCAAACTTCATTTCGCAACAAATCTCGAAATCCTCGTTCAAATCCTTCTTCACACGGTTGTAAAAGTCGGTCACCTCGGCTTCCGAATACGTATTGGCCAGCGAAAGCATAGGATATTTGTGCACCACTTGCGTAAAATTTTTGTTCAAATCGCTTCCCACACGCATGGTTGGCGAGTTATCGTCCTTACATTCAGGGTGTTTTTCTTCCAAATCCTGTAATTCACGCATCAAGAAGTCAAATTCCTGATCGCCTATTTCGGGCGCATTCAGCACATAGTAATTATGGTTGTGTCGGTGAAGTTCTTCACGCAACTGGTATATTCTTTCTACATCGTTCATATATATAAAGGTAAGATTTGGTACAAAAATAACTATTTTTGCTGAAAATAGCTTGGGTTTTCGTACTTTTGCAGAAAATTGAATGAAAATGAGAATAGATATCATCACCGTATTGCCCGAAATGATTGAAGGATTCTTCAATTGCTCCATCATGAGCCGTGCACAAAAGAAAGGATTGGCTGAAATACACATCCACAACTTGCGCGATTATGCCTACGACCGCTATCGCAAGGTAGACGATTATCCATTTGGCGGATTTGCCGGTATGGTCATGAAAATAGAGCCTATCGACCGATGTATTTCCGCTCTGAAAGCCGAGCGCGATTATGATGAGATAATCTTTACCAGCCCAGACGGAGAGCAGTTTAACCAACCTATGGCCAACTCCCTTTCGATGGCCAAGAACCTGATTATTCTATGCGGCCATTTCAAAGGTATCGATTATCGCATCCGCGAGCATCTCATCACCAAAGAAATCAGCATCGGCGATTATGTGCTCACTGGGGGAGAGTTAGCTGCCGCGGTAATATCCGATTCCATCGTACGCATCATCCCAGGTGTAATTTCCGATGAACAATCGGCCTTGTCTGACTCTTTCCAGGACAACTTACTTGCCGCACCTGTCTATACACGTCCGGCCGAATACAACGGATGGAAAGTTCCCGAGATACTTCTATCAGGCCACGAAGCCAAGATTAAAGAGTGGGAATTGCAACAATCAATGGAAAGAACCCAACGTTTAAGGCCCGACTTATTGAAATAAATTTATCTTACATATCAAACGGATTCACTTATAAAAATTCTCCCAAGCGAATCCGTTTTTTTGTTCTTTCTTATCAATCAAGCGCCAAAGTTGCTTTGAAGTTTTAGCCCCTAAACCAAGTGCTTCCTTCCACATACCTTCTTAATATAGTCCTCGATGGAATGGGAGATTTTTATCAAAAAAGGCCCTATTCATCGAAAAAGTTATCATTTTATACCCTTAATATTAATTGCATGTGCAACTAATTTTGAAACATCTCAACATCGTAATATAAGCAAATAAGAAAAGCGGATGTTTTAAGAGTTTCCTCCCAAAACATCCGCTTTTAGCAATCAAATATTCACAAATAATTTTATACAATTAAGCCACCAACAATATCCTTTACAGAAGTAAATCCATGACGGTCCAAATAGTCGTTTATCCCCTCGGCAACCTTTACGGTAATGGCCGGATCTATGAAGTTAGCCGTACCAATCTGAATGGCCGAAGCACCCGCCAATAGGAACTCAACAGCATCCTTCCAATTCATGATACCACCCAATCCGATGACAGGAATATTTACCGCTTTCGACACTTGCCACACCATGCGCAAAGCGATGGGTTTTACAGCTGCCCCACTCATACCACCGGTCACGGTAGAGAGCAACGGTACTCGCTTTTCGGCATCGATAGCCATACCCAAAAGGGTATTGATCAGCGACACACTATCGGCTCCGGAAGCCTCGGCGGCACGTGCTATTTCGGTGATGTCAGTCACGTTGGGCGAGAGCTTTACAATCAAGGTTTTCTTATACACCTCGCGTACGGCCTTCACCACTTCGCCGGCACCCTTAGCGGTTACCCCGAATGCCATCCCCCCCTGCTTTACATTAGGGCACGAGATGTTCAATTCGATGGCAGGTATAGCCTCCAATTCGTTTATTTTCTCGGCCGTCTGTACATAGTCCTCGATAGCCGACCCCGACACGTTTACAATCATGTTGGTGCGTATATCCTTTATTTGCGGATAGATTTGTTCGATGAAGTAATCTACCCCCTTATTTTGCAACCCTACGGCGTTGAGCATACCCATGGGTGTTTCCGCCATACGCGGATAGGGGTTTCCCTCGCGTCTGTACAGGGTGGTACCCTTTACAATGATACCCCCAATCTTTTCCAGGTCTACAAAGTCCTCAAACTCCTTTCCATATCCAAATGTACCCGAAGCCGTCATAACCGGGTTAGAGAGCTTTAAATTGCCTATATTAACGCTTAAATCTGCCATAATAGTTTCTTTATATTAAATACCGGACCTTCCTTACATACACACAAATGGCCTTCGTCGGTGTTTTCCACACAACACAGACATGCGCCTACCCCACAAGCCATCTTGTTTTCCAACGATACCTCGCAATCTATATCGTTTGCCTTGGCATATTTGGCTACCGCCATCATCATCGGTTTGGGACCACAGGTATAGATCATATCGAATTTCTGTTCGCCCAACACACTATGCTGGGTTACATACCCTTTTTCGCCCATGCTACCATCTTCGGTAGTGGTATATACATCGCCCAGTTTCTGGAATTCATCCAATTGGAGCAAGTCCTTTGACGAGCGTGCGCCTAATAGAAAAGTAGGCTTACAACCCATTTTTGCGAGCGCTGAGCCCAGCATAAGCATAGGGGCGGTACCCACACCACCTCCAACCAACAAAGGCTTCATATCGGCCTCTTTTGGGGGCATTGTATAACCATTGCCCAAAGGAAGTACCACATTCACCACATCGCCCGGCTTTACGGTAGCCAACTTACGTGTACCATCGCCCACCAATTGCACCAAGAACCACACCTCGTTTGTTTCCTTATCTACGAAATTAATGGAAATCGGACGGCGGAGGAATGTCGTGTTCGACCCGTCGATACGAATCTCTGCAAATTGACCAGGTACCATTTCGGGCAACAGATTTGCATGAGTCATCTTAATCAGCACATAGTTGGCATGCAACCGGATGTTCTGAGTAACCTCCAAATCTAAAATATATTTCTTCATATATATAATTTTATAAGGTAAATCCTTTGAATATGCAAATATACAGAATTTACCCAAAAATTATCGAAAATAGGAGTTATTTATCGGGATGAAATGTTTCGTAAGTTCCGTTGTCGAAAAAAATTCTTATTTCAGTAATTTTCCTTGCCGGCTTTTCGACATACTTAATTTCCTCACGCACAATATCTTTGGCAGGAAAAACGGACGTTTTTGGTTCAATTTCCTTGCGATATTCTGAATCTCCCGAGTATTCGGACAGAAAAAACGGATTCTCGTCGAACAAAGAAGTGCCATTTTCACCCTGTTGGGATGCATCATGTGTATTTACCATCTCTCCGGTGCCATAGAGCAACCATTCCAAATCTACATAGCTACACGCCTTGTGAATTTTGGTTACTACTTCCAGGCTGGGCTTGTTCCTACCATTGAGGATATGGGAGAGGGAAGCAGGCGATATGCCTATCTTTTCGGCAAATTGACCATCGGTCATGCCTTCTTTGAGCTTAATTTGGTTAATACGATCCTTCATTTACAATCTTAATGACAATTTACATTAATGATACAAAAGTAAACACTAAAATCCACAAATGCAAATTAAACTATCTAATTTTACAATTTACATTCTTAAACATAAAAGCAGCCGAGATTACAACTTTAACTATACAAACACAAAACTGGGTATAAATTATTGCGTATTTTACTTTAGCAAGCAATGTTATTTTATTGGTTATTAATTATTTAACGAACACAAAAATACTATTTACAAACAAAATCCACGCCCTATTTATAAATAATCGGTTATTTTATTCATGCCACTTAAAAGGGATACATATAACAAACTGATTTTTAAATATTTAAATATTAAAATCCAAACAAAATATTTATGCATTTCTATTTATATACCAAAAGTTTACATTTACAAATTCACCTAACACCTAACCTTATACATTTGAAAAGAATTACATCGGTTAACCGCCGATCGATCTAAGTGCTTCTTGTTATGTTTGTAAATATACAAAGCTAAAGTTTAACAAAATTAAAATGTAAATTTCACAAGATAAACACAAAGAATGTAGTATTTTTACTTTGTACCCATTACAAACAATACATAAGTTTCGAATTAACAAACATAAAATATTAAACAAAGTAAACCTCCTACCACCCCTATCTTTACAAAAATAAAAATCCTTGCGATATTTGTGCACAAATGGCCGAATAAGAAGAAATAAACGATTCTCAGAGGTTCATTTTTACAGAAATCCTCTAAGATACAACAAGTTAGAATGATTTTAAGATATCAAAAATAACTTCAATCTAGAAAAATTGCCGTTTTCAAGCTATATAGTGGAAAAAAACTGTCATTACGTAATCTGTAATCGTCTTCTACCCTTATCAAAAAATCAATGTAGAATTACATAGATTAATTCACGTAGTAAATCACCATCGCTCAGCGAAGAATTGCCCACTCCTTTCGAGCGTGCATCGCAATACCGAATCTCACCAATAATCTGCATCACCTTCACCCCACTATATTGGCGCATGGCCATGATGTACTCGCGTGCTTGCCAAGGCGAACGCAAACCCAACTGAGCTGCTATCCCTTGTTCGGTCTTCTCGGGTGCATAATAAGCCAGCATCAAGTTCGAGAAGAAACCGAACAACACTGAAAGTGTCATCTGTATAGGATTAGTCTTGGGATTCTCTTCAAAATATTTGATGATTTTATTGGCTTTGAGCACATCTTTTGCCACTAGTGCACTTCTCAGTTCGTAGTTATTGTAATCCTTGCTGACACCAATATTCAGCTCAATTTGTTCGGGAGACACACGAGTCACACCCTGAGGAAGAGTAATGACTAGTTTATCAAGTTCTCCCGCCATCCTATTCAAATCAGCGCCAACAAATTCGGCCATCATTTCCGATGCCTTAGGCTCTATGTCCACCGATTTCCGTTTCAGATATGTCGTGATAAAGCCCGGCAATTGTGCCTCCTTCAATTTCTTTGATTCAAAGAGCACCCCTACCTTTTCCACCTCAGCAGCCAACTTCTTACGCCGGTCAATGGTTCCATTCTTATGACAAAGTACAAGAATAGTCGATTGTAAAGGTTTTTGCACGTAATAAACCAGTTCTTCAATGTTCTTCAGCTGCTGTGCCTCCTTTACAATCACCACTTGCCGTTCGGCCATCATGGGGTATCTTTTAGCTGCATTGATAATGGTTGCCACATCCGTATCCGAACCATACACTACCGTCAGATTAAATTCCTTCTCCTCGTCAGTCAATACGGTTTGCGCAATGTATTCTGAAATCTTGTCAATATAGTACGATTCCTCCCCCATCAAGTAATACACAGGCTTGTAGATGCGATTCTTCAAATCGCGCGCTATTGCTTCGTATGTCGTTTCCTTTGCCATAGTTGCATCATTAACTACCATTCATATTTCATATGCTTCACGGTCTTCTTTTCCTCTATAATCATACGCATGGCATCAATACCTATGTTCACATGATCTTCCACAAACCGTTCGGTCACAATCTTGTCGCTTGCCTCGGTCTTCACGCCTTCCGGAATCATGGGTTGATCAGAAACCAGCAACAAGGCACCCGTAGGAATATGATTGTAAAAACCCGTTACAAAAAGCGTAGCCGTCTCCATATCCACACACATGGCCCGAGTCTTGAGCAGATGCTTCTTGAAATCCTCGTCGTGCTCCCAAATGCGTCGGTTGGTGGTGTACACCGTACCTGTCCAATAATCGCGTGCATTGTCTCGTATGGTGGACGAGACGGCTCTCTGAAGCATAAAGGCGGGCAATGCGGGCACTTCGGGCGGGTAATAATCATTCGATGTTCCTTCACCTCTAATGGCCGCCAGAGGCAATATAAAGTCACCCAGCTTATTCTTCTTGTCAATGCCTCCGCACTTACCCAAGAAGAGACATGCCTTGGGTTCTATAGCACCCAGCAAATCCATGATAATAGCTGCATTTGGGCTACCCATACCAAAGTTAATGATGGTAATACCCTGGGCAGATGCCGATGTCATGTTGGCATCCTTCCCCACCACGGGTACCCCAAAACGTTTGGCAAACAACTCCACATACTTGTCAAAGTTGGTCAGCAATATATATTCGGTAAAGTCTTCCAATTTCCTTTTTGTATACCTTGGAAGCCAGTTTTTCACAATTTCTTCTTTTGTTTTCATCTTCTTTTGTATTTTTGTACAGAAAACTATAAATGCAAAAATAGTAAATGTTAGCGTTAAACCTACCATCTTTCGACGTTAAAATACAACAACGCGACGGAAAAAATCTGATATTCGATTCGTTGCGGAAGAAATTTGTGGCACTCACCCCCGAAGAATGGGTGCGCCAACACTTTGTACACTACCTCACCGAGGTGAAAGGCTACCCCAAAGGGTTGCTGGCCAACGAGATTCAATTAGAGTTAAACGGCACTCGCAAGCGGTGCGATACAGTACTTTACAACAAGGAATTGCGCGCACGGATGATTGTAGAGTACAAGGCGCCTCATGTGCCCATAACCCAAGCCGTATTCGACCAGATAACACGCTACAACATGGTCTTAAAAGTAGAATACCTCATAGTGAGTAACGGTATCGGACATTATTGTTGCCGGATAGATTACACCACCATGAAGTATTCCTTCCTGCAGGAAATTCCTGCATATAGCGAATTATAATTATTCTACTCCTGCCAATTCAGGGTCTACCATGATACGGCCACAGTATTCGCACACGATGATTTTCTTGCGTGAGCGGATATCGAGTTGCTTCTGGGGAGGAATCTTGTTAAAGCAACCGCCACAAGCGTCACGTTGTACATATACCACCCCCAAACCATTGCGTGTGTTTTTACGAATACGCTTGAAAGCTTGCAACAAACGCGGTTCAATGGTAAGTTCCAAACTTTTAGCTTTTTCGCGAAGTCTTTCTTCTTCTTGCTTAGTTTCAGAAATAATTTCTTCCAATTCCATTTTCTTGGCTTCCAAGTCTTGTTTTCTTTCTTCCAAAACTTCATTGCTACGAGACAATTCTTCATTCTTGTTCTTTTCGGCCACTTGCGCTTCGCGGATACGTTTTTCGCAAAGTTCAATTTCCAATGTCTGGAATTCTATTTCCTTACTCAACACATCATATTCGCGGTTATTGCGCACATTATCCTGTTGAGTCTTATATTTTTCTACCGAGACTCTGGCTGCTTCAATTTCAATACGTTTGTTAGCCATGCTTGAGCGTAAATCAGCGATATCACGTTCAATCTTCTCAATACGTGTGTTCAATCCTGCCACTTCGTCCTCCAAGTCCTGTACTTCCAAAGGAAGTTCACCTCTCAGCGTCTTAATTTTGTCGATTTCCGACAACATAGTCTGCAACTGATACAAAGCCTTCAGCTTTTCTTCTACCGTAAAATCGTTCGGGTCTTTCTTTGCTTCTCTTGCCATATTTGTTACAAGTATTTTATGGGATTGGTATTCACCCGTGTCATCTGAACATCGAGCTCTGGAAACCTTTCCCGTATGATTGAATAAAATATTTCTTTGGTATATTGCTCGCTCTCATAATGTCCTATTTCGGCCACCAAAATGCGATTGTCGTAATAAAAATAATCGTGATACTTCACTTCACCGGTGATGAACACATCCGCACCTTCCTCCACCGCATTAGGCAACAAGAATGCGCCCGATCCTCCACAGAGGGCCACTTTCCGTATCAGTCTTCCGTGCAAACGGTTATGCTTTAGGCATCCCACTTCGAACAGGCGTTTGATTCGTTTCAGAAAATCGGTTTCGGTTTCGGATTCAGTCAGTTCTCCCACCACACCGGCTCCAGCCACCACTTCTCCCTGTATCTTGGGGTCAAGTACCTGTACGTTCTTCAACCCTATCTTTTCGGCAATTTTGTAGTTCACTCCCCCCTGTGCATTGTCCAGGTTGGTATGTGCCGAGTAGATGACGATGTTGTTCTGAATAGCTTTCATGATGCACCTTTCCACATAGTCCTTTCCGGTGATGGATTTGAACCCCTTGAAGATGAGCGGATGGTGCGACACTATGAGGTTGTATCCCAACGCGACGGCCTCGTCTACTACGGCTTCAGTCACGTCCAGACACAACAAAGCCCCTGTTGCTTCCGCTTCTGTCAGTCCAATTTGCAATCCGGCATTGTCGAATCCGTCCTGCAACGGCAGAGGCGCGAACCTTTCAAGGGCACTTACTATCTCCTTAATTTTCATTTGTCCGCGAAAATTTGTGCAAAGATACGTATTTGTTTTTAATTTCCCGAAATTTTTCGGGATTATTTGGTGTTCTTTCTTTCCACCGCTTCGTCCCAATGGCGAATCATTACTTTGTTTTTCAATGCATATTTCTCGTCCACTACCCTGTCTGTAGGGAAGAAGGTGAGGTAGATTCTCCACTCCCCTTCGCAGAAGACGAATCTTCGGGCCGTTATCCCCTGACGTATCTTCTCCAGCTTCTGCCCAATAAAGTTTCCCAGTGTCTCGGGCATTCGTGTGCCTACGCATGCCATTTCTGCAGCGATGTAGAACCCCGGTGTATCCATTCGGGCGATGTTCTGCCATATTTGTTCCTGTAGCTCCATACGCTTGTCGATATCAAATAATCATTAGGATAACAGATAATATCGTCACCACTTGTATAAAACGACGGAACACCTTTTCGGGCAGTTGTTTTACAATGCTTACCCCAATCACCGCCCCTACACCAATTATTGGCAACATCAATAGGTTCAACTGAAGCGAATTCCAAGTGATATTGTTCCACACAAAGGCCTGCAAAGGTATTTTCAGTAGATTCACCACCAGAAAGAACCAGGCATTGATGCCGATGTATTCCATTTTCTCCTTCCGCATGGACAGCAAGTAAACTGACATGACGGGGCCAGCTGCGTTTCCTATCATGGTGGTGAATCCTCCCATCAGTCCGAAGATGGCCGCATACCACCATTTCCTCATCCACCGGTTTTCCTTGCCGAATATCTCGCTCCAAATCATCACGACCAGTGCCAGCATCAATGTCCACCCCATCAGTTGGCGGAATTGTCCATGCGGCACCAGACTATCCACACCGATGGCCAGGAAAAAACCCAGTATAGCCGTAGGTAGCAGCTTGGCCACTATCTTCCAGTCGGCTATCCGTTTATAATATGCTACGGCCATGATATCGGCCATACAGAGCATGGGCAGAATGATGCCGGTCGACTCCTTTGCCCCGAAGGCCATGGCTAGCAGGGGCACAATCATCAGCATGATGCCTTGTACCCCCGTCTTCGACATTCCTACGCACAAAGCGCTCAGCACGATGACGGCCCATTGCATGTATGTTAGTGTCTCTATCATACGAAGGGCAAATGTACGTAAATTATTTTGATAGTCATTAACTCTAAATAAAAAAAGGATACATCAAATGTGTATCCTTTATATAAAAGAATTATTCGTAATTTTACCTTAAAATATTAATATGCACGAGCAAATAACACACGGCGGGCAGAAGGCTTACCTGTTACCATGTCTACACCCGGTGTGAGGCTTTCTTCATCAGCATCATAAGGCAGACAACGGATGGTAGCCTTGGTTTCTTCCTTAATGCGCTCTTCGGTTTCGGTAGTGCCGTCCCAATGTGCAAGGATAAAGCCACCCTTTTCGATTTCTTCCTTGAATTCTTCGTAAGTGTCTACCTTGCGTGTATTTTCTAAACGATAATTCAATGCCTTCTGATAGATGTTGGCCTGAATTTCGTCGAGCAAGTTCTTTACGTATTCTTCAATACCATCGAACGATACAGTCTGCTTTTCAAGGGTATCGCGACGCATCACTTCCAGGGTATTGTTTTCGAGGTCGCGCGCACCCATCACGAGACGTACGGGTACTCCCTTAAGTTCGTAATCGGCAAATTTGAAGCCCGGACGCTTGTTGTCGGCATTATCGTACTTCACGCTGATACCCATAGCCTTAAAGTTGGCTACAATACCGTCTACCTTTTCGTTAATCTTGGCCAATTGTTCGTCATTCTTATAGATAGGCACGATAACTACCTGAATAGGTGCCAATGCCGGAGGAAGAACAAGACCGTTATCGTCTGAGTGGGTCATGATGAGAGCACCCATCAAACGGGTAGATACACCCCAAGAAGTAGCCCAAACATAATCAAGTTTATTATTCTTGTCCACAAACTGTACGTTGAATGCCTTGGCAAAATTCTGACCAAGGAAGTGCGAAGTACCGCATTGAAGGGCCTTACCGTCTTGCATCAAACCTTCGATTGTATAGGTATCAAGGGCACCGGCAAAGCGTTCATTGGCACTCTTTACACCCTTTACAACGGGTACAGCCATGTAGTTTTCGGCAAATTCGGCATAAACACGGAGCATCTGACGTGCTTCAGCTTCTGCTTCTTCGCGAGTGGCATGAGCTGTATGTCCTTCCTGCCACAAGAATTCCGCTGTACGGAGGAAGAGACGGGTACGCATTTCCCAACGCATTACGTTAGCCCACTGATTACAAAGGATGGGCAGGTCACGATAGGAATTAATCCAATTCTTATAGGTACTCCAGATAATGGTTTCGGAAGTAGGACGAATAATGAGTTCTTCTTCCAGACGAGCGGCAGGGTCTACCGTTACACCCGAGCCATCAGGAGCGTTTTTCAAACGATAGTGAGTTACCACCGCACATTCCTTGGCAAAGCCTTCTACGTGTTCGGCTTCGCGGCTAAGGTAAGATTTAGGAATGAGTAAGGGGAAGTAAGCGTTAACGTGACCGGTTTCCTTGAACATCTTGTCCAACTGGGCTTGCATCTTTTCCCAAATGGCGTATCCGTAAGGCTTGATGACCATACATCCACGCACGGCCGACTGTTCGGCCAAATCGGCTTTTACTACCAATTCGTTGTACCATTGAGAGTAGTTTTCACTTCTCTTGGTAAGTCCTTTTAATTCTACTGCCATTGTTATGTTATGTTATTCGTTCTTTTACTTTCGATTTGAAAGCGCAAAAATAGTAAAAGTGAACGAAAGAACAAAAAGAAAACGCCCTTAATCTTTCTTCAAGATATATGGACGCTTAATAGTTGGAATTAATAATCCGCTCATTTCTTTTCTACCAACGGAAGAATTTTCATTTTATCAGGATTAAATCTATAGCAATGAGAAGTGGATCCAGTTCCACACCATCCCCCACCACTATAAACATTCGAATAGAGATATTCAGCTTTTCCACTCACTTGAAAAAAATAGCCATAATACACACCATAAGGATTGATATATTCTTTCCATCCATCGGATATATTATTCACGATAAACATATTGTTTAAAGCCGAAATATCATCGATTATTTGGAAATACCATATATCTGACTCCTCATCGTGTTTCAAACAAGCCTTACTATCTTTGACTACAATTTTACGAAGTTCAGAATTATTCCAATAATCAGCTATAATTACTTTCTTATAATTACTTCTTTCTTCCAACAACTCATCTTCTTCCATATCCGTAGTACACGAAAAAAACGAGCACGCAGCAATCATCAGGCTAGACAAGAAACCTAATTTTGTCTTCTTAAAATAATTTGTTTTCATCAGTGTTTTCTTTTCATTATTAGACTTCACATTATAGAAATACAGAAAGTTCAGAAATACTGCATTAAATGGATTATTATTTTTTCAATACTCAAAATACCACCAATAAGTATGCCCAAACTTACGACGCATAAAGTTACCCTCACCGGGCTTTCCACGCAATTCCTGCTTCAACGAGTCATACGATGCCCATTGTTGAAGCATAGCTTCATCGGTAACGGTAGGTTCAACAGACGGATGCATCTTTTCGTAAAGAAAAAGGGCCTCGCGGTAATGTTGGGGCAAGGAATGGGGCTCAGCAGCATAAAGAGTATGGCAAGCTTCAACAAATTCGGTGAGCTTCTTTTCGAGAAGCAAAGCCGAGAGATAATAATCAAGAGTAGTATGGTTGCCCGTATCTTCATTACATAAACGACGGAAGAAAGGCAAAGCACGTTCACCCTGTTGGGGCTGAGCACCTAAATAAGTATAAAGACTATCGGCCGTAATACGAAGGATATTCTTTTCAGAAGCATCAATCAACAAACCTTCGGCACCATAACGTTGGGGGTATTGGAAGAGGTATTCGCCCATCTTACCTTCTTTGGACAAGGCATAGTTGCGTAGGGCAGTTAACGAACGGCTGGGGTCAATAACCTTGGCTCCTATCTTACGCACCTGGACATACTTATTCTTACGTAAAGCGGTCTCTACGGCCAGCTCGTGATGGAAATGGATGTTGGTATTGCCAATTCCTACCGTCAAGAAGGCAAACAAAAGCAGGAGCATGAGATTACTTAACACCAATATACCACTTTCGACCTCGACATCGAGCCACCAGCGGAAAAGACGACGCAAAAAGAAAACTCCACATACAAAAGCAATCAATGAAATAGGAAACAACCAAGTCCAGTTCTGATTGATGCCCGAATGGTAAACGGAATAGTCTACATCGGTCATCACTCCCAACAAGAGGAACGAGGGAAAGTAAGAAAGGGCACGGATAACCCCTTTTAAGCCCAAGAGCGCACAGATACCCCACTGAAGCAGAAGAAGTACCACCGACAAGACTAATGCACACCAGAAAGGCTCATATTGTGTTTTCCCATCAGACAAAGTGAAATGAAGAGCCTCGAGTACATCGCATTGAAACAAGTAGAGATAAACAAAGCTGAAAGCAAAGAAAAGAAGACCGCACGCAACCGTAAGGATGCGAGCGGTTCTTTTATAGTTTGACGGACGATTGGAGTTTGTCATAATCAACCTTTTACTTTCTTCAATACCACGGCCGAACGGGCAGGAATGTATAACTTGAGCCATTCCTTCTTTTCCTTCTTATAGACGGGATCGAAGTTAGTGAAGTGTCGAATGCTATCATCAGACAAGCCATTTCCTCCGAACTGTACGGCATCAGTATTGAGCACTACATCGTATGCTCCTGATTTTACTAGGAAGCCATAGCCTTCGAACGACTTGGTAGGATTGAAATTGAATACAAATATCAAGTCCTTACGTTGGTAAGCAAGAATCTGGTCGCCATCGTTATGCCAAATTTCGACAACCTTTGAGTCTTGAATGTCCTTCACACCGCGGAGCAGATGCACCATAGCGCTATCGAAATCACCTAAATAGTGATAACACAAGTTTTTGTTGTCCACCAAATCCCATTGGCGACGAGCATATTTGTGCGACCATCCATTACCTTCACGTGGGAAGTCAATCCACTCCGGATGACCAAATTCATTCCCCATAAAGTTGAGATAACCACCATTAATGGTAGAGGCAGTAAGCAAACGAATCATCTTGTGCAGGGCAATACCTCGATGTACGGTATAGTTTTCGTCACCCTTCTGGAAATGCCAGTACATATCGGCATCCACCAACCGGAAGATAATGGTCTTATCACCTACCAAAGCTTGGTCGTGACTTTCGGCATAAGAGATAGTTTTCTCGTCAGCACGACGATTGGTTACTTCCCAGAACACGCTGCTCGGCTTCCAATCTTCGTCCACCTTTTCCTTAATGGTCTTAATCCAATAATCAGGGATATTCATAGCCATGCGGTAATTGAAACCATAACCACCATTTTCTACAGGTGCGGCCAAGCCTGGCATACCCGAAACTTCTTCGGCAATGGTGATAGCCTTGGAGTTGACTTCGTGGATGAGCTTGTTGGCCAAGGTCAAGTAAACAATGGCATTGTCGTCCTGATGACCATTGAAATAGTCAGCATAATTACAGAAGGCCTCTCCCAACCCGTGGCTATAATAAAGCATGGAAGTTACACCATCGAAACGGAAGCCGTCAAAACGGAATTCTTCCATCCAATACTTGCAATTGGAGAGCAGGAAGTGAAGCACTTCGTTCTTTCCATAGTCAAAGCAGAGGGAATCCCAAGCTGGATGTTCGCGACGGCCACCCGGATAGAAATACTGGTTAGGATCACCGGCAAAGTTACCCAATCCTTCGTTTTCGTTCTTTACGGCATGAGAATGTACAATGTCCATAATCACCGAAATACCCATTTGGTGTGCTGTATCGATAAGCATCTTCAATTCTTCGGGGGTACCAAAACGTGAAGAAGGTGCAAAGAAACTGGATACGTGATAGCCAAAGCTTCCGTAATAAGGGTGTTCCTGAATAGCCATAATCTGAATACAATTGTATCCGGCGGCAGCCACACGAGGAAGCACTTTTTCGCGGAATTCATTATAGGTACCCACTTTTTCTTCCTGTTGTGACATACCGATGTGGCATTCGTAAATCATCAACGGATCAGTCTTGGCACGGAATACTTTCTTGTGGAACTTATACGGATTTTCGGGTGCCCATACTTGTGCACTGAAAATCTTGGTGGCTTCATCTTGTACTACACGGTTGGCATATGCAGGAATGCGTTCGCCTTCACCACCTTCCCAACAAACTTTAAGTTTATATAAATCGCCATGCTTGATGGCATCATGCTTAAGTTCGATTTCCCAAATACCTGCCGCACGCTTAACTTTCTTCAAACGATATTCGTGACGTACCTGCCAATTGTTGAAATCACCAATAAGATAAATATCCTTGGCATTAGGTGCCCATTCACGGAATACCCATCCTTTACGTGTACGGTGCAAGCCAAAATATAGATAACCCGACGCAAATTCAGACAAGGTGTTTTTGCCATTGTCGGTGAGTTCACGTTCCTTCTTCAATACATTGTTGTAACGGCCTTCAATGGCTTCGGAAAATGGTTCGAGCCAAGGGTCGTTTTCAATCAATTTCAATTTAGGCAATGAGGTTCCTTCTTGCATATATTTATGTTTTATAAAATCATACTAATACTTTTACAATCACTTTCTTCACTCCATCAGGAGTTACACCCGGAGCGTGACCGTCTTCGGGGAAGAAGATGGCAAACATACCTGGTTTAATGGTCAGATAACTTTCAGCAAGGCCTGGATAGAAGGTAATGTCCTTTTCAGCATTATACTCGGCATCCGGCAAATCAGCACGGGGAGTATATCCCATCACTTCCACGCCATCCAATGGTATCTGGATATCAATGAAACGATTGTGTGTTTCCAATTTGGCTTCTTCTTTCGTTTTGGGCCTTGCTTGAGCAAAGTTCACTACCAAATCGTCTCCTTGTAGTTTTACTTTACCAATTTCATGTGCATTCAAATCAGTAGATTTCAAGAATTCAATTGCTTGTGCAAACAAAGGATTCAAAGAAGCATACTTTTCCAGATTTTCAATTTTATCTATTACCATAGCGTTTTGATTTTAATGGTTTATAATCTTACATTGTAAATGTTAACATCACAAACTTACAAAATATATTTGTAACGAACGATAAAAATACAAAGTATTTATTGTTTTTGAAGGACAGAAAGCAAATCTTGATGCAATTTACCATTGCTTGCAAGTACCTGACGACCCGACCAACAATCGGAGTTGCCTTCGAAATCGCTTACTTGCCCACCAGCGTTCATTAATATCAGGGCTCCCGCAGCAATATCCCAAGGGCCCAAGAAGGCTTCAATTCGGGCTTCAAACCGACCGGCCGCCACGTAGCAGAGTTCTACCGCGGCCGCTCCCTGCAAACGGAGTCCGCCTACATTCCCGTAAAGAGTATTTACCAGATGATTGGCTATATGCTTATAAGATTCGAAATCATAAGGAAAGCCCAAAGCGATAAAGGCTTCGTATAAATCGCAAACGGAAGACACACGGATTTCCCGTCCGTTAAGATAAGAGGGAATACCCTTGTGAGTCCAATAGAGTTCATCACGACATACTTCATACACCACTCCTACCAGGAGTTCCTCACGATTACGCAAAGCGATACTCACGCAATATGGGGCATTGTCATGAATGAAATTGGTGGTACCATCAAGTGGGTCGACCAGCCAACAATATTCTTCGGTGGTAAGACTTCCGGAACCTTCCTCGGCAATGAAGCCTGCCTCGGGCAACAAGGTACGTAACTTGTTGATAATCCGTTTTTCCGATTCCTTGTCTACATAGGATACATAATCATGTGCATGTTTCTTTTCGACCTTACCGGGGTCAAACGCCGCGCGTTCATTCCGTAGAAAAGCTCCCGCTTCGAGGGCTATCTTGCGGACTTCTGTAGTAATGAAATCCAAATCGAGCATAGTATTCTTATTTTTGTGAAGCATCGAGCATACCGAACTTATAGGTACCTTTGCGGATAACCTTTCCGTCCTTGTCGGTCTCTACAAACGCACCATGTTTCCGTCCTTGTTTAAAGAAGCCTTCATATCGCACACCATCCTTGGTCATAAGTACTCCTTTACCTTCTTCTTTACCTTTGACAAACTGCCCTTTATAACGACTTCCGTCAGCAGTATACAGGGTTCCTTCGCCATCAGGCATATCGTTTTTCCATTCGCCATCGTATTCATCACCGTTGGCCCAAGTGTAATGCCCTTTTCCGCTACGTACATTGTTCACCCATTGGCCTTCATAAACGGCTCCATTGGCCCATGTCAAAGTGCCTTGGCCATGTTGTTCGCCACTCATGAACTCGCCTACATACTTATCTCCATTCTTGTGATAATAAATGCCGTTTCCTGTACGCTCACCAGCTACATAATCACCTTCATAACGGTCACCATTATCAAACTGATAAATTCCTTTTCCATGTTGCAGGTCGTTTATCCAATCACCGGTATAACTTTCTCCGTTGGCATAGACAAAGGTGCCTTTACCTTCGCGCACATCGTCTTTCCAATCGCCTTCATATTTGGAGTTGTCAGGCCATACCATGACCCCTTTTCCGTTCTTCTTGTCGTATTTCCATTCTCCTTCGTATTTGGCTCCTGCCTTCCACGTATATGTGCCTTTTCCACTACGTTGGTCTTCATGCCATTGACCATGATACACATCGCCATTATAATAATACATAATGCCATCACCTTGCTGATAATCGGCATACCACATACCTTCGTACCGGTTATTGTTCATGAAATAAAACGTACCCATACCATGTTGTTGGTCTTGGAACCAATCACCCACGTATTTCTCACCATCACGGAAAATGTAAGTTCCTTCTCCCTGACGTTTCCCTTTTACGTATTGTCCTTCATAAATGTCGCCATTCTGGAAAGTGGTTTTTCCTTTGCCATTAGGCTTTTTACCCTTCAGTTCACCCACATATTGACCACCATCCTTGAACTGATAGTTTCCTATCTTTATCTGGGCAGTTAATGGCAAACAAATTATCAATAAAGCAGTTACAATGCTGATATATTTTTTCATCTTGAGAGTCTTTCTTAAAAATTCCTTCAAATATACGACATTTGAGTGAAGTAGAGAAGCGTAGGCTACACTTTTTTACCAGCTATCACTTCTATTAAGTTTTCTTTACATAAATATTTCTGGGCCAATGCCTGGACTTCCTCACAGGTAATGCTTTGGATGGCATCAATCGAACGGACAAAGAACTCCTTGTCCAATCCACCAGTCTCAACATATATCCAAGCATCGGACAAAGAGAAAGGCCCTTCGTAAGAACGGCACCAATCGCCCAACATATAGTTCTTCACCATATCGAGTTCGGTTTGGGGAACACGATCGTTGCAAAGACGGTCCATTTCCTTATACACCTCGGTGATAACGGCCTCGACATATTCATTGGCCGCTTCCGTACTAATAGCCAGCACACTGACACCCGGATAAGTTACAATACCTGCTCCAATACCATATGTATAACCCTTATCTTCACGAATGTTTGACATGAGACGACTTCCGAAATACCCTCCCAAAAGAGTTACCATGACACGCACCTTGAGAAAATCGGGATGTAGACGATCCATCACAAAACCACCCAATTTAATGGAACTCTGCAAGGCATCCTCTTTCTCGACAAAGAAACGTTTCCCCGCTTCGGGTTGAGGAGTAATGGATTGGAAGGAAGAAGCATGGGAAACTTTCCCCCAAGGGACGTCTCCCAAAGCACGCTCTACACTTTGTATAATTTCGGGAGTTATCTTCCCCGACAAGTAGATAGAACAATTGCCCGAATGATAATGCTGATGATAAAAACTCTTCAAGACTTCGGGGCTAAGACGATCGTAATCTTCCACCTCCGCATATCTACCCAATGGATGTGCCTCGCCAAAGAGAGCCCTATTCAAGCGCTTGCGTCCCATCATCTCCACACGGGTACTATTGATGAGAAAACGTTGTTTGTTTACTTCAACAACCACCTCCATTTCCTTTTCGGGGAACGTAGGATTCATCAACATATCGGCCACCAGCTCTATGGTTTGAGGGAAATACTTGTTCAATGAATAGAGAGTAATGAAGCCACAATTAACTGATGAAGACAATTCCATCATGGCTCCATAATAATCCAGTTTCTCGGCTATTTGTTGGGAAGTAAGTGATGAAGTACCTTCGCGTAACATCCGATTGGTGAACATAGCTTGTAACGCTTGTGTCTGATTCCATTGTCCGGCACCAATCAATAAATCGAAACGAACCACATCTTCCATTCCTGCTCGGATAACATGAAGAGGAATACCATTCTTCAAACGTTGGCTTTCAGGATATGTCACATGGATATCACTCAACGGACAAATGGGAGGAGGTATTTGACGATTCAAATTCATGCTTTCCCTTCCTCCTTTTGTTTAAGGAATCTTTCCGCTCTTTCCAAGTCCTCAGGCGTATCAATGCCAATAGTTTCCACATCGGTAATTCCCACCTTAATGGTATAGCCGTTTTCCAACCAACGGAGTTGCTCAAGTGATTCGGCCTTCTCCAACGAAGACTGGGGCAAGGAAGTGATTTCTTTCAACACTTCGGCACGATAAGCATACAATCCAATATGCTTGTAATAAGTATGCCCTTGAAGCCACTCATATTTATCGGCATTGCGTTGGTAAGGAATAATGGAACGGCTGAAGTACAAGGCATTCATCTGCTTGTCCACCACCACTTTGGGAGAATTGACATTTTCCAAGGCATCAAAGCCATCAGTTGGAGTAAAAGATTTGACCAAGGTAGCAATCTGAGTCTTATCGTCATCAAAACAAGCCTTGATAGCTTCCAATTGCGAGGGTTGGATAAAGGGTTCATCCCCTTGGATATTCACAATCACATCAAATTCCTCGCCCACCTTGGTAAAAGCTTCATAGCATCGGTCCGTACCACTTTTATGGTTTACCGATGTCATCACTACCTTACCGCCAAAAGCCTTTACGGCGGCTTCTATACGCTCATCATCGGTCGCCACATAAGCCTCATCCAATATACCGGCCACTTGTTCGTACACTCGTTGTATCACGGTCTTTCCCCCCAACAAAGCCAAAGGTTTGGCCGGAAAACGGGTAGATGCATATCTTGCAGGAATAATTCCAATAAATTTCATAAGCTTCTTTTGTATAATTTATGCAAAAGTACAAAAACATTTTCTACATTTGTAATCTAAACGAAAGAATTCATTATGAATACGCATCATTGTCTGATATGTTTGGGCTCGAATAAGGAGTATACACAACGGCTTTCCAATGCCCGCAAGGCATTGTGCGCACATTTCCCCGACATACGTTTCGGCAAAGAAATGAAGACAGAAGCCATTGGAAGTCATTTCTTATCTCCATTCGGCAACCAATTGGGGAAGTTCACCACTACCCTCTTATCCGAAGAGATACGCCCCTTGCTCAAACAAATCGAAAAGGACAATGGACGAATGGCGGACGACAAAGAGAAAGGAATTGTAAAGCTTGACATTGACTTGTTGATGTACGATGACCAAATCTTGAAGCCTGACGACATGAAAAGAGACTTTGTCCTGCAAGGACTAGAAACATTTAAAGATTAATTATTACATAAAAACCACTATGAAAAAAGTATTGATTATGGGTACCATTGCCATGATGACAAGTTGTAGCCAGCCCCTATCGGACATGGATAGTAAGGTAAATGACCTTTATAAAAAGATGCCTATGGAAGAGCGAATCGCTCAATTAAGAAGTTGCTATATGCATGAATTGTTCGATAGTTTAGGTAACTTGGACACTTTAAAATGTAAAGAACTGATACCTTATGGCATCGGACATTTCTCGCAATATGCCAGTCAGAAGATTACGGATGCCAACTTGCTACGCCAACAAGTGGCTATTGTCCAGGAATGGTTGATGAACCACACCCCCAATGGCATTCCCGCACTCTTTCACGAAGAAGTACTAACAGGTATCAATACCCCTGGAGCTACCATTTATCCGCAACAAATAGGTCAAGCTTGTTCGTTCAACCCCGAATTGGCCGAGCTGAAGACTTTACAAACAGGTATTGCCTTGCGTAAAATGGGTGGCATATTGTCGCTTTCACCTATGGTGGATGTATGTAGAGTACCTAGTTTTAACCGTTTGGAAGAATCGTATGGTGAAGATGGATATCTGTCGGCGATTATGGGTACCGCTTTCGTAAAGGGATTACAACAAGGTGATCTGACTAAAGGTGTGGGCGCCTGTTCGAAGCATTACCTGGGATATGGTGGCGGTGGAAATGCCGACGAAAAGGAAATGATGGAAGAAATCCTTTTGCCTCACGAAACCATGATACGTTTGGCAGGTAGCAAGGCCATTATGCCGGGATATCATGCCGTACATGGAACCAATTGTGTGGAAAACAGCTATATCCTTCAAGATATCTTACGCGATTATGTAGGCTTTGACGGCATGGTGGTGAGCGACTATACCGCCATTGACCAATTGCCCGGTTACGAGAATGCCATTCAAAAGGCCGCAGCAGCTATCAAGGGTGGTAATGATGTGGATTTCCCATTTGGCGCCAATTATCAGTATCTGCCTGAGGCCATGGAACAAGGTTTGGTAAAACCCGAAGTGGTTGAACGGGCCGTAAAGAATGTACTCCGCTACAAATATCAAGCAGGACTATTCGATAAGAACCCATATTTATATAGCAAGGAACCGGTAACACTGGATACCCCCGAAGAACGCCAGACGGCTTACGATATAGCTACTCAATCGGTGGTATTGTTGGAAAACAACGGTATCCTTCCATTGAAAAATGCCAAGAACATACTGTTGACAGGTCCTAATGCCAACTCCATGTGGGCCATGTGTGGCGACTATACCTTTCCCGCCATGTATTATTTCTGGAAACAAGTGACCGATGTAGTGGACAATCCTCACATCGTAAAACTACTCGAAGGGATGACATCGCGCAAGCCCGAAGGAACCAACCTACTTTATTCACGTGGATGTGATTGGACAGAAGAAATTGAAACCAAGTATACTGAAAGTGGTGACGAACGTGCATGGGAATACAACCTCCTCCATCGCAAGGTGGATTCGGGTGAAAAGGCCGACAAGCAGGAAGCCCTACGCATGGCCCTTCAAAGCGATGTAATCATTGCCGCAATGGGTGAAAACGTGATGCTTTGTGGAGAGAACCGCGACCGTCAAGGATTGCGCCTGCCCGGTAAGCAAGAAGCCTACATCGAAGAATTGTTGGCAACCGGAAAACCCGTGGTGTTGGTTATGTTCGGCGGACGCGCACAAGTGGTATCGGGCATTGCCGAACGATGTGCCGCCGTTATCCAGGCCTGGTATCCGGGCGAAGAAGGGGGTAATGCCGTAGCCGATATCCTTTATGGCCATGTATCACCATCAGGCAAATTATCGGTAAGCTATCCTAACCAGGAAGTATACGAACCGCTTTGCTATAATTATTCAGCCGAAAAAGATGCCCGTGTAGCCTGGCCTTTCGGATACGGTGTAAGCTATACTACCTTTGAATATAGCGACCTGAAGATTAACCAAGAAGCAAACACCAACGACGAAGCAATCACCCTCTCCTTCCAAGTCAAAAACACAGGAACGGTAGAAGCGGATGAAATTGCCCAAGTATACTTGTCACCGGCTGATAACAATCCGAATATCCGCCCCATACAACTTCAAGGATTTGCAAGAATTAAGTTGGCTCCAGGTGAATCCAAGGAAGTGGAAGTCAAGATGTATATTGAACAATTCGGTTATTATAGCAACGAAGGCCAACGCCAATGGAACATCGCTCCGGGTGAATTTACGCTCAAGATTGGTGCCTCTTCCGAAGATATCCGTCTGAGTGAAAACATTCGCTTGCAAGGAGAAAAGGTAGTGAAGCCTCTCCGCGACTTCTATTTCTCGGAAAGTGTGATAAAATAAAGATAGAATGAAGCAAAAGGAACAAATAGAACGCATCCAAAAGATGGAACAGCTGCTTGACAAGGCTTGGGTAGCTGTTTCAAAAGAATGCATTACATCCATTGAGTATGAAGAAACTCAACGTGCTATCGATATCCTATCGGATTATTATGGTAGCGATACATGGAAACAGGACTTTGCCGATGACGAAGCCGGACTCCTTCCCAAGGACTTGAAACGAGGTGTGCTTTCCGAAGATGCTATCTGGAATCTACTTGCCGATTGGCAAATATATAATTCATCATTCTAACAAACAACAAGCGTCGCTTTACACTATGTAAAACGACGCTTTTATCTAACTATCCAATTGATTATTCAAACAAATTGTCCAAGCCTTCATTCTCTTCAATAGCCGGTGCTTCATCGCTATCCAAGATATCCTTGCATGGGTCAAATCCTTCGGGTATATCAAACTCATCTTCCTGAGAATAGCCCAATGACTTATCGGCATATACTTTCTTCATATAAAGTCCCCAGATAGGCAATGCCATAGCCGCTCCTTGACCATCAGTCATGTTATCGAAGTGGATATCACGTTCTTCACCACCTACCCATGCACCCGATACCAATGTGGGAGTAAAGCCCATAAACCATCCGTCGGAGTTATTGTTGGTAGTACCTGTCTTTCCACCCATATCAGCGGTAATGCCATACACACGGCGCACACGTCCACCTGTACCTTCGTTGATTACGGCACGAAGCATAATGAGCATCTTGTACACACTTTCTTCGCTGATTACTTCTTCCATGTGAGGAGTAAAATCGGCCAAGACATTTCCTTCATTATCTTCGATGCGTGAGACAAAGAGAGGAGCCGTACGGATACCCTTATTGGCAAAAGCCGTATAGGCACTCACCATTTCACCTACAGAGATTTCACAAGGTCCCAAACAAATAGATACCACCGGGTCTATCTGTTGGTTCTTCACACCAAAGGAATGAATCAAGCGCACCAACTGATACGGGCTTAGTTTACTCATCAGATAAGCGGTTACCCAGTTATCAGAGTTTGCCAATCCCCACTTAATGGTTACCATTTCACCATAACGCTTGGCACTTGCATTACGAGGGCTCCATGCTTTTCCGTTTTCATCAATCAATGTTTGTTCTACATGGCGCATTTGGTCGCAAGGCGAGAAACCGTTTTCCATGGCCAAAGTATACAGATAAGGCTTAACGGTAGAACCTACCTGACGGCGACCCTTCATGGCCATATCGTATTGGAAATAGTTGAAGTTAGGTCCACCTACATACGCCTTTACATAACCTGTAATCGGGTCCATCGACATGAAACCTGTACGGAGGAAGTGCTTGTAGTATCGAAGTGAATCCATCGGGCTCATGATGGTATCCTTATCGCCTTGATAGCTGAATACGGTCATTTCAACAGGAGTATCGAATGCCTTGCGGATTTCGGTTTCCGATGCACCCGCTTTCTTCATTTCCCGATAGCGGTCGGTTTGACGCATGGCTCTATCCATGATGGTCTTTACCTCTTCAGGAGTCAGTTCACTGGTAAACGGAGCGGTTTTCTTCTTGGCCTTTGCCTTGAAGAAACGAGGTTGCAGATATTCTGCTACATGCTCTTGTACGGCCTCTTCGGCATAGCGTTGCATGCGCGAATCAATGGTGGTATAGATTTTCAAACCATCAGTATAGAGGTTATAGTTGCTTCCGTCCTTCTTCTTGTTCTTGGCGCACCATCCATAAAGCGGGTCGGTTTCCCAAGCCAGGGAGTCTTCGTAGTATTCCTGCATCTGCCATCCGCGATATTCGCTTTTCACCGGTTTCTCGGCTCTCAATATATCACGCAGATATTCACGGAAATATGGAGCGGGACCTTCCTTGTGGTCTACCTTACGATACTTCAACACCAACGGTTCCTTTTTCAAAGCTTCCGCTTCGGCCGAAGTAAGATGCCCTGCTCTCTCCATCTGTCCGATTACCACATTACGACGCTCGCGGGTACGTTCATTGAATCTACGCGGATTGAAATAAGACGGATTCTTACACATACCCACCAAAGTAGCGGCTTCTGTTACACTCAAATCCTTCGGCTCTTTAGAGAAATAAGTATTCGATGCATTCTTAATTCCTACCGCATTGTTCAAGAAATCGAACTTATTGAGGTACATGGTCAGGATTTCTTCCTTCGTATAATAGCGTTCAAGCTTTACGGCAATCACCCACTCAATGGGCTTCTGCATCAAACGCTCGAATACGCTTCCGGCCTTCTCTGAATAGAATTGCTTGGCCAACTGTTGGGTAATGGTACTCCCCCCCCCGGCACTGGCTTGCATCATCACTCCACGCTTGATAATGGCACGCAACAAAGCACGAGCATCGATACCCGAGTGTTCGTGAAAGCGCTCGTCTTCGGTAGCAATCAAGGCATTGATAATATTGGGAGAAAGGTCATTATAGCCCACATACAAGCGGTTTTCCTTACTCAACGAATAAGTACCCAGTGTTACCCCATCGTCCGAAATAACCTGTGTGGCAAATTTCAAGTTCGGGTTTTCCAATTCTTCAATGGGCGGCACATAACCTATCCAACCTTTTGAAATGGCATGGAATATGCCCGCTACACCCAACAAGACAACAATCAAGATTGTCCAAAGTATGAATATGAATGTCTTTCTCATAATGCGCTAATAAACAATGGTGCAAAATTAATCAAAAACGTTGGATTATACGAACACCTATGGAAGGAATATTTGTTTTTTCCATTTTTTATTATACTTTTGCAGATAAATATATCTAAACCATTTAAACAATAATCTCCATGAGAAACTGCATGTTCGCATTCTTCTGCCTGATAGCTTTTGTTACCGGCATCCAGGCACAGAATACCCAAGAGGTAAAAGCAAACGGTACAACCACACAAGTCACTTTCTATTCGCCCGAAATAGTACGGGTAGTCAAATTCCCCTCCGATGCAAAAGCTCCCGAGAGAGCAAGCCTGGTAGTTACCTTGGCTCCTCAAGACGGACTGGATATCAAGGTAAAGGACGCAGGAAACAAAACCACGATGACCAGTCAAGCACTCACCGTAACCATCGACAAGCGTACGGGTTTGGTGCAATTCCTTTCTAAAGGAAAGAATTTGTTGAAAGAAAAATCATACGGATTTGAAGAACGTACCACAGGTCCTGATAAAGGTAGTTATCGTACCACCGTGGTTTATCAATTGGATAAGAACGAACCTATCTATGGTTTGGGTGCTATCCAGGACGGTAAGATGAACCGACGCAACTCTACCCATAAGATGATGGAGCAATCCAATCTTCAAGACTATCAATACGTTATCCAGTCGCTGAAGGGTTGGGGTCTCTTTTGGGACAACTACTCACGTGCCGATTTTATTGACGATGCCAACGGCATGAAATTCTCTGCCGAAGTGGGCGATGCCATCGATTACTACTTCATGTGGGGAGGCTCGGCCGATGGTGTAAACGCTCAGATGCGTACGCTCAGTGGTAAAGTGCCCATGTTCCCCTTGTGGACATTCGGCTATTGGCAATGCCGCGAGCGCTATAAGACTCCTCAGGAATTGCTCGAAGTGGTGAATTGGCACCGTGCAAACAATGTGCCTTTGGATGGTATCATCCAGGACTGGCAATATTGGGGCAACAACTACCTTTGGAATGCCATGGACTTCCTGGCCGAAGCCTATCATCGTGGAGAAAGAATGGTCAAGGAAGTACATCGCCAGAATGCACACCTCATGATCAGTATATGGGCAAGTTTCGGTCCTCATACACTCGCCTTCAAGGAATTGGAAAAGAAAGGATTATTATACAACATTTCCACCTGGCCACAAAGCGGTATTTCGCACGTATGGCCTCCTATCATGGAATACCCCAGTGGTGTACGTGTATACGATGCACTCAGCCCCGAAGCACGTGACATTTATTGGAAGAACCTGAAGAAACTGGTGGATTATGATATCGATGCCTGGTGGATGGATTCTACCGACCCTGACTATTTTGATAGCAAGGATTCGGAATACGACCAACCGGCCGGTGACGGTACTTGGCGACGCTATCGTAATGCCTTCCCATTGGCATCGGTAAGTGGTGTACACGACAAGCTCCGTGCACACTCCAGCGACAAGCGTGTGTTCATCATGACACGTTCGGCTTTTGCCGGTCAGCAACGCTATGGTTCCGGACTTTGGAGTGGCGACGTAGGTTCTTCATGGGACATGCTCCGCAAGCAGATTCCTCTGGGCTTGAACTACACCATGACCGGATGTCCTAACTTCAATACCGATATAGGTGGATTCTTCTGCGGTTCTTATAACACCAAAGGAGGCGGTTCGGCTCCTAAGAACATCCAGTTCCAGGAACTCTATGTACGTTGGATGCAATACGCCCTCTTCTGTCCTGTATTCCGTAGCCACGGCGCCGATGCACCAAGAGAAATCTATCAGTTCGGTAAAAAGGGTGAACCCGTATTCGATGCCATCGAAAAGTCCATCCGCTTGCGTTACCAATTCTTACCTTATTTATATAGCACCGCATGGCAAGTGACCGACAACGACGAAAGCTACCTGCGTGCGTTGGTATACGACTTCCCGAATGATAAGCGCGTGTGGGACATGAACGATGAATTCCTCTTCGGACGAAGCATCCTGGCCACTCCTATCGTTGCTCCGCAATACACCGAAGAAAAAATCGTGCGCGAAGATGCATATAGCGGATGGGACAAGAAAGAAGCCAAGGAAAGTCCGTTGGCTAATGTAGACTTCACACAAGGCAAGACAACTACCAAGTATTTGCCGAAGGGTTGCGGATGGTACGACTATTGGACAGAAAAGTATTATCGTGGCGGACAAGATGTCACCATCGAAACCACCTTTGACCAAGGTCCGATGTTTGTACGTGCCGGTAGCATTCTGCCTTTGGCTCCCGTAGTGCAATATGCCGAAGAGCGCAAGTGGGACAATCTGGATATCATCGTTTATCCGGGCGCTGATGCCACCTTCACCCTTTACGAAGACGAAGGCGACAATTACAATTACGAAAAAGGCCAATATGCCACTATCCGTTTCACTTGGGACAACCAGAAGAAGCAACTCACCATCGGCAAGCAGGAAGGCCAATATCCGGACATGCTCAAGCAACGCAAGTTCAATGTTCGCATTGCCGGTCAGGAAGGTATCAAGACGGTGGAATATAACGGTGAAGAAATCATTTTATAGAACATCCCCCTTGTCATCCTAAGCAAAGCGAAGGATCTGTTTACTATCACTTTACATTTACAGATTCTTCGCTACGCTCAGAATGACAAGACATTATCTTAAACCCATAAACTTTAACTATTATGTCAGTAAAAAGAACATTCTTTGCAATCATGGTAGGAGCATGTTGCCTCATGGCCAATGCTCAGGAAATCAACATGCCCATCATTCAAACCAAGTACACGGCCGACCCTGCCCCGTTTGTGCACAATGACACCATCTACCTGTACACCACCCACGATGAAGACAATTCCGAAGGCTTCAACATGCAGGACTGGTTGCTCTACACCTCTACCGATATGGTGAACTGGCAAGACCATGGTGCGGTAGCCTCCCTGAAGAACTTCAAATGGTACAAAGGCAATAACGGCGCTTGGGCCGAACAAGTCATCGAACGCAACGGAAAATGGTACATGTATTGCCCCATTCATGGAAACGGTATCGGTGTATTGGTGGCCGATTCTCCCTATGGCCCTTTCAAAGACCCTCTCGGAAAGCCCATCGTTTGGCAACATGAGCATTGGAACGACATCGACCCCAGTGTGATGATAGATGATGACGGACAAGCCTACATGTATTGGGGAAATCCCGACCTCTACTATGTAAAGCTGAATGAGGACATGATTTCGTATAGCGGTGAGATTGTGAAGATGCCCAAGATTCAGGACTATCAGGAAGGTCCATGGATTTACAAGCGCAACGGCAAGTATTATCTGGCTTTCGCCTCCACTTGTTGCCCCGAAGGTATCGGCTATGCCATGAGCGACAAGCCTACCGGCCCGTGGGAATATAAAGGCCATATCATGGACCACACCCCACGCACACGAGGCAATCACCCCGGTATCATCGACTATAAGGGCAAGTCGTATTGCTTCGGCTTGTGTTACGATATCTTCCGTCTGGAAACCGGTCGCCATGCCGAACGTCGCTCGGCTGTAGCTGCCGAAATGCAGTACAACGAAGACGGCACCATCCAAATGCTCCCCTACTTCCAGGATTGCAAACTGGAACAAATAGAACCGTTGAACCCCTATCGCAAGGTAGAAGCCGAAACCATCGCATGGGGATACGGCTTGAAGACCATGCCCCGCAGAGGCCATGACACCCACGCCACCAACCAAACGGTGTACGATATCGATCAGGACGAATTTATCTTGATCAAGGGCGTAGACTTCGGAAAGGGTGCCAAGGCATTCAAGGCATCAGCCTCAGTCCACCTGATGGGCGGAAGCATTGAGCTGCACCTCGACTCCAAGAGCGGTCCTATGATTGGCAAGCTGAAGGTAGGCAACACCAAAGGCGAGTACAAGGAACTTTCCACCTCTGTAAAGAACGCCAAGGGTGTACACGACCTCTACCTGGTATTCAAGGGAGGCGACTTCCAGCAACGTAACCTCTTCTATTTGGATTGGTGGGAATTCAGCAAATAAGCTTGTAACCTTACTCGCTTAAATAAAAGTGGATGTGCATTTTTTGATACGCATCCACTATTTTTTTGTAAAACTATGAAGACTTAACTTCTCTTGTGTTTTCTACAACCCCATGCATGATGTCACACCGAAAGTGGTGGCGATAGCGGTTAGAATGGTGATACTACGTGGAGAATCTTGCCCCACATGGTTTTGTTGTTGTTTTCGTTGTTGCTCATAATTGTTTAGTTTTTATTTTTAGTTAGTTAATAATTTAGTTTATTAAAACGCGTCGTTTTGTGGGGCGGAAAGCGTCATTTTACGGCCGATAAAACATCGTTTTCTCAAACCTCACATTGCAAAGATACAATCTCACAATAGCGGTTGTCAAGTATTTCGGCAATTATTTTCGGGGGCGGAGGTATTTTTTTTATTTGGAGGTAATTTGTTGGAATATTTCAAACATAGAAAAAGTTTAGGGCAAATATATGAAAGCAGTCAGATAGTCAAATAGTCAATTAAATTTTCGCCAAGGTACAAAAAAGCAATTCTAAACTTTATATATATAATATAATAATATTATATATATAAAAATAATTTTTGCAACACAGAGGTATAGCAAAAAACGAACTGACTATTTGACTATCTGACTGCTCTCGTACCTTTTCTGACTTTTCTGTACGGATTTCGTTGACTCATCACACTGAGAAAAGTTGACATGTTTCCCTTGAAAAGTTGATATTTTTCTAAATAGATATTCTTCATGCTAGACATTATGGAATTTTGCGAAGTGCGGTATAGAATATTCACTTTTATATTGGTAGCTATCAAAATTATCGCTATATTTGTGAATATATTCAGTATAGAAAAATGAAGTGTAGCCACATTTAGTAACGGTTTTAGCTATTATTATCCCAAGATAAAGAACTCTGATTAATAAGTAGTAAATTGAATATTATTTACTTGTAAAAGAATAATAATTATGAAAGCTCTGATAATTAGTCTTTTATTTATGATTGTAACGTTTGTTTCTTGTTCAGAGAAAAAGCCTGAAAGTCCATTTTCAAAGGTTCTGGATTATTATGAAATGGAAGAAGCTAAAGACGACCCTTATTGTGATTTAGGCGTACATCATAAGACATTGGAAGAGATAATGTTAATGTATGGAGCACCTATTGAAAATACTGATGGAGACCCCTTTCTCTTTGGTAAGAATCCGGAAAAATTTCATATAGAAGGTGGTATTGATGATCAGATTCTTGTAGTGTTGTTTCAGAATTTTAGGGATGAAAAAGCTTCAGATGTAAAAGTTTGTACTTGGGCTCCTTATGAAGACAAGGATATATGGGTACGCATTTATTTTGTGAAAGATGAATTGAATAAATTCAGGGCCATTTATGGGACAGAAGCTAAAAAGAGGGCTTTTTTCTTAGAATAAATAGCCAAAACAGATTCGTCAGGTAAACAGTTATTCTAAGATTCGGCAACCGCCATCCATTTTTTTAGGGAATGGATGGTGTGTTTCCAATCTTTTTTTATACCTTTACACGCTATATAAAAGTTACATATAATATATACTCTATCATATGGAAAACAGAAGTCTTGTATCAATTGCCGGACATTCCAAGGAAAAAATCCTCTATCTGTTGGAAATGGCAAAAGAATTCGAAAAGAATCCGAACCGTAAAATCCTCGACGGTAAAGTAGTAGCTACCCTTTTCTTTGAACCATCTACCCGTACCCGACTCAGTTTTGAAACAGCGGCCAACCGACTTGGCGCACGTGTAATAGGGTTTACTGATCCTAAGGTGACCAGTTCTTCGAAGGGTGAGACACTGAAAGATACCATCATGATGGTGAGCAACTATGCCGACATCATCGTAATGCGTCACTACCTGGAAGGTGCAGCACGCTATGCCAGCGAAGTGGCTCCTGTGCCCATCGTCAATGCAGGTGACGGTGCCAACCAGCACCCCTCGCAAACCATGCTGGACCTCTACTCTATTTATAAGACACAAGGTACACTTGAAAACCTGAACATCTACTTGGTGGGTGACTTGAAATACGGACGTACAGTACACTCCTTGCTCATGGCTATGCGCCACTTCAACCCTACCTTCCACTTCATTGCTCCGGAAGAACTGAAGATGCCGGAAGAATACAAGCTCTATTGCCGCAAACATGGCATCAAGTACGAAGAACATACCGACTTTACCGAAGACACCATTGCCGAAGCCGACATTCTGTACATGACACGTGTACAACGTGAACGCTTTACCGACCTGATGGAATATGAACGCGTAAAGGACGTCTATATCTTGCGTAATGACATGCTGAAGAAAACCCGCGAAAACCTGCGCATCCTTCACCCACTACCCCGTGTAAACGAAATTACCTACGATGTGGATGAAAACCCGAAAGCATACTATTTCCAACAGGCACAAAACGGACTCTATGCCCGCCAGGCCATTCTTTGTGATGTATTGGGTATCACCCTTGACGATGTTATTGAAGACGGTAAGAAATATTAATAGACTATGAGCAACAATAAACAAGCATTACAGGTAGCCGCTCTGAAGAACGGTACTGTTATTGACCATATACCTTCCGACAAACTGTTCACCGTAGTGAATTTGTTGGGTTTGCAGAACTCCGATTCAAACATGACTATCGGAAACAACCTTGAAAGCAAGAAATTGGGAAAGAAAGGCATCATCAAGGTAGCCGACCGCTTCTTTACCGACGAAGAAATAAGCCGCTTGTCGGTAGTTTCTCCGAACGTGAAGCTGAACATCATCCGCGATTATGAAGTGGTGGAAAAGAAGCAGGTGATTATGCCCGAAGAATTGAAAGGCATCGTGAAATGTAACAATCCCAAATGCATCACCAACAATGAACCGATGACTACCATTTTCCATGTAATAGACAAGGAAAGCGGTATTTTGAAGTGCCACTATTGCGAAAAGGAACAAAGCAAGGAAGCCATCAAGCTGATATGAAACAAGACTGGAAACCAGGCACCATGATTTATCCGCTTCCGGCTATCCTGGTGAGTTGCGGAAGTTCGGAAGAGGAATATAACATCATTACAGTGGCATGGACAGGCACCATCTGCACCAATCCACCCATGTGTTATATCTCCGTTCGTCCCGAACGCCATTCGTACGACATCATCAAGCGGAACATGGAGTTTGTCATCAACCTGACTACCGAAGATATGGCTTTTGCTACCGACTGGTGTGGGGTTCGCTCGGGAAAGGACTACAACAAGTTTGCCGAAATGAAGCTCACCCCCGGAAAGGCAAAGACCGTGGGCGCTCCCATCATTGAGGAATCGCCGTTGTGCATCGAATGCCGGGTAAAGGAAATAGTTTCTCTGGGCTCGCACGACATGTTCATAGCCGAAGTGCTCCATGTACAGGCCGACGAACGGTATATGGATAAGGAGACCGGTAAGTTTGAATTGGACAAATCCAATCCTTTGGTCTACCTGCATGGCGGATATTATGGTTTGGGCGACAAGAAAGGGAAATTCGGTTGGTCGGTAGAAAAGAAGAAAAAGCAATAAGCAAGAAAAGAGAAAACCAGGATTAATAAAAAGTGAGGATAAACATCATTTTATATCACAAATGTTTTTCTTCTTCCTTGTTTTTGATTAATTTTGCACTTTCAATTCAAAATTTGAATAACATTTTAAATATATAATAATGAAAAGAGACGATTTGATTTTCGACATTATCGAAAAAGAACATCAACGTCAGCTCAAGGGAATCGAGTTGATTGCATCCGAAAACTTTGTAAGTGACCAAGTAATGCAAGCCATGGGTTCTTGCCTTACCAACAAATATGCCGAAGGTTATCCGGGCAAGCGTTATTATGGTGGTTGCGAAGTGGTTGACCAAAGCGAAACCATCGCCATTGAACGATTGAAAGAAATCTTCGGTGCCGAATGGGCTAATGTTCAGCCTCACTCTGGTGCACAAGCCAATGCTGCTGTTTTCCTCGCCGTATTGAATCCGGGCGACAAGTTCATGGGATTGAACCTGGCACATGGTGGTCACCTTTCACACGGTTCTTTGGTAAACACATCGGGTATCATCTACACTCCTTGTGAATATAACTTGAATCCTGAAACCGGTCGTGTAGACTATGACCAGATGGAAGAAATCGCCCTCCGCGAACAACCTAAGTTGATTGTGGGTGGTGGCTCTGCCTACTCTCGTGAATGGGACTACAAGCGCATGCGTGAAATTGCCGATAAGGTAGGTGCCCTGTTGATGATTGACATGGCTCACCCTGCAGGTTTGATTGCCGCCGGTTTGCTTGACAACCCTGTCAAGTATGCCCACATCGTGACTTCTACTACTCACAAGACTCTCCGTGGTCCTCGTGGTGGTATCATTTTGATGGGTAAGGACTTCCCCAACCCATGGGGCAAGAAGACTCCGAAGGGCGAAATCAAGATGATGTCTCAATTGTTGGATTCAGCCGTATTCCCAGGTATCCAAGGTGGTCCGCTTGAACACGTTATTGCTGCTAAGGCCGTAGCATTCGGTGAAATCCTCCAACCGGAATACAAGGAATATGCCGCACAAGTTCAGAAGAATGCCAAGGTTTTGGCCGATGCTTTGATTGCCCGCGGATTTACTATCGTATCAGGCGGTACAGACAATCACTCTATGTTGGTTGACCTCCGTAGCAAGTATCCTGATTTGACCGGTAAGGTAGCTGAAAAGGCTCTTGTATCTGCCGATATTACCGTAAACAAGAACATGGTTCCGTTTGATAGCCGTTCGGCTTTCCAGACTTCAGGTATCCGCCTCGGTACTCCTGCCATCACTACCCGTGGTGCCAAGGAAGACTTGATGCTTGAAATCGCTGAAATGATTGAAACCGTTCTTTCTAACGTGGATAATGAAGAAGTGATTGCACAAGTTCGTGCCCGCGTCAACGAAACAATGAAGGCATATCCTTTGTTTGCTTATTGATTGGAATAAATAAAACGTAATAGTGTCATTCTGAGCAAAGCGAAGAATCTGATAACATTCACATTTATGTATACAGATTCTTCACTCCGTTCAGAATGACACGTTTATATTATCACATACAATGAAAGGAATCAAGGACCTCACCGAAGGCCACATCCTCAAACAATTGTTTACACTGGCCATGCCCATTATGGCCACTTCTTTTATCCAGATGGCATACAGCCTAACGGATATGGCTTGGGTAGGTAGATTAGGAAGTGAAGCAATAGCCGCCGTTGGTTCCGTGGGACTCCTCACTTGGATGACCACTTCCCTCGCCTTATTAAATAAGGTCGGGGCTGAAGTCAGTGTCGGACAAGCCATTGGGATGAAGGACGATACTGCTGCCCATAATTTCGCCACCCACAACCTTACCCTTTCATTGATTATATCCTCTATTTGGGCTATCATTTTATTTTCCTTTGCTCCTTTCATTATCCGTTTTTACGAACTGAAGGAACACATTTCATCCGATGCTATCAACTACCTACGCATCGTATCCACGGCTTTTCCGTTTGTCTTCATGTCCGCTTCCTTTACGGGTATCTTCAATGCAGCCGGACGGAGCAAAATTCCTTTCACCATCAATGGTATAGGACTACTGACCAACATGATACTTGACCCGCTGTTCATCTTCGTCTTCGATTGGGAAACAGATGGAGCGGCATTGGCTACCTGGATTGCACAAGCTTGTGTATTTACCCTGTTCATTTACCAACTCAAAATCAGAAAAATATTGTGGGAGGATTTCCATATCCTCGGAACATTGGAAAGAACTTATACGGCAAGAATCATCAAGATAGGCCTGCCCGTGGCTACTCTGAACACACTTTTCGCCTTCGTTAACATGTTTTTAGGGCGGACAGCCTCCACCGTAGGCGGACACATCGGGCTAATGGCTATGACCACCAGTGGACAGATAGAAGCTATCACCTGGAATACTTCACAAGGATTTTCGACAGCCCTCAGCGCTTTCGTGGCACAGAATTATGCAGCAAAAAAAATATCCCGAGTCATGAAAGCGCTTAAAAGTACTCTTTTTATGACACTTATTTTCGGATTTATCTGCTCTTTGCTATTTATTTTTTGTGGAAACAATATTTTTGCTATCTTTGTTCCTGAAAAGGAAGCATACGAAGCCGGTGGTTTGGCATTGCGCATCGACGGATACTCGCAACTCTTCATGATGCTTGAAATCGTCATTCAAGGAGTATTCTTTGGAATGGGACGCACCATACCTCCCGCCATCATTAGTATTTCATGCAATTATCTGCGCATACCGATGGCATTACTTTTCGTATCATTCGGATGGGGATTATCAGGAATATGGTGGACTATCTGCCTGACAAGCATTTTAAAAGGAATCATCATCCTGATATGGTTCCTGTTTATTAAAAGAAAGACATTGGATAAAATGACTATAGACAAAAATGATAACATTAACTAAAATCCAACAAGTATGAAAAGAACAAAATTTATGGCCTTGTTACTCTGTGTAACGATGGTACTTAGCGGTTGTGGAAGCATGAACAATACCACAAAAGGCGGTTTGTTAGGTGCCGGAGGTGGTGCTGCATTGGGTGCTATCATCGGTGGTATTGCCGGTAAAGGTAAAGGAGCTGCAATTGGGGCTGCTATTGGTACGGCCGTAGGTGCCGGTGCTGGTGTCATCATCGGTAAGAAGATGGACAAAGCTGCCGCCGAGGCTGCTGCTATTGAAGGTGCACAAGTAGAACAAGTAACCGACAACAACGGTTTGCAGGCTGTAAAGGTTACATTCGACTCGGGTATCCTCTTTGGTACTGGTGCATCTAACTTGAGTGCTGCTGCACAAGCATCATTGAGCAAGTTTGCCAACAATGTATTGAAGCAGAATGCCGGTATGGATGTGGAAATCTATGGTTATACCGACAACCAAGGATGGAAGAACTCAACAGCTGAACAAAGCAAACAAAAGAACATTAACTTGTCACAACAACGTGCACAAAGCGTTTCTTCATATTTGCTTTCTTGTGGAGTTCCTGCCGCACAGGTAAAGGGTGTAACTGGTTTAGGTGAAGATAATCCTGTAGCCGATAATACTACAGCTGCCGGTCGTGAACAAAACCGTCGCGTAGAAGTTTACATGTATGCAAGTCAGGAAATGATCCAACAAGCTGAAGCCGGTACATTGCAATAAAACAAATCCTTATCGGATAAAAGAGATAGCCCGCACACCCGTGTGGGCTTTCTTATTCTTGGAATAATCATAAAGAGGAAGCTCATCGAGTATCACTTTCATGGCATTGGAGGAGGCATGAAGCAAATGCAACTTCCCTCCTACCCAATAAGCAAATCCTACATGTACCACATCGAGTCCTTCAATGGAAGTAGTGATAGCTATGATATCTCCACTCTTGATGGGCAATTCATCGGAAAACAAATTCAGGAACTCCTTGGGTAAATAAGTGGTTTCTATCCTTTTCCAGGCACTTTCCACCTCTTTCATTGCTTCCACCAAAGAAGAATCGGCCTTCAATTGCGGATAACTCTGTACATGAGTCGTCATGAAGTTCAAAGAGAGCAAGCGCTTACGAATGTTGGGAAGGTTGGAAGTGTATTCTTTTATCAGCCCTTTACGTTCATTATCCTTTATCCAATCACTGAAATAATGCAAGCGCGAAGCATATCCATCCAACTCCCCGTTACGATATCGGATGCTTGCCAAGGCATCCTTAAAAGCCTGATAATTTCTATGCGTCTGTTTATCGGCTATGGCAAGTGCCAAAACCGTTTCTACAAAGGTAGTACAATCCACTTTATCCAAATGCACTACCAATTGCTCTTCCAAGGAAGTATCCAACGTTCCTGCTACGTAAGGAGTACCCACTAACTGACGTGCAAAGTGAAGTGTACGGCAACTATCAGTAGGCAAAGAAAGAGCATCTTTCAATAGATTCTCCACTTTGATACTATCTGCCTCTGCCCCATTCACATTTAAGGAAAAGAAAAGGGACGCATAAAACATCCACTTTCTCATTGTATATTATTTAATCGTTATATTTTTGCATAAAGTTTCAACATCAGATTGTGGAATAAGGCCGATTTTTCATTAGTCATAAAGACCGTGTAAGATGTTTTGCCCCCACATTCTTACATCAGAAACCGGATAGTTCAATGGGCTTTTGACCCCGTATTCGCAATGATGGCTCACGATGTACAGATGTTGTTTAATAAATGTTTTAACTATGACTTACGTTGGAATTGATGTCAGTAAAGCGACTTTCGTCGTTGCTTATTCATCCGCCAAGAATGGCAAGATAAGAACATTCAAGAATACGGTAAAAGGTGTACATGAGTTCATCCAAACCGTTTCAGTAACCGAACACCATTGTGTTTTGGAAGCCACAGGCAACTATAGTGCGTTGCTCGTCTATCTGCTTACCAAGGCCGGAATAACCGTCAGCCTTGAGAATCCGCTGAAGATAAAGAACTTCGCTCGTGTTATGCTCACCGTCACTAAGACGGACGAGATTGATGCCCGTCTGATAGCCCTGTACGGCGAAAGGATGCAACCTGCACCTTACAAACTACGCAGTGACTCAATTCTTGTCCTGAAGCAAAAGCGCACGGTACTACGCCAGCTCAAGAAGCAGCTTGTGGCAACGCGCAATCTCAAAGGCTCAATGGAGACACTTCCATTCTTTGACCCCAAATGTAAGAAAACCATCGAAAAAACGATCGATTTCCTTGAAAAGCAAATCAAGTCGATGGAAGAGGAAATCGCTTCCTTGGCGCAAGGCGAGTACAAAAAACAGATGGATTTGCTTACCTCCATCAAAGGCATAGGCGTAACACTGGCGGCCGCACTCATCGTCGCAACCGGTGGGTTCACCTACTTCGATAACGCCAAGCAACTTACCCGTTATCTGGGCTTGTCGCCTACTTACCAACAATCCGGTACGTCAGTCAATGTCAAAGGTCACATCAACCGTAACGGGGATTCAAGCCTCAGAAGCCAGCTTTATGTGGCGGCATTCTCTTCACTCAGGTGCAATACCGAGTGTAAGGCATGTTTCGACCGTTTGCGGTCTAACGGCAAGCCGGGCAAGGTGGCGGTTGTTGCAGTCGCCAACAAACTTGTAAGGCAAGCCTTCGCGGTGGTCACGCAAGGAAAACCGTATATCGATGGCTTTAACTCCGAAAGATTATAAATACTCATCTGCAGAGGGAACGCCATGCGGCAAGGGGCTGGGCAGTCAGCCCCGACGAGCTTTCCGTAAACGACAACTTGCATGATTATGCCAATTATTGTTAACCATATTCAATTTTTCTATTATAGTTCATCTT
>JAFUNS010000023.1 GCA_017472925.1 Bacteroides sp. | reverse complement strand
CTACGTTCCCGAAGCTAAAATTTGCACGTTTTTCCTAAAGAAAAAGAACTCGCTTCGCTCAAACAGCTTTTTCTTTTTAACGGAAAAACGCACAAATTTCTTCACGCTTCTCCACTCATGCCGGCCCTAACGAGGGAACTGATTTAATCTGTAGCTTCTTCCTCACCTTCTTCGTCCTCGGCCAGCTTACCATTGTCATAGCCGTTCAACTCCTGAAGAGTGGTTTGCTTGCGGAGTTCGGTGTTGCTCCAAGTTTTGGTGTTTCGCACATTGAGGGTTACCCCCTTCAAGTGGCTGGCTACCGTCCACTTTTCACGGGTGAGGGCACCCTTGCTCTTGATACCCACGGAGAACAAGCCGAGGTCTCCCAAACGGACGCTCTTACCATCCAATACCAACTCCTTCACGCAATCCAGCATGTCGGTGAGGACACCGTGGATTACCCCGCGGGAGTAGGGAGAGTTGTGCTCACTCATGTGACTGACTAATCCCTCAAAGTCGATGGTTCGGTCTTGTACGGCCTTGCCATACCACATCGGAGCTGCTTCCTTGTCTTGGGGATTGATACGTTCTACCATTTTGTACTTCAAAATTCCTGTTGCCATAATAGTTTAGTTTTTAGTTTTAGTTAGTTAATAATTTAGTTTATTACAACGCGTCGTTTTGCGGGGCGGAAAGCGTCATTTTACGGCCGATAAAACATCGTTTTCTCAAACCTCACGGTGCGAAGGTACAACATCGGTATAGCGGTTGTCAAGTATTTCGGTAATTTTTTTTCAGCCTTATGAAACTTTTTTAGGGGTATTCAGGTATTCAGTATTCAGTTAAATAAAATCCATTTGAAACATGAAAATTGACCTCTTATTATATATATAATAAGAACTATTTTTACTCTATTATTTCTTCTTTTTTTCTTCTGAATACTGAATACCTTGAATACCCCTAATGAGTTTTCAAAAATCTATCCTCCTATTGTTTGTACCGATTGTAGGTGTTGGCAAAAGTTACGTTTACCTTTTAAGTGGTTCGTAGCAGTATAAGATTGCATAGAGGAAGAACTGGAGTTAAATCAGGAATACCTAATATTTTTTATGATTTTGTCCCGTTTTTTGCGTAATAAACGGGACATTTATATATCTTTGCATAGTGATTATAAAACGATTATGAATATAGCAAAAGAAATAAAGAGAAGAATCGCTGAATTTTCAGAAGATTACGTTTTTACAGCATCTGATTTTGAGATAGAATCACAGAATCAATCGGCTGTTGTAAAAGCGTTAAATCGTATGGTTAAGTCTGGAGAAATCTCTAAATTGGCAAAAGGAAGGTTCTATAAACCTCGAAAGACTCAATTTGGAGAGTTAAAACCTTCCGCTTATCAGATTGCTAAAGACTATATTGAACGTGATGGTAAACTCATAGGCTATATAACGGGGTATTCTGCATATAATGCATTAGGACTTACCACACAGATATCTTCTTATATTCAAATCGGCACAAATAAAAGTCGCCGTTCAGTCAAACGTGAGAAATATACAATATCTTTTATCCTACAACAGAATCCGATAACCAAAAAGAATATTGAAATCTTACGAATATTGGATGCCATAAGATTTATTCGTGAAATCCCGGCAACCACTCCTAATGATGCTTGTCTCAGACTTAAAGAGATTGTTAGAGACCTAAATGACGAGCAAAGGAAAATGCTTGTTAAATGCGTAGCAAAATATACGAACTATGTTCGTGCTTTATGTGGTGCAATATTGGAGGATATAGGTTGCAATGATAGTCTTTTAGAGTCTATACGCAAAACTCTAAACGGGGTGACTGAATACAAATTACCAATATCAGAATCTGTTTTGCCAACTAAACAAAATTGGAAAATCTATGAACCTACACGAAAATAAAAAACTGTTTACAGATGCCGTTCTCGCAGCATCTGAACACTTGGATATACGACCTGTATATATTGAGAAAGACTATTGGATTACTCGATCTCTTAAACTTATGGTGCAGAACTCCAATGCAGAGAAGGCAATATTTAAGGGTGGTACATCTTTATCCAAGGCTCATAAAATAGGAAATCGCTTTTCGGAGGACATTGACATAGCCATATCTGATGCTGATACTTTAACGGGCAATCAATTGAAGATGTTGATTAAAAAGATAGCCAAGGAAATGACATCGGGATTGGAGGAGGTGGTAGTACCTGGAGTTACAAGCAAAGGCTCTCGTTACTATAAAGCAATGTATTCGTATCCAAATGTCCTTGGCAAAGCGATTAAAGAAACAGTCAATATCGGACAGTTATTGGTGGAGATAAATTCATTTTCTAATCCTTATCCATACGTCTCAAAAAGTATAAATTGCTTTATTGCACAGTTTTTCCGCCAAACAGGTAATGAAGCATTGATAGAAGAATATGGACTACAGTCCTTCACTTTGAATGTATTGGATAAAAGACAGACATTGACAGAAAAACTGGTGTCTCTTATCCGTTTTTCATTGTCAGATAATTATATATACGATGTGGCAGCCAAGATACGACACTTCTATGACTTGCATTATTTGTTGCAAGACTCAGAGTGTGCCGAGTATCTACAATCGGAACAATTCAAGACGGATTTCAAGATCTTGTTGGCTCATGACAGAGAAACATTTGATAAACCTGAAGGCTGGAATACGATGGAGATAGGACAATCTCCATTATTATCAGACTTCCCAACTTTGTGGTCTAATCTGAAAAATATTTATTTGAAAGAGTTACCGGCAATTGCTTTTTCGGAAATACCAAAAGAGGATGTTGTCGCAAAAAGCTTTGAGGAAATAATGAATCACATATTGTAATATGTCCATTACCACGGATGGAACATCTACCGTGACGAAGTTATCAGGGACAGTGACCTGCAATTATTAAAAGTAACCCGCCAGCATTCCATAGGTCTGCTGACGGGTTCTATTATCTAAGTGTGGTTTCTACATCTTCATCGAGTTCCCACGTTTCTGAGTCTTATAATCTTCCTTGTCCTTTCCAAAGGCTTCCATAACACTCTAATATATCAAGATCATTTTCATTTAAGACAACATAACAAAATATGTAATCTTTGGAATTCCATATGAAACAAGGTTGGAAAATAAAGAAATTCCCGCTTCTTATATTTCTTTAACAAAAATAAGTGCAGGCTGTACCACAATTTGTTACAGGATGCGCTTTGTTTTGCACATGAATTATAAAATGAATGTGCAGTGGAAAAATTATCTTACCAAGAATTGAAGGAAATATTTGAGTTAATGAAAGAGAGTGGTTTGAAACCAATAATGTGTGATACACCGGTACCTTATTTCGATGCAGGCATACAAGCGGGCGTGCCCACCTACAATGGAGAATCGACTCGTGGTGAGTTTGTGAACTTACCCAAAGAGATGGTGGAAAGCGGTTTGGTGGTCATGGCTAAGGTAAAGGGTGACTCGATGAAAGATGCGGGTATCTACTCGGGCGACCGTATTCAGGTGGAATTGGGAAGCTCCGTATACGAAGGAGACATCGTGGTGGCATCTATTGACGGGGAATGCACCGTAAAGGCTTATTGCATAGACGAAATGAATTGTCCGTGGCTGGTACCCCGAAACGATGCATACAATGCCATACCTCTCACAGACGACAAGAAAGTTCGGATTATAGGAAAGGTATTGGAAATTATACGCGACGCACCACGGACATCGCACAACGAAATGTTGAAATGCATCAAGCGCACCCGGGGAAAGGTGAATGCAGAAGAACGAAAAATCACACCCGAACGGATACATGACATAATCTACGAAATGGGAGAAGTGGTGAAACACGGACGACAATGGTATGCTGTGTATCGCGCCATGGTGGACAAGGGGGTGCTGGAGGATGGCAACTATACCGAGTTCTGCGAAAGTGTGACAGCTTTGCTCCCCGACCACGGACATCTGCCCGTTCCAGGCGAATTGAGACGCATGGCGGTACAGACCTTCCGCAAGTCGCCAACCTTGTGGGAACGGGGCGATGCACCGGTGAGCGGACAGCGGTTCGATGACTATTTGCGCATAGCAAACCTCACAGCCGAGAAACTGAGGAAATGAAAACTCCCCCAAAACTCCCAAAAACTCCCACGAAATTGGGGCATTTTCGGGGAAAACTCCCATAAAAGAGAACTTCTCTACATCAAACTCCCAAAAACTCTACGCCGATGGATAATCATACTTCCATCGGTTTTTTTATGCCCAACTTTGCATTGTCGGAAGGGAACAAAACCCCACCGGCAGTGCTCTTTGACATTTCGCATCATCAATCCTGGTTAAGGATAATCAGAGAAGGGTGATGAAGAAGTGAATATATTAATCCTTTTAATACTTTTTTATTATGAACGAAATTCAAATTTATCAGAACCAAGAATTTGGTGCTATACGCACCATGAAGAACGAACAAGGTGAAGCAATGTTTTGTGGCAAGGACGTTGCCGAAGCATTAGGGTACAACAATCCTTTGAAAGCCATCCGGAACCATGTGGATAGCGAAGATAAAGGGGTGAACGAATTGGGCACCCCCGGTGGAAAACAGAAAATCATCTTCATCAACGAGTCCGGACTCTACGCCCTCATCCTTTCCTCGAAGCTCGACTCCGCCAAGCGGTTCAAGCATTGGGTCACCGGCGAAGTGCTACCCTCCATCCGCAAGCAAGGGGGATACATGGTGGTTCGTCCCGATGAAAGCAATGAGGTAATCCTGGCGCGTGCGCTCCAAATTATGCACGCTACCTTGCAAAGAAGGGACGAGCAGATAGCCAAGCTACAACCGAGAGCCGATTATGCGGATCATGTATTGGACAGCATCTCGTGCTTCACCGTCACCCAAATCGGCAAGGAACTGAACATGACGGGGCACGACCTGAACGTGCTGCTTTGCCAAATGGGTATCCAGTATGTGCAATCGGGGCAATACTTGCTTTATGCCAACTATGCCCGACAAGGATTGGCCAAGAACCGAACCTTTGAGTATCACACATCGGATGGCGACTTGAAGACTCGCACCTACCTGGTGTGGACGGAACGTGGACGTGACTTTATCCACAAATTGTTGAACCCTAAATATGTAAGCTAAATCAAAGTATTAATCTGAGACGGAAGCGAGGGAACTCGCGAGTATAAGGTGGCCACCTTCCCCATGCTTTCTCTCGCAAAAACGTTTAAGATTATGACAATCAATATTCAAATTTCAGACGCTGTATATGCAAAATTATTGAACGGCACAAGCCGTATTCAAGGAAGTATCGGATTGGTAAACCCAACCGAAGGAAACTTCAACGCACACAACCGCATACGGAACCAACCGAACCACCAATACATGAAACTACCCCACGGACGGGTAAGTGTGAACGATGAGAAAGTGCGATTGCACCTGTGCATCAACCGCGACGAGGCCGTTGTGCCGGCACGTGCCATCGAAAAAGAAAGCCTTTTGGCAAGTGATTACGTAACCTTAATGGATGAATGTCTATGAGTTTCGGAATAGCAAACAATGTAAGAAGCGAGGTTCGGGTATGTACGCCCGAACTTCTTGAACAGGCACTCGATTCGGTGCAAGTTGCACACACTTGTGCCGAGATTGAAGATGCCTTGGAGAAATGCCGAAGAGGGGAACTCAACAAGGAAGATTTTGAAACCTTGAAGGGGGAATTGAAGAAACGGTTGCCTATCGCCACCTTCCATGCCACGTTCACAAACGGACGGAGGAAGAACGAGGAGGCCATTCCAAGCGGATTATGTATCTACGACCTTGACCATATTCCCAATCCACGGGAGAAGTGGGCGGAGATAGAAGCCCACAAAGATGAACTACGGATTTTGTTGGCGCATATCACTCCAAGTACAGAAGGTTTGCGACTGGTGTTTGTCATCCCCATGGTTTCAGGAGAAAACAGACTCATGACCCTTGCCGAAGCACAAGCTTGGATGGCATCGATGTTGGGGGATACTCAGTACGATGCTTGTGTGAAGGATTATGCAAGGTGTTCGTTCCTGGTGCCACGGGAGTATGTGTTGTTCATGAGTGATGGGTTGTTTGATTCACCTTGTCATCCCTTACCCTCGTGTCATCCTGAACGAAGTGAAGGATCTGAAAACATAAACGTGGATAGTGGATGTACACAGATCCTTCGCGATGCTCAGGATGACAAGGATAATGTTCCGCAGGATGACAAGAAAAAAGAATACCCGCAAACATTCAAAGGCATACCATACGGCACTATCATTGCAGAGTGGTTCCGTAAGAATGGTGGGGAGCCGGTACAAGGGGAACGGAACGCCAAGCTGCACCGCCTGGCATCGCACTTGCGGTACATTACGGACAATAACGAGGAACATCTGTTGCAAATCATTCCTAACTTTGGCTTGAAGGAAGAAGAAATGAGAACACTCATTCACTCTGCCTGTATCGCCAAGTTTTACGGAATGCCCCGTGCGCTCAAAAAGCTATTGGCCAACTTGGTAAAGGAAAGGGAGGAAGATGACCATGAAGAGTTGCAGAACGATAATTCGGAAGTCAGAAATCATGCATCTGATATTCCCGAAATGCCCAAGAAGTTGCCACCTCTCATTAAACTTTTGGTGAGCAAAACGCCCAAGATTTATCAGCCTGCGGTGGCTCATGCGGTATTCCCGGCACTGGCCACACACTTATGGAAAGTATACTTTAAATACATTGACAACGTGGAACATCAAGCTACACTGATGAACGTGCTCATGGCGGGAACGGGTGCCGGAAAGAATTGCATCAGCGAGCCCATCAACCACATCATGAAGGACATTCGTAAAAGGGATGCCGAGAACTTGCAACGCGAGAAGGAATGGAAAGCAGAGATGGTGACCAAAGGTTCGAACAAGGACAAACGGAAACGTCCTGAAGGACTGGTGATACAAGAAGTGGATCCGGATATGACGAATGCCGCTTTTGTTCAACGTTTGGCAGATGCCGAAGAACGGTTCCTCTATGCCAAGATGAACGAAATAGACCAATTCGATGCTTTGAAGACCTCGGCCAGAAGTAAGGCACATTTTCAAATCATGTGCTTGGCGTTCGACCCTGGTAATGTCTATGGGCAAACCCGTGTGGGCACAAGCTCGGTCAGCGAAAGAGTGTGTATCCGCTTTAATTGGAATGCATCGACCACCATTCAGAAGGGGCAATCGTATTTTCGTTCGGTTTTGACGGATGGTCCTATTTCAAGAATCAACTTCTGCACCATACCCGAACGCGCCATTGGTTCGGAAATGCCCATGTATGGCACATACGATGCCAACTTCGACGAAGAACTACGTCCCTACATCGAACGATTGAACAACGCCCGTGGTACCATAGAATGTCGTCCGGTGAGGATACTTGCCAAAAAGTTGGTGGAGGAATGTGCCGAGTTTGCCCGTCTCTCGCAAAGTAGGGTGTACGAGAACTTAAGTTTCCGTGCAAACGTCATCTCTTTCCTCAAAGCCTGTGTGCTCTATGTGGCACATGGCGAGAAGTGGGACAAGACCATGGAGGACTTTATCCGATGGAGCCTGAAATATGACCTGTGGTGCAAGATGAAGTTTTTTGGCGAGGATATCGAAGCACAGGAAGCGGACGCAAAGCTCCCTATAAAAGGTCCGCAGAATTTGCTCGACCAATTGCCCGACATCTTTACACGTGAAGAGGCAGGACTGATGCGCCAACGCCTGGGCATACGTAACGGGTCATTGAAATTGATGCTGAGCAATTGGAAACAACGGGGGTACATTGAACTTTATGGTGACGAGGTACCGGTGCAAGACATAGGGAGACAACAATACACCAAGACAGAGAAATATTTGAAAACTCATTAGGGGTATTCAAGGTATTCAGTATTCAGTTAAAATATTTGTTATGTCAAGAGGTTTAAGAAACAACAATCCATTAAACATCCGTCACTCTGCCGACCGTTGGCAGGGTGCACGGATAAACCAAACCGATAAGGCGTTTGTGCAATTCACCTCGATGGCTTATGGCTATCGGGCGGTTTGGAAGATACTCGATACGTATTGCCTCACCTTCAAACGCGAAAGGAAGGCGTACAATGTAAGGAACATCATCGGACGGTGGGCACCACCCACAGAAAACGATACCGATGCGTATGTAAGGAATGTGGTCAAGCTAAGTGGGTTGGGCGGTAACGAGAATATGCCTCGTCCCAAGCACTATCGCGCCTTTGGGGAAGTGGACAAGTTGGTGCGCCTAATAATGGCCATGACTTGTGTGGAGAATGGCATCAAATGGGAGGAAGTGGACAAGGAAGCCATTTGGCAAGGGTATAAATTGGCGTTTCCGGGTGCTCCTCTTGTCATCCCGTAGGAGGTTAGCAATTATATAGATTTAAATGCGTATATTTGCACCTTGATTTGAACATTACTTTACACCCCGAAACAAGATGTGGTTATGAAAGACAAGACATTTACCCTGATAATTCTACATATAGCTGTATTTCTGGCCGGATGGACAGGTATTTTTGGGAAGCTCATCACCCTGAGTGGCATCCCGCTGGTATGGTATAGAATGATTACGAGCGTTATCGTGCTGTTTGTCGTGCTGGCCCTCATGCGGAAAATCCATCGGACCAAGCTGAATTATGTGCTGAAAATAGGTGGTTGCGGAGCATTGCTTGCCATGCACTGGGTAGCCTTTTTTGCCAGCATACAGGTATCGAATGTATCCATTGGGGTAGCTTGTGTAGCCACTTCTTGTTTCTTCACCACCTTGTTCGACCCGCTGGTGAACGGCAAGAAATTCCAATGGAAGAACATCGGACTGAGCTTCATTGCCATTGCTGGTATCTTGTTCATCTTCAGCATCGATGTGAGGTACAGGCTGGGCATAGCACTGGGATTGCTCTGTGCGGCCCTGTACTCCTTGTTCTCCATACTGAACATCAATGTGGCCGAGGAATCCAAGGAAGACAGCGCCACCATGCTGATGTATGAGTTGCTGGGGGGTGTGGTGTTCCTCACCTTCTGTATTCCATTGTTCAAGATGGTCTACCCTGCCCTGCCCGTCATGCCTACAGGAAGCGATATCCCTTCGCTCCTGCTGTTGGGTTCCATCTTTACCGTCCTGCCCTTCCTTTTCCAGTTGCAGGCTCTACGCAAGCTCAGCGCCTTTACGGTGAATATGGCTTACAACCTGGAGCCGCTTTACAGCATAGCCATTGCCGCACTGCTCTTTGGAGAGTTGCAGGAAGTGGGATTCTCCTTCTGGGTAGGGATAGTGCTCATTGTACTCTCTGTAGCACTACAGACCTACTCGGTGGTACACTCCTCTAAACCAATCAATTAAAAGATAGTCGAGAGAATTCTCCGGATTTTTATCCAGCATCGACGGAGTTTTCGTATATTTGTCGGTTGAATCAAAGAATACGGAATGATAGACCAGCCCACCATAGAACGAATACTGGATGCCGCACAGATAGTCGATGTGGTATCGGAATTTGTCACCCTGAAGAAGAAAGGGGTGAACTATGTAGGTCTATGCCCGTTTCACGATGACAAGACCCCTTCTTTCTATGTATCGCCGGCCAAGGGGCTGTGCAAATGCTTTGCCTGCGGAAAGGGTGGAAATGCCGTGCACTTCATTATGGAGCACGAGCAGATGAACTACCCCGAAGCACTGCGCTGGCTGGCCAAGAAATACCACATAGAGATTAAGGAACGCGAACTGACCAACGAAGAGAAGGAAGCACAGAACGTGCGCGAGAGCCTCTTTGTGGTGAACGAGTTTGCCCGAGACTATTTTCAGAACACACTCTACAACCATGCCGACGGGAAGGCCATAGGTATGACTTACTTCCGCCAACGTGGTATAAGGGATGACATTGTCAAGAAATTCCAGTTGGGATACAGCACCACCGAAAGGGATGCACTGGCGAAAGAGGCTGAAAGAAAAGGCTACAAGAAAGAATATCTGATCAAGACAGGACTCTGTTATGAAAAGGAAGACGGTAGTCTGCGCGACCGCTTCTGGGGGCGTGTCATCTTCCCTTGGTTCAATGTAAGCGGAAAGATATTGGGCTTTGGCGGACGTGTGCTCGATAGCCGTACCAAAGGTGTGAGCCAAAAGTATGTCAACTCGCCCGAATCGGAAATATACAGCAAAAGGCGCGAGCTATATGGCATCTACCAAGCCAAGAGTGCCATTGTAAAGCACGACTGTGTGTACATGGTAGAAGGATATACCGATGTGATAGCCATGCACCAATGCGGACTGGAGAATGTGGTGGCCAACTCGGGTACAGCCCTGAGCGAAGAACAAATACGTCTGCTTCACCGGTTTACCTCCAACATCACCCTGCTATACGATGGCGACGAAGCGGGCATCAAGGCCAGCATCCGAGGCATCGACATGCTGTTGGCCGAAGGGATGAACATCAAAGTGCTGCTCTTGCCCGATGGAGACGACCCCGACAGCTTTGCACGCAAGCATAATGCCACAGAATTCCAAAAATACATTGCCGACCATGAAGAGAACTTCATCCGGTTCAAGACCAATCTGCTGCTGAAAGATACCAAGAACGACCCCGTCAAACGGGCCACATTGATATCGGACATGGCACGCAGCATCGGCCTCATTCCCAACGAAGTAATTCGATATGCCTGCTTGAAGGAGTGTGCCACACTACTGAATGTAGACGAACGGATTATACAGAACGAAATAAAGAAAACCGTACAGCAACGGAAGGATGAATACATAGAACAGCGGAGAAAGGAACGCGAAGAGACCGAAAAGGTGAATGCCATGCAAACACCTCCACCGCCCACAGAACCCTATCCTGACGACGGATTAATGCCTCCTCCACCCTTTCCCGAAGAAGTGCCCCAAGAGCCCATCCGCGAAAGCTACATACCACAGACAAGTGGCAAGCAACTGCCCTTCTATACCAAAGAACAAGAGCTGATAAAGGCCTTGATACGCTATGGAGAAAGAGTGGTGTGCTACATGGAAACAGAAGAGGGGGACAACCAGCCCATTACCGTGACAGAATACATCTCGATGGACTTGAAGCAAGACGAGATGCAGTTCCACGACCCACTACACCGCCGGTTGTTGGAAGAAGCGGAAAGACACCTGGGCGACGAAGGATTCACCACCGAGCGTTACTTCCTGACACATACAGATGCCGGCATCAGCCGACTGGCAGCAGAGATGATAAACGACAAATATCAGCTCAGCAAAAGCAATGAAGAGGCCTTGACAAAAGACGAGGAACGATTGCATGAACTGATTCCGCAATTGCTCATCACCTTCAAGCTGGCCATCATAGAAGAGGAGATGAAACAAACCATCCAGCAACTGGGCAAGCCCGAAGTGGCAGGAAACATGGAACGCTCCATGGAAGTGATGGCACACTACAAGGAACTGACAGAAATCTTGAAGGAACTGGCCAAGAGAGCCGGCGACCGCGTGGTCATGAAAGCATAACCGCCTATCAGTTATGCTGTATGAGATTCATGAACTCTTCGCGAGTCTTGGCTTGATTGAAAGCACCGGTAAAATCGGAAGTGGTAGTCACTGAATTCTGCTTTTCCACCCCACGCATCTGCATGCACATGTGCTTGGCTTCGACCACCACCATTACACCCAACGGATTCAATGTCTGCTGGATACATTCCTTGATTTGGAGGGTCATTCGCTCCTGCACCTGGAGGCGGTGGGAAAATACATCGACCACACGGGCAATCTTGCTCAAACCGGTGATGTAGCCGTTAGGGATATAGGCCACATGTACTTTGCCATAGAATGGAAGCATGTGGTGCTCGCACAACGAAAAGAAATCAATGTCCTTTACAATCACCATCTGGCTATAGGCTTCCTGAAACTTGGCTCCATTGAGAATGGCACAAGGGTCTTGTGCATAGCCACGAGTCAATGTCAACATGGCCTTGGCCACCCGTTCGGGAGTTTTCAACAATCCTTCGCGGTTTACATTTTCGCCCAACAAGGATAAAATAGCTTCATAATGCCCTTTAAGTGCTTCAATCTTTTCAGCAGACCATTCGGGATGCATCAATTCTTCCATAGTTCTTTATTCTAACGGGATATTTATTTGTTCACGCACAACAGACACTTCCTTGAACTTTCCTGTATTTCTCAACCGGCGCATCACAGCATCGGCTTCTTCTACACTTTTATAATCGCCCACACGGCACAGCCAACGGGGAGAACGGAAGAAAGTATATACAGGTATTTCGGGGAATTCCTTCTTGATTTGCTCGGCCACTTCATTTGCTTCATCACGAGCTACACGAGAGCCATTGCCCGCATACACTTGTACACGATAGCCACGAGCCTTGAGCATAGGGGTTTCTTCGTCGGCCGAAGTCTTTTGATGCACGGCACCCAACAAGGCATCTATCTTGGCGTCTTGATGGATGGTTACAGTTCCCTGGCCAACCTTTGACTGGCGAAGGTCGTCTACAATATTCCGTTGGGCAGAAGCCATCAGGCTTGCAACAGCAAACAGGAGGAAAAGAATGTATCTCATTGTAAGTGGATTAAATATAGGTGTATCAAATATTCTTACATAGTGTCATTCTGAACGAAGTGAAGAAACTGGAAACATAAAGTCTATGTATACAGATCCTTCACGCTGTTCAGGATGACAAAATGTTAATGTAATTAGATTCTAATTACTTGAATGCGTCGATAATACCCTTGAAATCGGCTACCTTCAAAGCAGCACCACCAATCAAGCCACCATCTACATCAGGCTTAGCGAAAAGTTCCTTGGCATTTGAAGGCTTGCAGCTACCACCATAAAGGATAGAGCAGTTGTCAGCCACTTCGTTACCATACTTTTCAGCAATGAGTGAACGGATGTAAGCGTGGATGTCTTGAGCTTGTTCAGGAGTAGCAGTCAAACCAGTACCGATAGCCCAAACCGGTTCGTAAGCCAAGATAATCTTAGAGAAATCTTCAGCCGACAAAGTGAATACAGAAGCCAACTGAGCAGCTACCACTTCGTTTTGCTTTTCAGCCTGACGTTCTTCAAGCACTTCACCGATACAGAAAATCGGAGTCAAGTTGTTAGCCAAAGCCAACTTCACCTTTTCTTCGAGGATTTCAACTGTTTCACCATAGTAAGAACGACGTTCAGAGTGACCCAAGATAACGTATTGTGCACCTGTAGAAGCTACCATTTCGGCAGAAACTTCACCTGTATAAGCACCCGATACCTTGTCTGCACAGTTTTCAGCACCTACACCGATTACAGCGCTATCAACGATAGGAGTAACAGATGCCAAGTGGATGAAAGGAGTACAAATCACTACATCGCAATTAGGCTTGTCAGCAGCCAATGCTTCGTTCAATTCTTTTGCAAGAGCCACACCTTCTTGGAGGGTCTTGTTCATTTTCCAGTTACCTGCAACAATGTTTTTTCTCATTTTGTTTATTTGTTAAAGGGTTAATTATTGATTTTGATTTTCATTTACTGTTACTAGTTTCTTGCGGTTCCGTCTTTCCCAAATCTGGTCAATCAAACAAACCAATACAAGTGGGAATACAAACCAGGCAAAAACCCATGCCACCTTATGGAGCAATGAGTACTTTTCCAGTTGGCCGATAGGCAAATTCTCCAAGGCATCATTCAATTGGTATTCATCTGGCAGATTGTTCACACTCCATTTGTTGATGACGGTTCCTTCCTTCAGAAGAATCAGCCCTGGATTGGAGCGAATCATGGTTTTCAGCGTGATGTTATCCATAATGACATAAGGATATTCGGCCCCAGTACGCTCTTGCCATTCCAAAATATCTTCGTCCGGCGATGAAGTCAGACAATAGAACTTATATGTATGCTCCAGACAATAGTCATAGAGTTCGTTTATCAAATCCACCGAACTTTCATCGGCCACATTCAACTGATGGGCCACCAACAAGAAAGTATATCCTTCATCATTCAACACCTCATGGGTGATATCCACTCCATCTTCCTGAGTAATCATGGAGAAATCATGGATAGGAGGTTCATAGCCCAACTTTTTCACCACGGTTTTGGAATCAACAAATGTCCAGGTGCTGTCCGGATAGTTCTCCAGGGTAAACTCTTTTTCTTCCCCATTCTTCTGAAGGATGAAGCGGGTTTCATACAAGGTAGGCTCTTTTCCTTCGGGTATTTCCATTCCTTCCGGGATATTTGCCCCGACATGATAAGGACGGAAATCGAAGATTGGCAAATTCCAACTGGAATAGGTAATTATTCCGAAGATGTATACCCACGCATAAAGGGCAATCAGCCAATCAAAACGAATGGAAACCAAGGGAAATACACTCTTACGCCATTTAAAAGCAGAAACGGCGGCTATCAGCAAGAGTACATTTTTCCAGAATGTCTCCCAATTGGTCAACACTACTGCATCGCCAAAACATCCGCAATCGGATATAGGGTTTGATACCGCCAACCAAAGAGTAAGCGGTGTCATGAAACTCATCAACAAAAGGATGATACGTGGAGTGATACGCCTGCGAATGCCAAAGAACAAATAAATGCCCAAACAAAATTCAACGACACCCAACAACACAGCCCCCAAATAGATCAATGATTCAGGAAATGCATCGGGCATACCAAAAGCCACCAAATAATCCTGGATTTTATAGAGCGTTCCAAGCGGGTCGATGGATTTTACAAAACCTGAAAAGACGAATACTACCGCCAAAAAGAAACGGCATATATTCGTCCAGACTTTCATGATGCGATATGTCTGATTATTCTCCAAATTCCAGCTTTATCAATCCAAAAACAGCATAGTTAATCATATCCATATAATTGGCATCGATACCTTCGGATACCCATGTCGCTCCATCGTGTCCTTCTATTTGCTTGGTACGATAAATCTTCATAAGTATAAGGTCTGTATACGAACTGATTCGCATACTTCTCCATGCTTCATCATAATCGTGATTCTTGGCTATCATAAGTTCCAATGCTTTCTTGGCATAACGATCATAGAGTTCCAATGCCCGTTGCTCAGTCATGTCATCTGTTTCAGCATATCCCAATTCCAATTGGATAAGACCAATAATTCCATAGTTCACAATGGCAATAAATTCCGGACGAATACCTTCATCCACCATGGTCACTCCTTTGATTTCTATACTACGGATACGGTTGGCTTTGATAAAAATCTGATCGGTTACTGAAGATGGACGCATAATACGCCAAGCGGCACCATAATCATGCAACTTTTTGGCAAACAAATCACGGCAAATTGCTATTACATGTTCAAATTGTTGATTCGTATCTTTCATTGTTCTTATAAATAGGCAACAAAGTTACACATTTTTCCGCTTATGACACATAGAAAAAGGCGGAAAAGAATTCCTTTCCGCCTTTTTTATCTAAATTTAATTATTGTCACGAGCATTTCAAGACTTGACCCACACGAAGTGTAGTCTTGGTAGAAATACCATTCAATTTACACAAGGTCTTGACCGAAACTCCTGTACGCTTGGAAATACGCGACAAAGAATCTCCCTTACGCACTTTATAGTAATCTACACCGGCTACTGCTACACCATTCTTGCGCTTGGCTTTCTTATAGAAAGTATACGAGTCGGCTACAATATCCTGTTTCTCAAAGTCAAACATGAATGCCGGATTGATGGCCTGACCTAAAAAACGGGTTTCAAAATGCAAGTGAGAACCCGACGAGCGACCGGTATTACCTCCCAAGCCAATCACTTCACCCGCTTCAACATATTGGTTTTCATGAACCAATTGCTTGGACAAGTGGCCATACACTGTTTCCAAACCATTATCATGGCGAATAATGATATATTTGCCATAGCCCACTCTACGACCTTGGTTCTTCACTACGCGTACTTTACCAGCAAAAGCAGAACGAATGGTATCACCTACATAGACCTTCACATCGATACCATAATGCATACGGCGACGACGAGGACCATACTTGGAAGTAATCTTTGTATGGGTAGTTGGCATACAGAAATCTGCCAAGTCTATTTTAAAACTATCCGGTAAAGTTACATTGGTATATCTATGTGCATAGGCATTGCTCCATTCTGGATAAAGACCATAAGCAGGATATTCGGCCATTTCCGCTTTTAATTGGCGAAGTATCGATATAGAATCAATAGCCTTCAATTTTCTGTCAATCGGAGCCTGACGAACCAAGAGATCTTGTGCATATATAGATTGGCCGCAGAAACAAAGTACAGCAGCCAATAAAGTTATTTTCAGGTATTTAAATATCATTCTGTTATAAAAATATAAGGATCCTTTTCTAAAAAAACGTCCAAAGATAACTATTTTATTCGAAAGCGGCAATATGTTTTACAACATGTCAGGATATAGCAGCCCAATTGACATGGGTTTTACGCAACGATTGCAACTGTTGCCAAAGAATTTGGTACTCGGGTAATTGGCCGTTGGGATCTTCGTCAACAATGCATGCAGCTACCTCACGAACATATTGCAACAACTGTCCGTCACGGGCAATATCGGCAATCTTCAAATCGAAAGCAATACCACTTTGTTGGGTACCTTCCAAATCGCCGGGACCTCGAAGTTTCAAATCGGCCTCGGCTATCTCAAATCCATCGTTGGTTTGCACCATAATCTCCAATCGTTTGCGGGTATCTTCGGAAAGCTTATAGCTGGTAACCAGAATACAATACGATTGGTCGGCACCTCGTCCTACTCTACCACGCAACTGGTGTAATTGCGACAAGCCGAAACGTTCAGCGTTTTCAATCACCATAACAGAAGCATTGGGCACATTCACTCCTACCTCAATCACGGTAGTAGCTACCATAATTTGGGTTTCGCCATTGACGAAGCGTTGCATTTCAGCATCTTTTTCAGCAGGTTTCATTTGGCCATGCACCTTACTCACCTTGCAATCTGCAAACTCAGCGCAAATATTTTCATATCCATCTTCCAAGTTCTTGATGTCCATCTTCTCACTTTCCTTGATAAGCGGATAAACAATATACACCTGGCGTCCTTCGGCTATTTGTTTACGAATACCTGCATACAGACTGGGACGACGGTTATCAAACTGATGAATCGTTTGGATAGGTTTTCGACCGGGGGGAAGTTCGTCAATAACCGATACATCCAAATCGCCATAAAGGGTCATAGCCAGCGTACGAGGAATAGGAGTGGCAGTCATAACCAACACATGAGGCGGACAGGTATTCTTACTCCAAAGTTTGGCGCGTTGGGCTACACCAAAACGGTGCTGCTCGTCAATCACCACCATGCCAAGAGAAGAAAAATGCACAGTATCTTCAAGAACAGCATGAGTGCCTATCAGAATATCCACATCGCCAGTAAGGAGATTATGCAGAATTTCTTCGCGCTTTTTCCCTTTAATGGAGCCTGTAAGAAGTTCCACACGGACATTCATACCAAACAACAGGCGAGTCATGGTTTCATAATGCTGTGCTGCCAAGATTTCGGTAGGTGCCATAATGCAGGCCTGATACCCGTTGTCTAATGCAATGAGCATAGACATCAAAGCCACAAGAGTTTTGCCACTACCCACATCACCTTGCAGAAGCCGATTCATCTGACGTCCGCTACCCATATCTTTCCTGATTTCCTTAATCACCCTTTTTTGGGCATTAGTCAATTGGAAGGGCAAGTTCTGACTATAAAAAGTATTGAACACCTCTCCCACTCGTTCAAAGACCAACCCCCGATATTTGCGACGACGGTCTTGAGTATAGCGAAGAATGTTGAGTTGCACATAAAAAAGTTCCTCAAACTTGAGGCGATATTGTGCCTTCCGTAAAAGTTCAGGATTCTGAGGAAAATGGATATTATGCAAAGCCTCATTAAGTGGCATGAGATGATGCTCCTTCACCACTTTCTCACATAATGTTTCAGGCAAAGGCGCTTGCAGGAGAGCAAAAGCATTCTTCATCAACTTTTCAAGGGCGTGTGAATTTAGGCCTCCCCGCTTCATCTTCTCGGTGGTACTATAATAAGGTTGCAAACCCATCGTAGAGAGAGTAAGTTCTCCGGCTGGATCAATATCGGGATGAGCTATGTTAATACGCCCATTAAACATAGTGGGTTTACCAAAAACGATATAGGGTTCGTGTACCTTATACCGCCCAAGCAGATATTTAATGCCCTGGAACCACACCAAATCCACTACACCTGTACCATCAGAGAAATGTGCCACCAAGCGCCGTTGGCGCCCTTCACCAATGGTTTCGAAGCTAAGGATCTCACCCTTCAACTGGATGTAGGGCATATTGCCATCTATCTCGTGGATGTAGTAAAGCCGACTACGGTCTACATATTTATAAGGGAAATAGTACAACAAGTCACGCAAAGAACGAAGTTGGAGTTCCTTGTCGAGCAGGGCTGCCCGTTGGGGACCTACCCCCTGCAAGTACTTGATGTCACGAGTGGTTATATCGAACATAAGAATTCGGCCATCTTCAAATCAGAAGGAGTAGTAAGCTTGATGTTCTCGCGATTGCCTTCCACCAAATATACCTGTTCACCCAAAGCTTCAACCAACGAAGCATCGTCTGTAAAAGCATCAGTATAAGGTTGTTGATAAGCCCTACGAAGCAAGTTGACATCAAACACTTGAGGTGTCTGTACCAACTTATAGGCACTACGTGGAACGGTTTCACTTCCAGCTCCCGTGAGGCGACGGAGTGTTTCCACCACATCAACCACAGGTATCACCGCTTGCTTTTCGCGCACCTGTTCATAGCAACGAGCTATGACTTCGGTAGAGACAAAGGGCCGCACGCCATCGTGCACCCCTACCCAACCATCTCCTTCGACTTTTGCCAATCCATTCTTAACCGAATGGAAGCGGGTTTCTCCCCCATCGGCCACTATGTGGGGCAATGTAAAGCTATAGGTTTCACACAACTCCTTCCAATATGCTTGCTGACTGACAGGAAGCACCAATATCAATTGCATAGCAGGGTCGTAGGTGTAAAACGCTTCGAGGGTACGCATGAGTACCGGTTTTCCACCAATGGGTACAAACTGTTTGGGGATGTCTCCTCCCATACGGAGTCCCTTTCCTCCAGCTACAATAATGATATGCTTTTTCATGAATCAAGCTTCAATCATCATGCCTTGTTTCAGTTCCTGTACCTTTTCTGCACCACAGAATTTTTCTACTATGGCAAAAGCAAATTCCATTGCAGCACCCGGTCCCTTGGCTGTAATAAAGTTACCATCTTGTTCCACTAAAGCAGCTGTATACTCGGCTCCTTGCAAATAGTCTTCGAAGCCCGGATAACAAGTGGCTTTCTTGCCTTGAAGCAATCCTCTATTACCATACACCAACGGAGCGGCACAAATAGCAGCCAACGGCTTGCCTTCTGCTGCATAAGTCAAAATCAAATCACTCAAGCCTTGGTGTGCATCGAGGTTGGTGGCACCGGGCATTCCCCCAGGTAATAAGAGCATATCTGCTCCTTCTGGATCTATATCGGCAAACAGGACATCAGCCACTACAGGAACCCCGTGTGCTCCCTTTACCACTTGTTCTTCCATCACAGAAACGGTTATCACCTGCAAACCAGCACGGCGCAATACATCAATGGGGGTCAATGCTTCGACTTCTTCAAAGCCATCGGCCAAAAACACATAAACTGTCTTCATTCTATTTCAAGATTTATAGGCACGGATTACAATGATTGCACGATATAAACACATACTAAAGACCGTGTTAATCTGTGTAATCCGCGCCTAAATTATCAATCGCTACTTCAAACAATCCAAATAAGCATCAATGGTCTTTTCAAGACCTAAGTACAAGGCATCGCATACCAACGCATGACCGATGGAAACCTCATCCAACCAAGGAATATTGTCGTGCATGTACTTCAGGTTTTCCAAACTAAGGTCATGACCGGCATTCAAGCCCATACCCAAACTACGTACCACCTTGGCAGCCTCTACAAACGGAGCAATAGCAGCTTCTCTATCCTTGGGATATAAAGTGGCATAGGGCTCTGTATAAAGTTCCACGCGGTCGGCACCTGTCTTGGCAGCATATTCAATGAGTTCTATATCTGTACCTACAAAGATAGAAGTACGGACTCCGGCACCACCGAAAGTATCCATCAGCTCAGTCAGGAACGACTGATGGGTTTTGGTATCCCAACCGGCATTCGAAGTAATTTGGTCAGGAGCATCCGGCACCAAAGTCACTTGATGGGGTTTTACTTTCAGAACGAGGTCTATAAATTCAGGACTTGGATAACCTTCGATATTGAATTCTGTACTTAACAAGGGTTTGAGCGCATAGACATCACTTCTACGAATGTGACGTTCATCCGGACGAGGATGAACTGTAATACCTTGTGCACCGAAGCGTTCGCAATCCAACGCTACTTTTACTACATCTGGATTATTGCCTCCTCGTGCATTACGAATGGTGGCAATCTTATTGATATTTACACTTAACTTTGTCATCTTGTCAAACTATTATTATCTTTGCAAAGTTTTGCAAGGGCAAAGATAGACAAATTTATTAAAACAACAAGTATGAAATTTGCATTGTTCGGAAATACATTCCAAGCTAAAAAGTCAGTACATATAGAACGATTACTCACCATTCTGCAGAAACATCAGGCAGAAGTCTTTATCTGTCAGGATTTCTACGACTTCTTGACAAAAGAGCAGCACATGAATATCCATGTAGCAGGGACTTTCAACGACAACAATTTCAATGCAGACATGGTTCTGAGCATCGGGGGCGACGGAACCTTCCTTAAAGCAGCAAGTCGTGTGGGAAACCGCAACATTCCTATATTGGGCATCAATACCGGCCGATTGGGATTTTTGGCAGATGTATCTCCTGAAGATATGGAAGATACTTTTGATGATATATACAATCATAACTATAAAATAGAAGACCGCAGTGTATTGCAGGTTTGTTGCGATGGTCAGGAACTGAAAGGCTATCCTTACGGACTGAACGAAATAGCCATTTTGAAACGCGACAGCTCGTCCATGATTGCCATCCATGCCTCCATTAACGGGGCACCGCTCACCACTTATCAGGCCGACGGATTGGTTATTGCCACTCCCACCGGCTCCACAGCATACTCTTTGAGCATTGGTGGTCCCATTATTGTGCCACATAGCAATACCATTGCCATTACTCCGGTAGCTCCTCATAGCTTGAATGTGCGTCCCATTGTCATCAATGACGATTGGGAAATTACGCTCGATGTAGAAAGCCGCAGCCATAATTTCCTCATAGCCATAGACGGACGGAGCGAAACATGTAGTGAAGGTACACGCCTTTCCATCCGCAAGGCTCCTTACCAGATAAAAGTCGTGAAACGCCCCAACCACATATTCTTCCACACATTAAGAGACAAGATGATGTGGGGAGCAGACGGAAGAGGATAAGTGTTTTTCTATAACAGTTTATGTAATATTCTTAATAGAGGATTTCGGAAGATGCCTAATCCATTCCATAATCGACTGGCCAAACGCCATTGCCAAGCATCTACCGAAATTACTTTCCCCGACGGACGTTTTATTTCACGTACTATGCCTATTACATCAGTTGTTGTACATTCTTCCTTGGCAACATACGAGCCATCCCCTCGTAAATAGATATGTTCACCCTCCATACGAAGGATGCGATGCAATATATGCTTACCCTGATATCGAAACAATACAACATCCATAGGCCGAAGTTTTTCCCCCTTACAAGGATAAAGCACCACCTCATCACGTTCATTACGCAACAAAGGAAACATGGACTGGCCTTTCAAGCGGAAACGTACAGAACGCTTTTCTGCTATTTCAGACTCTACCCATGCAAAGAATATTTCATTCGGTATACACTTCATGGTTCACTTTCAAAAATAGTATGACAAGACAACAAAGCCGCCTCTCTATCTGGCAAACAAGCCAAATGATAACAAGGTACCACCGATAGAATCTGACCGATTGTACGACTTACCTCATCATATAATACATCATCGTATGCAAACTCGGGCGCACATGAAGGGTGAATTGCTCCATAAGCTTGAAGTACAGACAATTTTTGCATCCGGTTATAAGGAGCTTGCGACAAACGAACACACGCTTTCAATTCATAACGTTCATTCTTATAACAAGGAGTCTTTCCACTCCATGCACTACCATAAGCCCATACTTTCCCATCTTCCACTCGTATCATAGGACTGTCGTCATTCAATAGCACCGCTCCTTCAATATGCTCCCGCCACAATCGGGTATGCGTACTCTTGCCCGTACCACTTTCTCCCAAGAACAACGTTGCTTTACCTTTATAAACGATACAGCTACTATGAATTGCCAGTGTTCCCTTCTGTAAAGTCATCAAGCCATAAGCCACCCACATAGCAAACCGATAAAGCAGCATCAACCAACATCCACCCATATAAACCACGGAATCTCCTTCCCGGCACCATATATCAAAAGCTCTTCCATCTGCCTCCATTAGCAAATTCAAGCGTAATCCGTCAGATGTTCTTCCGAAAGCGCCCTTCACCCCTTCGTATTCAAACACATACTCCACTTTTTGCATGGGGGGAATATCTCTTAAGTTTCCTTCCTGGAAACGGAATAACGGTTCCCCTTCTTCCACTTCAAACGGGCGAAATCCTTCAATGCAAGTTACTGCCGCACATAATTGTTCTCCCATGACTTCGAACAAATGTCCTGCTATCTGATACTTTTTACTCATCATCATCCTTTAATGTTATTATCCTGTCACAATATGCCAACGAACTTTCCCGATGTGCTATGGAAAGTATAGTCAGCTGTTCATAAGTTTGTTTTAATTGATAAAGAGTTTCATTTACTTCTCTTTCTGTTTTATTGTCCAATGCCGATGTAGCCTCATCCAACAACAGCACATCAATATTCTTATAAAGCGCCCGAGCAATTCCTACCCGTTGTTTCTGTCCACCGGAAAGTCGTCCTCCTGCTTCACCCAAAACCGTATCTATACCATCATCCAACGTTTGCAACCATTTGCCCAAGCTCACTTGTTCAAGTACCTGAAGAACACGGTCCCTATCTATCTCTTTACACCCTAAAGCAATATTTTCAGCCAATGTACCTTGAAAGATGAAAACCTCTTGAGGTACATATCCCACCTTTTGAAGCCACAGAGGCTGTATTTCGGGGGTTAGCACCGTACGGTCAATACATATTTTTCCATCCGTAGGATTCAAAAAGCCCAACAATAAATTAAACAAGGTAGATTTCCCAGCTCCACTATATCCGCAGAATCCCACATATTCTCCTTTACGGATACTCTCATCAAAATTTTTCAGTACTTCTTCACCATTAGGATATATGTACGACAAGCCACATATCCTTATTTCCTTTTCAAATGGCAATTCCTCCAAGCTACATACAACTTCTTTCTCATCCGGATCTTCCAATCCTTCTTCCAACACATCCAGACAATAAAGGGCATTCTGAACTTGCGTCCATCCCGAAAGCATAACACGTACCGCAGGCAATAAACGGAAAGCCGCTACCGCAAACACTCCTACAAGCACCTTGACATCTCCTGTTCCAAAAACTACCAATATCGTCAATCCAAGAATAACCGACAATTCAGACAAGAACACAGGCACACGCATAATCGTATCCAATTTCACCCTACTATGAGCTACTTCATCCATTCCTTCCAAAAAAGAAGCTTGTTGGGTAGAAAAAGCGCCATTCACTTCCAGCTCTTGAAATCCTCTGAATGTATCATTCACCACTTTTGCCTGCCTGCGTTTAGCACGCAGTTCCTGTTCTCCATACTTCCGAGCACGCTTTCTTACCCCCCATACATAAAGTCCCATCACAGGTAGAAAAGAAATATACAGAATCAACACCGTTTGCCAATCATACACCAACAAGGCCAGGGTTACCATTGCTATCAACAAGCCATCGCCTGCCATACGTAGCAATGGAGCCAACATGTTCTGACTGAAAGCAAAACACATATAGGTCACTTCATGCCCCAAACGGCTACTCCCTTGTTCACGGATAAAGAGCAAACCTTTTCGATAATAGGATGAAAAAAGAGAAAAGCTCAACCGTTTGTACAACGAAAGCAAATAACAATTCTGGAAACGGGAAAAGCTTACTATCAATGTACTCTTGAACAAAATAACACCTACCGCGAACAAACAGAAGTATATGGCTGCCCGATGATTTTCACCACCTTCCAACAAAATATAAAGCACAGGCAATAGTGCAGCCAATCCCACAAAATCAAGCAAAGCCGAAAAAAAGACAGCCGCTACCACTTTTTTACCAACCTTTCTTTCTTCGAGAAGCAACAAACGGTATATTCGCTTTAAGAAAAACATGTTCTTTTTTACTTCTACTCTGTTTGGAATATTGTTTCAGGACGACGTACATGTGCTACAACCGATTTCCAAATACGTTTCCATAAAGGGACATACAGAATTCGGTTCGACACCCTCGACATATAGAGAAAACGTTGGGTTTTATATTTCAGAATACCCCACTTGCCTTTTGCCGGAATCCTTTCTTTGTGATAAAACTTTGGATGCAACATTTCCTGCAACATTTCATCCGCCAATTGTTCACCGCCAGTTATTTCCGCTTGGGTACCCAAATAATGGTTAGCCAATTGCGTAAGTGCAGCTATAGCTTCCAGAAAACGTTTGTCGGTCAGTTCTTCCGGTAGTTTCAACCCATAGCGTTTTATCAATACTGCCCAATCGCACAAATGGTGCAAAGCCAACCCACTACCATAATGCTGTGAAGCATGAAAAGCCAGAAATAAAGTATTGAATGCCGGAGAAGGTGTCAGTATCCTACATTCCCCTTCCAGCAAATCGGTAGTTTGCGGACACATACATTGTTTCAACATTTCGTTCACTTGAACCGCAACAGAGTAATGCTGCACATTCAGAAAGCATTTATGGTTCTCTATGGGTATTCCCTTGTAATAGAAATTACTATGCTTATACGAGTGCATCACCACCTCTATTCCTTGTCGTTTCATCAGCTCGTCGGCCAACCTATTTGCTTCCGTATCTGTCATTTTTGAATGATCGGCCGAGAAGGTATAGATATCAATGTCGCCACCTTCGCGATGAGCCGGCACCGGATAATAGGCAGAAAGTCCCACTCCCTTCATCTGTACCGTTACAATGCCCTGTTCTGCATAAAAGGCAGAAAGTTCACGAATGGTCCGGCAATAACGGGCATATTTTGCCTCATAATCCTGTACAGCCATCCCCCATGCCAATTTCAGAGAACGGGGAGGCTGCAGATTTGCTGGAAGCGTCATCACACCATCCCATGCCAAAGCCATCACCCCTTGTCGGGCTGCCAACTGATAGCATTGCTTCCATTCTTCATCCGACACATGCTGAAAGCAAGTTTGTTCCGCCTCTACCTGATGCAACGAAGCCCTCAACAAGGCAAACAGTATCTGTTCCGATGTATTCAACATAGTCTTTTATTCAATAACTCCACATTTACAGAGTGCATCCACCCATTTTTGTGCATCCTTCAAAGCCTGTTCATTATCAATGCCATAAGTATCTGCCAACACATTGGCGGCATCATCTACAGCAAACTCTTTTCCAAGCAACTGCTCATACAGCAATTTGGCCGAAGCATTCAATGAAATGATTCGGGTCATATCCGTACCCGTTGTTCCTTGATTCACCACAATGGTTTCGCCCGCTATGGAGCGAAGCTTATAATTCGAATTTATTTTCATAACGCTAAAACTAATAGAAAATACAAAGATAGTAATAATTACTTCCAATCCTTCCAAAATAGGGGAATTTAATATCTAATAAATAAGAGTGGAAATATTTCCACTTAAATGCCTTCATTGGCTTCACCTAAATTTAAGCTACTTTAAATTCTAAGTAAATGAAACCAATGAAGGCATTCTATAAAGGTCCATTAGAAATGGAGAGACAAATTATTCTAAATTTTTCTTCATGACTACCAATTTCCCAATTGTCCACCAATATTAATTTTGATATTTTCCGGATCTGTATCAAGTGTTACTGTAATTGTATGACGATATCCTTGTCGATAACTGATTTTTCCTTCCATCAGATAGGATACATTATCAATAACAACTTCTACCAATGGACGTTTAGATGTGATACTTTGTGGCACAACAATAGCCTTAAAAGTATCATTATCTACCTTAAAGCATTGAACAGTACTTTCACCGGCATAGCTATCTTTTGCTACATCCCCAGAAGACAAGTCGATAACTGCCGAAGTTACTATACTATATAAATAAACTTTCGTATTCTCAGGAATAGTACCTTCAAAATTTTCACCACGCACCAATTCCACCATTACATTCGACATTTTATGAGCGAACTGCATGGAAACAGAAGGGTTATTTGTAAAATTCGGAGTATAATTTGAGGTACATGCCCACATAAAATCACTTTTCGTATAATTAAGACTCGATGTTTGGTCTTCCTGAACTTGGAAATTATAATTTTCTACATCATTGATTGTTGGTGAATACGGATAATACGCATAAATATCATACGTACCTTCTACCCAATAACAAGGCTTATTGGGTTCCCATTTAGAGCTTTTGTATTCAAACATCGTATTATTAACATAATTACCTCCCAATTGCAATGAAGCATCAGCGGTTGTTATATATACACCTATTTGATCATTAGCTTCAAATTGAGTGTCCGTAGCACGTGATTCTTGTCCTGGATAAATCATATCCAACTGGATTTCTCTTGTAAGTTCATTAAATATTTCTTCGTTATTACAAGCAGTTAAAGCTATTGTAACGACAGCCGAGAGTAGTAGAAACTTTCCTGTTTTCATATTTATAGTCTTTATGATTAGCGATTGATTGATTGTTCTTGTTTAACTTTATTAGCTTGGCGGATTCTTTTGATAGCATTATCCATTTGTTTCATATTTACCTGAGTAGGCGCTCTGTGCAATGAGCTTCCTCCATACGAATTGGCAACAGACAATACCGCACGCGAATCGACCTCGCCCCATTCCTTACTATCATTTTTTTCAAAATATTCACTTGTAATACTTCCTTCCGCCTGTATCATTATTCGCTTCATTATGGAATGACGGGATGCTACATTATAATATGGAATTCCATAATTCATACACGAGTTGGATTCAGGACGGAACACACCACGCATATAGCCGGCACCACCTTCAAACACATCCACTTCGTCTGAATATCGTTCATCGAATATAAAATTCGACCATGGCACACTATTTGTATTGGATGTAGTAGCTAAATTCTCATACCATCCGAGAGAAGGATGTTTGGAATGTTTTTCTTCAATGTCTGCAATAACTATCGAAGGTGCCCATTTATTATAGATAATTTCTTCATCTCCTAATTTCCCAAATCCATGGCCACCAGCCTCATGTTGAACGACTCCTCTCATATCTTGGGGATACGCACGTTCCGATGGAGGACAAATCGAAACCGTTAAGTCCTTATCTGCATAATATGTCACTCCATTGTAATCCGATGAATTAGGAATCAATATAATCAACGATTCTTTCATAATTGTCTCATCCAACGGTTCATTTGCCAACGACAATGCATAATCATATATAGAACCTGTTTCTGTCAACAACTGATTCACCGTGTTGACCTCACCATCAAAACCATAAAGTGTTCCAAAACGATTGTTAACATAAGTATTCATGGTATTGACACCTTTCTCTTGCGACAAGGGAAAGGCCACATATACATTGAAATAATCTTTATGACTCTTATATGGTTCGATACCAAAGAAATATTCCATTTGTTTTTCCACCAAATTGAGATATTTACCACTTGAAATATCTTCACTATCAAAGCCGTCACCTAAAAAAAGAATATTATTACTTCTAGCATATCCTTTTTGTTGTGTCAATAAAGAGATACATTGATCCTCTTCGTATTGGTAATTATATTGGGAAACAGTACAATAAGTTCTGTATTCTCCATTCTTCAACTTAAAACAAATGACATCAGTACGATTTTCACCTCCAGACGATAATTGTTGGATTGTTAGCTGTAAATCGGCTTTTCCTGAACCGGACATAGGTGACACCGTACACCATTCCGGACAAAATTCAACTTCCCATTCACCATCAGCATTCAAGACCAATGATTGCGTACGCTCTTTATTCAACGCATTGGCCTGTGACGGACGACATACAAAACTTCCATATGCTGCTATACGACTGAATTCTTTCCATCCTTCTGCATTCTTGTACTTTTCTACAGAACCTTCCGGAACCTCCAATGTAAAATTATCCTTTGGAACTCCATAGAAAGCATCTTTATAAACCACAGGAGGCTCCGGATTTTCACAAACAATTCGATTCAGACTATAACAATTTTGAAAAGCCTTTTCATCAATAATTTCAACATTTTTAGGTAAAATGATTCCTGTCATGGATGAACATTCATAAAAACAGCCTTTAGGGATACGAGACACATTCTTAGCAAACTGAATAGTTCCTGTTATACGGTTGCATCCTGAAAATATACCTTCTTCCGTATAACCTCCATCCAGCATTATCTGAAGAGCATCCGGAAATATGATATTGGTAATTTTCGTATTCTTGAACGCATGCCCCCCTAATTGTCTCAAATTGGGAGGAAGCACCAATTCCCCAGCAAGTTGTGTATTGGCAAATGCACCTTTCTTAATTTCAGTTATACCATCATGAAATTCCACCTGGCTAAAACCACTATTCACAAATGTCCCTTCATCTATCACTGTAATATTTCTCGGAATAGTAACACTCCCGGTCAACCTTCCACTATTAAACATAGGTAAAACAGTCAATGATTCCGGCAAATATAAACTACCCTCAAAGATACATTCAAAGAATGCTGAAGAACCGATAAATTCTATACCATCAGGCAGGATAAGCTGCCCGCCCAAACTGGTAACAGAAAAAGCAGCCTGCTCTATTCTCTTTAATGTCGTTGGTAGAGATAAGTTACCGGTCAACAATCTACATTCTGCATAAGCTTGTTCTCCAATTTGTGTTACTCCTTCCGGTATATGTACCGACCCTATTAAAGGTGTCTTGTGAAAGGCACGATTTTCTATTCTTGTAACTCCACTTTTTGGGAAAACAAAATGTGTCAAACGAGGATGATTCATAAAACCGCGAACAACACCATCTGTAATAATGGCTTGTTGTAAATTGACATTGGCCAATGAAGTCATCTGCTGACCCATAAATTCCATATCTGTAGCATTTAATTTACCTTCCACTTTCAGACTGATAACACGCTGATAATCCAACCGGGCTTCAGCAAGTTCCTGTTGCAAAGTACCTGGTTCATCCACATGTACAATGGTATATTGACGAATCAAGCCATCATGGAAATCCGCATCATCTATCCAATTGGTGATACTTTGATGTGCCAAATTAAATACATATTCTCCTTCAGGATCAGAACGTTCGACCACAATCTCAAATTCATGCATCTTACCACTTGTGTAGACCATTGATTCATTACTTGACAAATGGTAAGATTGACCATCAACAGTAATACTTATCAATGATTTGCCGGCTTCAACGGATTGAGGATAAACCACCGCTCGCCAGCAACCGTTATAAAACATCGGAGTAATGGCATGGATTTCATCGCTAAAGACCGACACTTCACCGGTTTTCATGTTCACGACACCTTTTAAAACCGTATTTTCTATCTGTACCGTTTTTTCAAAATTATTCCATTGCTCATCCGTAAATCCATCTCCTTTCGTTAAATTGACTGTGATACCGGCCATCAAATGACGGTATTTCAAATCAACAGTTCCAATAGTAGGAGTTACACGAGTAGCCTTTGCCCACAACAAATCACTTTGCTCATAACCTGAAGCTGATGTTGATGTAGCACTACCATTTTGACTGCTTTGGATACTAAAGAAGTATTCGGTTACCGAAGTCATCGACTCATCAAACGGATAATAGCCATAAAAATCTGCCGGTGTTTTATCATCAGCCCAATATAACTGATAAGGTGCGCTCCATTTTTCACCATCAAATTTAAAACGGACATTCGAGCCACGATTTCCTTTCAATGCAGGTTCACCCGGATTGCCAGACGCATCATAATCCACAATAAAGATTCCCACTTCATCACCAGCTACAAATCCGTTTTCCGCAACACGTGAAACGGTATTTACGGGATAGGTAGCAGACAAAAAAATAGGTTTTTTACCTTCTCCATTTACTGTATCTACCGATTGCTCCACACACGATGCCAATGAAAACATCAAAAGAGTACACCATATATATTTCATCTTTTTCATTGTTCAGTTTATTTAGAAGGTTTGTTATCTTGTTGCTGGAAATAATCCATCGGACTTCCCTTTATAAAAATCGGAGCAGAATGATGTAGGGCAACTCCCTCTTTAACGTTTCCTCCTGTTCGACTCTCAATAAACTTATCCCCCATTTCACGACTATCGTTGCTAACGAAAGTCTCGAAATTGAATGTTTTCCCAGCATAAGCCATAATTCGCTCAACTATTGCCTGACGAGAAATGGTACTATAATACGGTACATTATTATTCATGCATGAATTATATTCCGAACGATACACTCCACGACCATGATAATAGCCACCTTCATATATATCCACTATATCATCATAACGGTCATCATAAATCAAGTGTTTCCATTCAACACCACTGTATTTGCCGGTCATCGACAAATTACGGAACCACCCCAAATACAGGTTATATTTAAGTTCGTCTGTATGATTACAGCAAGGACATGAACAATTATCAATATGATTACGGTGATACACATATTCATCTCCCAATTTTCCGAATCCGTGTCCACCTGCTTCATGCTGGATAATTCCCCGATAATCATACGGATAATCATATCGGCTATGAGGGACAAAGGCTACTGCAGAACCGTCTGCATACATGGTACAAATACCTTCGTACACATCACTATTTAAAATACATATAACCAAACTTTCAGAAACATTCTGAGACGTAATACATGTTTCTTCCACTTCATTCATGACAAAATGCATTACTTTATTCGCATCGACATTTAATCTGCCATTTTCCCCACCTCCGTATCTCGTATTGAACTTCGTATTTCTCCAGATATTTACATTGGAACAAACACCACTGTCATTCGACATCGCAACATGGGCATATACATTAAAATAGTTCTGATATTTTTGGTAAGGTTGTATTCCGAAGAAATATTTCATACCTTCCTTTACATCCGCTATAAAGCTTCCATTGGCTATATCTTCCGCATCATAACCGTCGGCGGTAAAGACAATATTAATACCATTACCTTCAGAAGCATTTTGGAGTTTTATTTGACTATTTTCCTTATATTCACTATCATATTGAGTTATCTTATAACTGGTGGTAATCGGATTTTCCATATCATCAGTTTTTCCGTTTAAAGTAAATTCAATCTCGCCACTTCGATCGCCCGTTCCAGAAGACAAATCATTTATAGTCACCGTCAATTCCTTTTTCTTAGAACCGCTTTCTGCCGACAATGTCACCCAATCCGGTTTGTGAGTTACCGTCCAATCACCATCTGCATCCAATATGATTGTTCGTGTATTCCCTTTATTCAACAATTTGGCCGACATAGGGCGACAAACGAATTTTTGATAGGTTGAAATCCGAGTAAACTCTTTCCATCCGTCAGCACCTTTGTAAAGATCAACCGAGCCTTCCGGCACCACCAATGTAAAATTATTCTTTTCTACTCCATCGAATGCATTTCCACTCAAACGGGGTGGTTTAGGACTCAGACATTGGATATAATTAAGCGACCTACAATTTTGAAAGGCTATATCCTGTATCTCTTGCAAGTTTTCCGGAAGAACAACGGCAGTCAGATAATGGCACTCAGCAAAAGCACCCATTCTTATCTGAGTAACAGATGACGGGATAGACAACGTATCTTGTAATTTGGAACTGTTAAAAGCCCAATTCGGAATAATCTCCACACCATCGGGAATATTGATACGAGCTGAATTAGCATAATAAAATGCACGTTCACTCAGTTTGGTCAAAGTAGAAGGCAAATGAATATCATGCTTCATAAACAGGTTCATAGCATTCTCTCCATACTTATTTCTGAACGAACCTACATCATATGTATGAATCTGAACGATTTCTTCCACTCCCTCGGGAATATGAATACCCGAAATCAAACAGCCGATGCCATTAATTTTCTTGACACCTTGCGGTATTTCCGCATATCCTGTCACACCGGTATATAGCCAAGCACTATTCACTTCAGTCAATCCATCCGGTATGTGTATCTGTCCTGTCAAATTGATATTATTACGAAACGCTTCCGAGCCCAAATATTTCATTTTTTGAGGCAGCACCAATTCACCGTTAAAATAACAATCCGCAAAAGCATTATCACCAATATATTCAACAGTAGAAGGGATATACAATTCCCCACTTAATGATGTCGGCTTATGTTCATAGGCCCAAAAGCAATCTTTCCCTACATATTTCAACCCTTCCGGCAAAATAAGAGATCCACGCAGGTTGGTACCTGCAAATGAATTACGACCTAAGCCTTTCAAATGATCCGGCCACACTACAAAAGAAAGAAAAGCCATATTCTCAAAAGCCGATCCAGGGATAAAATCATCTTCATATTCTGCATAACCATATTGCGCACCATCAAAAGGAGAATAAAAATAATCATTATAAATCCTCTGTTCCTTGGTTCTCAAATCTTTCATGTGAATCGCTTCCAAATAAGGCATTTGTTGGCGTATATATTCAAACTGCTTCTTTCCCGAAAGGACTCCTGTCAATTTAAGATTCTTGATTTCTTTAGGATCAAGATTCATTTGTTTGATTACATCACCTATATATTCATCTTCGTTTACATGAACACAGATATACTCACGAGCTGTTCCGTTATGGGAAAGCGGGTCATTTTCCCACGGCAAAACCGCTTCGCTGACAAGTTCAATTCCATAGTCTCCTGAAACTGTATTCTTATTGATTTTCAAAGTAAACTCATGCAGTTTACCTGCTTCATAGTTCATCTCACTATCGCGGGTAAACTTGTAACTAGTCCCATCCACCGTAATCGAAATCAAACATACTCCTGCTTGCAGCGTTTGAGGCACTACAATTGCACGGTAGTCCTGATGATAAGTTTGTGGAATGATGGTAATAGGGGTTGAACGACTATCCTTGGTAACCGTTCCTGTCTGCAAATCAATCAATGCATTAGGACATGTATTTTCCACCAAAACGGTCTTTGTTATCCCACTCCATTCATTCTCTCCAAAACCGGTACCTTCAACCAATGAAACACGTACCCCTGCAAACAAATGCTGATAAGGCAAAGTAATCGTTGCTTCTGTAGGATAAACTTTTGTAACCTTACTCCAAAGGAAATCCGATGCTTCATAGCCGATATAACCAGCCATTCTACCCTCATGCAACACGTCACGCTGGTTTCGTTGTACTTCAAATGGATAGGCGTTAACCGTTTGAAGTGAAGCATCAAACGGATAGTAACCATACAAGTCGATAGGAGTAGTCTGATCCTTCCAGTATAGTTGGGTACTACCGGTCCATGTTCCATCCTTTTCATTATATATAAATCGGACATTGTCGGCATGATTACCAGAAACTTGCAAAGCCTGCGCAGCTTCTCCATTATAATCCACGACAAACACCCCTACCTGATCACCATCGGCAAACCCATTGTCATTGGCACGGGTTACATTTTCTTGAATGATTTCAGCCTGCAAATGGATAGGGGCATATCCTGTTTCCATGTCACATACATTATTATCCTGACACGAAAAGGTTATTCCTACTAAAAGCAGGGAAAAAACATATAATTGATATCTGTTCATTGCTTTCATTCGAGTATTTCTATTTTATCGTTCGCTAAAAATTCATCCATGGAAAATTCTTTCTCTGCACACTGCATAATCCGGCGTACAATTATTTCGCGACTGATTGTATTGAAATAAGGGATATAAGTGTTTCCCATAATGCTCATATTCTCTGAACGGTAGGCACCACGAGCATGGCGCAATGCCCCCTCATACATATCTACAAGAGACGAATAATTGGAATTGAAAATGTAATGCTTCCAAGGTGCCTCATTCATATTAGCAGAAAGGGTAATGTTTTTATACCATCCTTCTCTCTGCATATCCTGATACGTACTTAGCATATTGCAATGCGGACAAGTACAAGACTTGATAAACGTAAAATGATTAACTCCTTCGGGAGCTAACTTTCCAAAGGCAACGCCACCTACTTCACGCAAGACCTGACTCTTTTGATCAAAAGGATACGAATCATTACTCTTACCTACCCAACTGACTGTCCGTCCATTTCTTTCTATGTCGGTATAATTTGCAGTAGAAACTGTATTCAGCAAAACCATTACCGTACAATCCCCTTCAGAAGCCGTACTAAAACCTTCCCCATAAGTTTTTGCATATTCCCATACCTTATCGGCATCCCCACGAAGGCCGTCAAAAACCTCACTTTTAAATTTGGTATCCCCTTCTATGCCAGAATCTGGAGAACACACTATCGCAGTACTGACCGTAAAATATTTCTGATAGGATTTATAAGGCTCTATCGAAAAGAAATGATTCATTTGAGCATTCATGTCTTCCAAATATTTACCCGAAAGGATTTCCTCTGCATCATAACCATCACCTATAATAAATAGCGGAACCGCTTTGGGTGCACCGGCATCTGCAGGCTGAAGCACAATCATCTTGTCTTCAACAATCTCAGTTGAAGAGAATTGCTTGACATTTGTATAAGTAGTGTAATCCTTGTCTTTCAATTTAAAGACAATTTTATCTTCACGTTCCCCGGCACCCGGTGTCTGTTCATTAACCGTAATGGTTACTTCGGCTTTGTTTGGTCCTTCCATCGGTGAAACTGTAATCCAATTAGGACAATACGAAACTTCCCAATCACCTTCAGAACGGATAATGCCCACACGAGTCATTCCCTTGTCCAGAGTCTTGATTTCCGATATATTGAAAGCCAATTCATGATATGCAGTAATGTTTTTGAACTGATTCCATCCCGAAGTGTTCCGATACAAGCCCACAGAACGCTCTGGCACTTGCAGAATAGCTTTCTCCTTATCCACACCATCAAATACCTGATCGCCCAAAGAAGGGGGCTCCGGATTCATACAAATGATGGTTTCCAAGGCATTATCACCGTTAAATGCATAATGCCCGATATAGTCTACATATTTAGGAATATTTATTTCCTTCAGATATTTGAGATTATTAAAACAATCCCGTGGTATCATTTCCAATTTCTTGGGAAGAGTGATCTTTGTAAAATTATTACCGGCAAATGCCCCTTCACCTAAATTCAGGCAAGATTCCGGAATGACCAGTTCCCCTTCAATTCTCGCTTCCAAAAAGCCTCTTCTACCTACAATCTTTAACTGCGATGGCAAAGTAATTTGAAACGGTATGTGTGCATTATAGAAGGCTTCACTACCTACTTCTTCCAAATCGTCATTAAAACGAAGCGAACTTAAACGCACCCCTGAGAATGCTTGTTTTTCTATACTATTCAACCCTGGTGGGAATGTCAAGTTCAAACGATTGGCAAACCCCATGTTATAGAATGCCCTTTCTTCTATTTTAGTAACCCCCTGGGCTATTTCAATATTTCCATCCAATGTATTATTCTTGACTCCTACGCCTCCGAAAGCCTCCTTCTTGATCACCGTAAGCTTGGAAGGAATCTGAAACGTTCCATAAAAATTCTTACATTCATAGAAGGCTCCATCAGCAATATATTTTATCTTGTCACTTAACCGGAACTCACATCGATAACTGTTAGCGCAAAAAGCATCACTTCCAATCGAATCCAATGAAAGCGGTAATACCAGTTCTACCCCATTCTCTTCGTTAAACGCCAATGCACCTTCTTCTATATTAAGGACACCTTCGGGTATTTCCAATGTTGAATACATCAAGTTCATTTCCCTTAATGCATTAGAACCGATATGGGTTATACTCTTAGGTAATACAAGGGATTTTATGGTTTTATTGCCGTACAATGCATTTATTGGTAATGCATTGGTTCTGTATTTTTCAATCGTTCCAGGTCCATCAAACCAATGGCTGTATATAAGCAATCTATCCGGAATCTCCACTTCTTTTAAATTCAAGTGTTCCAGTTTAGGCATCTTGCTTCTCAATAGTTCAAAATCTTTATCATTCAGATAACCGGTTATCTTAAGATTTTTCATTTTCTGATAATCGTATCCCGCCTGCTGAATACTATTTTCCAACTGTCCTGATTCGGGACAATGAATGATAACATACTGGCTTGCAGTAAAATTATGCGAGATTTGATCGTTTATCCAATCAGAGATTTCAATACCTGTAAGCATAAGTTCATAGGTACCGGTTGATTCGGATATGTATAACGTATAGTTAAATTGGTAGAGTTTGCCTGATTGAAAATTAATGTTTTCATTAATTGCGGCAGGATAGTTTTTCCCATCTACAACCAATGTAAACAAGTTAGTTTGTGCAGCGACCTCTTGAGGTACAATAACAGCCCGATATACATCATTTTCCTGCTTCATCATCTGGATACTTTTATCCACTTCACCGGTGGCAACAGGAACACCTGTTGTCAGGTCGATGCTCGCCGAACGGCGCACTTGGTTAATCTGCACCTTTTTATCTACTTCAGCCCAATTAAATTCATCGCCCACCATGTTTTCTCCAAGTTGCAAAGTCACTTGAATACCGGCCATCCTATGCTGATAGCGTATCATGATGGTTTCTTCGGTAGGATTTACTTTCTCTACTTTTCCCCATAAAAAATCGGAAGCCTCATAATTCGATATTTCTCCTTCTTCGGGGACAACATTCTGTAAATGACTGACCTCAAATGCATAGGCCGTAGGAGAATCAATATAGTTTACTCCCGGATAATATCCATATACATCTACCGGAGTGGTTTGGTCTTTCCAATACAATGTTACAGCAGATTTCCAACTATTCTCAAGCCCATTGAATGTATACAATACGTTCGAAGCCCGATTGTCGGTAGCCGACAAAGTACCCGGTAGTCCATTGTTGTAATCAACGATATAAACTCCCATACGGTCTCCATCTACAAAACCATTTGCATTGGCTCTACTCTCATTCTGTTGGCTGATACTACCGCTTAGAACAAATACCTTCCTCTGGTTATTAAGGGCAGCTTCTTCTTTCCATGCGTCACTACATGAAAAAAAAGCAAGTACACACAATATACTTGCCACCCATACACATTTTTTTACACACATACTATTCCGCATATGTCTTTATATTGTATACATTATTATATTATCAAAAATGGGATGGTACAATGAATTATCCACCCACTGTACCACCATAATCTTTATCCGACTTTTCCCAATCACTTATCCCGGAATTAATGCCTTGCTGAAGGACGGGGGAAGCATAACGCGGAAGACGTTTATTCATAGGGGCGGTAGCACTTGAATGCGAACCATTTCCTTTATTTATTTCTGACACATATGCATAGCCTTCAGAATCACGAATTGTGACATACAAGTAATGCGAATCCGCCGTAACAGAAGGATAGGCCAACCATACAACTATTTTCTGACCCTCTTCAGTTGTGACAATTTCATTTAGTTCTAAAGAAATTCTATCGGTGTATGAAACAACCGTTTGTTCCAAAGAAGCATCTTGCAAATTTATTGTTTTTTCTACTGGAAGAATATCCTCTGTTGTATATACAGATAAAGAAGACCATATTTTTGCCGCAGGCATGGTCAACTCTAACCTCATTACAGATCCCTGATGTCCTAATTTTAAAGTCAAAGAAGAATTCTCTACAATAACAGGTGGAGAAGCAAAAAACAAATAATTTCTTAAATGACTGCGATTATCATTACCTGTTTGTTTCTGTCCTAAATAAGATATTGGAATTTTATCAATATTACGATTATAAAAACTAAAAGGATAATAAGCCGAGTAGGTATAAGTGCTTTTTAAGGCCCATCCACCACCATCAAATACGGCTGTAGTTTGATTCTCTTTATTACCTAAAGGAAATTCAACTTGTCCACCAATTGATGGAAATATTCCTACTGTATCATTTTTTTCCCAATAGAAATACTTGACATTTTCATCCGTATACAAACGAGAAGTAGATTCCTCTTCTTCTATTTGCAGAAGCTTTACCACTACACGTTCCACGTCACCATTTTCTTGCAACTTACATAAATCCTTATTGGAGTCACAAGAAAATAACAAAAAAATAATTACTAATAAAAGATTAAAAGCAGACTTAATCATCAATTTTACAAATTTAATAATCTCCTCCCCCTTCTCCAGCCTCAACAGAAGTTGCAAACCCTTTTTCTACTTCAACTTCCAAGACTTCAACTTCTGGAGCCTCATACTTGATATACATTTCTTTCTTCATAATACAAACTTTTTAATAATATGTTAAATCTGCACAAAGAAAAAAAAAAAAAAGAGACTTCCAAATATCAAACGAACAATCTCCCACTTTTAACACTTTTACTTTAAATTCAACAATGAGTAATAAAACATAAAACGACGCTTTACAAACCATAAAACGTCACCTTATTTACATTCCATACTCAAGGATTCAAAGCAAACGAATAATATATAAAATCAACAAATGTACAGGATAGAAGGCATAAAAACAGAATTTCCAAGCAGGTCCTTGAATGAATCCACGTTTCCCATTATACAAGCAGATAGGAACAAAAGCCAATCCTGGCATCCATGCTCCCGGTAACATACAACAACCTATTACCGATTTCACCAGTAAATGACTACGCAAAGCATAAAGCATCAAAATAAACCCAAACCCTCTATATCCATAATCAGCACGAAACTTAAAAGAAATGGCTAATAAGACTAATAGTCCAATACTCTTTTTAACCGCATCTTCTTTCCAATATGTCAAGCAACAAAGTCCCAAATATCCCAGGAATAAAGTAAAGAATACATTTTGGGTGGGATGATGCCATACCCCGGCATGCAACAAGTTCCAAGGTATCTCAGAAATGATTGCGAAAAGCAACAAATTCCTTCCATAATTAAAACGATTCCTAGTTAATACAAAGCCTTCTACTATCAAAAAACTGAAGATAGGAAAAGCAAGTCTACCGAATGCCCGCATCAGGAAATACGGAGTTATATCCCGACTTCCAATAGTACATAGCGTTTGCGTAAACACTTCGTTATTTTTTAATAAAGCCCAAGCGACATGATCTATCAGCATAGAAAAGACGGCTAATAGTTTAAGGACACTTCCCGAGATGCGAAAGCTATGAGTATTTACGAGTTGCATGATTATGTAAAAGTTAAGATGCGCGAATAATGTGAAAAACATAATTCTGTCCCTAAATCTTAGAAGAGCCAACATATAAACACTTCTTATTATTAGGGACAGTAATTAATCGGAGTAACTTTCAGTATCTCCGAGACGTTTAAATAATCTCACATTTAAGAATCAGCAAATCCTTTTTCCACGGCCACTTCGATGATTTCTACCACCGGAGCTTCATAAGCATATACCTTTTCCATAATCACTAAAACATTTAAGTTATACTTGGTTGCTTGCCCCTCCTTATTAAAAATGGGGAGGAAGCACGTTCGCAAAAGTAAGGAATTATTTAGAAAATAAAAACAAAACAAGTAATTTTCTGCAAAATTGTGAAAATACCTACAAGAAATAAAAGAGGATGGCGAATTCTATTGAATTCGCCATCCTCTTTTATTATCACTGTGTGAGTCTATTCTTTTATCAAATGCTTTGCTCAATATTCCAAACAAAGGCACGAAGACCAAGCATTTCGGTTTCTTTATCCATGGCATGAAGTGCCTTAAGCAAAGGTTCTACACGAGCATCATCGACTACGGTCATAATGGCCGAACACATACTGGGCCATGCATGGCTTCCATAGTGAGGTTCGCCTGTCTTGCTACCACGACCTTGTACTTGTTCCCAATAGCTGAAACCACGGCAGTTCAAACGGTCGAGCGTCTTGACGATGCGTTCGTAAAAGGCCTGGTCGAAAGTAATCATTACTGATTTCATAATCTGATATATGATTTATGATTTATGATTTATGATTTTCCAATCCCCTGAAGCAAACATACACGAGTCAGAAATCATAAATCATAAAATCAGAATTAATATTAGTGTTTCTTTTCTTTAGTCATCTTATCCTTGTGGCTCTGGTAGTATTCGTTCAACATACGTTGCTTCTTCAAAGCCTTACGCTTGTTCTGGATACCAGTACCGGCAAATGAACAGTAAAGTACCGGAACAAGAATCAACGTCAAGATAGTTGAAACGATCAAACCGCCAATTACGGATACACCGAGTGGACGCCACATTTCGGAACCTTCACCCTGACTGATAGCCATCGGCACCATACCAAGGATAGTAGTCAAGGTAGTCATCAATACCGGACGGAGACGGCTACGACCTGCTACAACGGCTGAGTGAAGAGCCGACATACCGCGTTCACGACACAACATGGTATAGTCGATAAGCACGATACCGTTCTTTACTACAATACCAATCAACATGATACCACCGAGCATACTCATTACGTTGAGGGTAGTACCGGTGAAGAACAAGGCCATCAAGATACCACTGAACGCAAACGGAATGGAGAACATGATGATGAACGGATAGCTCAACGATTCGAACTGGGCAGCCATCACGATGAATACCAAGATAATGATCAGGACACCCAACACACCAAGGTCGGCAAACGAATCCTGTTGGTCTTCGAAAGAACCAGAAATCTGGATACTGATACCTGCTGGAAGCTCCATCTGTTCGATAATAGCATTACCGGCAGCAGCAACGTCACCCAACGGAGCACCGGAAATAACGGCTGATACAGTTACCACACGTTCGCGGTCCTTACGTTCGATAGTAGGAGGATTGGAACGTTCCACTACCTTACCCAAATCTTTTACACGAACGCCCTTTCCGGTTGTAGGTGAATAAATAAGGATGTTTTCCAAATCTTCGATGCTGGTACGATGCTCGGGTGCATAACGAACCTTCACATCATATTCATCACCGTCTTCACGATAATAAGTAGCCAAAGCACCATTCACACGGTTACGCAAGTAAGTGGATGCCGTAGAAAGGTTCAAACCATGTAATGCCAATTTTTCACGGTCGAAGTCTACCTGATATTCTGGTTGGTAGTCTTCACGACTGATGTTTACTTCGCTGACACCTTCCACTTGCAAAAGTTTGCTTTGCAATTCAGCTGCCAAACGGTCGGTTGTTTCAAAGTCGTAACCATAGATTTCGAAGTCGGCAGTAGACTGTCCGCCCATACCACCGCCTCCACCGCCGAGGAGTACTTGACCCTCGTCGAGTTCCGGATATTGTTTCAAGTCTTCACGCATCTCGTTACAAACTTGTTCCAAACCTACCTCACGGTCTTCCACACTCACCAAACTGATGTTGAATGAAATGATGTGGCTACCGTTATCCTGCATAGAAGCGAAAGTATTGTCTGAATCAGCCTGACCTACACGATAGTTACATACCTTCATCACGCCTTGGTAACGAGTCATCCACTTTCCGGCCAATTCAGAAGCCAATTCCTGGGCACGTTCTACACGGGCTCCGATAGGCAACTTCAAGGTTACCCCAATACGACCGTTATCTTGTGACGGGAAGAATTCTGTTCCGATACTGGTTGCACACAAACAGCTCAATACAAAGAAAACCACACAACTCATGAACACTGTCTTACGATGACGAACGGCCCAATCCAAACGTTTCTTATACCAATCGTCCAACTTATCCAAAGTACGTTCTATCGGCTTATAGAATGCCAAGAAAATCTTGCTTGGCTTCTTCTGCAACTTCAAGAAGTAAGCACACATCATCGGAGTGAACGACAAAGCTGAAACAGTTGAGATGGTCATAATCACACACATCATCCAACCCAATTGCTCAAACAATACACCGGCCATACCAGTCACCATGGTCAATGGGAAGAACACAGCAATCATGGTCAACGTTGATGCGATTACGGAAATCGCCACTTCGTTCGTTCCGTGAATAGCCGCCTGTTTAGGCTCAGCACCACGTTCGATGTGGGTAGTTACGTTTTCCAATACCACAATGGCATCGTCCACCACCGAACCAATCGCAATGGAAAGACACGACAGAGAAATGATGTTCAATGAACCACCGTCGATAATTCCCAAATAAATGAAGGAACCTATCAACGACATCGGAATGGTAATACAGATAATAACTGTTGCACGCCAACGACCCAAGAATACGAATACCACGAGTACCACGAACAACATGGCATAAGCAATGGTTTCGGCCAAACTATTGATGGTATTCAAGATGTTATCAGAGGTGTTCACAATGATACCCAACTTCACGTCAGATGGCAAGGTCTTCTGCAATTGCGGAAGCATTTCCATTACACGGTTGGAGATTTCTACCGAGTTACCACCTGTCTGTTTCTGAACGATAATCATCGCACCTTCTACACCATTATTAAATGTACGCTGTGCACGTTCTTGTACACCATCCTGTACGGTAGCTACATCGCGCAAGTAAACGGCAGCACCATTGTGTGAACCAACAATGATGTTTTCCATTTCTTTTGGGTCGTCGAATTCACCTTCCACACGGAGAGAGTATGTATCGCTACCGATGTCGAAAGTACCACCCGGAGTATTACGGTTTTCCGCACTGATAATACCACTGATGGTTTCAATGGAAAGATTGTATGCATCGAGCTTATTCGGGTCGCAATACACATTGATTTCACGTTGTGGAGCACCGGCAATAGATACGGTACCTACACCTGGCACACGAGCCAAGGGGTTCACCACCGCATCGTCCAGAATCTTGTAAAGTGCAGGCTGGCTTTCATCGGCCTGCACGGACAACATCAAGATAGGAATCATGTCGGTACTGAACTTGAAGATAATCGGAGTATTCACTTCGTCTGGAAGAGCTGAAGTGACCATATCCAGTTTATCGCGCACGTCGTTGGTGAGCACGTCAATGTCGTAACCAAATTCAAATTCGAGAGTTACGATAGAAATACCTTCGGAAGAAGTTGAAGTAATATGCTTCAAATGTTCTACCGAGTTCAAGGTATTTTCCAACGGACGAGTCACATTATTTTCGATATCCGAGGCACTGGCACCTTGATAAGATGTCATAACCATGATTGTATTAGTCTCAATGTCTGGAAGCAAGTCGATGGGCAAGCGCGACAAAGAGAACAGACCAAAGATTGCCACCGCCAGGAAAGCAAGCGAGGTCATAATCGGTCGTTTGACCGCTCCTTCGTATAAACTCATAGTTGTACTTTTAAGTGTTTATAGGATTATTGGATTACTTCTACTTCTACACCGTCTGACAAACGTGTCTGACCAGCGATAACGACTTGAGCGTTGTTTTCCACACCTGAAATCAATTCGTATTCAGTGTCCATACGACGACCCAACTCTACCTTATTATATGATACCTTTCCGTTATTATATACATAGACGAAACGGTCGCCGGAACCTGCACGCTTCACTACGGCCATATCAGGTACAACCACGTGATTCTTGGTTCCAAAGTTCATAATTACACGAGCAAACATACCCGGACGAACACGTTGGTTACCATTAGCCAAAATCACTTCTACCGGGAAAGTATGAGTAGCAGCATCGATAGTAGGATAAACCAAACTTACCTTACCTTCGAATTCTTCTCCTTCGTAAACATCGAGTTTCACGGTTACAGGCATTCCTTTAGTAACCTTCGGAAAATTCGGTTCAGACACATTTACCATCAACTTCACCGGAGTGATTTGTTCTACCACCAATACCGGCATTGCTGTTGATGAATACAAATCACCGTTGTCAAAGTTACGGGCAGTAACTACACCGTTCAACGGGCTTACCAACTGAGTGTTTTCCAACAAGTTTTCGTAAGAAGAACGGCGAACATCAAGATTAGTCTTAGCAGCATCCCATTCAGATTTGGAGGCACCGCCTACCTTATATAATTCGTCTACACGGTTGAATTCCTTTTCTTGATTGTCCAACTGCAACTTCAACTGAGTAAGGTTGGCCGCATCCATCTGTACCAACTTTTGTCCCTTGCGTACATAGTCGCCCACTTCGACAAAAATCTTGCTGATACGTCCCGGAGTTGTTGGAGCAATGTTATTCTTTGCTTCAGCTTCTACTGTAGCAGTGTATTCACCAATCTGTTCTACATCACGAGAGTTTACAGTTGCCAACTTAACGGTCGGTTTTTCGGATACGGCAGCGTTTTCTGCTTCTTTCTTTTCACCGCCTGAACAGGCACCCAACATAGCAGCTACCAACACCGCTGCTATCTGAAAACTTTTCTTCATACTGTTAGTCTATTTAATCTGTTATTATTATTCTTTTGTTGTATTAATCACGTCTTCTACACCCATCACCAAGTCCAGGTCGGCCTTAGCTACCAAGTAATCGTAGATAGATTGGTTGTACGTAAGCTGAGCTTGAGTCAAAGCCACTTCCGAACTATTGAGTTCAAGGATAGTACCGCGACCTACTTCATAGCGTTTTTCAGCAATGGTACGTCCCTTTTCGGCTTGAAGCACGGCTTCCTTATTGCTCACTACCTGTTCGGTGCTGGCAGCCATGTTATCCAAATAGCTCTGAGCCTGCATCTTCAACTGACGTTCGGTATTAATGCGTGTCATATCCAATTGCTTCAGTTGCAACTTGGCTTGCTTAACCTGAGAGAAGTTACCACCCTTAAACAAAGGAATAGAAAGGCTCAAGCCAATGGTAGAATAAGGAGTCCATGTGTAATCAAACACTTTCCAGTTTTCGCTCATGCTGGTATACATGAATTGGAATGACAAGGCCAAGTTCGGCATGAAGTTGGTATACTTCAACTTCAAATTGCGTTGAAGCATATCGTAGTTCATATCCAACTGACGGAGGGTAGTGTTACCACCCACGATATCGGCCGGTTGTGGTTGAGCCTGACGGGTGAACATGGCCATTTCGTAATCCTTCAAATTACCATCAACAATCAAAGGAATGTCCGATTCCATACCAAGGAGCACCTTAAGCTGAAGCATAGCAAGGTTTACACCATTACCGGCAGAAACTACGCTCGGCTTCAACGAACGCATCTGTACATCGGCACTGATCTTATCGTATTCGCTTACGCTACCCTGTTGGAACTTGGCATTAACCACATTGAAATTATCTTCACTCTGCTTGTAGCTTTTCTGAAGCACTTCGTAGCTGTCTTGAGCCAACAACAACTGATAGAATGCTTTAGTTACTTGATTCACCATATCGAGACGGGAAGAACGGGCCTTTTCCATAGCGAGCTGTACATCGGCCTTGGTGAGCTTCATGCTTTGATACAAAGCCGGTGCAAATACCGGAAGGCTGGCAGTAACACCACCACTGGCATTGTTCATGGTACCCACACGCATGACTTGGCCCATGATAGCAAACGACTGCTTTTCGATGGTGTGATTGAAACTACCCACCAAACTCACCTCGGGAAGCAATCCCCAGATGACTTCACGGTTGGCTTCTTTCTTCAACTGAATTTCCTGATCGGCTACCTTGATAGTCGGATTTTCGCTCAACGCAATCTGAATCGCTTCCTTCAAAGAGATTCTCAGCGTATCCTGAGCTTGAGCGTTCATTGCTACAAAAGCAAGCAGCATGCACGCCAAAACGGGTTTCATAAAGAATTTCATTTAACTTTTACCTATTTAATTGTTATTATTGTATCTAGTTACTTTTATGTTCTCTTTTAAGTTGGGCCAAGAAATCGTTGACTATCTTCAGTCCCTTTTCGGTAGAAATACCACGCATATGTATAAACACCAGCGTTTCGAATATTTCTTCCAAGTGACAATCGGGCAAAGCCTTCAACAATCCGTCCATCTGTCCGCTTATCATCTCCTGTACGATGTGATAGTTCACATCTTCCCGAAAAATGCCTTGTTCCACCCCCTTTTGGTAGAATGCCATGGCCGAATTGATGTTTTCCTTACGACTTTCTTCCAAAAACTCCATCACTTTGGGATATTTTTTGATATCCTCAAAGAAAAATCGGCTGGTATGTTTGAATTCACCAATGGTCATTTCGTAGAATCCGATGATTACCTCCAACACATTGTCGGCTTTCATTGCCACATTGGCCATATATTCCTTCACTTCCTCTCGGTGAATTCTCACCACCTCAACCAACAGTTCTTCCTTATCCGCAAAGAGTTCGTACAACGTTCTTTTGGAAATGGACAAACTCGACGCTATGTCATCCATCCGCACATTCTTTATTCCTTTCTGCGAGAAAGCTTCGGCAGCAGCTTTTATTACCTGCATCCGAATCAGTTTTTTATCTGTACGTTTCCTTTTTCCGTTGTCTTCCATAACCTGTTGAAAACTTTTTTATCTGCTTTAGTTTTCGAAGGTGCAAAATTATATATTTTTTTTATACAGCAATCCACTTCCAAGCCCTCTTTAACGATAAATAACGTGATTTCGGAAGAAAAGGATAGAATTAAAGAAACAAAGAGAATACAAATTGTTTTAAAGGAAACAAAACATCGTTTTACGAAGAAGAAAACGACGCATTTCAACTCGCAAAACATCGTTTTACATAAAGACGAATCAATATTTGCGTTTTTATTGCATAATTATCCATACATAAAACAAAATTACGCAAAAATAGCAAATATAACTACATTTTTATGCAAAACTATATACGTTTTATAATATTATTTGTATTTTTGCCGCCAATTTTAAAAACAACGAATTTAAAAATAGAAAGATTATGGTCAAGATTACAAAAGAAGCTGCCTTACTTTATCACTCTCAAGGCAAGCCTGGTAAAATTGAAGTGGTGCCAACCAAACCCTATAGCACCCAAACTGACCTCTCACTGGCCTACTCTCCGGGAGTAGCAGAACCGTGTCTGGAAATTGAAAAGAACCCTAACGATGCCTATAAATATACAGCCAAAGGCAACTTGGTTGCCGTTATTTCCAATGGTACTGCCGTATTGGGATTGGGGGACATAGGCGCTATGGCCGGCAAACCGGTTATGGAAGGTAAAGGACTTTTGTTCAAAATATATGGCGGTATCGATGTATTCGATATTGAAGTCAACGAAAAAGACCCAGATAAATTCATTGAGGCTGTAAAGGCTATCGCCCCAACCTTCGGAGGTATCAATCTGGAAGACATCAAGGCACCTGAATGTTTTGAAATAGAACGTCGATTGAAGGAAGAACTTGACATCCCTGTAATGCACGATGACCAACACGGTACAGCCATCATTTCTTCGGCCGGTTTGATAAACGCCCTAGAAGTGGCAGGCAAGAAAATTGAAGACGTAAAGATTGTAGTGAATGGAGCCGGTGCTGCTGCCATATCGTGTACAAAACTTTACGAAGCATTGGGTGCCACTCACGAAAACATCATCATGCTCGACTCCAAAGGTGTTATCACCAGCGACCGCGAAGGACTGGATCGTCCGGGTAATGAGATGAAACGTTATTTCGCTACCGACCGTCGCGATGTACATACTTTGGAAGAAGCCATCAAAGGGGCCGATGTATTCTTAGGACTCTCGAAAGGGAATGTTTTGTCGCAAGACATGGTACGTAGCATGGCCGACCATCCGATTGTGTTTGCCTTGGCCAATCCAGTACCCGAAATTTCGTATGAAGATGCCATGGCCGCCCGTCCCGACGTATTGATGTCAACCGGACGTTCCGACTATCCTAACCAAATCAATAACGTCATCGGATTCCCTTATATCTTCCGCGGTGCCTTGGATGTAGCCTCAACCGCCATTAACGAAGAAATGAAGTTGGCCGCTGTCCGCGCCATTGCCGAACTGGCCAAGCAACCAGTACCCGATGTAGTAAACGAAGTGTACCATGTAAACAACTTCACCTTCGGTCCTGAATATTTCATTCCAAAACCGGTAGATCCACGTTTGATTACTGAGGTATCTATGGCCGTAGCCAAAGCCGCTATGGAATCGGGGGTAGCCCGTAAGCCTATCAAAGACTGGGAAGCTTACCGTCAACATCTGAAAGAACTGATGGGACAGGAAAGCAAGCTTACCCGCCAACTTTACGACACAGCCCGTCGCGATCCACAACGTGTGGTATTTGCCGAAGGTATTCATCCCACCATGCTGAAAGCAGCCGTAGAAGCCAAAGCCGAAGGCATCTGCCACCCTATTCTGCTGGGCAACGACGAAGCCATCACCAAACTGGCCAAAGAATTGGAGTTGAATCTGGAAGGCATTGAGATAGTCAACCTCCGTCATCCTAACGAAGCCGCTCGCCGAGAACGCTATGCGCACATTCTTTCCGAAAAACGTGCCCGTCAAGGCGCCAACTTCCAAGAATCGAACGACAAGATGTTTGAGCGCAACTATTTCGGTATGATGATGGTAGAAACCGGCGAGGCTGATGCTTTCATTACCGGTCTGTACACCAAATACTCCAACACCATTAAGGTTGCCAAGGAAGTGATTGGTATCCAACCCGAATACAAGCATTTCGGCACCATGCACATCTTGAATTCCAAAAAGGGAACCTATTTCGTGGCCGATACACTGATTAACCGTCATCCGGATACCGAGACATTGATAGACATAGCCAAATTGTCAAAGAAAACCGTTGAATTCTTTAACCACACACCGGTTATGGCTATGCTCTCCTACTCCAACTTCGGTTCGGATAGCGAAGGTAGTCCGGCCAAGGTACACGATGCGGTTGACTATATGCAGAATGCCTATCCTACACTCGCCATCGATGGAGAAATGCAAGTGAAGTTCGCTCTCGATAAAGAAGCACGCGACGAAAAATATCCGTTCAACAAGCTGTTGGGACAAGATGTAAACACATTGGTATTTCCAAACTTGAGTTCGGCCAACGCCGCTTACCAGTTCATCCAGTCGATGAGTGAAACCGAAGTAATCGGCCCTATCCAAATGGGATTGAACAAACCTATTCACTTTACCGACTGTGAAGCATCTGTACGCGACATCGTGAACATTACCGCTGTAGCCGTTATTGATGCCATTGTAGAAAAGAAAATGAAGAATCAATAAATAAATAAATAGAATATGCGAAGACCTTTATCAACCAGACAAGCTGTCATCTTAACCCTCCTTTGGGTTTCTATTTGTTACATCATTCTGGTAGGATCCGAACGAATTGACGGCCCTTTGATTCTTACCGTTGTCATTTCGGGAGCTTTAGTCTTCATTCCACTGATAAAGTCTTTAAGAAATGGGAAAGAGTAGACGTTTATCTACTCTTTTTGTTTCTTTTTGCGCAAATTGATATTTATTTTTCATTTTTTCATGATTTTTGTTGCAAGTTTCAAATATACTCTATAAATTTGCAGCCGTTAAACAAGAATATTAATCATAAAACGATAAAAGAAAAAAAATTATGAATGCAGCTAAGGTATTAGAAGATCTGAAAAGAAGATTCCCTAACGAACCTGAATACCATCAGGCAGTGGAAGAAGTGCTCGGTACAATTGAAGAAGAATACAACAAGCATCCTGAATTTGACAAAGTAAATCTTATTGAACGCTTGTGTATTCCTGATAGAGTATATCAATTCCGTGTTACTTGGATGGACGACAAGGGCAATATACAAACCAATATGGGTTACCGTGTACAACACAACAACGCTATTGGCCCATACAAAGGCGGTATCCGCTTCCACTCTTCCGTTAATTTAGGTATCTTGAAGTTCCTTGCCTTCGAACAAACATTCAAGAATTCATTGACTACACTTCCAATGGGTGGTGGTAAGGGTGGTTCCGACTTCTCTCCACGTGGTAAGAGTAACGCTGAAGTGATGCGTTTCTGTCAAGCCTTCATGTTGGAATTGTGGCGCCACATTGGCCCAGACACAGACGTTCCAGCCGGTGACATCGGTGTAGGTGGTCGTGAAGTAGGCTACATGTTTGGCATGTACAAGAAACTCGCTCACGAATTTACAGGAACCTTCACCGGTAAAGGTAGAGAATTCGGTGGTTCATTGGTTCGTCCGGAAGCTACCGGTTACGGTAATGTATACTTCCTGATGGAAATGTTAAAGACTAAGGGCATGGACTTAAAGGGTAAGACCGTTTTGATTTCAGGTTCTGGTAACGTAGCTCAATATACAGCCGAAAAAGTTCTTCAGTTAGGTGGTAAGGTATTGACCATGTCAGACTCTGACGGTTATATCTACGATCCGGATGGAATCGACCGTGAAAAGCTCGACTACATCATGGAATTGAAGAACTTGTACCGTGGTCGTATCCGCGAATACGCCGAAACATACGGTGTGAAATATGTACCGGGTGAAAAGCCATGGGGTGAAAAGGCAGATATTGCTCTTCCATCGGCTACCCAGAACGAACTGAACGGTGAACATGCACAAATGTTGGTAAACAACGGTGTAATTGCTGTTTCCGAAGGTGCTAACATGCCTTCTACTCCAGAAGCTATCCGCATCTTCCAAGAAGCCAAGATTTTGTATGCTCCAGGTAAGGCAGCCAATGCAGGTGGTGTATCAGTTTCCGGTCTTGAAATGAGCCAGAACTCAGAACGCTTGTCATGGAGTGCTGAAGAAGTGGACAACAAGCTTCACTACATCATGGAAAATATCCACGAAAATTGCGTGAAGTATGGTACAGAAGAAGACGGTTATGTAAACTACGTGAAGGGTGCAAACATCGCAGGTTTCATGAAGGTTGCCAAGGCTATGATGGCTCAAGGCATTGTATAATCAGCAATATTATTTATAAATAAAGTGGGTGTGTAGAAATGCACACCCACTATTTTTATGACACAACTCCTTTATTATTTATCCTCAGGCATCATCACCACTCCCAATTTCTTCTTACCGTCCATCTTAATAATCATCGGTTTTTCGAACCGAATGTGACGCAAGTATTTGGTCTCTTCTACAGCTGGTTGTGCGTCCAGAAAATCTTGACTATAGATTCCATCGTTCATATAAGCATTGATAGTAAAATAACCCACACCGAATGATGTAAGATTCTGGAAGAAGTGCGTACCCTGACTGGGATCAACCCGATAATTGGTCAGTCCGGCTTCTACAATGACACGTGCTGCTGAGATATGCGGCCATTTCACAGGGATCCCCAACCAAGTATCACTACTACCCCATCGTCCCGGTCCGACTAACACATAATGTTTGTTTTCTTCGAGGAACTTTCGATTAAGTTTTTCAATCTCGTAAGCGATAAGCTGATTGTTGGAAGCCGTATATCCTTCGGTCTTGACATAAACTATATCAAACACATCCTCCATGATTCCATGCCCCAATGAATTGAAACTTTTCAGAATCAGATTTTCTTCTGGTATCAGATTCAAATCTTCCGACAAATCGGCCTTTACATCCACCATCGGACGAATCTGCAACAAATAGAAAGTACCCGTTTTCTTGGCGGCATTCAACGTTACAGCAAATTCTATTTCTACCGGACGACGCATTTCCGACTGTCCGTATTCCTGTACCATCTGAAGAATCTTCGGGAGTGGGAATACATCGTGCTGTAAAACATTGGTAAACGTTATGACTTTACGGCCTCCCGGATAGATACCGTCACGAATCACCATATCGTATGGATCGTAGGTAGAAGCAATGTATTGCAGTGAACCATCCTTTTCAGCCTCTCTAACATGAAGTTTCAGGAGATTGAAACCATCGTCAATGGAAAAGTCGTGCCCCATATTCTTCAAGTCAAGTGCATAAAACTGCGTCTGAGTTTCACGCAATGCGATTTCCATCTCGCTAGTCTGTAACACCTGGTTAGGATGATACGGACACACCCGAAGCGTCTGTCCGCCATCGACAATGTATTTACCCAAGCCTAGTGCCAAACTTACCGTACCTTCTTCAGCCTTCTCATCGCCAATGGGATAATAGTTGAGCGAACGAGCCACCCCTGATATGGATGGATAAAACCGATCGCCATATTGGTTACCCACTACTTCTTGAATGATTACCGCCATCTTTTCCTGATCGATGACATTGCTGGTAGCCTGCATATAAGCTTTACTGTCGCGATAGAACACCGAAGCATATACTCCTTTGATAGCATCACTCAACATACGAAGCATTTCATACTTATCTTCCAACGGAGGAATCATATAGGTGGAATAGATACCGGCAAACGGTTGGTAGTGGGAATCTTCCAGCAAACTGGACGAACGTATGGCTATAGGCGACTTTACCGCATCGAAGAAAGCAAAGAAATCTTCCACCAAACGGTCGGGCAACTTGGCACGAAGGAATGCATTCAAGATCGTTTCGTCATCAGCATCACTCAACGCCAACTGATAGAGGCTGTTGGTATCCATAAACTCATCGAAGATATCCGTACAAAGTACCACCGTCTTAGGAATAGAAACAGCCGCATTGTCGAATTCTTCGAATTCCGGATGACGCTTCACCATGTTATCAATAAAGGCCAAACCGCGCCCTTTACCTCCCAATGACCCATCACCAATACGGGCAAAATTGGAATAACGGTCGAAACGATCGCGTTGGAACACCGCAACAACCCCGCGATTTTTCATCTTACGATATTTTACAATGGCTTCAAAAATCACATGACGATGCCCGTCTACGTCTTGCAGGGAATCCCAAGTAATCTGCTTCAAGAATTCGGCAGCCGGAAACATGGCCCGAGAATACAGCCAACGCGACACATGGTTACGCTGAACATGATAAAGCAAGGATTCTTTTGGAATGGCAAAAATGATATTCTGCAATTCTTTCAGATTGCGCACTCTGGCCACTTCCTCCATGGTATTGGGATTTCGGAAAATAAAATCGCCAAAACCGAAGTTGTCGTACATGATTTCGCGCAAGTCAATGTTCATCTTCTTGGAGTTCTTGTCTACAAAACTCGCTTCATACAACTTGGCATATTGGGCATTCGACACCTCTGAGGACTCCAATATCAAAGGTACAAACGGGTCGCGCTTACGTATTTCGCCCAATAATTTTATACCGGCCATAGGATCGGTCACTCCATTGCGAGGATAACGGGCGTCGGTTATGACACCCAAGATATTGTTTTCAAATTTCTGATAGAGTTCCATTGCCTCTTCATAACTACGGGCAAGGGCAATCTTTGGACGACCTCTCATACGGAGGGTCTTTTGGTGGGCATTCAATGCTTCGGTAGCAAATTCCCGACTTTGCTTCAAAACAAACTTATACAAGTTAGGCAAAACGGATGAATAAAAACGAATAGAGTCTTCTACCAACAGAATCATTTGTACCCCTACTTCCTTGATGTCATGCTCCAGATTCATCTTGTCCTCTATCAGTTTAATGATAGAAAGCAACAAATCCGTATTTCCCAACCAACAGAACACATATTCAAAAATGCTCAAGTCTTCATGCTCCATACGAGCCGTAATCCCATGCGAGAAAGGGGTAAGCACCACCAACGGGATATGGGTATATTTCTCCTTGATGCTCCGGGCAATATCAAACGTATCACTATTGTCCGTACCCGGCATTACAATGACCAAATCAAAATTGGTATTGTCCAATTGCTTCCAGGCTTCGGCTTCGGTAGATACTTGCGTAAACCGCGGCGGATAACGAAGACTCAAGTTCATGTATTCATTGAAAATCTTCTCGTCAATTCTACCGTCGTCTTCCAACATAAAGGCATCATACGGATTCGCGACCAACAAGACATTGAAGATACGTTTCGTCATCAAATTTACGAAAGATGTATCTCGAAAATATAATTGGTTTAACTTTAACTTACTAAGCATATTTTCCGTTATTTCTATTTATTACTTACAAAATTCGGCATTATTATTGACGTACGCAACAAAAAAGACAGAAAATCGCACGTTCTTTTACACTATCCATTATCATACATTTTATCATAATATCACTCGCCCATTAAAATTTTACCAAAAATATTTGGATGTTTCATTTTAAACCATACCTTTGCAGCAGAAATGATTTTCATTTTGTCAAAACCTTAAAAACATTATTATGGATATCAATCAAATTATGGCCTCTCTGGAAGCCAAGCATCCGGGAGAATTGGAATACTTACAAGCCGTAAGGGAAGTGTTGCATTCTATCGAAGAGATATACAACCAACATCCAGAATTCGAAAAAGCATCCCTCATTGAGAGATTGGTAGAGCCTGATCGTATTTTTACCTTTAAAGTACCCTGGGTAGACGACAAAGGAAAGGTACAAGTTAACCTTGGTTACCGCGTACAATTCAACAACGCCATCGGCCCTTACAAGGGAGGTATCCGTTTCCATGCTTCTGTCAACTTGTCCATTCTTAAATTCTTAGGTTTTGAACAAACATTCAAGAATGCCCTCACTACCCTTCCGATGGGTGGTGGTAAAGGTGGTTCCGACTTCTCACCACGTGGGAAGAGCAATGCCGAAATCATGCGTTTCTGCCAAGCCTTCATGCTTGAATTATGGCGTCATGTAGGTCCGGATATGGACGTACCGGCTGGTGACATTGGTGTAGGTGGTCGCGAAGTGGGCTATATGTTTGGTATGTATAAGAAGCTTACCCGTGAATTTACAGGAACCTTTACTGGTAAAGGTTTGGAATTTGGCGGTTCTTTGATTCGTCCGGAAGCGACTGGTTTCGGCGGTCTGTACTTTGTTAACCAAATGTTGAAGAACAAAGGCATCGACATCAAGGGTAAAACTGTAGCTGTATCCGGTTTCGGTAACGTAGCTTGGGGAGCTGTAACCAAAGCTACCGAATTGGGTGCCAAGGTAGTGACCATCTCTGGTCCTGACGGTTATGTATACGATCCTGATGGCATCAGCGGTGAAAAGATTGACTATATGTTGGAACTTCGTGCATCGGGCAACGATATCGTAGCCCCATACGCAGAAAAATATCCGAGTGCAACATTTGTTCCTGGACGTCGTCCATGGGAAGTGAAGGTAGACATTGCATTACCATGTGCCACCCAAAATGAATTGAATGGCGAAGATGCACGCAACTTGATTAACAACAACGTAACTTGCGTAGGTGAAATCTCGAACATGGGCTGTACTCCTGAAGCGATTGACGCATTCATTGAACACAAGATGCTATATGCTCCTGGCAAGGCTGTAAATGCTGGTGGTGTTGCCACATCGGGGTTGGAAATGAGTCAGAACGCCATGCACTTGAGTTGGAGAGCCGAAGAAGTGGACGAAAAGCTCCACGGCATCATGCTCGGCATCCACGAACAGTGCGTGAAGTACGGTACCGAAGCCGACGGTTACATCAACTATGTAAAGGGTGCTAACATTGCCGGCTTCATGAAAGTCGCTCACGCCATGATGGCACAAGGAATTGTATAAAAGAAATCTATTAGCATAAAATATCTCGTTTAGTTGTATTTGTATTTTGTATTGTAGCTTGCGCTGCCCGTCTGTGAAGATTAGGCAGCGCATTTTTATTGAAAGACAGGAAGAACAATACTATCCGTATTCCATTTCTTAAACTCAATATCAGGGTAAGAAGCAATACCAATGCTATCTATCCATTCATTCAGATAAGTGGAAATATGTTTCCCGTTCACTTGATAATTGCTATTGTACATATAATACCGGTCTATCTTTGAATTCGAATTTACATCGTAAAGGTCTCCTTTGTTGTAGAACACATGGTCGATTGTCGTGGCTTTAAGGCTTTTACCGATGATGGCACCCCAATTATCATAACTGATATTATGTGATGCGCAACAATTGGAAATAACAAGTGTTTCCTTATCATTATATGCTCCCCCTACTATTCCCCCGATGGAAGCTAAAGATTGTTTGGTAAATGTGTTCTTGTAAGCATAACAATTAAGGATGTATCCGGTTGCATCACCGGCAATAGTTCCTACTTTGTTATTTGCTCCAGTCTTTATAGAATTGTACGTAGCAAAACAATTGACAATGTTTCCTTTATTTCTACCACAAATAAAAGCTTGTACGTATATATAATTTGCATTGGTCAACTCTATATTTGAACTATCTACCGAACAATGAAGAATATTACCATAATTTTGTCCAGCTAATATGCCAATATATGAATAGGTGGGATTGTCTATGGTTTTGGCATGAGTAATATGGAGATTGCGTACCGTCCCTTCACTTGAAATGCTTCCAAACAGACCGTTGTATTTTTTATCTACGGTTTTATTTACACTGTAATCGGGTACCGTGAATCCAGAAATAGTATGATTATTCCCCTCAAAAATGTATTTGAACCCCCATTTTTCATTGTAACCAATAGGAAGCATCTTTTTACAATCACTTTCCGTTAATGAAATATCATTTAGCAGATAAAAGATGGTATCGTTTCCTACCTTTTCTCCAAAATCGCTCAAGGTTTTGCCGGAATAGCTTTCTCCATTGATAAGTTTACTAAAGGCTATCAAGTCATCAACGGTTCGGATACCTACGGCGCTTCGTATAGTACATTCATATTGTACATGACTCTTGAAGGTATAAGCTGGAAGAAGATGAGTATAGTTTCCCCCGGTTGTAATAAGATTTACGGTGAGCCGGCTATCATTCATTGGGGGTAAGATAAAGGCGTAATCTCCTGTCTCATTTTTGAACAATACGGTAGTCAGGCTATCTGCTTCCATAGACAATTCTCCTTCCGTTGAGATGTTTGTAACGGTATAGGGTACAGTAAGCCTGAGTTCAGTCAGTTTTTCTTGTATGGAGGGATTGGCGTGGATAACCAATCGTGCGAACAAATGCTTGAAGGACAAATCAATCTCTTGTTTTTGAGATAAAGTGTCTTGAGCAATCAGAATGTCTTCCAAACCGTTTTCGGTATATATGTTCTGCGAAGTATAAGACAAGTCTTTGGATAAAGGATATAAGGCTGTATAGGTAGTGCTTCCTGAAGCCTCGCTCCATTGAAGTGGAACTTTTGAAGCCCATCGGCCATCAGAATAAGTCAGTATCTCGTTATGCACATTAAGAGCTCCTTTTGCATTAAACAAAATGCTGTCTCCATTGGAAAGAGATTCCTTAGTGAGAATGCTTCGCGAAAAAACAACTTGGTCTATATCCAGGGACTCGGGAAGAAACGGATAATCAGATAATTCATTACAAGCAGTCAAAAAAGGGAATATACCCCCTAACAGGAAAAGTATTTTCTTCATATTTTATTTGTATTTATGTTAAACTTAAGCAAAGGTAATGAAAGATTTAGGATAATGAAGTAAACAGGGGGAAAAAACAATAAAAAAACAAGTGGGTGCATCAACAGACACACCCACTTGTTTTTATTGTATATGCTATATTTTAAAGAGCACCAACTTCTGTCAATGCAGCATTTGTCTTGCGAACAGCAGCAGCACTTGCAGCAAACTTAGCCTTTTCATCTTCGTTCAAAGGAAGTTCTACGATCTTTTCAATACCGTTCTTACCCAAGATTACTGGAACACCACAGCAAATGTCTGATTCACCATATTCGCCTTCCAACATTACTGAGCAAGGAACCATCTTCTTCTGGTCGTGCATGATGGCTTCAACAACAAATGCACCAGCTGCACCCGGAGCATACCAAGCTGAAGTACCGAGCAACTTAGTCAATGTAGCACCACCTACCATAGTAGAAGCAGCGATTTCTTCCAATTTTTCAGCAGAGAGGAAGTTAGAAACCGGCATACCCTTATAAGTAGCGAAGCGAGTCAAAGGAATCATAGTAGTATCACCGTGACCACCGATAACCATACCTTCTACTTCGTTGGCATTGCAACCCAAAGCTTGTGACAAGAAATATTTGAAACGAGAGCTGTCCAAAGCACCACCCATACCGATGATTCTGTTCTTAGGCAAGCCCAATGACTTCAATGCCAAATAAGTCATAGTATCCATCGGGTTAGAGATAACCACCAAAATAGCATTAGGAGAATACTTCAAAATGTTCTGAGCTACAGACTTCACGATACCTGCATTTACTCCGATCAATTCTTCGCGAGTCATACCCGGCTTACGAGGAATACCTGATGTAATCACTACAACATCCGAATTAGCAGTCTTTTCATAATCATTGGTGCAACCTACAATGGTAGAGTCAAATCCCAACAACTGAGCAGTCTGCATCATATCCATTGCTTTACCTTCTGAAACACCTTCCTTAACGTCGAGCATTACCACTTGGTCTGCCACTTCATTAAAGGCAAGAACATTTGCACATGTAGCGCCTACATTACCTGCGCCAACTACGGTTACTTTTGACATAATCTCAATATTTGTTTAAAGTTGAATAATATCTTTTAAATGCGGTGCAAAGTTACAATGTAATTCCGAATTAAAGAAAAATTTCCATAATAATTTTCGGCTATATACATTATTTATTGTACTTTTGCGAGAAATTAACGTAACACTATGAGTAAGAGCAAAAATCTGGTCATTATCATCATTCTGCTGATTATCATTATCGGCGGAGTTTCGTTCTTTGCCTTCCGTCAGGTACAAGAAAACAAGGAGATGAGCGAATTGTTCGCTATTGAGAAGGAAGAGATGGAAAATGAATATACTACCTTCGCCACCCAATACGATGAACTTCAGGTTCAAATCAGCAACGATTCATTGCGTGAAAAGTTGGAAAGTGAAAAATTAAAGACACAACGATTGCTTGAAGAATTACGCCAGGTAAAGGCAAGCAACGCTGCCGAAATTACCCGTCTGAAAAAGGAGTTGAAAACCGTTCGGGCTGTATTGCGTAGCTACGTGGTGCAAATCGACTCTTTGAACCGTCTGAACGAAGCGCTCACTACCGAAAACAAGGAAGTGAAAAAGAGATACAACGAAGCCACCCGCCAAATCAACACATTGGCCGAAGAAAAGAAGAACTTGAACGAGAAAGTGGCATTGGCAGCACAGCTTGACGTAACCAACATCAATGTACAACCTAAGAACAAACGAGGGAAAGAAACCAACAAGGTGAAGAATGTCAAGAAACTGGCCGTATCGTTTACCATCGTAAAGAACATCACTGCCCAAACCGGTGAACGTACCCTCTATGTTCGTATCACCCAACCGGGTAACGAAGTACTGAGCAAGAGCGCATCAGATACCTTCAAATACGAAAATCGTGAGTTGCAATACTCCATCAAGAAATACATAGAATACACTGGCGAAGAACAAACCGTTACCGTTTATTGGGACGTAGAAGAATACTTGGCTGCCGGTACTTACAATGTATACATCTTTGCCGATGGCACCATGATTGGAAGCAGCTCATTCAATTTAAAGTAAACTTAATCCAAAACTCCTTTCAAGGACAAGATACTACACAAAAAAATAGTGGATGTGCCTTTAACACACCCACTATTTTTTTTGATTCAAACAGAACATCACTGCATTTCCCTCAACCGCTTCAACGCTTCAATATAATAGTAATCTGCATATATTATAGAAGCATCACGAGGAGCATTCGGAATAGCAGGATCATTAAAATCCCAATAAGGTATATAGTCTTCCGGCAAGTTGGCCAAATAGACATCCGTTACTTTCTGAACGAAATCCAAATATTTCACATCCTGTGTTTCCCGATAGACAACTGTATAGCCATAGATAGCCCAAGCCTGTCCACGAGCCCACATGCTATGGTCTGCATATCCTTGATGAGTGCAATTCTTTATCAAATCTCCCCACTTCCACTTCTCCTTCAAAATCAAAGTAGGCCAACGAAGCCTTTTCCACGCAATGCTTGGTGTCGCGCACTTCATCCACCTTCACCATGTAAATATCCACCGGTTTCCATTCACCCCCTGGTATACGTACTTTCACCGTAAAGTCGTTCTTCATTTCCACTCCCGACGGTGCCGGATACACTTCCAATTTGTTCTGTCCTTGCGGTGATGCAGCCAACACACAAAGACACATACATCCTAATAACAACAAGACTCTTTTCATAAAACGTTTTTTTATTTTTCAACAAACGTATTAAACGAATGTGCTGGTAATTGCATATTCAAATATTTTCCACCAATCTTCACATTGATTGTTTTTACTTCATCGGTAAAGTTCCCGGCCGTAACGATGTATTCACCGTTTCGTTTGAACACTACTACAGGTGCTTCCTCATTGTCTCGGCCACCATATCCTATCATTTTAGTTCCATTAGCGACGAAATGGCAGAAATGTTTGTAAGCAAAATATTCAGCAGTATAGCGCATCCGGCGGGTTTTACTGTCCACTTGTATCAATGCATTTTGTGTCCATCCCCAAGACGATGCTCCATTGTCAGTAAGAATAAAATTCCAGTTATAATATTCGTCACACCCATTACCTAAATTATCAGATAGGAGCATGAATGTATGTTCACCGGCTTTCCAATCCATATTTCCATTTCCACATTCGCTTTCCGATTGCATGAAACGAAGATTCGGATAACGTTTGCGCATTTCAGGCAAATTATAACGACATTCCCATTGGGTACCAACTCCCTTTACATTCTTCTGAAGGGTTGGATCATCCAAAATCTTCTGTACATAATCCAAACGATTGGTATTGAACGTACCTATCCATAATTCTACTTCCGGATGCTTCTCAGCCAACGTAGGAGCCAAATACTCGTTATTGAACCTCAACGTACCTTCGGCCGTCCACGCACATCCAGGGTATGGTGTATAAGAATAGGCTTCATTCTGATACATCACTTTAGTGATAGGGAGTCCTTGTTCGGCATACAAGTCGATGAACTTACAGAACATGTCGGCATAACATTGTAAATATCGCGGGTCTTGAATAAAATAGTCCTGCATGGCCAAACGTCGAGGAAATACCCCATTGCGTTCGCCCAATAGTTTCATTTCATCCGGATCAACCGCCTTTCCATCATCCATAAAGAGTACATAATCTTTACGGGGGTCCTGCTGATTCGTATTTCTGGAGAGTACCGGATAATCCTGATTTATCTTCATCCATGCAGGTGGAGACCATGGACTCATGAATAGCTGGAGTTCCGGACAATACTTCTGTGCTGCCCGTGCCAAAGGGATGATATTCCGTTTGTCGCGTTCAATATTAAAATAGCGTAGTTCAAAATCACCGCTTACTTCGCTACAGCTATACCACGACCGTGCATAATCATTGGCATTCATCGAAACCCGTCCGTGTGTAAAATGCAAATCACCATCAGGTGCAAACAGATTGTGCATAATTTCATCTTGTTCATCGCGTGTCAACAGATTGAAAGCATCCCAATCCAATTCATTGAACGTAGTACCCCATGCACGGAAGGTTACCCCTTGTTCATCCCCATTCATTTCTAAAACGGTTTTACCGACCGGTGAGGATTTTAAAGAAACCTTTCCAGTTTTCCACGTTTCACTTTCGGTGGTAGTATAAGATGTAAAAGTCTGAGCGGATGCTATAGATACAGTCATCCACATGCCGAATGTCAAAAATATGTTTTTCATGATACCATTATAATTATGGGGATAAAGATACAATAAATTCAGGAAATAACGTTTATTTCCTGAATTTATATATACATACGTACAAAATCTGTATTACGCTTAATGAAAAGAGAATAAATGTGCTTAGTATCAAGCACCCATTCATTTTAGTTAAACAACTTGATGCCTATAAAGAAGGTCCTTGGTTGGGTAGGGCCATAGAAGTAGCCTGAATCCCGGTAAGTTCCTTTATCCAAATCTTTCTGAAAGGCATTGAATATGTTCTGTACCCCACCATTCAATTGTAGTTTCAAGTGTTCGTTCAACACAAGATTATAGTTCAGTTTCACATTGAAATCGAAGAAATCCGGTGTATACACCAACTCATCTTTGGTGATATAAGTATAGGCATAATCAGACGGAATCTCGTCGGTCGGTGCAAAATGGGGCACATGCATACGTCCTGTATATACTCCCGACAATGAAAAATCAAGACGCTTGAAAGGACGTGCGGTAAGGGTAAAGTAACCGTAACATCCGGGGGTACGAGGCATGTTCCTTGTCCCTGCCACCGTCTCATCTTCACTCCAATAAGTCAATTCCTTGTATCGGCTACGCTGTACCGTAAAACCCATTTGCAAAGAGACGTCATTTCCATGTGCAATCTTACCATCTACATTCACTCCATACACTTCCGCTCCACTACCGTTCCTACGTTCCTGTAGCGCATTACCTTGTTCATCAACACCCATATTCTGTAAATAGAATACATCATCCAATGAAGTATAGAAAGCTTCCACCAACAAGTTGGTTTGGAAATGACCCATCGTGGCACTCCAATCTACAGACCCGCTGAAACTGTTTGACTTCTCCGGTTTCAAGCCTTCTGCCAAGTGAATGAGAACCCCTTCACCACCTACTGCCGTAATATGGAGGTCCTCATCGTATGCCTGCGGTGCACGGAATCCGGTTGACCAAGTGAGGCGTCCTTGGAAAGCATCACTCGGTTTGTAAAGCAAGTTTACGCGTGGACTAAAGATGGGATGGTCTATCAGATTATGCTCATCCAAGCGGAAACCGGCCAATAAAGTAAAACGCTTCATTTTCCATTCATTCTGTACAAAAGCACTGGCAATGCGTACTTCTTGTTTGAGGTCACGATTATAGCCGGCCATCACATCGTGCATATTGTTATGCTGGTATTCCAAACCCATGGTAAAGACAGCCGGAGAAAATAGCACCTTCTCAAAATTGCCTGTATACATACCTCCCCCCACAAAAGTCAGGTCTTTGGTCTTACCATACGCATTCGGATCCTGCTGGGCACCATAGTAGCTGTTACGGTCTACATGTTGTGCCGAGGCGTAAAACGAAAGTTTATGTTTGTATTCCTTCCAGAACAAGTCGTAGGTTAGTCCTCCACTATTGATTACATGTTTGGTCTGTTCGGTAATATCCGCTTCGAACGGTTCCTTGTCGAACTTGTTTCCTCCACGCCGGAATTCATTAGTAGTATGGTATTCCAAGCCCAAACGGCTGAATTGGGTGGGACGATAATAGGCACGCAACCCGAAAGTATTCATATTCAGTTTCCCGATTTCCGAGAATCCGTCTCCATCCACATCATACGGGTTACGGTTACGGTAGGATTGGTAAAGTGCAATGCCATACACATTGTCCTTCGACACCAAGGAAGCATTGGCACCCATATACTGTTCCCACGTATCGCCTCCCACATTAGACATCGTGGACGAAACCTGGAACGAATTGTTTATCGGGTCTTTGGTGATGATATTGATGGTACCTCCCACCGCATTGGCACCAAACAAGGCCGAACCGCCTCCACGCACCACTTCTATGCGTTCAATCATATTTGTGGGAATCTGTTCCAATCCATACACACCCGAAAGTGCACTGACTATCGGACGGCTATTAATCAGAATCTGTGAGTACGGGCCTTCAAGTCCATTGATGCGTACTTGCGGAAAAGCGCAATTCTGACAACTGTTTTCTACCCGTAATCCCGACTGGTAATTCAAGGCCTTGGCCAAATCGGTTGAGTTCACAGATTCAAATAGCTTGGCACTCATCACATTCACCACAACCGGTGCTGTCTTACGGCTCACTTCGTTACGGTTGGCCGAGACCACCACTTCGTCCACCAGAATACCCACTTCGGTCATTTCGATATGTACATCCGTGGCATAGTCTTTGCTAACCGTCACTTTCTTCTCCTGGGTGGCGTATCCCAACAACTGTACCCTTAATGTATAGTTACCTTCGGGTATCTTCTTGAATACAAAATGACCGGTATCATCAGAGATAGTCCCCTCGCCCGTTTCCACAATCAGTATGGAAGCATATGGCAAATGTTCTTCAGAATCCTTCTCTATGACATGCCCCCTAATCATGTTTCCATGTTTCATCGGTTCTACTTCTACGGCATATACGCCCCATGTCGCACCCATCACCATGAGTGCCAACCACAAAATATATGTTTTCATTAATCCTTTTTCTTTATATAATAATCATATTCAGAAACTATATGATAGTTCCCTGATAATGCAATCACAACTGTCTTGAGCATACACCCGATGCATGCTCCCAACCTCTATAGGAGGTTACAAGAATCAGCAAAAGAAAGGAGGAGCACGAAGATGAATACATTGAATATGAAAAGACGGGCAGAGCGCCATTGTTCTCTTGCATTCCAATGTATAGAGGACCGGGAGGATTATTTCTACACTTTCCGTAAGCAAAGGTTCTGTACCCGTAAAATGGGATACCTGAGCAAGCGTGAGAATCTGTCCTTCGGTATGAGTATGATTGTCTGATGAAGGGTGAGAATGGACAAGCATCACCCCGTTCACATAGTGGGTGTGCGCAAACAATGTTATACCTGCCTGAAAGGATATAAACAACCCCAGCAGACACAACGACACGAATATTTGCTTTCTATTTTTCACCATTTACACAAAAACGGGAGCAAAATTACATCTTTTTATTAAGCCTACAAACTTTTTGAACAAAAAAAACATCAGGATTTGCAATCATATTAAAGTTAAACGGTTATTCGGATGGCTTAAAAAATGGGTACGAGATAGCAACCGTTCCTATTTCTGAGTTCTTCATTGTTATACCCTATGCACAAAACCAATCGCACTTTACAAATAGTTTTTCTCGATTTTACTTGCATCTTACACTCACCACTGAGTATCAGCAAGATAGGGCGTGTAGGCAAGGTGTGTAAGTAACCTATCTACACACTTTACCTACACACAAGGAAACTGGATCATCGTTTTTTCAAGTAATAATAGCTTCCCTGGCGCCCTCTCTTATGAGGGATTTCCCACTTTTGCAGCATTCGCCCCAAGAAAGCTGTCTTGCCGATGGCTGACCAATTTTGATAAAAGTATAGAAGTCCTCTAATCCCAAAAATTACATAAACTTTTTGGATTATAATCCGAAATTATATATGATTTTTTGGATTAGACAATTTTTTACCTTATTTTTGTGGAAAATAAAAACAGGAAGAAAGTATGATAACAAGAACATTGCAACAACGGATAGAGGGAAATCTGTTCAAAGGAAAAGCTGTTATTGTGATTGGAGCACGTCAGGTAGGCAAGAGTACATTGTTTCGTCAAATAACAGAGAAATTGGAGGAACCCGTGCTGATGTTGAATTGTGATGAGCCGGAGGTCCGAGAACTGTTGGTTGGAATGAATCTGGTGGAACTGAAACTGATGATAGGGAAACATCGCCTAGTTGTGATTGATGAAGCCCAACGGGTCTCAGAGATAGGTATGACACTAAAAAGGATAACGGATAATTTCCCGGAAGTACAATTATTGGTGACGGGTTCTTCGTCTTTTGAGTTGCAGAATCGGTTAAATGAACCGTTGACGGGGCGCAAATACGAATATCGTCTTTTTCCTATCTCAACCCGTGAACTGTTGGAACAT